>JBGPCF010000097.1:0-25888 GCA_041481635.1 Terriglobia bacterium | reverse complement strand
TTTATACGCTGCTGAATATCCAGGGCGCGGGCCAGTATGTGGGCTCGGTGCTCAACATTGTGCAGACCCAGATGGGATGGTTCGGGGAGGGCGACGACATGTTTTACGTGGACGGCGAGCCCAAGCCGCGCATCGAGGGCACGGGCACGGAAGATTATTTCAACGACGCCTGGGGGCTGCGCGTTTCGGACGGCGCGTGGACCGGCATCCCGGTGGCAGAGGGCGAGGGCTTTGGCGCGCGGCTCACGGGCTATCGATGGCATGTGTCCGATCCCGTCCCTTTTACGAAATCGTTGCGAGTGGGGATTGAGCATTTTGGTTGGACGTATAACTCCGACGGCACGGCCCGCTCCGGCTTCGAGGAGCGCGCGGACTACTTTTCCAGCGTGGCCTTCTGGTATCAAAAAGGTGTGAACCAGGATTTGCCTGAGCCGCCCTACGGTGCGGCGCGCCTGCCGCTCGGCAACGCTCTCCAAATTGAGGTGGAAGATAACCTGAAAGACGCCACCACGGAAAAGGGCGAGGCTTCAGTGCAGAAGGAAGTTTTCTGGTCGAAGGATCTGCTCTTCCTGCAGGGGCAAGGCGCGGGATCGAAAATGAACATTCCCTTTGACGTTCCCAAAGACGGCTTTTACGAAGTGATCGCCCAGATCGCGCAAGCGCCGGACTACGGCGATTACGTGGCCACGCTCGACGGCAAGCAGACCAACTCGTCCATGGTTACCTGGGGGCCGCTCCAGGCGCAGGAGCCTCCGGTGGAAATAATCCACAACTACCAGCCGGAAATTTTTGTTGGCGTCGACCATCGCCTGGGCTGGTTCAAACTGGCACAAGGCCGCCACACGCTCAGCTTCACTTGCGTGGGCAAAGACAGCCAATCGAGTGGCTACAACCTGGGCGTGGACGGCGTGGTGTTGGCGCGAATCGAAAACGGAGAGGCAATGGTCAACACCACCGGGGCTGGACTGCCTCGTTATGAAACGCCCGAGGAAGCCATCCCAACTCATCCTGCGATCGCCGGTGTGACATATCGCGGGAAGCCGCTAAGCTATTACCTGGCGCAACTCAAGAGTTCGCAGAATGGCGCGCGAGCAGAAACTTTGTGCGCCATTGGAGCCTTTGACGCGGATGCCGCGCCGGCGCTGGCCGAGCTTGTGGGGGCGCTCACCGGTTCGGATCTCGAAGTGCGCGCAGCCGCTGCCTGGGCAATTTCCCGAGTTGGCGCCAGAGCTTCATCCGCCGCGGGGACGGTAGCAAAACTCTTGAAGGATGAAAATTTGGAGGTGAGAGAGTGCGCCACGCTCGCCCTGCGCGGCATGGGACGCGGCGCCGCCGTGGCGATTCCTGAACTCTGCGCGGCATTGCAGGACCCCGAGCCCACGGTGAGAATGTCCGCGGCGCTGGCCCTCGGGCAAATGGGAGCGTCCGCCAAAACCGCCGTGCCCGCACTTGCACAAGCGCTTCAGGTTCCGCACCCGCTCGATTTGTCCAACGCCGACGTGCAGGTGATGCGCAACATCGTGAATGCCCTGGGCGAAATCGGGCCGGACGCGCGCGACGCAATTCCCGCGCTGAAAACTGTCCAACATTTGCGCGTCAAATACATCGCGGAGGAAGCTATCGCCAAAATCGAAGGCCATCCCGTGCCCACATGGCATTAACACTGGTTGCATGACGAATGGAAGGGGTTTCAAATCCGACGAACGACATTGAGCGTCATTCCGCGGGGTACGGCCCTTCCGCAAATTTGCGGGAGTGGTAGCCCTTTGACCCCACGGCGCGCGCAAGCGTGCTGCGCGGGTCAACGCCAGCTTTCAGCAGATCGAGAACGTACTTGAAATCGTATCGCGGTTGCCAGCCCAATTCGTTTCTGGCTCGTTCGTTTACGTACACCCTGTCGATGCCGGGAAACATCTTCCAGCCACGCCGCGCGTACTCAGCCTCATAGTTGGGAATCCTTCGCTTCACCACCAGGGGCGCATGGGCGCGCAAGTCGACCAGATCCTCCCGCGTAAAGGGTGTGGTCGCGCTGACAATATAACGACCGAAGCCGATTGCGGGAGCCTTCTCGAGTGCGAGCAGATGCGCGCTCACCACATCCTCGAGGTCCGCGCGCCGGTAAAGAAACTCGTTCACCTTGGCATTGTCATCCTCGTAGGCCTGTCGCGTCTCTTCACTGTCATCCTCTTCAGGAAAAAAGCGCGAGGTTCTCAAGATGAGGCACGCGAGACTATGATTCCGGTGGAATAACTCGCAAATGTCCTCCGCCGCAGTCTTGGTTACGCCATAGATGTTTCGCGGAACGGGCTTGACATCCTCGGTGACCCACGCCGCGGGGCTTTGAGGCGGCGGTGTCAGCGCGCTGCCGAAGGCACTGGTCGTGCTGGTAAAGACAAACGAGCCAACACCGGCACGCGCGGCCTCTTCCAGAAGATTGAGCGTACCCGTGATGTTGGTGTCAACGAAGCTCTGCCGGCTGTGCGTGATGACATGGGGTTTGTGCAGGGTCGCAGTGTGGATCACAGCGTTTACACTTTCCATGCATCGTTTGACAAAAAACCGGTCAACTATTGATCCGACCTCGTTCGTGAAATCTGATGGAACAATGTCGGCACCGATGACTTCGGGGTTTCTTTCTCTCAGCGTGCGAACCAACGCCTCGCCCAAATGACCGCTGCTACCTGTAACTAAGATCTTCATGCTCCACGGTTCCGACGCAGTGCCTCTCAAGGCTGGATAATTTTCGACTTCACGTTCCAGCCCTGCACCTCCACGGCTGGCGAAGACCGGCCGAGATCTTTTGTTTGGTAAGTTGCAGTCACTTGGCGGCTTTCGCCCGGCAGCAGCGAGAAATAATTGTCCTGCCACAGCACGGGCAGCACCTCATCGTCCCTGGGAACATATCGGGCGACGCGCCCGCTGGTGGCGCGGTTCACCTTCAGCCGGATTCCGAAAGCGAGCGTCTTGCTGGGATTGCGCAAAGTGACCGTGGTGGAACTCTCAGCTTCGCCGCGCACGGATTGCGCCGTCACTTCCAGATCGACCGGAGGCAGAGTATCCAACGCCGTGTAGTCGGCAAAAGTTTTTGTGGGAGTCCAAGTGGAGATTTGGTATTGACCACTCTCATCGCGGTCCGATCGATCCCAGTCGAGCGTCTCCGCCCGTGTCGAAAGCCAGTAGAAGTTTCTGCTCACCAGTTTCCCTGAGGATTCGAGCGCCAAACTCACGAAATAAGTTGGGCTCAGTCCGTCGATCTCCGGCAAAGTAAACGCGCGCGTGCTGCTGTCGGGCTCTGCGTCCACGGTAGATTCCCGCGAAAACTTTTCCGTCATGTCGAGGTTGTAAACCTTCGCCGTAAGTTTGAGGCCGGGAAAAGATTTGTAATAGGAATTCACAACCACAATGGAGCGGTCGTCATAGGAATATTGGACGTGCAGCGGCTCGCAGGCGCGCTTAACGCCAAAGTAGGAGCCGCCGGGGCGCAGGTACCAATCGTACAGATGCCAAATCATGCCGGGCCAGGCGTTGTTTAGCATCCACTGGATCACGCCGGTGGAAGTGTATTTGTTGCGACCGTACGCCTCCATCATGGCGCGGTGGGCCTCGTAGGCCTGAATCTGGGCTTTGCGGGAGAATTCTTCCACGGAATTCGACGGACCGTAGCGCTTATTGAGCGCTTCCGTGAAAACGCCGAGCGTGTCCGACATTCCTCCGGCGTGGTATTCCCACACAGAGTCGATGGGCCAGAGATGGTCTTCCGGAAGCATGAGGCGCAGAGTTTCGATGGGCGGAATCGCCGGGCCGGGGCTGGTCTCGGTATTAAAGCCGAACGCCCCGCCGTATTTGGTATCGAGATACCAAAACGAGGGCGCGACGTATTCGTAAGGGCCGGTCATTTTCACGCCACTCTGCCCGACGGTGGTTGATTTTCCCGACGCCGACGATACGGTAGGGTTGGGCCAATCGCTGTCCTTCAGAATCTGGAGATACATGCTTTCCACTTTGGGTGGAGGCGGAAAGTCGCTGCCATTCAGCCAGGTGAACACCGCGGGATGCCGCTCGATGCGGCGAATCTGGTCGCGCAGCGACGCCGCTGCCACCTGCTCGTTCTCGGAATCCCAGTCCCCCCATTTCTCCCACTGGTCGCAGCAACACCATCCCGGCATCACCAGGATTCCGAGCTGATCGCAGAGCTCGAGAAAATGGTCGTCCTCCAGCTTGCCCTCCATCCGGATGGCGTTCAGGTTCAGGTCGCGAACGTATTTCAGTTGCGCCTCCTGCCGCTCCGGCGAGGAACGCAGCAGCAGGTCAAAGCTGTAGCCCGCGCCGCGGATCAGGATGTTTTTCCCGTTGATGTGGTACACGCGGTGCCCTTTGCCATCAATCTCGGAGGTCACCTGGCGGACGCCAAAGTTAATGTGGCTGGTGTCCGAGACTTGCCCGCCGGCCTCGAATTGCAGGTCGAGTGGATAGAGATTTTGTGGGCCCACTTGGGCAGGCCACCAGAGGCGCGGGTTCGCCAGTTTGAGTTGCGCGAAATTTTCCGGCGTGAAGCGAACCAACTTGGTTTCGTTCGGCCCAAGCTGCACGGGTTGCGAGAACTCGATGTTCTCAATCTTTCCCTTCAGTGTTCCCTCGATGGCGTGGCTGGTGGAGTTTTGCAGTTCCACCCTCACCGTCAGTTCAGCTTGGTCGTTGGAAGGCAGATTGAGCTTGGAGAGCACGACGGGGAAACGCAACGCGACGGGCCCGGTGGCCGTGAGGTGGACATCGCGCCAGATGCCCATCTCCTTGTCGGGCGGCATGGGAGCCCAGTCCACCAGCGTAATGGCGAGGTCGTGCGGTTGCGGCGGAAAAACTTCCACGGCGAGCGAGTTCGTTTCACCGGGCCGGGCCGCGGCGGTGACATCGAAATTAAACAATCGCCAGGTGCCCACCAATTTGTCGGCGGAGGCGATCTGGCGGCCGTTCATCCAAACGTTGGCGCGGTAGTTGATGCCATCGAAATTCAGCCACAGCGTTTTGCCGCGGTCTTCGGCAGGAATCTGGAAGTCGGTGCGAAACCACCAGGAGTGCAGGAAGGGGCTGCCGGGCGGCATCATCAATTCCGAGAAATTGCGGAAGATGGGATAGCTGGTTCCGGGAATGGAGCGCAGGTTCACGCCCGTGTAGGGATCGGCATAGACGCGATCCTTGACGAGCGTGCTCAGCACGGTGGAGGGCAGCGTCGCCGGATACCAATCCCGCGCCTTGAATCCCGGAGTGGAAATCGCGCCACCGGTTTCGTGCACGTCGGCCGAAGATTGTATGGCCCACCCTTCGCGAAGCAGCATTGAAGGAGAGCCCGTGCCCTCTGGCTGCGCGGCTCGTGCGATGGCAATGGCTATTAAGCAGGTAACGAGGAAGTAGAGCGAAGATTTCTGAAGGCGTTTCATGGGCAATTTCTCCTTGCACGGCGCGACGCTGCTGGGCAAGAACTTTATCAAAATCAGATATGCTTTTGGGGGCAAAAGAGAGGCTGGGATCTGGTAGCCACAGTTAGGGCCTTTCTGACTGTGGGCTTTTCTCATCCTCGCGGGAGGCCTCCCGCATTGCGGGATCGCTTTTTTTGCCATGTATGGGTTTAGGTCTCTGGCACAAATGACAAGGTCGGAAGAAAACGCTCACCTAACCTCAAGTTTTTGTGTCGCCTACTTTCCACAGTTCGGAACGTAGGCGCCACCCGCTTGCCGAGTGACGGCAAACTCGGAAAGAACTCACTTGGATGTATAACGGCCTCACCTTGCTTTTGGGTCATCGCCGCCAAACGCCAGGTCACAAGAGCGGTAAGCCGACTATACGGCCAAGTGACTTCCAGTTTCCGAGGATATGAGTAGCCACGGTCAATGCCGTCTTGACCGTGGGCTCTTTCCTTTATTGGGGAAGCATAGCCGGGTGGTAGCGTCCGCTGGAGTCGGCGTTCGGTGTAAGAAAGGCCCACAGTCAGCAAACCACTGACTGTGGCTACTCGCTCGGGCCCGCACGGCGCATGGATCAGCCGTTCCACACGGCGGTGTCATTTGACCGCCGGAGCCGGCTGCGCCCACTCCCCTCGGGAGTGAAGACGGCGTTTTGCGCCTCCGCCACCGAACGCAGGTCAATGGTGGTCAGGGCGCGATCCAGATCCAGGATGAGGACGAATTTTTTTCCGATCTTGCCGAGCCCCTTCAGGAAATCGACCCGCACGCGCGCACTGAAAGCGGGCGGCGCTTCGATGTCAGCGGGGAGCAGGTCAATGACCTGGCTGACCGCATCGGCCATCAGGCCCATCACCAGCCGCTCGCCGCTGACTTCGACCTCGGCGATGATCACGCAAGTGCGCTTGGTCACGCGGCTGTCGCGCAGACCGAAACACAATGCCAGATCAATCACCGGAACCACCGCACCCCGCAGGTTGATGACCCCGCGGATGCTGGCGGGCATGTTGGGGACCCGGGTAGGGGTGTCGTATTCGATGATCTCCCGCGCCCGGAGAATATTGACCGCGTATAGCTCTTCGGCCAGCAGGAAGGTCAGGAACTGAGTCTGTTCCCTGGCTTCCAGTGCGTCGGTCATATCAGTCCACCTTCCTTCCTTAGAATTGTACGAACTCGTGGGCATGACGACCGACCGAGGGTTTGGCGGAGCCATTGGGCTTGCCGGAACCGTTGGGTCTCCCGGAACCATCCGGTTTGCTCTCCACCGGGGAGGGATTGGCCTCTTGAACGGCGAATCGGGTTCCCGCAGCTGTCAAGACCGCTGGGGCGGGTGTAGCGGGGGCGTGATAAGCTACCTCACCCCTGGACCCGCTGCTACGCGGCCGAGGCACTTCCGCTTCGCTATGCTCGCCAAAATGGAAGAAGCTCATCAGTTGCTGCAACGACTCGGCTTGCGAAGCCATCTCTTCCGCCGTCGAGGAGAGTTCTTCCGCCGATGAAGCGTTCTGCTGGGTCACCTGATCCACCTGGCTCATAGCACGGTTGATCTGGCCGACACCGGACGACTGCTCGTTGGAAGCCGCGGAGACCTCCTGCACCAGCTCGGTGGTCTTCTTGATAGTCGGCACCAGTTCGGTCAACAGGCTGCCTGAGCGCTCGGAGATTTTCACGCTCGAACTTGCCAGACCGCTGATTTCCTGAGCGGCCTTCTGGCTGCGTTCCGCGAGCTTGCGGACTTCCGTGGCGACGACGGCGAAACCCCTGCCGTGCTCGCCGGCGCGCGCCGCTTCGATCGCGGCGTTCAGCGCCAGCAGGTTGGTCTGGTAAGCGATTTCCTCGACGATGGAGATCTTTGCGGCAATCTCCTTCATGGCTTCCACGGTCTCCTTCACCGCCGTGCCGCTCTCCTCGGCATGCTTGATGACCTGGAGGGCCATCTTCTCGGTCTCACGGCTGTTCTCGGCGTTTTGGGTGATGGAAGCGCTCATTTCTTCCAGGCTTGAGGTGGTCTCTTCGACCGACGCCGCTTGCTCGCTCGTCCCGTGGGAGACACTCTGCGCCACGGAACTCACCTGCGTGGCGGCCGAAGCCAATGCATTCGACACATTCTTAACCTCCCCCAGCGTGACCGCCAGCCGTTGCGACATGGAGAGCAAAGCCCCCAACATTTGGCCGGTTTCGTCCGACGTCGCAACCTCGATGCTGGGGGCCAAGTTACCTTGCGCCATTGCGTCGGCGACTCGCACAGCTTCGAGCAACGGCCGGGTCACTGCCCTTGTCAGCCGCCAAGACAACGCAATCATGGGAATCAGGCAGATCAAAATTGTCGCCGCGATGAGGGCTAAGGCGCGGCCCTGTGCCTTACGAGTTTCGTCGAAGGCGTTAGTGATCGCAGCTTTGTCGCGCTTTTTGTTGGCTTGTAGCTTGTCCCTTATAGCGTTGTACTTGTTGCGCATGGTGCCGAGTGACGCAACGAGATCCCCCTCTCCGGCACCGCTAATCATGCGCTCCGTAGTCTGCCGTGCCGTCGTGTAGTAGTCACTCATGTCAGATTGCAATTGATCGAGGTCGGGACGATCCAGCAAAGGATTGTTCTTTCCGTCGCCCAGCCGCTGCATAAACTTGTCGCGCATCGCATCTGTTTCGGCGAGAGCCTCGGCGTTCTTCGCAGCCACAGCATCCTGCAGCCCGCGCTGGATTGCGCCCAGATCGGAGTCAAGGTCCTGGCTCATCTCCACCGAAGGGTAGTATCCGTTTTGTACTTCTTGCAGTTTGCTGACACTGTGCTTGCCCAGCGTGAGAGTCACAAGAAGTACGATGCAGAAGGCAATTACGGCTAGAGCAGGTGCAATCAGCATCTTGTAGCGAAATGAGAGCTTATTAAACATTGTTTCTCCTCGAATTCCCGGTCACCTCGACTGGCCCGTGTCCAGATGTTCGAACCTCTTGCCTTTCGACATCCTTCTATAGCCCAGGCTTCCGACCGCCCTTCAAAGTCCGCATGTCCCGTGGAGGGCGCGTATTCGGCACCTCCCGGGACTGCGTGTGTTTGCCGTTAGTCACCTACAGTGATGACTTTCAGTCCTCCGATGTCGGCCCCAGCCGAAACGTAGGCGATACCGTTTTCATTGGAGCGCACAAGATTGATCGCGGCGGCCTCGCTTTTCTGGGGCGGAGGAATGTCTCTCCCCGAGAAAATCTGCTGTTGCCAGTAGGCGTCCACCGCGGAAGCGGGCTTCCCAAGAACGTTTTTCGAGAAACTCTCTCGAATCGAAGAGTTCACGGGAAGATCCACTGGCGAGGCACCGCGTCCATCCGGAAACTTCGTGCTTTTCTTCAGGAAAATGCGCGACACCTCGTCCTTGCTGATCGACGTCGCCGGGTTCGCGGGATTGACAATGATTTTGTAACTCCCGCTTTGCGCCCAGACATTTCCCGAGGCAAAGAGCACAATCGCAACAATATAGGTAATTCGTGATAGTTTCATGATCTGTTTCTCCTTTGTCATGGCTCCTCGTCAGCTCAGAATTTAAAGCTCGTCTTGATGACCAACGCTTTCGTGTTAAGTTTCAGCCCTTGCGGGTTGTCCACGCTGTAAAAGCCGTTCGGATAGTCGTCCGGAAGACCGTACCCATGCATGAAATGGCCTTCCACCTTGATGTTCACAAAACGGTTCAGATCGAACCGCGCGGTGACCACCTTGTCGTGGTCAAATCCGTTTCCTGCAGGGATCAAAAAATTATCGGGAACGTTGATCGCGTAGCGCGAGTAGTAGGAGCCGAGTTGTACGCGCTTTGCAATCTGGTAAGAACCCGCCACGTACCAGCCCTTCACATCGGTTTGAAACTGGGGGCCAGCGTTGATGGTGGCATCCAAAAAGTAGTGGCGATACTCCGAGTCCACGACGAGTTTCTTCCAGGTGTACTGGGCGTAGTACTGGTTCGTCCAGGCAGTCTTGCTCTGCAGCGTTGTCGCGCCCGGCGTGCCCTCGCCAAAATGAGCGGAGACGTCTTCGTTCAGCCGTGATACGCCAACCAGCAATCCCTTGAGGGGCGTGGCCCAGCGCAGATCGCCACCATACTGAAGTCCTCCCATCCGGTTGAAGCTATGTCCAATGAGATAGGCGTACCCGCCGTACCGGCTGTCTCCGCGGTGCCCGGCATAAGCGGTGTATGAGAGTGTCCCGCCCTTCCTGCCCACGGAGACGTCCCCAAACACGTCGCCTCCCACGTGAGCGATAGTGACATCGCGCAGGTCGGTGGGATAGACACTTTGCGGCAGCAAAGCAAATGTGTGTAGGAAGTCAAGATCCTGAGTGTCATTGTAGAGACCCAGGGCCGTCTTCACTTTTCCGCCGCGAATTCCGAACCAGGGTTTGAACTTGTAGCTCGCCACTGCCCAGTCGAGTTGGGGATGCCACTTCCCCAACTGCCCGAGATTCCGATCATAGATCTGCGCTCCAATACGGAACTTGTCGGTGACCTGGATGGAAGCATTGCCGCCAAAATCGGTAAATTGCCCGCTACCGATATCACCCGTTTTCATGGTCAGCCAGTTGTTTCCGTCCGTGCTCACGAATCCTTGCGACGCGAACCCGTGCACCTGAACATCCTGGTTGAAAAGCTTAA
Source organism: Terriglobia bacterium (assembly GCA_041481635.1). Classification (GTDB taxonomy): domain Bacteria; phylum Acidobacteriota; class Terriglobia; order UBA7540; family UBA7540; genus DASYXZ01. The sequence continues at coordinate 15,804 of JBGPCF010000097.1, read as the reverse complement.
TGTCTTGCGCCCGCACTGAGCTGACGCATGCGCAACAAACTAACAACTTGATCAATGTCTTCAACATAGTATCTCCTTCTCCCCAGCAGCCAAAAATGGCCGCGCGATTAGACTTCGTTACTTACCTCCACATCTCAACGGAGAAGCCGAGAGAGAGCTCGCGGCTTCACGCCCTGCAATATCAAAGTTGGTTCTTCGCTGGCGCTCCTAGCCCTTTCCGGCAACCCGACGCGAAGGCGAATCTGCGTGGGCCGTGCGCCGGGAAAGAGAGGAAGTGGCCGGCCAAGTACCGAACCCATAGGTACAAATGGATTAGGCTGATGGGATTCGTAACTCCCCACGGTAGCCGGTTTTTTCAACTGCATCGAACTCCACATCCGAACACATCCTTCTCGTCCGGAGGTGACGACGCACGGGTAGGGCCAAAGCCATGGGCGCTACTGGAGAAGCGCCAAGGTGCTACTTTTAAAGCGTTTAATTGATGTAAGGCACTCACACACAATGGGTATTCGTCTCTGTTGTGGAGGGATTTAGTCCAGTTCGTAGACAAATGCTCTTCAATTCACATTCCATCTCAGAGCCAGCCGTTGGTTAAGCCCTTGCGCTTGTTCGCCCGAGGAAGGTATCCGCTGAATTCAGAATGCCCGCGAGTCTGATATGTGCCTAACACGGACAGGTGCTGGACACCTTCTACGAAGTTGTGCTGAAAATGGGATAGCAATGAACTTGGAGCGGCGGTCAGCCGAAGTGCGGAGGAGTTTAGGGCGCAGGGAACCTACCGGCTGACGCGCCCACTCGTCGCGCGGTTCATGGGGTTTCTGTACCCGATTTTCCAGACAGGAGTAGCCACGGTCAATGCGCGGGTGGCCCATACGTCGCATTTTTTGCGATGTATGGGTTTAGGTCTCCGGCCCAAACCACAAGGTCGGAAGAAAACACTCACCTAATTTCAAATTTTATATCGCCTACATTCCAAAGTTCGAAACGTAGGCGCCACCCGCGTATCGACGGGATGATGGTTCCTCCGAACTTGGGCAGTACCTAGCAGTGAGATCAATACTGCACGGGCAGCGCCCCAGCGGCGTGTGTGGGACACCCGAGCAGTTTAGTCCCCCTTGCACATGGGCGCACAAATCGGAGACAATGCGTCAACCGCATCTTCGGCTGACCAGCACCGGTTTTATTCAAGTCAGCCTAAACATGAGCTGGGCGGGCATCTTGCGGAGCGATCGCTGCGGGCCAGGTCCATCGCTCGGACCAAGCGGTTTTATTCGGAATTGTGTCAGCGCGGACCTCCGCCGGAAACCCAGAGTGTAACCATCAAGGAGGCAGACATGAAGACGGCGAGCTGGATCATTCTTGTGGTAGTAGGTGCTCTGTTGCTGCTGGCAAGTCTCGTTTCATTGGGTCGCGCCTACATCTCGGCCGGGGACCGGATCGGCCCTGCCAGCCTGGCCGACCTATCGGCTGGGAGGCCGGAGGTGGCGACTGCGGTGCGGGCGCGTCGGGCAACGGCGGCCGCCTTCGCAGCCGGTTTCGCGACGCTCTTCCTGGCTATCACCCTCGGCCCCTATCGCCGAGGCGATGTGTGGGCGTGGTGGGCGCTCTCGGCGGGCACGCTCGTCGTCTCGGTGCTGATCCTGCTCCGAATCCTTTTCCTCGACACCCGGCTGGGGGCGTCGGGGGCTCTCACCCTGCTGGTGGGGGTGGGCCTCGGACTGGCTCTCGGCGCGGGTCGCTTGGGCGGCAGCAAGCCTCCGGCCTAGCGGTTCTTTTATTTGCGGCATGGACGTTCTTCTTCAGCTGGTAGCCACCACGCATTTTGTGTCGTGGGTTCTTCGGGATCGATGCGGGTGGTAGCCTTGATGCCGTCATTCCCGAGAAATCGGGAATCCAATCATCCCGTCCGCCGCTTCTTGAATCCGCAATCTCGAATTTGCAATCACGGTCGGGACCGTGGCACGGCCATCCTGGCCGTGCACGTATCACGGGCGGAAGCGTCCGCCGGGGTCGGCGTCCGGGGCAAGAAAGGCCCACAGTCAGCAAATCATTGACTGTGGCTCATCTCTGCCGCAATTGGCAATACGGACCACTGTGCATAAAAAGGAGTACAATGGCTGCCAATATGCAACCGCTCATCTTATGGGGGATTGTGACGCTCGTAGGTGCGTTTGTTGGCTCATTCCTTGGTAGCTACCTCAAGAAAAAAGGCGAAAACCTTGCGACCCACGAGGACGTGGATAAGCTCGTTGACCAGATGAAAGCAGTCACCCAGGCGACGAAGGAAATTGAGGCCAAGATTTCAAGTGACGTATGGGACAGGCAGAAGCGGTGGGAGATGAAGCGGGAGGTGCTTTTTGCGGCGGCGAAGGTGATCGCTGAGATTGATGATTCACTCGTAGGATTTGCAAGCGTGTTTGGGATGAAGCAGGAACCGATTAACCTACAATTGGCTGAAGCGAGAGCGGACCGTACCAAGCGATGGTCGCATGCGTGGCTAAAATTTGAAGAGACAAGATTGCTCGTGGAGATGGTATGTAAGAGAGAAACCAAGGAAGCGTTCGACGCATTGGCGGCGGTTACGGCACAGATTGCCGCAGACGTTAGCAAAACTGCGGGGGAAAGCTACCAGAGATCCAGTAAGGAAGTTGCAAAGAGGATTTTTGATGTGAGGGCCGCTATGCGGAAAGAGCTGGAAGTCGACCAAGCCATCTAAGCCTCAATCCACTGGATCTTAGCCAGGTCCAAACTTTAGTTCGCCAAGCCGGTACCCACGACACGAAGAGCACGCCATAGCTTGTACCTACTCGTTCAATCGGACGAGATGCGTATATTAATTTATCAAGTTGACGAAGAAGGAAAGGCTGGTGAGGAGCACGCTGTAAAGTTGGGACATCGGCTTAACGTACCACTGTCCTCGCGCAGGTTCAAATCACCGGCGATCGAGAAGGCGCTGACTGGGGCCGGGGTTTTCCTTGACTTTCGCTTTTTCTTCTCGTATATTAATTTTAGCGTGCTCGGGTGGAGGGGGACCGTTGTCGTCGGTACGCGAAATTCGAGACCCCATACATGGGTTTATTCACCGGGACCCTCACGAGCTGAAGGTCATCGATACCCCTCTCTTCCAGCGCCTGAGGAGAATAAGACAACTCGCTCTCGCCTCTTACGTGTACCCTGGGGCGCTTCACACAAGATTTGAGCATTCAATGGGGGCCATGCACGTGGCCGGACGCGTGGCGGGGGAGTTGGGTCTAAAGCAGCATGAGTCTCGAATCCTGCGACTGGCAGCGCTACTCCATGATGTGGGCCACGGCCCATTCTCGCATGGGTCTGAGGAGGTAATGCAGGGTGTCACGGGAAAGAAGCAAATACACGAGGAGATTACTGCACAGATTATCCTCAATTCGACAGAACTTGATGGGCCTCTCAGTGGTGACGAACGAATAGAGATTGTCGGACTTCTCAGGGATGAACGAGGCGATGCGGTTTTAAGGTCAATTCTGTCGGGGCCTATGGATGTTGACAAGCAAGATTATCTTCTACGAGACAGCTATTTCTGCGGAGTCAAATACGGGGTCTACGATATCGATCGCCTAATTGAGACTTTGTGCATACTCGAAGACCAGGGACAGAGGGAGCTTGCCATCACTCAGGACGGTGTACTGACGCTTGAGCAGTTTGTGATCGCGCGGTACCACATGACAGGCCAGGTATACCGCCACAAGATCAGGCTCATTACGGACTCCATGATTGTTCGCGGAATTGAGTTGGGCATCAAAATGGATGGTTTAACGTGGCTGAAGGATTTATACTCCTTCGATGGATCGGCTGCGTTTCTGGAAAATTTCTTGAAATGGGACGATGATAAGCTGGTGAGAACTATTCTGGGCGATGTCAACGCCGGAGGATATGCTTACAAGCTATTTGAACGGCTGGTAAACCGGAACTTGTTCAAGAGGGTGCTCAGAGTGAATCTCAACGATTTGGAGCCGTCCGCCCGAATGGTGCTTTTGCAGGAGGATGCGGCGAAGGTCAAGGAACTGCAGAGGAAAATTGAGCTGGTTATGTCGAAGCATTTACCTGGAGTTGATGAAAACCTTGTGATCGCGAAGATTATCAAACAAAAGTCAGCGGCAAGGACTGAAGCTGCTATCCTTGTGGATCGGACGGACGGTCCGCGGAGAGAATTCCGGCAAGAATCAACACTTTTTAATTCAATCGACCAAGCGATCCAGGAGCAGCATTTGGACATTTATGCACCCGTTACCTGGGCTGGTGAACCGGATAAGAGGAAGCGGCTGGACACGTACAGACGAGAGGTTCTGCCCGAGCTGAACGAAATACTTAAACCTAAATCGCAACCGAACCGCGGGAGCGGCGAGCCTGTTATGCCCGTAGGAGGTGATGCAGTTGGAGACGAATGACTTCATATTATGCGTTATTGACGCGTGGGATGGCGTTATCATTGGGCGCACCCTACTACAGAAGCGATGCTATTTCGTCGCGTTACTTTGCGGCGATGAGGAGGAGCTCGGTTTCCGGGCCCACTATTACGGGCCCTACTCATCTCTCGTTGACGGCGCGTTGAGCCAGTTGGTCGCTGCAGGATTCGTTGATGAAAGCAGAGTCGGGTTCGGTGCAGCGGATTCTTCAGGATTCGAGATAAGGAGGCACGACTACAAGCTTACCGCAGACGGCAGGGAAATGGTCCAGGAGCTCCAAATTAGCGGTGATGAGGAGCTTCCCAAGTTGTACGACGCAGTGAATCGGCTGAAGCAGGCCAGTAATTTGAATTACGTTGAGCTCTCAATTGCTGCCAAGGCGTTCTTCATCATTCGCCATAGAAAGGGCTCAGCAACAAGGGAAGAAATCAGACGAGAGGCGGAGGGTTTCGGTTGGAACATAGAGGCTACCGCGCTCGAGAGGGCCATAGGCTTTTTGGAGGAGATCTCCCTCGTTAATTCTAGAAAGCGCGACAACCCAGGAGCTTAGAAGCTAGTAGCCACGACACCAAATGCGTGTCATGGCTGACCGCTTTATTCCGTCTTGCTCTCAGTTAACAGGGTAACACTTCATCTCGGCGACTGACTCAATGTATTCTGATTGGTCAATCCTCTAATTCTGGGGTGTTGGTAGTAATCCGTTCTGGCGCAATATCTCGATTCCGCGAAACTGGTCACCACTTTGCTGCGTTCTCTGAAAATACTCTAGACACGACTTCAACAAACCAGAACACCCCTCACGATATTGAAGTTGCCGGGCTCATTCCACTATTACTAACTGCCAAGTCGAAGCCGTATTCACATGATGTGATTTTCTGCTTGACGTGATAATTCACTTGGTGTATAAGAGCGAGTGAAGGAGTGGTTCCTATGGAAGAAGATCTTCTCCCTGTCCAACCTCCGAGTATAGATGAGTACAACCTCAAGGCTACTTTGGAGGCTGCGCAAGACGAACTCGTAAAATTGCTTCGAGACCGTGAGTCCTTGGAATGGCGCATTAACAAACTGCAAAATGATATCGTCCATCTTGCGGCTCTCTGCCATGTAGAAGTCGAGGACCCTCTTACGCAATTGGGGCTTACCGATGCGGTGAGATGGATTCTTGCTAGTGGAAAGAGGCCCCTTGGTGTACAGCAAATCGTGGAACAATTGCACAAATCCTATTCTGACGCGTCTGAGTATAAGAACCTTCCAGCTAACGTTCACACCATTGTGCGGCGACTTGTTAAAGCGAACGAGGTAAAACCTGCCGTCGAGCCTCCTCAAGATTATAGACCTGTGAAGCCGAGAGATGCGTTCAGTCTGGTAGTCAAAGGGACAACCGGAGCTAAATACGTTTGGGCAGGCGGTATTCCTCCATTGCCCCCTCCTCCAGGTTGGTTGAGGGAAAGAGCGCAGAAGGTGAAGAAATGACTTGGCGGCCACGTAGCTCAACCGGCAGAGCGCCGACCTGTTAAGTCGGATGCTGCGGGTCCGATCCCCGCCGTGGCCGCCAGTTAGAAGTGCCCTGCCTTCAGCCAATGCTGACAGCGGGGCGAGATTCAAACGCGGATGAAGCCCGCGTCTTAACCGACAAGCATCATTGTCGGCCTTCTCCAGCGAAAAGTCAAAAGCTGATAGCCACGACACGCTTTTTGTGTCGTGGATTCTTCGGTTTCGATTCGAGCTGTAAGATGCCGGGGTGTCGCACGTCCATCGACTGCCGGTGCCGGACAGTTTTCCTTCGGGTGCTCCTCAGGACGGTGGACGAAGGGCGAACCGCTTTTTTGCCAGCGCCCCGTTCCAGGATGTTAATACATACCAGCACCGTCGCGTTAAGAGCCGCGGAATCGTACCGAGCAAAGCCCACGACACCAAAAGCGTGTCATGGCTACCAAGTCGCGACATACCCCATAGTGTAGGCTCCGGATCGCCCGCCCGGACCTTTCTGCGAGGCTGACAAGGCGAACTTCGTCTCTGTCCTTGCGGAATGCTCGTCCAACCAAGCGGACTTGAATGCGTCCATTTAATTGTTCCCACACCCCCTTGCCCAGCGAGATGTAAATAACACTTGACATTATGTAAAGTATGCTTTACATTCACTGACGGATTGGAGGTATTGCCTCATGACCACGTATAGCAGTTGGAGTTCGCGTTTGACGTGTATTTTCGCGAGGCCATTTGTCCTGTGGGGGATTGCCGCGCTGGCAACGGCGCTCACGGTGAAATGGATATTCAGCCACGTGGAACTGCACTCTCCGGCCAGGCCCATCCTCAGTTTCTTGCCGGCTCTTATGGCGGTCATGTTTGTTGTGGCCTTCGTCAAGGATGTCCGCAAGTTGGATGAAATGAGAAGGGGCATCCACATGCAAGCCGCAGCGATTGCCTTTCTGCTGACCGTCATACTCACATTCGTGTTCGACGGACTGAAAAGCGCGGGAATTTACGGTGCAACATTGAGCGACCTCGACACTGCCACCATTTTGATTTGGGCGGCCTCCCTCATCTTCGTGAGCCTGAGGTACCGATGAAAAACTCCTATTCAGCTTTGGAAGCCACCATGAAACAGCAGTGCACGTTGACGAACCTCTACTTTGGTGTGCTCATCTTTGCCATCCTCTATGTAGGTGGTGTGCTCTTCATCGCCACTAGAGATAATTGGCTTGCCGTCCTTTCGTGGCTGGTATTGCTCCCCTGCGCGCGATGGGTGGGCCTGCGGCTTTCCCCCCTCACATCGAAATGGAGGGGCCAGGGGTCTGTTCGCGACAAGCTGCCTTCCAGCGTGAACAAGGCCCATGTCGAGGTTGCCTTTTACTCTCACAACGGCTGTCCTTTCTGCCCGATCGTGAAGCACCGCCTGGAAGCTTTGCAAAAGGAAATGGGTTTCACGCTCACGAAGATAGACCTCACGATCAAACCACAGCTTGCAGCGAGCAAAGGGATTCGGTCCGTTCCTGTGGTGGAAGTGGGCAAGGAACGCCTGATCGGGAATGCCACGACGGAACAATTGGCGCAATTGATTGCCGGGGCGCAAGCATTCGAACCACGTCTACTGGTTTAGAACCCTATGAAGAATCGGCTTCGCGTTCTCCGCGCCGAGCGTGAATGGTCCCAGGCGGAACTGGCCCACCGGCTCGCAGTTTCCCGCCAAACCGTGAACGCCATCGAAACTGGCAAATACGATCCCAGCTTGCCGCTCGCCTTTCGCATCGCGAAGCTCTTCGATAAGCCCATCGAAGCGATCTTCCAGCTCGACGACGGGCAACCACCTGCCCAAGCCGACAGCGTATAGCATCCCGAGCTTCGCGCATGTGCTGGCGCAGGCCTGCTTGGAGCGCTAAGCCTGATCTTTGGTGGCCGAAGAGCTTTGCGGCCGCGTTCGCACCGCTGCTTGGTTATGGAACGGTTTGTCCTTACGAGCTGGTAGCCACCACACGCCATTTGTTTTGTGGGTTCTTCGGTATCGATTCGAGTGGCAAGATGCCGCGGTGTAGCACGCCCATCGATTGCTGGTGTCGGACCGTGTTCCTTCGGCTGCCGCTCAGGACGGTGGACGAAGGGCGAACCGCTTTTTGGTCAGCGTCCCGTTCCAGGATGTCAATACGTGCTAGGCCCGTCGCGTTAAGAGCCGCGGAGTAAGGCAGACCGCGCCTAACTCCGCGCTACCTCCTTTCGGATTCGAAATATGAGCAGGTGCCCGGCTGGATTCCCGTTTTCACGGGAATGACAGCGGATGGTGGCCTGGCTGGCGCGCCGATAAACGCTGGTGGTGATAAACTGCGAATGGCCCGGCGTGTAGTGGCGTAGCGCAGAGTCTGTGATGCTCAGACTCTGCGCTACAAACTCTTGCGCCAGCCGGCCCCCATTTCTAAAAGGAGAAGTCATGCAAAAGCGTAAACTTGGAAAAAGCAATCTGGAAGTCTCGGCCATCGGGCTCGGCTGCATGGGCATGAGCTTTTCCTATGGTCCTCCCAAAGACAAGCAGGAGATGACCTCTCTTCTCCATGCCGCCGTGGATCGCGGCATCACATTCTTTGACACCGCCGAAGTCTACGGCCCATTCTTAAACGAGGAGCTTGTGGGCGAAGCCCTCGCTCCTTTCCGCGGGAAATTGGTAATCGCCACCAAGTTTGGATTCGACCTGAGTGGCAGCGATAATCGGCCGGGAGCGGCAGGTCTGAATAGTCGGCCGGAGCACATCAAGGAGGCCGTCGAAGGTTCGCTCAAGCGGCTGAAGATCGAGACAATCGACCTGCTCTATCAGCACCGGGTTGACCCGAACGTGCCGATCGAAGATGTGGCGGGTGCGGTGAAGGAACTGATCCAGCAAGGCAAGGTCAAGCACTTCGGCCTTTCCGAGGCAGGCGCTAAGACGATTCGTCGCGCCCACGCAGTCCAGTCGGTCACCGCTCTCCAGAGCGAATACTCGCTTTGGACAAGAACCCCCGAGAAGGAAGTGATACCGACCCTCGAGGAACTCGGGATTGGTTTAGTGCCGTATAGCCCTCTGGGCAAGGGCTTCCTCACGGGAAAGATCACCGAAAAGACGACATTCGACAGCTCCGACTTCCGCAGCACTCTCCCTCGCTTTACGCCGGAGGCTCTCAAGGCGAATCAGGCCCTGATCAATTTGCTCGGCAGCATCGCGGAACGTAAGAAAGCGACACCCGCTCAGATCGCGCTGGCCTGGCTGCTCGCCCAAAAGCCGTGGATGGTTCCCATCCCAGGCACGACGAAGCTTAACCGCCTGGAAGAGAACATCGGAGCAGCGGCAATCGAACTGACGGCCGACGACCTCCGCGACATCGATAGCGCCGCCTCAAAGATCAAGGTGGAAGGAGCTCGCTACCCGGAAAGGCTCGAGCGAATGACAGGTCTGTGAGTGGCAAGCGGCTAGCGAAACGAGGTAGAGCCGTATGCGAGTTGGCATTCTCGGTTCCGGATTGTTGGGCGGCAAGCTCGGAACGATCTTCGCGCGAACTGGACATGAAGTCGTGTTCAGCTACGCGCGAAGCAACGACAAACTCAAGAAGCTGGCGCGCGAAGCCCAATGCAATGCACGCGCCGGCATGGAGGTGTCATGAGTAACAAAAAGATCTGGTTTATCACTGGAGCCAGCCGTGGCATGGGCGTCGATTTTGCCAAAGCCGCCCTGGCGGCCGGCGACGCGGTTGTGGCCTCCGGACGGGACAGCGACCGCGTGTCCAAGGCCTTGGGACAGTCGAACGACCTGCTGGCCGTCAAGCTGGACGTCACTAGCCGCACCGATGCCGAGGCGGCGGTGCGGGCCGCTGTCGACCGGTTCGGCCGCATCGACGTGCTGGTCAACAATGCTGCCAGCTTTTACGCGGGCTACTTCGAGGAGCTGACGCCGGAGCAGATGGAGCGGCAGTTGGCGGCGAGCCTCATTGGCCCGATGAACGTCACCCGCGCTGTCCTGCCGGTTATGCGCAAGCAGCGCTTGGGGCACATTATCTCGATCTCCTCGACAGCGGGCCTCGTCGGCTTCGAGTTCGGTACTGCCTACGCCGCGTCGAAGTTCGGCCTGGAGGGATGGATGGAGTCGCTGCACGCGGAGGTCGCGCCGTTCGGCATCACCACCACCATCGTCAACCCAGGGTTCTTCCGCACGGAGCTCCTCACGGAGCAATCGACGAACTACGCCGAGCCGTCCATCGAGGACTACGACGAGCGCAGAGCGAAGCAGCTCGAGTTTTGGAAAGCCCAGAATGGCCGGCGACCCGGCGAAGCTCGCGCGAGCGCTCATCCTCATTGCGAGCCAGGAGCCGCCGCCGCGCCGCTTTATCGCCGGCGCCGATGCCATTGCCACTACGGAGCAGAAGGTCGCCGATCTGAAGGCGCAAATCGAGGCGCACCGGGACCTCTCGACGTCCCTCGCTTTCGACTGAGATCCAGCCGCACGGGCGATGTAGATGGCGATGCCGCGTACGGGCACTCCATCAGCAGCGGGATCATCGTGATTGCCAAAGCTGATGGCGCGGTGAAGATCTTGCCAGGGTGCGCGCTATCCCGAAGAGCTGGAGAAACGAACGGGTTCGCTAAGCAAAACGGCGACGAAAGCCAGGAGGCTCAAGGATGCGAATCGGCATTCTCGGTTCCGGATTGTTGGGCGGCAAGCTCGGAACGATCTTCGCGCGAACTGGACTTGGCCGGCTGGCGCAGGCTTTCCGAGGCCTGGCGGTCTTCGCTTGAAGCATGAGTCATACCATTCTCCACCCAATGAAGGAACGTGGCGAGGCCGGGCGAATCTCGTAACGGAAATCCACGAACTCTCCCAGCGTATTCTCGAACTCGAACAACAAAAGAAGCGCCTAGGGTATTTCAACTAGCCAAGTTTTTTGACTGTAGGCGAAGACAAAGCGAAAGTCCGCCGAGGGGGGTGCGTCCCGCCGTTTCATTTCCAGGAGAACGACCTATCACGGAATCCCAAGGCGCGCCGTCCCACTCTGCGGCGACTACGCGTGCACCATCTCCTGGACGTTCACCGGGAGTTTCGAGAGTAGCGCAACTCTACCCTTGCGAATCGAGAACGTGCTAGAATGCTCGGCGCGGCTCATCCCTTCGGAATAATAGTTGTTTTCTTCTTGGCGAGTGATTCAGTTTTTGGTTCCCCACAACGTTGGCGATTTGCGGAGGGCAAAATGGCCACTCAAGTTCTCAACGACATTCAAGTCCAGGCCGGGGCGAACGCCTGGTCGCCTCCATCCTCGGTGACGGATCACCTGGGAGGCGCGCTCCCGCACGATCGCGACTTCTTCGTAGTGCCCCCTCGCGATATCGGAGAGGTCTTAAACGCCTACACATCGCTCAAGAGGGATGTCGAGCCGAAGTCCCCCCAGGTGCGCATGGCGATCGTGGCCGTGGCCGCCGGCGCGGGCATTGCTGCGGGCTTGGGGCTGGATTTCCTAACGGAGATCCACTCTCCGCTTTGGGCCATCGGCTTCGCCATCCCTGCCGCGCTCATCGCGTGGGGCGTGACGGGATTCAAACACTCTTGCAATTTCGTCGGCACCGAAGGCGTCGCGGAGTTCACCTGCAAAGGCGGACGGGAAAACCTGAAACAGAAGAAGGTTTTTTGCTTCAAAGATGCCTGGGCCGTTGCCACTTCAATGACGCGCCATTACACCAACGGCGTCTATACCGGAACGACATTCGGCTTCAGATGGTATCCCCCGGATGGCGGAAAACCGGTTTACTCCATCAATGGGCGCCATACCTCAAATCTTAAAACGCCACCACTCAAGAACACGTACAACTTTGCCCGCGCCGCGGAAAGCGTCTGGAGCCAATATTTGATCCCCAAGCTCGATTCCCAACTTCAGGAAAAGGGCTACATCAATTTCTATATGGGTGATGGACGCTGGGCGCGTGTTGGCCCGGGCTTCCTCGATATCGTGGACAAAAAGGGCGAGGTCAGCCGTTGCGAGGCCGCTGATATTGGCTCGGCCAAAGTAGCTTCGGGCGTCTTTACCATCACGCGCAAGGACGCGAAGTCCAAATTCTTTGGCCTGCTCGGCTCGAGCGGCGTCTTCCACTTTAATTACGGGATAATGTATAACGCCCGTCTCTTCCTTTTCGCTTTCGAGAAACTCCTCAAGGTCAAAGTCCAGTAGCGGGTGCTGAGCGCCGGAGACGCTGTTAGTTGGGTGGCGATTCTGGCGCTACTCCCACCCCCGCCGCCTCATCACTCTGCGGCGAAGTTGATAGGTGAATTTCTCAACAGGCCATGATGCGTTTCTCAGCGCCACCCGCAGCCTCGTAAACGCCTAGTTCCCATGTAGATCGCGGCCCGCGTTTCATCAAGGCACATTTCGATGTAGTGATTTTCAGCGGAGGCTCCTCATGGCTCCGACGTGCTGATCACACGAACCTCAGTCTATCGCTCCGTATTCCCGCTTCCCTCAGCAACTTAAAACGGTTGCGCGCCCGGGTCAAACAATTCCACCGGCATGGCAGACGTCTTGCATTAGTGAATCGTGGATGCGGGTCTGGGCCCGCCCGGAGGTGCAACATGACGGTACTACTTGTAATTCTGACATTTGCGGTTTTCTTGACCATCGATTATCTGCGCAGTCGGAAGCGTGTTGAACAACCTGCACCAGGGCTCTCGCCCATTCCCCTCCAGGCACCACCGAGAGTGCAGTCGCCCATTGTTGCGGGCTTTCAGCTTCCCGCCAATCTTCGCTACCATCCCGGCCACACGTGGGCAGTGAGTGAAACTCCCACGTCTGTTCGCGTAGGGCTGGACGATTTCGCCGCGCGATTTGTGGGCAAGATTGAGAGTATCAGCCTGCCCAAGCGTGGACAGTGGATCCGCCAGGGACAGAGGATCATGGCTCTGTTCAAGGACGGAAAACGCGCTGAGCTCGTTTCGCCCGTCGAAGGGGAAGTCGCGGATGTGAACGAGAGCGTTCTCAAGGACGCCTCGCTGGCTTGCCGCGATCCTTATGGGGAGGGATGGCTGCTTGCCGTGCATTCGCCCGACGCCACCACAAGTTTTCGCAATCTGCTGGGCGGAGGGCTGGCGCGCCGATGGATGGAAGACGCGGCCAGCCGGCTGATGCTTAAGATTCCTGACTTGGCCGGCGCCGTAGCCCAGGACGGAGGTGTTGCAGTATCGGACACCAGCGCTCACCTTTCCGACGAGAGTTGGAATGAATTGGCTCGCGAATTCTTTCTGACTTAGTCCGGCGGCTCATTCCGTCGAGGCAGGGATACGAATTTTCGGGCGTCAGCAGCGCCAAGCTCCTAAGGCAAGCTTGGCGCTGGGTCGTTTCAGGGACGGGATCCCTCTAACACAAACCAAATTTGGCACTTGTGTCCAAGAACACAGGGCCGAAATCCCTTTCTTAGACGCGCCTCCTGGTATCACCTATATGCGTGACGGGAGTCACCGCCATTCAAAGCTGAAAGCCACATCATTCATGTCGAGGGACCAGGGTGCATAAAGGCGCTGTAGCCAAATTCACCTCACCCTGCTCGGACCATCATGAGGATTCATCGCGTAGCAGCTTCACTCACTTTGAGACAGGGGCTTCACTCCGGACTTAGATCAGGGGTAGGCCGCCACGAGCACTGGGATGTTGACACGCACGAGTTGGGCGAACACCTTTACGAAGATGGGAGGCTGGAGTCCCTGGTTGCCCCCGGCAAAGTGACGGCCTCGCACGCAGAGGAGGTTGAGGAGGAGCCGTATGAGTAAAGCCATCCTCTATGATGCGACCCTTTGCGTGGGGTGCAGGTTGTGCGAACAGGCGTGCGCGGAGCGAAACAAGCTTCCTTATGATGACACCATCGCCAGCCAGGAAACGCTCTCCGACCACAAACTGACCACCATCGTTACTCGCGGTGACAAATTCATGCGGCGATTGTGTATGAACTGTCTGGATCCGGCGTGCGCCTCTGTCTGCCCGGTAGGGGCGCTGCGGAAGACCATCGATGGCCCGGTGACCTACGAGGAATCGCGCTGCATGGGGTGCCGGTACTGCATGCTGGCCTGCCCATTCAGCGTTCCAAAGTATGAATGGGGCAAAGTGCTGCCGCGGGTACGCAAATGCGACATGTGTGCCGACCGCGTGGCCGCTGGTCGGCTCACGGCTTGCGCTGAGGCGTGTCCAACCGGCGCGACGAAATTCGGGGAACGGGATGAATTGATTTCGGAAGCCAAGGATCGCATTGCCAAGGCTCCGGATCAGTATCTCAAGCAAATCTACGGCCTGGAAGAAGTTGGTGGGACCTCAACGCTATTGCTTTTCAGTGTGCCCTTCGAATCCTTCGGCCTCCATACACCCTCCGAGCCGCTTCCCCTGCTCACTTATCGAGTGCTTTCCCACATACCCGACCTGGTGTCGATGGGCGGAGTCCTGCTCGGCGGAGTCTGGTGGATCACGCACCGGCGCGAAGAAGTGGCGGCCTTTGAAGCCGAGGAACGCCGCGCCCCGGGGAATAAGAACAAGAAAGAGGACGGTGAACCTCAATGAGCCTGCCCAAACCCACTTTCTGGAAAACTGTCATGGTGATTGTGCTTCTGGCAGGGGTTTATGCCACGGTGCTGCGTTTCACCCGCGGCTTGGGTGCCTCCACCAACCTGAACGATGCGTTTCCGTGGGGCTTGTGGATCGGCTTCGACGTCCTGTGCGGAGTGATGTTGGCGGCGGGCGGCTTCACGCTCACCGCCACCGTCTACATCTTCAACCTCGAACGCTTTCGTCCCATCATTCGCCCCACGGTTCTCACCGCCTTCCTCGGTTACTCGCTGGTGGTGGTCGCTTTGCTCTTTGACCTCGGCCGGCCCTATCGCGTCTGGCATCCCCTGGTGATGTGGAACCCGCACTCGGTGATGTTTGAGGTTGGCTGGTGCGTGACGCTTTACACCTCGGTGCTGGCGCTGGAATTTGCTCCCATCGTGTTTGAGAGACTACGCCTGAAGACGGCCCTGCGAATCCAACACGCCATTGTGATTCCGCTGGTGATTGTGGGTGTGCTGCTCTCCACCCTGCACCAATCTTCGCTCGGCAGCCTCTACCTGATCGTTCCGGAAAAACTTCATCCCCTTTGGTACACGCCACTGTTACCCGTTTTCTTTTTCATTTCGGCGATTTGCGTGGGACTCGCGATGACCATCTTCGAGTCGTACATGAGTTCGAAGGCATTCGGCAAACAACTGGAACTGCCTTTACTGGTCACGTTGGGGCGCGTGCTGGTGGTCGGGCTGGCGGTTTACGGAGTTCTGCGATTCCAGGATCTCTATCATCGGGGGGCCCTCCAGTATCTGCGCCATCCCGGCTACGAGGCCAACCTCTTTCTGGTGGAAGTGGTGCTCGGGCTGTTTTTGCCCATCGCCCTGCTGATGAGGCGTCGGATTCGTGAAAGTGCGGGCGGCCTTTACCTGGCTGCGGTGCTGGTGTTGCTGGGGTTTATCACTAATCGCCTGAACGTCAGCATTACCGGGATGGAAGCATCGGCAGGCATCCACTACTTCCCCAAGTGGCCGGAGATCGCGATCACCGGGAGCATCATCGTCACCGGATTTGCCATCTTTGCCCTGGCGGTGAAGTACCTGCCCATTTTCCCCGAGTCTCACGGGACCGGCACATTCACTTCGGACGAGTCCCTGACCGTGCCGCCGACTGCCCGGGTTGAGTTGGTATTTTCCGACGCAAGGAAGATTTAAACCATGGAAGAGAAAGCGCCGTGGAACGCGACGGTTCACATTGGCCTGGCCACCAAGCTGGCCGTGTGCCTGGTGCTCAGCACCATCGCGCTCTTCATCTTTTTTGGCTACCTCAACCTCCGCCTGCAG
>JBGPCF010000096.1:0-26117 GCA_041481635.1 Terriglobia bacterium | reverse complement strand
TAGGCGATCTCGGGGGCCTTCAGCCGGTTGTTCACCGGCACTGCGATCAGCCCACTCTTGAAGCAGGCGAAATAGAGCTTCACCACTTCCACGGAATTGCACCAGTGGATTGCCACGCGGTCGCCGGGTTGCAGCCCCTGCCGCAAAAGCCAGCACGCCAGAGCATCGGTTGACTGGTCCAGGTCTTGGTACGAGACTATTTGGTTTCCGCAGATGACCGCAGGTTTCTTGGGATTTCTTTCAGCAGAAAGACGCAGCGTTTTGCCCAGATTCATGGGCAGAGTCTATTCCAGGCGCACACGAAATTCAATCCAATGGCGGCCGGTTGGTCGGGGTGCCGATCGAGCGAGGTTTCGTGAGTGAGTCGTCGACTCGGAAGCAGTCCCCTTGCTAATAACCGTTCACGCCGCGGAAAACTGCCGCAGGCCGCTTCGTCCCAAACTCGGAAGGTAATGCCGTGGTGGCGACGATGAAGGAGTTAAGCGAATTCGCTCTTCCCCGTGACGTAAGTCGTCCGTCATTCTCCTGAGCTGAAAAGGGTGGGGAACGTCTGCGGCGGTTGACTTGCTTCCGTTGAAGTTCGACGAGTTTCGCCTGCGATGGAGAGCCGCTTTTGAATGTCTCATCGAACTCTATTGGATAGGAAGTCTACAATGAGTCGACCGCTTGCTGTCCTTGGGTGGATGCTCTTTCCCGGGCCTGCTCCAGGCGCGGTGGCCGATCTGGTGTACTGGTGGGGCGGCCTATTCAAACTTGGCTTGAATTGTGCTTGCCACCGCCTCCAGCGGCGCGAGAATTTTCTTCCTGGCATCCAACACTATGTAGGTAGCGACCTCATTCTTCCCACTTCGCAGCTTGCGACTGGAAATGCTCATCGTCCACCCACTCTTCAGGAAGTCTGAATTATGAAAAACCTTTTCAACGTCCGGCCGTTCACAACACGGAGAAGCGACGGCTATGATTTCGCCGTTCAAGGCGAGCGCGACCTCAAGGTGATTGGCGGGCGTGCCCGGGCGCGCTGCCCAACCACCCACCGCAATGGGAAAATCGTCTACTCCGGGTCGCATCCGGACGGTTGATTTGGCCAGAAAATCCTGAAACCCCTTGACGACGCCCACGTGCTCGATGACACACTTTTCGACTCGGCTCCCGATCAAGCCGTGAGCCTCCTTTGACTCGAAATCCTCGACGCGAGCGGCGCGGACCCCATGGATGGTATCCGGCCCTGAAGGGTAGAGCAGGGCCAAGCTCCGTTTCTTCTCATCGAGTACGACGTAGGCTGTCACAGTGTTGACTCCCGCCTGCAGTTTGCGGCTCGAAAAGGCAATTTGCCACCCGCTCTTGAGGAACTGGGGTTGATGATTAAGGGCGGCGACGTCCGGACGCTCGCAACAGGGGGAAGCGACGCCCACGATTTTTCCATTAACCGCCAGGGCGATTTGGGGGACATCCGAGGAATCCGTGTGCGCGGCCCAACCAAAAGCATTCACGGATGTTTCTTTTCGGCCTGGCCCTGCATCGAAAATGGAAAAGGGTAAAGGATCGACTGAGCCCAGGACTCCCAGGTCCACGGCAACGTCACAGCTTGCAACGTTGAGGTCGACGAGCGGCGATTTCCGATTTTCCGCGGGAAGGCTATGTTCCGGGACCGGCAGCGTCTGAGGAAACACTAGCTGAGTTCCCAGCCCGTCTCCGGAATAGGCAATCTTCATTCGCGGCTTCGGGTTGGAATCGAAGACGCTGTGGCCCCGAACCGCCCAGGGCACTTTCAGCCCAAGAAGCCCGGCCATTGTGGGAAGCACGTCGATGAGCTGAACATCGCGGTCCGATGTCGCTCCGCTTTCCTGGAAGGGCGTTTTAATAAACAGCGGCACGGGCAATATTTCATCCGCGTCGGCCGGGTTCAGATCGCGCCCCGGCGCATTGAGCCGGAAGCTGACGCCATGATCGGCGGTGATGATAATCAGCGACTTGTCATAAAGTCCCAGTTGTTTCAGCCGGGTGATCAATCGGCCCACCTCATTGTCCACGTAGGTCATCTGCATCACGTACCGTTTATGCAGAGAATCCAGCAGTTCGGTGTTCCCGACGAAGGAAGGGTCAACATAGCTAGGCTCGGCACTGTAGATCGTCCCCACGCTGGTCAGCGCGTAAGGAGAGTGCGGCATCATCTCATGAAACATAACGAAAGTACGATCGTCCGGGAGGGCGCTCAACGAATTCAGAAAAGCCTGGAAACGGTCAATGCGCGCGCTAATTTCTTCGTTGGAATCCCGGAAGGGACCCCAGGATCTGGCCATCGACGGCAGGCCGGCGACGTATTTCTTGGGGAGGACGTGGGCCGCATAAATGAAGAGCAGGTCGCGGAGGATGGCGAAGTCGCTTGACTGGATCTCCTCGTCCGGGCAGTGGTACTGGCCTGCGATGCAGAAATGGGTCACTACCTCGTGAACGTAGGTGTCGTATAAAGGTTGGACCAGGGTGAATACATTTTGGGGGTAAGCCGCGTGGGACGGATCGATTCCTACCGGGAAATTCCCGGTCAAGATCACCGGAACGGACATGGCGGTATTGTCGGCATTTGCCGTGGCATTGCGGAACCAGTAGCTGTCCTCTGCCAGCTTCTGGAAGTTGGGGAACATCGCCCCGTTGATTTTTTCGTCTGCGCCCAAAAGGTCGCGCAATCTGAATTCATCAAAGACCACGAGAAATACAGGCGGAAGCTTGGGGTTTCCGGCGTGAGCCACTTGCTGCTGCGCGACGGGGCTTGTGGCAGCGGCACTTTTCGTTGGCATCCAGGTGCGGAAGAGGAAAAACGAGGGAAACAGAATGATGCCCGGCGAAAGGGCCAGCACGAAGGAGCGAAACGCTTTTTCAAAATGCCAACTGGCGTAGCCCGCGAGCAACGCCGGGATCAGCCACAATGGGTAAAAGTCAGCCAGATACTCCGATTTCGACAAATACATGATGTGCAATTGAAGTCCGAAAGCCAAAAGGAAAAGCCCGCACGCCACGCACAGGAAAGCCTGCGCCAGCCTGCGGTGGATGATCCGGCACACACCCCAGAGCAAGAAGAAGGCCAGCACCGGCAGAAGGTTGAACGCGAGTACGATTTCGAGCAGGCGTGCATGGCCCACTTGCCGCACGCCGAGGAATTGCGGGTTGGAAGCCAGCGCCTCGTAGACGGATTCCGCCGGCACTAACGTGACCAGCGTCAGGAAGGACAGCGCGGCAAAAGTCCACTCCTTTTCGAACCAGCGAACGGGCTGCCGGGTATTCATTCTTGGCCTTCCGAAGAGGGAATCCTTGGCGCTTGGATTCTTGCCGTTGCGGTTTCAGCCCTGGGCGGAGACCGGCGTGGCAAAATAAAGGACGCGACTTTCACCGTCGAGCTCCAGGCTGTCCAGTACTTGAAAATGCTTCTTCAAAATCGTTTCGAAGGCGGGGCGATGGTAATCCTCGTAGGTGTCGTCCTTATTCAACAGGAGTTTTTGTACCATGGCGTCTTCTTTGCCTACAAACTCGATCACCAGAGAGCATCCAAGTTCCGCCAGCCAGCCCACCAACGACTCAACCGGAATGTTGCAACTGATGGCCAGATGGTGAATCAAGGCCAGGCAAAGCGCCAGGTCCGGCTTGCCGCGGGCGAGCAGGCACCGCCGCTCGCGCCCGGCCCAACCTTGATCGGGTGAGAGGTTGGCGAGGTTTGCCACCAACGGCAGAATGTTTTCGTTCCGCTCCTCTTTCAAAGCGACATAGAAGCGATTGACTGAGTGGGCGTCGGCATCGAAGGCGACCACTTGTGCGGCTTGTTGGCCGGCAATGCGGCTGAAATGCCCGGTGTTCGAGCCCAGATCCCAGACCAGCCGTGGCCGCTGGCGCTCAACCGCCCGCCGCACAAACTCCTCTTTCTGTCGAAACGCCTTTGGCGTGTAACTGTGGTCGCGATTGTAATCGACCCAGGGAGAGTCGTCGTCGCGGGCCCGCAGCCTGAGCAACAAGCGACGCAGACCCGCAAGGTTGTGGGCGATGGCCGCCTTCGACAAACCCGCACTCTTGATTTTCCCGCGCACATTGGTTTGCGATGGTTCCAGCCGTTTTTGCATCCAGGCCTGAAGAAAGACGTGAGCGAAGACGCCTGGCCGCAAGAAATCGCGAACGCCGAACAGCCGGCTGAAGACAACCGGGTCCAGCCCTTCCAACTCGCCGCGCATCCAGGATTGAAAAGGCACGCCCTTGAAGCTCTGGAGCATCAACGGGTATAGAAACATCTTGCAAAACTGGTTGTAGCCCACCCACGGTTCACCCGGCGCCAGCCGCACAAAGGAAAGCGCGTCAATAAAGATAGGCCGGCATCCTACGAATTGAACGTTGTAAGCCGAAGAGTCTTTGAGAATGAAGTCCTGGCTCAGGCACTTTTCCAGAATATCGAGATGGAGCAGCGCGGCGTCCCACAGCATCCCGAAGCACCACTCGTAGGGGTAGGAGACAAAGGGGATGCGCTCGTGTTCAATCACCACCACGCCGTTCGCCACCCCGGCGGGGGGCCGCGCCACTTCCCGCTCCACCGGCCAAGTGCGAACCAAAAGGCGCTCGCCCTGGAGTTCCTGGAAGAGGGGGGAAGCAGAAAACTCCTTCCAATCCTTCATCGAACGGGGATAGATGGCGCGAAAGATGCGGCCATTGAGGCTGAAAACCGCCCCACCAGGGTCCCGGAAGGAACCGGCTTCCAGTTGAACCTTACCGCTGCCGTCCTCGCCGGGCGTGGTTACAGAGGGCGAAAGCGAGCTGAAATCAGGATTGTCGCCGGCTGATGGCATCGGCATTTCTGCTGAGGGGCCGGATTTGTAAGCGCGGGCCAAGGGCTAGGGATTATCCCGCTTCTTGAGATGGAGGATTTCCAGAAGCTTATCCTTGAAGAGCTTGGCGAAAACGTAAAGTCCCGCCACTCCTCCCAAGAGTAGTTGAAGGATCATGCTGCCCGAGCCCGGATCAACGTAGGCAAGATTGAGGGACGGCAATCCGGGTGCCGCCGGCCCAAGCAACAGAGCGAGAACGCTCAAACCCAATCAGGCACCTCGCAACGGATGAAATGCATGTGTGCAACCCAGGATGCGATCTCCCCAGTCTCAGACTTTTATGAAGGCGCGGTGCCAAACTCGTTAACCGGGAGGACCCTCTAACTCCAATCCCTGAAAAAGTATACACCGGCGGCCCTTGTAGCAGCCACATTTTTTCTAGAGTCGCGGTGCACGCGTTTGATCCCAACCAGAATATGCGCTTTCAGTTTTCGCCCGGTCGAAAATTTAAACCCGATCGCCATTGAATTCAATGTCCAGTCGAGTTTTCAGCGCTGGGTCCTTCCACGGGCCACGTTTCCAAGACAATCAGGATCAGCGCCCGGCAGTTGGTTGAAGAAATCGCCCCCCTAGGCGGGTCATTCCGAGGAGGTCGCCGCGGCGACCGGCTTGGTGTTTGACAAGTCTCCTTGCGTGGCGCGCCTCGTCGAGGTCTAATAAAAGCGGGGTGCCGCATGAGGCGAATGTTCGCTATCCTCGGGTCTGCGGTCTTCCTCTTGCTTGCTCCAGGCACGGTGGCCGGGCTTGTGCCCTGGTTGATCTCCCGGTGGCGTTTTGAGACTCCTGTTATTTGGTGGCTCCCTCTGCGAATTATTGGCGGCGTGCTTGTCGTGGCAGGAACCCTGGTCCTATTAGATTCATTTGCCCGTTTTGCGATCAAGGGGCTGGGTACGCCCGCGCCCATTTTTCCCACGTGTCATCTCGTCATCACCGGAATGTATCGCTATGTCCGGAATCCGATGTACGTCGCCGTCGTTGCCGCCATTGTCGGTCAGGGTCTGATCTTCGGAAATATGCGCTTGCTTGAGTATGGCGCGCTCGTCTCACTGGCTTTCCACTTGTTCGTAGTCGCGTACGAAGAACCAACTTTACGGGCGACTTTTGGACCCGAATACGAAACCTTTTGCCGAGGTGTTTCTCGATGGATTCCACGGCTCACTCCCTGGCCAGGTCATGACGGCCAAGTTTGAGCCCGCAACCACGCACTCGCCCCGGCGAGTCTTTCTGCGCGTGGGCTTTTTTCCGGCGACTGCCACCTCCAGCGCTCGGTTTTGGGCAAAACCGGCTGATGCCTGCCTCACCTGGATGTTCATCTCCGCCCATAGGCTGGCAGCGACAATCTCTGGACGAGGCGCTGAAAATCGGGAGGTGTTTCGCAGTCAATTGAGACGGGCTCTCCGGAGCGCGGATGAACAAACTGAAGGCGCGCGGCATGGAGAGCGACGCGGGCGATGAGCCGCTCCGACGATTCCGCGAAGTGGTATTTTCTGTCACCAATCACCGGGTTTCCAATCGCGGAGAACTGAACCCGGATTTGATTCTGCAATCCCGTTACCAGGGCAACCCGGACGAGTGAAGCGCCCCGGAGATGGCTTTCAACCGAATAGCGAAGTTCCGCGCGCGCCGCATTGCCGTCTCGCTCCGAGCACAACTTTTGAAACATTCCTTCCCGCCGAAGAAAGTGAACGAGCGTCCCGTGCCGGGCGGCCAGTTGTCCACGCAGCACCGCGAGATATTCCCTCACTGGGGCATGGCTGAGAAACTGCAAAACGAGCGCATCTCGATCCCACTGAGTCTTCGCAAAGAGCAGAATCCCGGAGGTGAAGCGATCGATGCGATGTACCACAAACGCGCGCTGCCTCTTCTGCTTGAGTTTTGCGGAAAGCAAGGACAGCGCCGATTCAGTTCTCGAACCTTCGATAGGCACCGAGGGCAGTCCAGCCGGTTTATTGAGGACCACCACCGCATCGTCTTCATAGAGCACGGAAAGCTTGCGGTAGAATCGAGGCCGCCGCGAGTCGGAGCGGACAGATGAGTATTCCGGTTTTCCTGAACGACTGCCAAGTGGGTGCGGAATTCTTTTCATTTGCTGAGTAGCCAACCGTGAGCGCTACCGGTGTGAAAGAACGAATGTAGCATAGCCCAACGCTCTTGAGCCGTGGATACCAGTGGGCTCCCCATACACGTGCAGTCGAATGAGGGGCCTTTCCAGCACCTAAGAAACTTTTCGGACTTTCACGCATCAATAGGATAATAATTCGGGAAAGGGAATACAGGGCGATGGCTAAGCCGGTCTTAATGACAGTGGATGACGACGCTGAGGTGCTGCGCGCCGTGGAGCGCGATTTGCGGCACCAGTACGCCCAGAATTACCGAGTGATGCGCGCGGACTCGGGTGCGCATGCGCTGGAGGCGCTGCATGGGCTCAAGAGGCGGAACGACTCCGTGGCACTATTCCTCGTCGACCAGCGCATGCCGGAGATGACCGGAGTGGAATTCCTCGGCCAGGCGATGGAGTTATATCCAGACGCCAAGCGCGTTCTCCTGACCGCCTATGCGGACACAGACGCGGCCATTCGCGCCATCAACGACGCAAAAATCCAACATTATTTGTTGAAGCCGTGGGACCCTCCCGACCAGAATCTCTACCCGGTCCTGGACGACCTCTTGCAGGAATGGCAGGGAACGCACCGCCCGCCTTTCGAGGGCATTCGCGTTTTTGGACACCGCTGGTCGCCGGCTTGCTTTGCTACCCGGGAATTCCTGGCGCGAAACCAGGTGCCCTATCAGTGGTTCGACTTGGAAACTGCCAAGACCGATCCCAAAGTGGCCCGCGAGGCCAAGGCATTAGGCGCCGACGCCGCGCATCTGCCTGTGGTGATCTTCCCGGACGGCTCATCCCTTTGTGAGCCGACGTCAACCCAGTTGGCGGAAAAAATCGGACTGCGAGTTCGCGCCGATCTTCCATTCTATGATCTGATGATTGTCGGTGGGGGCCCGGCCGGACTTGCGGCGGCCGTGTATGGCGCGTCCGAGGGGCTCAAGACGGTGATGATTGAACGCGAAGCGCCGGGCGGCCAGGCGGGGATGAGCTCCCGCATTGAAAACTACCTGGGCTTTCCGGCTGGGTTGAGCGGTGCGGACCTGGCGCGTCGCGGCGTGGCGCAGGCCAGGCGCTTCGGAGTGGAAATCCTCACGCCGCAGGCCGCCACGGCGGTGCGCGTGGAAGGGCCTTCGCGCATGGTGACCCTCTCGGACGGCAGTGAGTTGGGCTGCAAAGTGCTGCTCCTGGCGATGGGAGTATCCTACCGCAAGCTGGCTGTGCCCGGCGCCGAACACCTGCAGGGCCGCGGCGTTTATTATGGCGCAGCGATGACGGAGGTATTGTCCAGCCCTGACGAAGACGTATATATTGTCGGCGGGGCGAATTCCGCCGGCCAGGCCGCGATGCATTTCTCCAGGTATGCACGCCGCGTGGTGATGCTGGTCCGCGGCGACTCGCTCTCGTCCTCCATGTCGCAGTACTTGATCGATCAGATCAAGCAAACGAAGAATATCCAGGTTGAACCCCACACTCACGTGGTGGAAGTTCACGGCGAGGAACGGTTGGAGGCTATTTCCATTCAGTGTTCGGACACCGGCACGAAGGACAAAGTGCCTGCGGGCTCCCTGTTCGTTTTCATAGGCGCAGCTCCGCACACCGATTGGCTGGCCGGGGTGGTGGAGCGCGATGACCGCGGTTTTATTCTCACGGGTAGCGATTTGAAGCGCGATGGCAAGCCTCCCAAAGGTTGGACGCTCGATCGCGATCCATTTCTTCCCGAGACCAACGTGCCCGGGATCTTCGCGGTGGGCGATGTCCGTCACGGGTCGGTGAAGCGCGTGGCTTCCGGCGTGGGCGAAGGGTCGATCGCGGTGCAATTCATCCATCAATATCTCAGCACGGTTTAACTATGGCGGAAATCGAATCCGGCGAACGAATCGAACACTTGGTCGGCGACTTGCGCAAGATCGACGTTTTCGCAGATCTTCCGCAAGAGCACATGGTCTGGCTGGCGGAAAAATTTGAAGACCTTCGTCTGGCAACCGGAGAAATCTTCGTGCGCCCCGGTGAGCCAGCCATCTATCTGGTGGTGATACTGGAAGGCGAGATCCGGCTGCAGCGCGACAACGACCCCGACGCGCCCACCTTTTCAGCCAGCGCCGGTGACGTTACGGGCTTGCTTCCTTTTTCGCGCCTCAAGGAATTTCGCGGGACAGGCCGCGCTGTGCAGCCCACGCGGATGGTCCGGCTCCACAAAGACTTTTTCCCCGAGATGCTGAATCGCATGCCTCAGCTTGGCCAGCGGCTGGTGGCCATCATGTCGGACCGCATTCGCGAGACCACCAAGGTGGAGACGCAGCGCGACAAGCTGATGGCGCTGGGCAAACTTTCGGCGGGCTTGGCGCACGAACTGAACAATCCCGCGGCCGCCGCTCAACGCTCCGCGATCAGCTTGCGAGAGACGATTGAAACGGTTCGCGACGCCAGCATCCGGCTGGCCCGGCATGGCCTTTCGGAGGATTTGCGGGAAAATATCCTGCGCTTTGAGCGCGAGGCCCAGCAATACACTCCGCCCATTCCCGCTGACCCGCTGGCCCAAAGCGACCGCGAGGAGCGGGTGACACAGTGGCTGGAAAGTCATCACGCGCCGGACGCATGGAAGATCGCTCCGACCCTCGCCGATGTTGGCGTCGACGTACCCAGATTGGAGAGCCTGGCGGCCCAGGTGGGCGACGTCGTGCTTTGCGACGCTCTGGTTCGAATCGCTTCCATGCTTGCGGTGGGCAAATTGATTGGTGAAATTGAGAACAGCACCAAGCGGATTTCCGAGCTGGTCCGCGCCATCAAGGAATATTCTTACATGGACCAGGCGCAACTCCAGGAAGTGGACATCCACCACGCCCTTGAAAATACGCTGACCATATTAGGCCACAAGCTAAAACGCGGAGTGAACGTCATTCGGGATTATGAACCCGCTTTACCCAAGGTTTGCGCCTACGGCGGCGAGCTGAACCAGGTTTGGACCAACCTGATTGACAACTCCGTGGATGCCATGGACGGTAAAGGGGAATTGACGATTCGCACGCGAAAGAATCTGGACCGCGTGACGGTGGAGATCCACGACAACGGATCGGGGATTCCCAAAGAAATTCAGGCGCGAATCTTCGATCCCTTCTTTACCACCAAGGGTGTGGGACAGGGAACCGGTCTGGGCCTCGACACCGTGGCCCGCATCGTCCGCAAGCATCATGGCGAAATCCACGTGAATTCCGAGCCGGGGCACACGCAGTTCCTGATCGACCTTCCCGTCAAGCAGCCATTAAGCCAGTGACATTTTGGCCATATTAATGGCATCATGGACGCCTACCTGGGTGATGAGCGGCCGGAGGGCGAAAGCCGGCGCGTCTCGCAAGACATTTTGAAGACACAGCTTCTTGACCTGATGGTCCTTTAGCCCTCGGGGTGATGGAGACCATCGAATTATTGAAGCATGAATGCACCACAACAATTCGATTTGGTGGTGATTGGCAGCGGCCCGGCCGGCCAGAAGGCCGCCGTCTGCGCGGCCAAGATGCGCAAGAACGTGGCGATCATTGACCGCGGACGCATGGTGGGCGGCGTCTGCGTTCACACCGGCACCATCCCCAGCAAAACGTTTCGCGAAGCGGTCCTGCATTTGACCGGCTTCACCCAAAGAACTTTCTACGGCCGGGACTACCGCATCAAAGAAGACATTTCCATCCAGGACCTTGCCTACCGCGTGGAGACCATTGTCTCGCGCGAAACCAACGTGATTCGCGCCCAATTGAAGCGCAACAACATTTCCTTGTTCGTAGGCGAGGCCACGTTTGTTGACCCCCACATCGTGGAAGTATCGGGCGAAGGCGAAACGCTGGCTTTGCGCGGGGAGCACATCATGATTGGGTGCGGAACGCGCCCCGCTCACAGCGCGGATATTCCTTTTGACGGCGTCCGCATTATCGACACCGACCAGTTTCCCGGAGTCTCGCGGCTGCCCAAGGAAGCGATCGTGGTGGGCGCCGGAGTAGTGGGACTCGAGTGCTGTTCTTTCTACGCCGCTCTAGGGGCGCGCGTCACCTTGATCGATCAGCGCCCATCCATTCTCGATTTTGTGGACCACGAAATTCTGGAGGCGCTCACCTTCCACCTGCGCCGCCTGGGGACCATCTTCCGTCTCGGCGAAAAAGTGACGCAGGTGGGCTTCGATAAGGACCAGGACCGGGTCTTCGCCGAACTGGAAAGCGGCAAGCGGGTTCGCGGCGACGGCCTGCTGTACGCCGTGGGGCGCCAGGCAAATGGCGACCAGCTCAATTTGGAGGCGGCGGGACTCAAACCTGACCCGCGGGGCAAGATTGATGTAAACGAATCCTTCCAAACCGCGGTCCCGCACATTTACGCCGCGGGGGATGTAATCGGATTTCCCGCCCTCGCCAGCACTTCCATGGAGCAGGGGCGCCTGGCCAGTTGCCACATGTTTGGCGCGCCCGCGACGCAGGTAACCGAGCTGTTCCCCTACGGCATCTACACGATTCCCGAAATTTCCATGGTAGGCCCGACAGAAGAGAAATTGACTGCCGCCAAAATTCCCTACGAAATTGGAGTGGCAAAGTATGCCGAGCTCGCCAAGAGCATGATGCTGGGCGACGAAAATGGAATGCTCAAACTCCTCTTCCACCGGAAAAACCTCAAGCTCCTCGCCGTCCACGCCATGGGCGAGCGCGCCACGGAAATTATTCACATTGGCCAGGCTGTCCTCTCCTTCGGCGGGACCATCGAATATTTCCGCGACACCGTCTTTAACTATCCGACGCTCGCCGAGGCTTACAAAGTGGCGGCACTCGACGGACTGAACCGACTCTGATACAACATCTCCTGGAAAATCCATTCACGTTCTTGCTGTCGCTGGATTGATGGAGGGGATTTTCCAAATCCATCAGGAATCCCTTGGCCGGAGACCCAAAAATGAAGGTCACTCACCTGTTGAAGCTTACCGCCGCGTCGCTGCTGCTCCTTGGCCTTGGTGTCGGCCAGAGCGCGGAACTATCCACGCCGCCTGCCCCTCACAGCGAGTGGACCGCATACGGCGGTGGCCCGGAAAACCTTCATTATTCGTCACTGCAGCAGATCAATCGCGGCAACGTAAAGAATCTCAAGGTGGCCTGGACTTATGACACCGGCGACGTGTTTCGCGAAGCGGAAATGCAGTGCAACCCCATCGTCGAGCACGGCGTTCTCTATGCCACCACGCCCAAGCTGCGCCTGATCGCCCTTGATGCTTCGACGGGCAAGCTGCTCTGGAGTTTCAGTCCCACCGAAGGCGAAAATGCTTTTTACAAACAGCGCAACCGCGGCCTCAATTATTGGGAAGATGGCGACGATCGCAGGTTGTTCTATGCGATGAATCAATATCTCTACGCTGTCGACGCCAACACCGGCAAGCCCATCACCACCTTCGGCGATGCGGGTAAAGTGGACCTGCGCGAAGGATTGGGCCGCGACCCCAAGACTCAGTCCGTCTCCGTCACCACTCCCGGCGTGGTTTACAAAGACCTGTTGATTCTGGGCAGCATCGTCAGCGAAGACTTGCCCGCCTCGCCCGGTGACATCCGCGCCTTCGAAACGCGCACGGGAAAAATTCACTGGACGTTCCACACCATTCCCCATCCTGGCGAGTTTGGGTATGACACCTGGCCCAAAGACGCGTGGACTTACACGGGCGGCTCCAACGATTGGGCTGGCCTGAGCCTGGATGAAAAACGCGGGCTCGCCTTTATTGCCACGGGCTCGGCGGCGTTTGATTTCTATGGCGCCAACCGGATCGGCGACGATCTCTTCTCGAATTGCGTGATCGCCCTCAACGCTGAAACTGGAGAGCGCGTCTGGCATTTTCAAGGCGTCAAGCACGACATCTGGGACCGCGATTTTCCGACGGCGCCGGTGCTGATCACCGTCCAGCGCGATGGGCACGCGGTGGATGCGGTGGCGCAGACCACCAAGTCCGGCTTCGTCTTTGTGCTCGACCGCGAAACCGGCAAACCGCTTTTCCCCGTCGAATACCGCAAGGTTCCGGCGTCCGACGTGGATGGCGAAGTGACGGCGGAAACCCAAGTGTTTCCCTTGTTGCCCCCGCCTTTCTCACGCCAAGTATTCACGCCTGACCTTGCCACACGGCGAACCCCGGAGGCGCATCGCGACGTTGTCGCACGCCTGAAGAAACTCCGCAGCGGCGGCCAGTTCACGCCTCCCAGCCGCGAGGGCACCGTGGTTTTTCCCGGATTTGATGGCGCCGGTGAATGGGGCGGGCCTGCCTTTGATCCCGAATCCGGATTGCTCTACGTGAATGCCAACGAAATGGCCTGGATCCTTAGGCTCGTCCCGCGGCCCCAAACCAAAGAGCAGGCCACCAGCAAACAGGTGTACGCGGCCAATTGTGCCAGTTGTCATCGCGTTGATATGCACGGCACGCCTCCCGAGATTCCATCGCTCCTTAAGCTGGGCGATAAGTACAAAGAGCCGCAAATCGCCAAGGTCATCAGCGAGGGGCACGGGCGCATGCCCAATTTCGCCCACCTCGGGCAGAACGTAGTCGAGGCGATGGCGCATTTCCTGGCCACCGGCGAGGACTACGAGTTCGCTACACCGATCAGCGAGCAATCCGCCAGCCCGCTCAAGTACACCATCGATGGGTACAACAAATTTCTCGACGCGGACGGTTACCCCGCGGTTCGCCCGCCCTGGGGCACGCTGAACGCGATTAACCTGAATACCGGCAAGATTGATTGGAAAATTCCATTTGGCGAATATCCAGAACTAGTTGCCAAGGGTATGCGCAATACCGGCAGTGAAAACTACGGCGGGCCTGTGGTGACCGCGGGAGGACTGATCTTTATCGGCGCCACGACGCACGACAAGAAATTCCACGCTTACGACAAAGCGACAGGGAAACTCCTTTGGGAAACGCTGCTGCCGGCCGGCGGAAACGCCACCCCCGCCACTTACCAAGTGAAAGGCCGCCAGTACGTGGTGATTGCGGCCGGGGGCGGCAAGAGTGGAGAGCCTCCAGGCGGAAGCTACGTTGCCTACGCACTGCCCGAGTAATCCGCTCTTCGATCGATATGCGTTTGCCGGGCTGGCGACCTCCGATTATTCGCGGCCCGCTTTGCTCGAATAGCTAAAGGAGTTTTGGGATGAAAATGAGCAACACTCGACGGCTCGCATTGATGGCTACGATCCTCATGGTGGTTTTCTGTTACACCGCGGGACCTTCGCTGGCCTTACCCCGCCCGGCACAGAAACCGCACGCCCGGGGCGAGTATCTCGTTTACGTAGGCACCTACACCGGTCCGAAGAGCAAGGGCATTTATGCTTACCGCTTTAATGAAGCGACCGGTAAGCTAACCTCGCTTGGACTCGCCGCGGAAACTGCCAACCCTTCATTCCTTGCCGTCGATCCCAGCCTCCACTTTCTTTATGCGGTGAATGAGGTCCAGGACTACCAGGGCGCGAAGACCGGAGGGTTGAGCGCGTTCGCCATGGACACCAAGACGGGCAAGCTCACTTTCCTCAATGAAGTCGCCTCGCGCGGCACCGACCCTTGCCACGTGTCGCTGGACAAGACTGGGCATTACGTCATGGTGGCCAATTACTCCAGTGGAAGCGCGGCGGTATTTCGCGTGCTCCCTGACGGCCGCGTGGGCGAGTCCACCGCCTTTGATCAGCGCACGGGTTCGAGCGTGAACCACGACCGCCAGGAAGGTCCGCACGCGCATTCGATCAGCGTGACGCCCGACAACCGATTCGTTCTCTCGGCGGACCTGGGATTGGACGAACTTTTGGTCTATCGATTTGACGCGGCGCACGGAACACTGGCGCCCAACGATCCCCCGTTTGCAAAAATCCATCCGGGAGCGGGGCCGCGCCACTTTGCCATTTCGCCCAACGGAAAATTTGCCTATGTGATCAGTGAGATGGGATCTATGCTCATCGCGTTATCCTACGATGCGGCGCGCGGGACTTTGCATGAGCTTCAGGAAGTCTCGACACTCCCCAAGGATTTCAAAGGTGAAAACAACGACGCGGAAGTAGTGGTGCATCCGTCGGGAAAATTTCTCTACGGATCAAATCGCGGGCACGACAGCATCGCGGTGTTTGCCGTCGATCCTGAGAAAGGCACGCTGACACCCATTGAGATCGTGAGCACGGGAGGGAAGGAGCCGCGCAACTTCGCCATCGATCCCACAGGGAAATATCTTTTCGCCGCCAACCAGAATTCTGACAGTCTTGTGATTTTCCGCATTGACCCCAGGTCTGGGCGCCTGACCCCGACCGGGGAGAAAGTTGATGTCCCCTCGCCCGTCTGCGTCACATTTGTGGCGAAGTGAAACCGGTGTGATCTTAGATTTGGCGGTATTCAATTTGGCTAAATGTAGAAACCGCGAAGTCAGAAAACAATCCGTCCATGCCGCTAAACCAAAGGCTCTATTCGTGCGAGGGGCTGCAACTGGCCGGCTCTCGCCCAAAGAGCCCTTAGTTCCTGCTGGTGAAGCGCAGTCCATTCCTGAACGAGACCGAAGGCCCTAGGTGGCAAATGTCCCGCTATGATCCGCGACTCTTCAATGGTGACCAGGGCTTCGAACTCACCGTATTCCGCGTGGAAATGTGCTGGAGGATGGTCGCCAAAGTACATTCGTATGACAATGCCATAAAATCGGCTAACCTCGGGCATGACTACTCTCGGGCTTGAGCAGCGGGAAAACTTCTTCCGGGGTTTTCCCGGTCAATCGCATGTATATGGCATCCGGGTCTAATTCAATCTCTTCGCTCCACTGAATCTGGCGGCCCGATCCGAGATGGACCGCTTCAAACACACCTGGGGTCTTCCACGCCTCGAAAACGCCCTTTCCGGCGAGATCGGACAAGTCGACCACGCCGGCAGCCCCGTCAGAGAATTGGATGTGGATACGGTAATTGGGCAGTGCATTGACCGAAATAGGTCTAATCATCGGCTGACCTCGATATAGCTCCAACTTCATTGTATCAGATTCGTGAACGAACTCGCGCGATCGTCCTAAGCGGCTGGCTCGTAGTTCAAATTGGGCGCCAGCCAGCGCTCTAGGGTGTATAAAACCAGGGCTTTGTCGCGCATCATCCTCTCTGCGGGTTCCTACTTGTGATTGTCCATAAACTGTGCAATCCTCAACAGAATGAGCATCGAACGGCTTAAGCGAGTCACTGTGGAGGAAGGCAAGTGCGGCGGGCGCCCGTGCATTCGCGGCATGCGAATTCGGGTTTCTGACGTTTTGGATTTGCTGGCTGCGGGAGCCACTGTCGAAGAGATTCTTTCCGACTATTCATCCCTCGAAAAAGAAGACATTGTCGCCGCCATCGAATATGCCGCCCGGCAAGCCGATCACGCGGTGCTCCAGGCGCCGTGAAGTTTCGGCGATTGTTTACTTCACACAGAAGTGGATTTGAGGTAGGATTGTAGGGCGTGACAGGCAATCAGTAGCTCAAGGGAGATTAAGGTCGGAAAGCGATTTGATTGGTCCATTAGCTTTTTCGTATCTTGAAACCGCGTCGGCCAACTGTCCGGCCAAGACTTTTGCGTGACCCCACGCCATACTCGCTACCGCCTTCTCCCAAACAGTTGAAGTATTTGTGGCAGCATCAAATTTTACAAGCTCACCAAACCTAATTTTAAGGTCAAACACACTCCAGTGAATTGTGGCGTAGTCTGTGTGGAAGTATTGAGTTCCACTCGGAGGTTCTTCAGTAATCAGTTTACGAGGCGGGGCTTCCACATTAGGAGGCGGAACCAGAGGTAAAGCTTCCTCATCTTTTGCCATTTTTTTTCACCTATTGATAAAGTTGATCTGTGGGGACTGCTATCGCGCCACCAGATTTAGGTAGAAAAGATTCATTCTCATCCCTTTCCTGTCCAGACAACTTTTTAGAGATATCATGGGGTGGTTCAGCGCCTGCGGAAATGTTTTCTTCGAATCTCAGCGACCCTAATTGCGCAATAAGTTGCCCAGTCTTTCCAGTACCAAAGCCAGAAATCGAAGCTTTTTGAACCTTTGACCCCATTTGCCCTAACAGCCGGTTAATCTTTGAAGCCCCAAATTTCGTCTGTTGCTGAGGTCCGCTCGATGTGGTGACACTAGACGCGATAGGAACAAATTCGATTCTGAATCCCAATACAGGCAGTACCGAATAGACGCTTTTAAGGCGTGGATTGCCTTCTTCCGAGAGCATACGGTAAAGATTCACGCGGTTTAATCCGGTTTCAGAAGCGAGTTTTGTCATTCCCTGTTGAGCCTCTACCACATCACGAAGAGCTAACAAAAGAGTCTCAGGAGATTCGTCTGCTGCAGCAGATAGGTAACTAGCGGCATAGTTAGGGTCTCTGAGATCATTCAGGAGATCTGCCTTATAATCATCCGACTTATTTTTCATGATTATTTTCGCTCCTTATAGTCTCTCCAATTAACTATCGCTTGCTTTATGTCCGCATCCTGGCTTGATTTGTCTCCGGCATTGAGGAGAATTATGGTCTCACCATCTTGACCGTAATAAATTCTAGGACCAGAACCAAAATCTATTTTCGACTCAAAAACCCCTTCTCCGAGTGACCTGCACTTTCCAAAATTGCCATTTCTAATTCTAGTGATTCTTGCATCTATTATCGATTTTAGCTTAAAGTCGATAATGCTCTCACGCCATCTTTTGAACGGACAGACGCCAAATAGATTTCGGTAATATGAAATGCTTAACTCGCGACCTTCTGCCACAAGATGTTAAGTGATGCATAAGTCCGTGTAGCTCATACGCTACAAGCGAATACTATCACTTACCTCCTTCGATTGCAAATGGTCGAGTGAAGTACACACCATGCCCCAGTTATGCTATAAAGGCAAGCGCGGAAGAGGTGGGAGTCGAACCCACAAGTCCCGGCGAGGAACAGTAGATTATAATTCTACAGGGCTTACCGATGCCCAACTCTTCCGTTCTGTAGCTTATAAACTACAATGTCAGATAAGTGTTGATAGCACAAGTCTTTTTTAGGAGATTCAGATGGTTAAATCAGTGAAGATTGAAAGACAGGTATTTGATTCCGCATTCGCAAAGGTATTGAAATCTCCCCCGATACCGATAGCTCAACCTAAGAGGAAACCCGCCAAGTCTACTCGGTAGTAACAAGCTTGCGGAACGGCATTTCTATAGTTCCTACCAGCTTTCCTAATGTCTCTGAGAAAATATCGCATTCCTCGCGCCGATTGTGCCGGAATGTGAACTCATTCAGGTATCGGGGCAAGTGTTTTATGCTGACCTTGTGGAACTGACCTATAAGCCCCTGACCTGCCCCCGTTTTCTGTACCAATCATAATGCGAGTTCTTGGGTAGTTTCTTGCTTTTGTCCTTCTCTTCGGGGCGGCTCGAAGGGAGCCACCGCTTGAAAAGAGACCAGAAGTTCTCAATCGAATTGGTGTGATTGATTCCACGGACATATTCGAGTTTCGAGTGGGAAACTATCCCATGATCGTAAATCTTCGCTAACTTTTTGTAGCCAGCATACTCGTCTGTCATTAGCTTCGCTTCGGAATCCACATTTGCTTTCACGAAAGCGGAGATTGCCCTCTCTCCGCGAGAGATAATCTTCTCTACCCGCACTGGGCCACCCACGTTGAATCACTCCGACAACGCAAGGCTTATCGTATGCGTCGCGCTTGCGGCGCTTGTCATATCTACCGCCCACAAAAGTTTCGTCGGCTTCAACAATGCCCGTTAGTTTGGTTTCGTTCTCTTCTTCCATTGCCTTGCGAATCCGGTGATAAAGATACCACGCCGTTTTATAGGACACTCCTAAGTCCCGCTTCAATTGCATTGCTGAAATGCCTTTCTTCGCGTTTGTAATGAGGGCTATCGCAATGAACCATTTAGAGAGAGGCAGGTGCGAATCGTGAAACAGCGTGCCCGATGTGGCGCTGAATTGGTTCTGGCATTTGAGGCACTGATAAATCCGCGAGCGCATATTGACGTGCTTTCCTTTTTTCTTTTCCTTGGGCTTGCGTGCAATCTTTGAGATATTTTTGCCCCCACATTCAGGACAGGCAATCCCATTAGGCCAGCGCATTGATTCAAGGTGCGCGATGCACGCTTCATCGGTTGCGAAAACTTTTGTTACGTCTATCAGGTTCATATGTGCCTCCAAAAGACACTCAAAGTATCGCATAATCTCTTGTCTGTGTCAAGTAAATAATCGCGGAAGTTTCTTGTTGACAACCAGCTCCCTGCGGCATTGTCCCACTACCTTTGTTCCCGGGGCTGCGACTGCACCCACGTGGAGGATGTGGGCCTGTCAAAGGCATCGGACTCGGATATCTGGAGTTACGCCGGCGAAAACGAGTGCATCGTCATCAGCAAAGACGAGGACTTCCTTTACCTGGCCAAATCGGCTGAATCAAGGGCGCGGTTTCTCTGGGTGCGACTGGGGAATTGCCGCATGCCGGCACTCCTAAAGGCGATCGCCCGCCTGTGGCCCCGAATCGAGGCGTCGCTGGCTGCGGGTGACCGTGTGGTCGAACTCAGGTAAAAGGGCGGGCAATCATTAGAGGATATCCCCGAAGAGTCTCATGCGCCAGGCTCATAGTTCAGATTGGGCGCCAGCCAGCGCTCTACGGCGCGAACATCCATCCCTTTGCGGCGGGCGTAATCTTCCACCTGGTCGCGGTCGATTTTGCCGACCGCAAAGTATTTGGCTTCGGGATGAGAAAAGTAGAGCCCGCTTACAGAAGCGGCGGGGAGCATGGCGAAACTCTCGGTCAGCTTCATGCCGATGTTTTTCTCCACTTGCAGTAGGTCGAACAGCACGCCCTTCTCCGTATGGTCGGGTGACGCGGGATATCCGGCCGCCGGACGGATACCGCGGTAGTGTTCGTGAATCAGGTCTTCGGCACTTAGCTTTTCCTCGCGGCCGTAGCCCCAGGCCTCCCTCGCGCGCTTGTGGGCCAGTTCGGCAAGGGCCTCGGCCAGGCGGTCTGCGAGGGCTTTCGTCATGATGGCGTTGTAGTCGTCGTGGTCGGCTTCAAATTTCTTCACCAGCGGATCAATGTTGATGCCCGCCGTCACCGCGAAGCCTCCGAGATAATCCACGCGCCCGGAATCGCGAGGCGCGACAAAATCGGCCAGAGCGAAATTGTAATGCCCTGGTGCCTTCTCGATTTGCTGGCGCAGCGTGTGAAACGTGGTGAGTGTTTTGGAGCGCGTCTCGTCCGCGTAGACTTCGATGTCGTCCCCCACCGCGTTGGCCGGGAAAAATCCGGTGACCGCGCGCGCCGTCAGGAGTTTTTCCGCCACTATGTGCTGCAGGAGTTTCTTCGCGTCGTCATAAAGCTCGCGCGCCTTGGGGCCGACCTCCGGCGCGTCCAAAATTTTGGGAAACGTGCCGCGCAATTCCCACGCCTGAAAGAACGGCGTCCAATCGATGTAGGGAACGATTTCCTCGAGTGGGACCGGCGCGGACACACGCGTCCCCGTGAAGCACGGGCGGGCGATGGGCGCGGCAGCCCAATCAATGGGCGGCTTGCGCCGGCGCGCCTCTTCGAGGGTCAGCAGTGGCTGTGCTTTGGGCGCCCCGTGCTGCTTCCGCGCGCGTTCCTGCTCCTTCAGGTTCTGCTCGGCGAACGCCGGCTTCAGTTCAGGATTCTTGAGGCTGCCCACCACGCCCACAGCGCGCGAAGCATCCAGCACGTGCACGACGGGTTGCGAGTATCCCGGCGCGATCTTCACCGCGGTGTGGACGCGACTGGTGGTGGCCCCGCCAATCAGCAGAGGCACACGAAACCCTTCGCGCTCCATCTCTTTGGCCACGTGGACCATTTCGTCGAGAGAGGGAGTAATGAGCCCGCTCAGTCCAATCATATCGGCGTTCACTTCGCGCGCCGTCTGCAGAATCTTCTCGCAAGGCACCATCACGCCGAGGTCGATGATTTCATAATTGTTGCACCCGAGCACCACGCCCACAATGTTCTTGCCGATATCGTGGACGTCGCCTTTCACCGTGGCCATCACGATGCGGCCCTCGGCCTGGCGTCCGCCGGTCGCCTGTTTTTCCGCCTCCATGTAAGGCAGCAGGATGGCCACGGCTTTCTTCATCACGCGCGCGCTCTTCACCACTTGCGGCAGAAACATCTTGCCGGATCCGAACAAGTCGCCCACCACGCTCATCCCGGCCATCAGCGGGCCTTCAATCACCTGCAAGGGCTTGGCATATTTCAGGCGAGCCTCTTCCGTATCCGCGTCGATGTAATCCACAATCCCCTTCACCAGGGCGTGCGAGAGGCGTTCCTCCACCGTGCCCTGGCGCCACGCGTCTTCCTTCACTTCCGCTTTGCCGCGCTGCTTTACAGAATCGGCAAAGGCCAGCAAACGCTCGGTGGAATCGGGCCGGCGATTCAGTAAAACGTCTTCCACAAGCTCCAACAGGTCGCGTGGGATTTCTTCATAAATGCCGAGTTGGCCCGCATTGACAATTCCCATGTCCATCCCGGCGCGGATGGCGTGATAGAGGAACGCGGAGTGCATCGCTTCGCGCACCACGTTGTTGCCTCGGAACGAAAATGAAATGTTGCTCACGCCGCCGCTCACCTTGCAGCCCGGCAACGTAGCCTTGATGCGCCGCGTGGCCTCAATGTAATTCACGGCGTAATTGTTGTGCTCCTCCATCCCGGTGGCCACGGTGAGGATGTTGGGGTCAAAGATAATGTCCTCGGGCGGAAGGCCCACTTGTTCGGTAAGAATCTTGTAAGAGCGCGTGCAAATTTCCACTTTGCGCTCCACGGTGTCCGCCTGCCCCTTTTCGTCGAAGGCCATTACCACCACGCCCGCGCCATAACGCTTCACCAGGCGCGCGTGATGCTTGAAAACTTCCTCGCCCTCTTTGAGGCTGATGGAATTCACAATCCCTTTGCCCTGGACACACTTCAGCCCGGCCTCGATCACGCTCCACTTGGAGCTGTCGATCATAATGGGCACGCGCGCGATGTCGGGCTCGGAGGCGATGTAATTCAGAAAAGTGGTCATCGCCTGCTCCGAATCGAGCATGCCTTCGTCCAGGTTCACGTCAATGATCTGCGCTCCACCTTCCACCTGCTGGCGCGCCACGGCAAGCGCGTTTTCGAACTCGCCGCCCAAAATAAGCTTGGAAAATTTCGGCGACCCGGTCACGTTGGTGCGCTCGCCGATGTTCACGAAATTCGTGTCGGGCCGAATCGCCAGTGGTTCGAGGCCGCTGAACCGCGTGAGGCGCCCGGGCCGGGAGATGATGTGTGGCGGCAGCCCCTTCACCGCATCTGCGATGGCCGCGATGTGTGCGGGGGTTGAGCCGCAGCACCCGCCCACGATATTCAGCCAGCCGTTGGCGGCAAACTCGCGCAGCTCGGCGGACATGAGCTCGGGCGTCTCATCAAATCCCCCGAAGGCGTTGGGCAGTCCCGCGTTGGGATAGCAACTGATGTAGAAAGGCGCGAGGTGTGAAAGCTCTTCGATGTATTGCCGCATCTGCTTCGGGCCGAGCGAACAATTCAAGCCCACGCTGAACAGGTCAAGGTGCGAGATGGAAATCAAGAATGCTTCCACTGTTTGGCCGGAGAGCGTGCGCCCGCTGCGGTCGACGATGGTGCCTGACACCATGATGGGCACGTGCCGGCCCGTGTCCTCAAAATATTGGTCGATGGCGAAGAGCGCAGCCTTCCCGTTTAGCGTGTCAAAAATTGTTTCAACCAGAAGCAGGTCCACACCGCCTTCCATGAGTCCCACGGTCTGGTCGTAATAAGCTTGCTTAAGTTGGTCAAATGTGACGCCGCGTGCCGCCGGGCTTGAGACGTTTTGCGACATCGACGCAGTGCGGCTGGTGGGCCCTAGCGACCCGGCCACCCAGCAGAGGCGGCCGGGATTTTCCGCCATGAATTTATCCGCAGCCCGGCGAGCCACGCGCGCGCCGGCCCGGTTGATTTCCACCACCTTGTCCTGAAGCAGGTATTCCGCCATGGAAATGGCGGTGGCGTTGAACGTGTTGGTCTCAATAATATCCGCGCCCGCCTCGAGGTATTGCCGGTGGATCGCCTCGATGAGGTGCGGCTGCGTGAGGTTCAGCAGATCGTTATTCTGTTTCAGGTCCTTGGAATGGTCGGCGAATAAGTGGCCGCGATAATCCGTCTCACCCAGTTGGTGAGCCTGGATCATGGTGCCCATCGCGCCGTCGATGATGGCCAGGCGCTGTGAGAGCAGGTGTTTGAGTTGTGCGATGCGGTCGGAAACTTCAGTCAAGAAAGCGGGACTCTCCTCAAATCGGTGATTGGTGCGGCGCAGGTCAAGCCCGGGCCCGTTCCGCCTACATTAATAAGATACCACGGGGGCCATTTGGTTGCGGGAATATGGCGCTACGAATGACCATGCGCCAGCCGTAGTGCTGACCTTCAGAGCTTGCCCTGAGCGCAGCGAATGGGTCAGCAATCTCTGCATTTATGGTTAATGCGGACCTAAAGGTCGGCGCTACAACTCCTTCGCATGGGGGACTTCACAGGGTTTCCTCGACGGCTCAGAGGTGATTGTCGAACCTCAATATGAATTCCTCTTTCACTCCCAGATTGGCTTCGTCAGAGACAAAGATCAGCACGCCTCGCCCGAAACAAGTCTTCATTCGTGCGACCGTGGCGCGATGTTGCTTGCCGTCCCCAGTTTCGAACTGCACTTCCTGGCCCGCGTATTTCTTCAGAAGCTCGCTCAGCTTGCGCCCGTCGGCTTTGTCGCGCTGGTGAAAGATCACGACGCTGGCCCCCGGCCATTCCGCCACCATCACCTCCATCGTGCTGCAGTTTACAGTTAGAGGGTCCGCCTTTGCGAGCTGCGATGATGCCGCCCCAGCGTCAATTTGGGCCACCACCGCCGAGCCGAAGAAAAGTAACGCGACTGTACAAAATGTAAGCTGCTTGAGCATGGCAATGCCTCGTTGAGATTGGGATGATTGCAGACCGGATAATATCCTCCCAACGCCTGCGCCGCGGGCTTTAATCGGCCCTTTCCTGTCGTGGGTCCATGCGAGTTCGCGAAGATTAAGGCGCTTCGACCAGCGCCAGCCAGGCCACCAGCGTCGCAAGTTTCTGGTCCTGACCGCACGGAGGGCCAATCGATCGTCCGAACTCTGTGAGGCGGGATTGCACGCGGTCAACGGAGAGCGTTAACTTTTCCGCGCCGCTGGTCAACGCCTCTTTTTCGCGCACTCGATGGACAGGCAAGTGGCACCGTTCGGCGGCGCTAATAATGGCGTTGCGAAAAAGCTCGCCCTCCGCGGTGTGAAGCAAGGGATGTGAAGCGAGGGCGCCCTCAACATTGGGTGTAGGGCGGCCAGAGCCAATCACGATGCCGCAACCCACCACTTCGTAACCCTCTTTTCGCAGATCTTGAATCGCGGCTTGCAGAGCTTGCGTGGCGAAGTCCCTGGCTGCCTCTGCGAATTGGCTGATGTAAGCCTCAGCCTCCTTCAATTCCATTTCTTGTGCGGCGTGATAGGGCTGCACGGGACGGGGAATCTTCGGGTCCGCGAGTTCGATCCGGCGACGACTGACGACCTCCGGCGACTCAATTGGTCCCGCAATGGCCACCATCGCCGCCCATCCGGAATGCGCGCGGAAGCCCAGCGCAGCGGGCAACAATTTTGCTTTTCCTCTCTGCGTTTTGGAAGATTGGGCAGGCCGCTTCATCAATATCCTCGCGCGGAAAGTTTATATGATTTTGAATCATTCTGCCGGAGTTATGGCAAATATGGTGGGGGAAATTTTAGCTGATGGGCAGGGCCGCGGCCGTCATATCGTCCCGCAGAAAATCGGCCCGGGTGAAGGTGTCCACCGCACGAAAGATCTGACCGAGGAGGATCTCGGGCGTGGCGAGGCGGTTTTGATCGCACACCTCGAGCAGGCGATTAACGCCGAACGGCTCGAAAGCCTGGTCCTGGGCCTCGATCAGGCCGTCGGTGGAAAACAGCACGGTGTCGCCCGCCTGGAGTTGCGCCGAATAAACATCGTAAGGGACGTCGTCAAACATGCCGCAGGGAAATCCGCCATCGCCCAATTCGGAAGAGCCAGTTTTCTTAATGTGGATGGGTCGAGGACTGAGCCCAGCGTTACAGAAGCGGAGGTGGAGCGTAGTCCGGTCCAGCACTGCGTATTGGACACAGCAATAGCGCCCGCCAACATTACGCACGCCCAATCGACGATTGAGAAACTTGAGCACCGAGTCGGGTGGCTCCCCGGTCTTGTGGATGCCGCATAAAGTCCCCACGGCCAGTGCGGCGTAAAGCGCGGCCGGCATCCCTTTGCCCACCACATCACCAATATAAATGCCCAGGGAATTGCTGTTGCCAATCGGAAAATAGTCCAGGAAATCTCCGCTGAATACGTACGCCGGCCGGTATCGGTAAGCGACTTCAACGGAGGGAAGCCGGAGCGGGCCGCCGGGCAGCATGGACTGTTGAATGTGAAAAGCTTCTTCGAGCGATTCTTTCAGGAGCTTTTCCGCCGCCCTCGCATTCTGGTCGCTTATTCCCACAGGCGGCGAGTAATGCGCGCGCGACTCAAGTGAGCGTAAGTCGTGATCAGGAGTCGCGGCGCTCCAATCCATCGTTTTCCTTGCATACCTGCGCACTTGGACCGTTGGCGCATCAATTGTTGGCTGGTCTCAAGTGCGCCTTGAATATCATATCGGCCAGAGAAAGGCAAACCATGAACAAGCGTGGGATTGGAAAGGTACTTGGTGTCCTGCCTGTGGAATTGAAGTGCGTGAGTGGAAAGAGGAGGGAAGAGATATTGGCTTGCGTGAGGAACCCAATCAGCGCTGAGTAGCTGCCAGGAGCGGTATTTTGCACAGGTTTGGCCGGGGCGGGATTTTTGGCAGTTTGGGATGGCCGTAAATTGCTAAGAATGCAAGGGATGGAAAACGTTGTTTCATTAGTGTCATTGGTAACGTTGGTGTCATTTTTCCGGGAGGCCCTCGAATGTTAACGTATGTTATATTACTATATATATAACTTTCGGCTCCCCGGGCCCCAGCCTGGCGGTTGGATTTACGATTTTCGATTGAGATTCTTGCGCCCGGCGGCGG
This sequence comes from Terriglobia bacterium, assembly GCA_041481635.1. Classification (GTDB taxonomy): domain Bacteria; phylum Acidobacteriota; class Terriglobia; order UBA7540; family UBA7540; genus DASYXZ01. Next base: position 38 of record JBGPCF010000096.1, on the reverse strand, counting down.
GCCCACGTGGTACCCCATCCGAAGGCCATGTTCGCGCG
>JBGPCF010000095.1:0-26547 GCA_041481635.1 Terriglobia bacterium | reverse complement strand
TGCGCCATCCCCCCGGAACTCTCGGAATGGCTCAAAGCTATATCCGAATTCAAATCGATTCCGCTCATTTTCCCGCTCAACTCAAAGCTGTAATTGTACTTATGCGATTTTTCAAAACAAACATTGGGACAGTACTGATTTAGGATTCAGGAATTAGGTTTTAAGTTTCTTCAGGGAAGACGCTAGGGCGGGGATTCGTCCCCGCCCATTTTTTTGTGTGGTTATTCGTGGCCGCCATGTCCTTGCGCCCATCGTAGGGCCGAACGGCGTTCGGCCTCAAACGGCCTCGAGTGGCATAACTTCGGGCAGGCCGGACACCGTCCGGCCCTACGAATGATATCTCGCGGCCAGTGGAATCAACACTTTATGCTTGCCCACCCACCCCCTCAAAAAAACACTTGACAAAGTGTCTCAAATACACTTATTATAGTGTCTTCAAGACACTATAGGAGGTGTCCCATGCTGGGTATCAAGTTCATGAAAGCCGCCCCGACAACTTTCGTCCTCCATTTCAAAAAGGGCCGCGTGCGCCGCGAAGGGCCGGGGCTCTCCTTCTTTTACTATGCCCCGACCTCGACGATCGTCGCGGTGCCACTGGCTAGCGCGGACGTTCCCTTTGCTTTTCAGGAAAGCACGGCCGATTTCCAGTCGGTGGCGATCCAGGGCCAACTCACCTATCGCGTGGCCGACCCCAAAAAGCTCGCCTCGCTTTTGGATTTCAGCCTTGGGCCTCAAGGCCAATATCGCTCCGAGGATTACCGGAAGCTTCCCGAGCGCCTGGTACACACCATGCAGACTCTGATGCGGGCTGAAACGCAGAAGCTGACGCTCCGGGAGGCGCTGACCAGCGGAGGGGAATTCAGCGCGGCCGTCCTCCTGGGATTGAAAACTTCGCCAGCCGTGGCCCAACTGGCGGTGGAAATCCTGAACCTATCCTTACTGTCTGTCCGCCCGACTCCGGAAATGGCCAAGGCGCTGGAGGCCGAAGCTCGTGAAGCCCTGCAACGTCGTTCCGACGAAGCCATTTACGCGCGACGCAACAATGCCGTGGAGCAGGAGCGCCGGATCAAGGAAAGCGAGTTGAACACGGAGATTGCGGTTGAGACGAAGCAGCGCGAGATTCGCGAGACCCACATGGCCGCGGATATTGCGCTCGAAGAACAGCGCGTGGCCCTGATGGACCAGCGTATTCAAAACGACCGCAAGGAAGCGGATAGCAAGGCCTACGCCCTGGAAGCCACGCTCAAGCCTGTGCGGAGTGTCGACTGGAGGACCCTGATGGCGATTTCTCCCCGAGGTGCTGATCCCAAGGCCCTGATCGCGATGGCCTTCCAGGAGATGGCGGCGAACGCGCAAAAGATCGGCGAGTTGAATATTTCCCCCGACTTATTGCGGAGCCTCCTTGCTTCCGCGCCTGCGAGCCCCTCGGCGGCTTCGCCCGCGAAAGGAAAGTGAAGTATGAGCGCAACCGTAAAGAATTCTAAAGCGCGGGCCGGGTTTGAAAAGGTCGTCCTCGTGACGCGTAAGACCCGGCTCGCGGAACTTATCGAGCGCTTTAATACGCGGGCTCAAGCCAAGTTCTATATCGAGCATGCGGATGGAGATTTCGGCGAATACGAGCGCGAAGATGAAGCGTATCAACGGTCCGTCGAAGCTGTCCGGCGGTCGATCGAGATCGGCTTGAAAGTCCAGGCCATTCCCCGGGAGTTGGTGCCGACGTACACCTTCCTGCCCGAGGACCTTGTTGTTACGCTTGGCCAGGACGGGCTGGTGGCGAACACTGCAAAGTATGTGGGACGCCAGCCGATTGTGGCCGTCAATCCAGACCCGGAGCGGTTTGACGGGATCTTGCTGCCCTTCCTTCCCCAGCAGGTGGCGCAGGCGATTGAGCGCGTGCTCGAGGGCCGTTCCAAAATTCGCGCGGTGACTTTGGCCGAGGCGAAGCTGAATGACGGGCAGCGCCTGCTCGCTTTCAATGATCTGTTCCTGGGGGCGCAATCGCACGTTTCGGCGCGTTACCGGATTCACTGGAACCAGTCGGAAGAGCCACAGTCTTCAAGCGGGGTTCTGGTGTCAACCGGGGCCGGCAGCACGGGCTGGATGTCGTCCGTCTTCAACATGGCTTCAGGGGTTGCCAACCTCATGGGCGGAGGCGCCGTCAAATCGATGCGCCTGGATTGGGAAGACCGGCGCTTGCTCTTTGTAGTGCGGGAGCCGTTTGTCAGCCGCCATTCGCAGGCCAGCATCATCGCCGGAATCCTTGCGGCGAAACAAGTGCTGGAACTGGATTCGCTAATGCCCTCGGGCGGGGTTATATTCAGCGACGGCATCGAAGCCGACTACCTGCAATTCAATTCGGGTTCCAGGGTGACGGTGAGAGCCGCCGACGAAACGGCGCAACTGGTGGTGGGGTGAAGAATGGGAACTCTGCGCGCTACTGTCGACATCGTGATCTTTACGGTTCGCGACCGCACCCTTCAGGTCCTCCTGGTGAAGCGCGGAATTCCGCCCTTCAAGGGACAGCACGCGATTCCCGGAGGTTTTATCCATGAAGGTGAATCACTTGAAGCCGCCGCGCTGAGGGAACTCTACGAAGAAGCGGGCGTGCGCAACGTGTTTCTCGAGCAATTGTACTCGTTCGGAGATCCCCAGCGTGACCCGCGCGGACGAGTGATCACGGTGGCCTACTACGCCCTGATTGCCTCCGATAAATTTTCGCTCGTCGCCGGCAGCGACGCTGTCGAGGCGGGCTGGTTTCCCCTCAGCAACCTTCCACTCCTGGCCTTTGACCACCGGCATATTCTCGACTACGCGGTCGAGCGCTTGCGCAACAAATTGGAGTACACCACCGTGGGCTTCGAGCTGCTCCCCGAGAAATTCACTCTCAGCGAACTCCAGGCGGTCTATGAAGCCATCCTCGGCCGGCCACTCGATAAGCGCAACTTTCGCAGAAAGATTGCGCTCCTCGGAATCTTGAAGCCCTTGCGCGAGTGGCAGCACACCGGTCGAAAACCCGCACAACTCTTCCGCTTCGCTGCCAGCCGTTTCGAAAAACTGAAGGACAAGGGAATCCTGTTTCCCTTCTAGGCGGACCCCGGTTGTCCGTAGCGGCGGCAATTAACCGGTGATTCCTGAACACAGCAAATACCCACAGGCGCGGATGCGTGACCGCAGCCACACGTTTCTCCCTCCCGCGCTACGAGCTCAGTCTCATCTTCTCCGGGTCCCAGCGAACGGCTTTGCCCTGCTCGAGGCTCACGTTGGCCAGCAGGGCCGCGCCCGCCGCGCGAAATCCGAACACCGGGTCTTCCATCACGGGCCGCCGGGTCCGCACGGCCTCAAAGAAATTCTTGAAGTGATCGTAACTGTCGTTGTAATCCGGCGGCGCCACATAGCGCTCTTCGGCGAGGGGGGGATCGCCCGACGGATGGTCCGGCGGATATTTCTTTTTGTATTCGGCAAGGAATTCTTCCTGGGTCGCCTTGGCCCAGGATTCCACGTTATGGCCCGGCTCCGTTTGGCGCGGCGCCCGGCTGACGCTTACGCCCTCGCCGATTTGGAGGGTGCCCTCGGAGCCGTTAAAAATGAATCCTTCGCTTTCCGGCGCGCCGCTCACAAAGTTCACGCGCAGGTGGAGATTAAATCCTTCCGGATAATCGAACAGTCCCAGCAGGACGTCGGGGGCGTCGCGGCCGTCTTTCCAGTAGCGAATCCCTCCGGTGGCCGTGGCGCGGGTGGGCCCGTGCGAGCCGGTAATGAAGTGTGTGCCGCTGAAGAGGTGAACAAAAAGGTCTCCGGCCACGCCGCTGCCATAGGCTTTCCACTTGCGCCACTGGAAAAAGTGTTCCTTATTGAACGCCACTTTGGGCGCCGTGCCCAGGAAGCGCGGCCAGTCGATGGTTTCGGGCGACGCGTCCGGGGGAATCGAATAGTCGAACGCGCCGATCGGGTCGTAGGTGTTGCGGTCCCACCACGCGTTGATGACGATGATCTTCCCAATGGCGCCGGAATCGATTAGTTCTTTCGCCTTCCTGTAAATCATCGAGCTGACGCGCTGGCTGCCCACCTGAAGGATTCGCCCCGTCTTCTGCGCCGTCTGGATGATCTCGGGCCCGTCGCTGTACAGGTGGATCATCGGTTTTTCGAGATACACATCTTTGCCCGCGTTCATCGCATCAATCGCCGCCTGCTTGTGCCAGTGGTCGGGTGTGGCGATCAGCACGGCATCCACATCCGGGCGCGCCAGAATCTCGCGATAATCACGGGTGGTGAGGAGGGCGTCGCCACAGACCTCGCGGCAATGCGCCAGCCGGCCATCGTAGCAGTCGGCGGCGGCCACCAGACGCACGCCGGGGACTTGGAGCGCCACCTTGGTGTCGTACTGCCCCTGCCCGCCCGCACCAATCAGCGCCAGTTGGATTTGGTCATTCGCCGAGCGCGGCGACGAGGGCGGCGGTTCCTGCTCTTCCGCCAACATGTGAACTCGCGTTCCTCCCGCCAGCCAGCTCCCGCCTGCCGCCAGACTGCTCTTCTTCATAAAGCTCCTTCGGTTGATTTTTTCACCCATGCGTTAGCCCCCCTGCGCCATCGTGGTTCCATTGCACCCGCCGCCTGTGACTGCCGCGGCAAACTTCGCGGCATTATATTCTAATGTTGTGCCTTTGAAATGGATTTGCGGACGTAGGGGGCGAGTCGCGCATTCAGTCGGTAGCACGAACTCGCCGCGGCATGTCCGCGGGTTTTAATCAAATAAGGAAATGTCTTGCTCCACCGCCGTTTGCCCGGCAGCCTCCTTCGGAGAATAGTCCCGATAATAGACTCCCACGCCGCAGACCTGAACATCGCAGGCCTGCCCTACCTGGTGGGTGCCAGGGGCATCTGGATATACGAGCGCGGCTCGCTGTTTTTACCGCCGCGTTACCCATCCCGTATACATCTAATGAAAGAGTAAAGCAAAGGGCACAGGAAAAGGGACCGGGTTCTAGGCGCTGGGTGCTGGCGAAGGATAAAACAGAGGTTAGGTTCGAGGTGCCAGGTGCTAGGTGTTAAATTCTAAGGGAAGCTCTTACGCCGGGTGCCGGCCGTTTGCAACGTCCCCGGGTAGTAGAGAGGGCACGTATTCCTGGACTGGGCCGTCCATGCCCCAAAATCCTTTCCAACCATCCGGACCCTTGCGGGCAATTTCGAGGTAGCGTAGTTCCGCGATTGAGCTCGCGAGGCCTCCAGCATCCTGGCGGCTTAGCACGATTCGGCCGCGTACAAAAGCGAAGTTGCCGTGCACCTGGATCTCGTCGGGATGAACTTGTATGCGACCCAACCCGCGACGGATCACCCACGCGTAATAATCCCTGCGCTCTTCATGTGACTGTACCGGCTGGCGCAGATTGACATCCACGTAACTGCTGCCGTAGAACCGCATCAGGCGTTCAACATCGCCGCTATTGAAACCCTCGGTGAATTCACGTGCCATCTCACGCAGCGCGGCTACATCATCCGCGTGGGTGTCTGTTTGCATCATGTCTTTGCTCCCACCCCGATTTGCCGGTCAAACGCGGGCTTGAATCTCGCCCAGCAGATCCTCGATTTCCCCCCGATGTGTCCGAAAATGCTCCGCCACAATCTCGACGAGCCTCCGAATTGAGACTGTGCCCATCGTTCCGATGGTGGCCGTCCCCTCCATCTGTCCGCAAGAAAGTGCTTTCAAAGCTTCCAGGGTCTTTTGACGATTGCGATCAAAATCGTCCGCCGCCGCCAAAAAGCTTTGTGTTTGATAATTGTGTTCGAGGGCCAACTTCTGCCCCTCGAACTCCCTCAAAAAAGGATCTCGCTCCGCGAGAATCCTTTGCATGCGCCCGAGAAACCCCATGGCGTCGTAGTCGCGCAGGTGGCAGGCATGCTCGACCATCGAAAATCCTCCATGGGTTGGCCTGAGCCGCAGTTGGGTATCTGGCATACCTTGCGCCACCGACCGCAAGTAGTGCGGGAAACTGCGGAGTTCGTCGGTCAACGGCAAGAGTGGATCGTCAACGCACTCCTCCTGCCGTGCCGTGCCTGTGCCGGGATGCTCACGCTCGAAATTCCGCGTGCGAGTGATGGTGGCCACGTCCATCTTGTAGTAGCTGTACCAGAGCTTTCGCCCCGTGCTTTGTGCCTCCTGATGGCGCGGCAGATTCCGCCACACCTCCAGCGACTTCTCATCGCGCCACCATACGACCGTCAGGCGTTCCCCGTCCTCGGCCACGTAGCTCGTGGCGCCGACGAAGCCGGAGTTTTCCTTCACCGGAGACTCCAAATCCGCGTTCATCGCGTCGTAGTCGGCTCCGGCTTCACCAGTCAGTTTCGATCGAAAAAGTATGGCCAGCATGAGGTGCCCTTTCTGATGCCCGCGGCTGTTATTCCAGCCCCATGGTCTTGTGAATTCCGGTTTCCTTGAGGAGCTTTCCCAACTCCAACGCGGCTTTGCGGGGCTCCAACAGCGGTTGCTCGCGAAAGATCTGCGCGTGCCGTCTGTCCAGGTCCTGCAGTTCGCGCATGCGGCCGGGAGCCACTTGTTGCACCTGAACCAGCCGCGGGTCGACAAACTGCAACTGCTCGAGCCGCACCCAACCCTTGGCGATGAAGCCCGGCGCCTTGCGGGCGCACCGGCAGGCATTGGACTGGTTCACCAAGCCGCATTGCCGGTTTAAGAATCCGTAGAGCTGGCGCCGCGTGCGCGACAACATCTGGCGAAAGTTACTCGCGGTGGTGTCGAGCATGACGGATGCGACGTCGTCCTTAACACCCAGAATCTCGCCCAGAATGAATACAAGACGCTGGCGCGGTTTCAAACACAGCAGTATTCCTGTCGTGCATGCGATCTTGGCTTCCTCAACCAGAATGGCATTCTCAATGCCAGCTGCGTTTCGATCGGGCAAGTCAGCGTCGGGCATCTCGTTCAGGCCTTGGGCCAATTGGTCGAAGGACTTGGTGGCGCGGCAGCGGTCAAGCAAATGATTGGCCGCAATCCGGTACAGCCAGGTCCGAAACCCGCTGTGCTGCTGGAAGCCGCCAAGATGTGTGATCACTTTCACCAGGATTTCTTGCGTCGCATCTTCCGCGTCGGCACGGTTCCACAACATGCGTTGCGAGATGTGGAGTAACCACGGCTGGTGGCGCCGGATCAGCTCCTCGAGGGCACTTTGGTCGCCCTTCTGGGCGTTTGTCACTAGTCTGGCGTCCAGCGCGTCGTCTTCTCGCAAGTAGTCCATAGTGCCTCTCTACTATGATTGGACGGAGCCCGTCCACTTCTGTGACAACCTCGATGCTTCTTCCTGCAAATTGGTTTCAAGGGAGAAGGTACAGGAAAGAAAGATGCGGAAATAGGACCAGGTCCAACCAGCTTGTCAACGCCAGGGTCCGGCATTGAACTAGGCCTGATCTGAGAGCGGCTCGGTGAACTTGATTTCGTTGCCGGAATGATCGTTCACACGGAAGTCGCGGTTCCCCCACCGCTTGCGCATGATGGCCTGTGACAAACGGGCGCCGCGCTGCTGGAGTTCGGCGTGGAGATCCTCGAGTTGATGCGTGAAAATGTGCATCCCCACGGGTGAGTGCTTTCCGGTGGCGTCCTGAAACAGGTGGAGAGTGATCTCGTCCCTCTCCACGATGGCGTAGTCGCCGCCGGGCATTTCCATCACCACGCGGAAGCCGAGCTTTCGCTCGTAGTATTCGAGCGACTCTCGAAGATTGGAAACCGGAATCTCCGGTGCTATCCGGGATAGCTTCGCCATGGGTTATGCCTCCTAATTAGCCACCTCGCGCGGGTAGCGCCCGCCGCGTGCGATAAGGAATTGTGAGCGGTGAATGAAGCAAAGTGAATGATAAAAGAAGAGTCCGATATGTGGTGCGCGTACTAGGGCCGAGTGGCGCTCGGGCCCGGCTCGCCGGACGCCGTCCGGCCCCACCTTATCCTATTCGAGGTCGGTATGTTTTCCGAGCGCGGCTAATGCGCGGGGCTGGTTTGTGGGGCGAGATTGGGAAGCAAGCGCCACGCGCGCTGCAACGTGCGCACGCCGAGGCGCGAGGTGAAGGTGAGCGCGCTCCAGTCGAGCGAGAGCCAGTCAGTGGGCGCGAGCAGTGAGAAGACGGTGATGCCAGCATCCACCCAGTGCGCCCAAGCGTGGCGCGCGACGGCGGTGTCCACGTCAGCGTTGGGGCCGGCGATATCTTCCAGCACGCCCTCCAACGTGAACGAAGCTTTGCGGAACATCAGCAGCGCGGAGGGAAAGCGGATGCCTTCCAGCGCGATGGCATCGAGCAGTCGCATGGCGTCCATTGCGCCGGGGACCTGAAACAATGTGAGGCCATCGAGGAAGCGCGCGACGTGCTCGTGGATCAGGCGCGCCTGCCCGGGATCTTCTGTGGCCCCGTGATGGCGCAGGCGATCGATCGCTTTCAGGATGCCCTCGGAATCGCGCAGCGCCATCATCATAATGAGTATCAGCACGTTCTTGCGCTGCGAACGCGTGAGGCGTTCCGTTAAAGCCCAATCGAGAATCACCAGTTGGTCGCTCTTCTTATCATAAAGCAGATTGCCCGCGTGCGGGTCAGCGTGGAAAATCGAATCCTGGTCTCGAGCCAGCGCGGGGACGGCGATGAGCGCCTCTGCCAATCGCAGTGCGATGCTCACGCGCAACTTGCTCGAGCGCGCAAGCGCCTCGGTGACCTTCACGCCCTTCTCCTGCGAGAGCGCGGTGATGTTTACTGTGGAGAGCGTTTGGATCAGCCGCGGCACGCGAACTCCCTTCACGGAGCGAATCACATCCAAGTCGTTCAGCAGAGTGTTTTGCTCGCGGCGGAAGTCCACCTCGTGTTCGAGCAGCAATCGGATTTCAGTGAGCGTTTCCGCAAGGCCTGCCAGTCGCACTCCGGTGCCGCGATGCTTGCGCGCCAGGTGCACGGCGAGGTGCTGGAGGATCTTCATGTCCTCCGCATAACAATTGGGGATGTGAGGCTTGAGAACTTTGAAGACGCCACGCTCGCGCCGCCGGGTCTCGGGGTTCCGCCAACTGAACCCCACCACCGCGCTCACGCTGGCCTCGAAGAGAATCTTCGAGTCCACCTTCACCGCGCAAGTCTCAACCTGCTTGCCGAGTTGCCGGAAGATGATGGCGCGAATCTCGTCCGCGGTCACATCGGAAATTCCGTTTTCGAGCTCGGCGAGGGCGCGGCGAAATCGGGGATCCATGTTCCGGTTGCGCGCTAGCACCTGGCCGATTTTCTGCAACCCCGGCACCTTGGCAATAAACCGCAGCAGGCGCTCTTCCACCGGAGTGTCAGGGGAGAGCTCCATCTGCTCCACCACCTTGGGAGCAAGGCGTTCTGCGGACAGCCGCGTCACTACAAACATCATCGCGTCCCGAACCAGGGGGCGCCACTGGCGGTAAACCGCAGGCACCAACTCTTCCACCGGCACCATGCGGACGGTCCACTTGGCCAGCTCGTCGCGCCAGAATTTGCCCGCGCCCCCCGCCAGCGCCCCCTCAATGGCGCGGACTCTTTCGGCTGGCGTTTTGTATGCCTGCAGGAAAGGCTCGATGGCCTGCCGCAACTGTGCGTCGCCGATTTTGATTCGATGTTCCACGGCAGTTCTCGCGAGGGTTTATTCTCCGGCCAATCGTTGGGCGACCAGGCTGTAGACAATCGGGCTAAAAACCAATCCGATATGGGTGGCGGAAACCTCACAATCAATACTCGGGTCACCCGTCTGGCAGACATGCCAATCCAGGATGCCGTCCGTTTTGGTGAAGATCGCAGTCTGGCGCACTGACTTCGGGAGCTGTCCCTGTAACGACTCCAGGAAATCGCAGGTGCATGCGCCAGTGTAGCAGTTCGGGAGGACGCCGTTGCCGTTCCGCTCGAGGATCTGTTTCCGTACCACCTCGGCGGTTCGTATGATGGCCCGATGGCCGACAACCGCACGGAGCGGAGCGCCCAGAGTGATTACGGAGGCAACGCGATTAGGATTTTGCGCCGCGGCCGAGAGAGCGATGGACCCACCCAGACTGTGCCCGATGATATGAATCTTCCTGCGGGTGGATTTCCATGCCGCCTGAATGGATTCGTGAACGTGCCGGCGGATCAAAAGGTTTGGGCACTCAGCATTCATTTGAATCCCTGAGTAGAACGGCCTGTAGCCGATGCGCTGCAGCCAGGCCCGGAACTGCATCAAATAAAAATCCGTGCCCAGGAATCCAGGGATCAAGACCACCGCGGCCCCGTCGCCGTGGGGGACGCCATATCCCCAGAACACGGGGGAAACCCGCAAGAAAGCCATTTCGACGCCCGCCATCAGTTCCTGCCAGATGGGCAGTGGCATCGACTGATTTTGAATTGGAGCCGTGCGGCGAGAAGCTCTCATCTGCCTCCAGTTTATCCGACGCCGCTTTCATTGCAATAGATTTTCTTTATGGACCGGTCTGCAAATCATCGCTGGCCCTTGCCGTTTCCGGTAAGGGCCAACGATTTTATACGACCGAGTTTGAATATCAGTAATTAGCGGGGCGCTCCGGCGGTCCGCACAGGTGGCTCATGGACCATCATCTTTACGCGTTTCCCCTTGTTGCGAGGAGTTTTGTGATTGGTCTCCGCAGCTTTTGCTTTGATGGGTTTCATGGCGAGGTCCATCAAGGATTTTTGGGCGGTCACGAGGTTGTGAACGCTCTTCTGAGTCAGTTCCGAAAATGGCGTACGCGGTTCTTTTCGGACGGGCTCCGGTTTCTTGGGAGAGTGCTCGCCGTTGGGCTCCAACTGATCAATCGCCAGGTTCAACAGCTTCTTTTGTGTGTCGATATATTTCTCGACACCTTCCCGCGCCAGCTTCGTCAACACCTTGGCCCGTTCTCGAGTGGACTTGTGTCCCTCCGCGCTGCCCTTGGTGGCGGCCGTCACTTCATGTGCGGCGAGGTCAAGAAACTTCTTCTCGGTCTCGACAAAGCTCTCAATACCCTTCCGCGCCAGATCGGTCACACTCGCGACAGCAGCCAGACCTTTGCCTTCGCGGAAAGACTCGGTTACTTCATGGGTATGCTCGGCAGTCGCGTCCAGCAACTTCTTCTGCAAGCCAATAAATGTGTCCACCCGGTGGCGCGCCACCTCGGCCAACGTGCCCGCGACCTTGGGAAGGGGCAACCCTTCCTTCACGCCGTGCACCATCAGCGCGGTTTCGCCCTCAGCAAAATCCAGGAGGATTTTCGCCGAGGAGGTTATACCCTTGACTCCCTTATCAGCCACCTTGGTGACGAAATGGCCCGGATTGAGTTTGGGAACGGTCAGCCGCTCCCGAAGCATTCCAATCACCAACGCATTCTGTTGCGCGGTGAGGTCCAACAAAATCTTTTGTGCCGCCGAAAAACTCTCGATACCTTGACGAGCCCAACCTGCCAGTTGGCTGGCCGGCGAGGAGGCCCGTGACGTCTCTTTCGTTTTGCCGGTCATAATGGATTCTCCTTTGGAACTTCGATATACTGCAATGCAGTTACTGCAGTGCAGTATTCGATTTCAGTGTACGAGCCCCTATGCCCGATGTCAAGATAAATCTTCTGTTTTTTTGATCCCCAAATCCGGGAGACAACATGGCCAAAACCAGCGTGCTCATCAAAAAATACTCCGACCGTCGGCTTTACGACACCAGCACCAGCCGTTACGTAACGCTGGACGACATTGCCCGCATGGTGCGGGGCGGCAAGGACGTCCAGGTGGTCCAGGCGCGCGGCGGCAAGGATGTCACCCCGACGATCCTCACCCAAATCATTGTGGAGGGTGCGCGTGGACAAGGCACCGCTTTGCCGCTCCAACTCCTACAGCAACTTGTCAGGTCGTCCGACCGCGCCACTCACGATTTCTTGTCGTGGTACCTGAATAACACGCTCGAACTTTTCCAGAAGGTCCAGGATACAGCCCGCACCCGGCTTCCCGACGCCAAGGCCGCGGTGTCGCACCCCCTGGATTTCGTGCGAAACCTGCTAGCCGGCCAGAACCTCCCCGCCACCCCACCATCGCCATCGTCTGACGATGCCAGAAAACTGGAAAAGCGAATTCAGGTGCTGGAGGCGCGCCTCGCCCAGCGGGATAAGTCGGCCCGCCGTGCTCCTAAGGCGAAGCGCAAGACGCGGCAAAGTGGCCTCAAGAAAGGAAAGATCAAACAGGCGTGAGGTTTTGGGCGGACCGTGCTTCGAACTTTTGGTTTCTCGGCCGTGCTCAGCCCGCCCTTACTTTCAACATGCTGTCAGTTCACTGCTTTGGACGTGCGGCCCAGCGGGACGGACCCAGCGGGACGGATTCCCACACCACCGGATTGTCGCGTTTGTCCCAATTCTGAACCAACGGAAGGTAGCGGCCCTCGAGGGCGGCCCGCTTGATCTTGAGCGTAGGCGTCAAGAGATCATTGCCAATGGTCCACGGGCCATCCACGATAACAATGAAGTTAAGTTGCTCGTGCGGGTCGAGTTGCTCATTCACTCTCATCATTTGCGCCATCAAAGATTGCTCGAGGTCCACTTTGGCGTCGGGCGTCTCGCACCGCTGCCTGGTTTCAGGCGACAGCACGACGATCGCGAAAGGCTTGGGCATGCTGGCGCCCATCACACAGCAGGCCTCCACCGATGGGTGGGTCATCATGCGGCTTTCGATAGGCGCGGGAGCGACATACTTACCCTTACTCGTTTTGAACTGTTCCTTGACCCGGCCGATGATTTTGAGTTGGCCGTCAGTTTCCAGTTGGACCAAGTCACCGGTGCGAAAATATCCGTCCTCGGTGAACGCCTCTTGAGTGCCCTGCGGGTTTTTGAAGTAACCCATCATGCTCATGGGGCTGCGCATCAGAAGTTCCCCACCGTCACTGACCTTCACATCGACACCCTCGATGGCAGACCCCACATAGCCCGGACGCACCTGTCCGGGCGCAGGAATATGCGTCACCCCAGTCTCGGTCAAACCAAACCCCTCGAAGAGCTCGAGCCCCAGGTTTCTGTACCACATTAATATCTCTATGGGCAGCGGCGCGCCCCCACTGGCCGCAAACCGCGCGTCACTGAGTCCAAGCTGGCCGATGATGCGTTTCTTCACCATGCTCTTAACGATGGGAATGCGAAGCAACCGTTCCAAACGTTCGCGCGGAATTTTCTGGAACACGCCTTGCTGAAATTTTAATAAGAGTCTCGGCACAGAAGGAAAAATGGTAGGCCGGGCGCGCTTCAAATCCGTGATGAAGGTATCGATGCCCTCGGTGAAATAAACATGGAATCCCAGAAATATCGAAAACGTTTCACAGGCGGCGCGTTCGATGATGTGTGCCAACGGCAAATAAGAGAGGATGCGATCTTCCGCGGTCAGCCCCAATCGTTTCGAGGCGTTCCTCCCGAAAAAGCCGAAAGACCCAAACCGGTGCATCACACCCTTGGGCGTGCCGGTTGTTCCTGATGTATAGATAATGGTAGCAAGTTCGTCCGCGGAGCGCGCTGGATTGCCGGGCAGGGGCGGATTTGCTGCAATAACGTCTTCCCAGGAGGGATAATCGCTGGGGGGCGCCGTGGGGAAGCGAACGCAGCTAACGCCGGGCGGAACGGCGATTCCGGCGGCGACTTTTTCGTCCGTCATGCCCAGAAACAAGGCTTTCGACTCGCTATGCTCCAGAATCTGGCGAATGGTCCGCGTGTTCAGCGTTGGGTAGATAGGTACGCTCACGTGCCCGGACATCCAGATGGCCAAGTCGGCCATGAGCCACCAGGCGCAATTGCGCGACAAGATGGCGACGCGGGATCCCGGTTCCCAGTTTTGTGCTTTGAGGTGGTTGGCGATGCGGCGCGCTTCGTTGGCTGCTTGCGCCCAAGTCCATTCGCGGACTTTCCCGTTGTCGAAGGGCTGGGTTAGGTAGACCTGCTCCGCTCGCTCGCGCTCCCAGCGATAAAGCCGCGCCAGGGGTAGATCTTCTTCAACGTAGCTGTACATATCTTGTTCCGGACTATCAGCATCCGTCCCCCAAAGCAAGCCGGAGTCAAGTGGAATTCCCCTCGCTCACTCATATCTTACCCGCGGGTAATATATTTGTCTTGCTTTCTTATCTTACTCACGGGTAAGATATCAATCGACCGTCTGATTGTCAACCGGGCTGCCCAATTATTGCCATGGCGAGAGGCGCAGTCGTTCCGCAACCGCACCGGAAGGCATTTGCCAACCGGCGCCGTGACCCCGCGAGCAAACGCGAGGCTGTGCTGAAGACTGCCGCTCAGTTGTTCCTGGAAAAAAGCTACCGGCGCACTTCATTGAACGACGTCGCCGGCCGCCTGAACATCACCAAGCCCGCGCTCTATCACTACTTCCACAACAAAGAAGAAATTCTCATCGGCTGCTATCGCTGGGGAACCGCGCTCATTGAAAAGAGTCTGCGGGAGATTGCGGACCACGGTGGAACGGGCCTGGAAAAAGTGGAGGCGTTCATCTATTCGTACGCCAACGTGATGACCGTGAATTTCGGAAGGTGCGTGATGCGCCTGGACGACGGCGACTTGTCCAGCAACGCCCTCGCCGAAGTGCGCGCTTACAAAAGAAAAATCGACCGCCGTCTTCGATCGTTTATCCAGGAAGGAATCGAGGACGGCTCCATCACCCCGTGTGATCCCAAGATTGCCGCGTTTTCGATTGCCGGCGCGGTGAACTGGATTTGCCGGTGGTACGAACCGGATGGGCCTCTTTCCGCGGAAGAAATCGCGTCGCAATTCGCAAGAACCCTCACTCAGGGACTGGTACGGCCCGTTGGCAATAAACTCCGCCCGGCGGGTGCAGGCAAAGCAGCAAGGCATGCATCAGCGTCATGAAGGCCTTAAGGAAAGCCGGATTATTCGAAAACTCGACTCAGGAGGCAGAACAATGGCAACGACAGAATCGATGATCGGCGCGATGGCAGCAAAGAAGGCGAAGGGCGGCAGCTTTCTCATCGAGGAACGCGACCCGCAAGACGTCTTTACTCCCGAAGACCTCTCCGAAGAACAGCGGCAGATTGCGAAAACAGCCACCGAATTTGTCACCAACGAAATCATGCCGGCGGCGGAGGAGATCGAGGCCAAGAATTTCCAGCTTACCAAGGGGCTCCTGCGCAAGGCCGGAGAGCTGGGCCTGATGGGCGTGGATGTTCCCGAGGCCTACGGCGGGATGGAAATGGATAAGGTGACCTCGGCGGTCATCGCGGAGTCCGTCAGCCGCCTGGCCAGTTTCTCCACGGCGTTCAGCGCGCATGTGGGAATCGGCACTCTGCCCATCGTTTGGTATGGCACCGAGGCGCAGAAGCAAAAATACCTTCCCAAGCTGGTGACGGGTGAGTGGATTGCCGCTTACGCGCTCTCCGAACCGACCTCGGGCTCCGACGCCTTGAATTGCCACACGCGAGCCGTGCTCTCGGAAGAGGGGAAGCATTACGTGCTCAATGGCGAGAAAATGTGGATCACCAACAGCGGCTTCGCGGATGTCTTTATTGTGTTCGCGAAGATTGACGGGGAGAAACTCACCGCCTTCATCATCGAGCGCGGCGCGCCGGGGTTCTCGGTGGGCGCGGAAGAGCATAAGCTGGGCATCCGCGGCTCATCCACATGCCCTCTGATTCTCGCCGACTGCAAAGTGCCGGTGGAAAATCTCCTGGGCGAAGTGGGCAAAGGGCACCACATTGCTTTTAACGCATTGAACATCGGCCGCTTCAAGTTGGGAGCGGCGTGCGTGGGCGGAGCGCGTGGCGTGCTTCAGGACTCCATCAACTATGCAAAAGAGCGTAAAGCGTTTGGCAAAACAATTTCCGAGTTCGGTTTGATTCAGGAAAAACTCGCCGAGTGCGCCGCCGGAGTCTATGCGGGCGAAGCGTTGGTTTATCGCACCGTCGGAATGATTGACGCCAACCTGGCCGATCTGGACCAGCGGGCAGAGGGCGCCTCGCGTGAAATCCAGAAGCGGATCGAAGAATACGCAGTGGAGTGCTCTATTGTGAAGGTATGGGTCTCAGAGATGTTGCAGTGCGTGGCCAACCATTGCGTTCAGATTCACGGTGGGTACGGCTACGTGGAGGAATACCCGGCCGAGCGCGCCTACCGCGACGCGCGCATCAACCCGATCTTCGAGGGGACCAACGAAATCAATCGCTTGATCATTACGGGATGGATGATGAAGCGAGCCATGGCCGGCCAGCTTCCACTGCTTCCCGCCATCAAACAATTGATGGACGAAGTCATCTCCCCTTCCAACGGCGCCGAAGATCACGAAGGCCCGCTGGCCAGAGAGCACAAACTGCTGAAGCAAGCCAAGAAGCTGGGGCTGTTCGCGGCCGGCTGCGCCACTCAGAAATACATGACGGGTTTGGCGGACCAGCAGGAAGTGATGGGCGCCTTGGCCGATTGCATCATTGAGGTCTACGCGTTGGAATCGTGCATTCTCCGTGCGGAAAAACTCCGGGCTGCCAAGAGCGAATCTGCTGCCCAAGCTGCAATCGCGATGACGCAATATTATGCCGCCAAGGCCATGCAAGTGGTCGAACACTCGGCTCGCAAGGTAATTGCCACCGTAGCCGAGGGCGACATGATGCGAACCCAGATGGCCATCGTGCGCCGGCTCGCCAAGCATGATCCGGCAGACACGATTGTCATCGGCCGCCAAATCGCCCAACACGTGTTAGCGGCAGGCAAGTACACCATTTAACTGAATTTGAAAGCTCGGGGTTTACTTCATCACCTGGGAAAATCGCGCCTGAAAGGTGTCGGCGCGGGTTCGGCTTGAAGGAATTGAAGAGTTTCCGGCAGGATTCTGTCCGCACACTCGACGGGCGCCAAGTGCCCGCAGCCGTCGAAAACCGCCAGCGATGAGCCTGGTATTTCGCGGTGCATCGTCTCGCCGCAAGAGAGGGGGATGAGAATGTCCTGCTTCCCCCAGACAATCAGGACAGGCGCCTGGATGGAGGACAATTTGTTATCCAACAGGTCCGCTCCCGATTGCATGGATTTCATCGCGCGGTCCACTACCCATTGCGTGGGGTGTAATTCCCGAATGATATCGCGCGCCACGAACTTCGGAATCCTCGCGGCCTGGGGCGTGAGCCACGCGAGGAGTTGCTGCACCTGCTCCGTGGTTGTTGGGTGGAAAAGTTTCGGGTCGAAGGCCGGCTTGAAGAAAACGCCCGCGCTGTCGTCCACAAAAACGCGGCGTACGCGTTCGGGATGCGCCACCGCGAACTTCAGCGCCACCCAGCCGCCCATGGACCACCCACCTAAATCCGCCCTGGCGATGTGCTGGCTGTCGAAAAACTGATTGAGGATGTCCGCCTCGAGCGCCATCGAGTAGTCGACATCGGGACGGTCGGAATCTCCATACCCAAGCAAGTCGAGGGCGTAAACCCGGTAGCCGCGGCGCACGAGCGCCGGAATCCACAGCGCAAAGTTCTGCGCCTTGCCCCCCAAGCCGTGAACCAGCACTAGAGGTTTGCCTTGCCCGCCTATTAAATAGTGGATGCGATGAGGGCCAAGCTGGACGTATTCGCTTTTGACTCCGGCCCATCGCAGCCAAACCATCGTGGCCTCATCGATCACCCAGAGCGGGCGCCAGTAAAACACGCCGCCTGCGCAGCCAATGAACACGACAATAGCCAGCAGGGTTCGGCGGAGCCAACGCCTCCGTCTCACGGGCCGCGAAGGAAGCGAAAGCGAGAGCGGTTCAGCGGGCGGATATTCCATTCTCTCTCGTGGGAGCGCCATACTGTGCTGTGGGTTGATTTAATCCGGCCAAGAAGCCCTCATTTTCCACGGGCCAGAGCCTCTGCTTTGCGGAGAGCCTTCAATCGCAAGTCCCAGGAGTCGATGGCCTTCTGTGCGCCGTCGCAGGCCATGCTTGTGCTGAGGATCCTTTCCGCCTCGTCAAATGTGTCCTCCGCATCCATTCTGGCGTCGTAGGCTTCGTCGTCAGCCTCCTTCACTCGCTGGACCGCGAGCTTGATTTCGGGATCGATGTGCTTGGCCTCCACCATGGCTTTTTCATAGTGCTGCCTGGACCTCGAATTCTTTTCAAACGCCGCCTTGGCCTCCAATTCCAGGTAAGCCCTTTTCAAGTCATCGTTCCAGGTGGATTTTATTTCCTTTTCGGCTTCGTAGAGAGCATCGGTAGCACGGTCCGCGGTGGCACGAACTCTTCCCTTTTCCATGAGCCAGCGCCACAGGCCCCAGTTCTTAGCTTCGTTCATCAACTCACGGGCTTCTTCAACTGGGATGAGCTTGTGCATATGAAAAGTCTGCTCCTCGGTTATGACAAATCCAAATTCCGCAATCATGACAAGGCTACCCTAAGAGATGTCGTCACTAGTGTCTGTGATTCCAGACACAGCTTTCGATTACCGCCGGAAGTACGATTTTCTTCGGTATAAATACCATCGGAGGCCAATTTATGAATGTCTTTTATCGGGCCATTATTGTGGCCATGGGCATTCTTGCACTCCCTCCGGGCCTTCTTGCTCAAAAGTTGAAGCCAGAGACGCTGAGCGCATTTGAATGCTACGTGCAAAGCGCCGAAAAGCGCATGGACGCCCGTCAAGTTTTCCTGCTGGCTGATGCCGATGCCACGCTGAATGGCAAGGTGGTGGGCGGCCACAGCGTTGAGACGGTGGAAGGCAACGGCGCCAATCCGCACAAGGTCCCCAATGGGCTGGTTTTTGATTGGGTCGGTACCGTCTTCATCCCGGGAACCACACTGGATCGAACGGTTCGGATGCTACAGGATTACGATCACCGGGACCGGTACTTCAGCGAGACCATTTCGACCTCCAAACTCCATTGCCGCAAGGGTGAAAATCAGTTCCATTACTCCATGCGCCTGAAGGAACCCGCGGTGGTCGACGTTGATAACGACGTGGTGTGGGAGCGCGCCGACGCGCATCGCTGGCGCTGCCGTTCGTATTCCACCGAAGTCCGTGCCGTGGGAAAAGATAAAGGCTACCTGCGGCGGCATTATTCTTATTGGCGATTTGTCGAGGTGAAGGACGGAGTCTACGTGGAAGGCAAGACCATCACGATGAGCGACGAGTTCGGGACGTTCATGCGTGCCCTCGGGTCGATGATGGGAATCAATCCCGAGAAATCCCTGCGGCACTCCCTTGAGTCAATGCGGGAATCACTGACCAAGCCAGGAATGGATTTCCCAGCCACGCCGACGGGCCTGACTGAATGCGGCGAGCCTTATCGCACCATGGGGTGCATGGCCGAAACCCGGCATTGACTCCGATGAGCGATCCGCACTTTGATTTCATTGTGATTGGCTCGGGGTTCGGCGGCAGCGTCACGGCGCACCGCCTGACCGAGCGAGGTTACCGCGTGGCGGTGATGGAGATGGGGCGCCGCTGGGGCCCGGAGAATCTCCCCGCCACCAACTGGTCGCTTCGCCGGTGGATTTGGCGTCCGGGCCTGGCCCTGCACGGCTTCTTTGACATGAAATTTTTCCGCCATGTGGTGATCGCGCACGGCTGCGCGGTCGGCGGCGGGTCGATCACCTACGCCAATACCCTGCTGGTTCCCAAGGAATTCATCTGGGAGAAAGGCTCGTGGGCGGGCCTTGCGCCGTGGAAGGAGGAGATGCCTCCCCACTACGCGACCGCCATTGGGATGCTGGGGGTCGCCGAGAACCACATCTTCGGCCCGGCGGACCATTTTCTTAAGCGCGTGAGTGATGCCGAGGGCGTAGGCGACACCTATTATCGAACGCGGGTGGCGGTTTTCCAGGCGCCGGAAGGAGAGGAACCTGGCAAGTCGTATCCCGACCCCTACTTCAATGGCGAGGGCCCGGAGCGCTCCACCTGCGTGGCATGTGGCGGGTGCATGATGGGTTGCCGCTACAACGCCAAAAACACACTCGATAAGAATTACCTTTACCTGGCCGAGAAAGGCGGCGCACAGGTGTTCCCAGAAACCAGGGTGGTGGACGTCGCACCTCTGAATGGCAAGGCGGACGGCAGTGATGGGTACGAAGTGCGTACGGTGAAATCCACTGCATGGTTCCGCAAACAACCTCGCCGCTTTACCTGTCAAGGAGTGGTATTCGCTGCGTCGTCGCTGGGCACGATGGATCTCCTTTTTCGCCTCAAAGAAAAGGGCTCCCTCCCCGCCATCAGCGATCAACTCGGACATCGCGTGCGGACCAATGCGGAATCGCTGATCGCCGTGCGCGCCCCCAAAAGTCACGAAGATCTTTCGAAGGGCGTAGCGATTGGTTCGGGCGTTTACATTGACGAGCACACCCATATTGAAGCGACCCGCTACCCCGCAGGCTCGGACGCGCTGGGGTTCCTGTGCACGCTATTGACCGACGGGCGCCCGGGCCACGGCCGGATCCTGCTCTGGCTTGGAAATATTTTTAATTCGATGCTGCGCCATCCCCTCAGGACGATTCGAGTGCTGCATCCCTTCGGGTGGGCGAAAGAGTCGATGATCCTGACCTGCATGCAGACCCTTGAAGGCCACATCGATATGCGACTGGGGCGGCCGTGGTTTTGGCCTTTCGGCAGAGTGTTGGTAAGCCACGGCCCCCGCATCCCCACTTTTATTCCTCAGGCCAACCAGTTCGCGCGCAAGGCGGCTGCGATTATTGGCGGCACGCCCATCAGCATGGTGACGGAAATTCTTTTCAACATCCCCAGCACCGCACACGTCCTCGGGGGATGCCCCATCGCTGCTTCGCCCGCCCAAGGTGTTGTCGATCACCGGAATCGAGTTTTTGGCTACACGAATATGTATGTGTGCGATGGTTCCATGATCGCGGCGAACCTGGGCGTGAATCCAAGCCTCACCATTTGCGCGCTGACGGACCGCGCGATGAGTTTTATCAAGCCGGCGACGCAAACAGAATGGAACGATCTTCCTGAGGGCGGTGTTCGAGGCAAGCAATTAATGGGGACTGCGGCCGGCGCCTAAACCGTCCGTCAGAGTCCCCGGGAGATTGCGCAGCGCCGCTTATTGTTACGCTTGACCTTGCGGCGCTGCAAACAGTAAGGAATAAAAAGGGTCCGAGTTCTCCCCCCGCTAGAATCCGGGGCGCACTGCGAATCGCGGATTCTCCGGTTCCCTTCCTTCACCTTACTATACTTGCCGCCGATGCTTGAATGGGATGACCCTTGGCAATGTTTTTACCGAAGTTGAAACATGGCCCAATCGAGAAGCGCGAAGTCCATCGGCTGTTCATCAACAAATCATCGAACAAATGGTCTCTCACGATGTCCGCCTGAACGCGGAGGCCCAAATGATTTGTGAAGAGGAAATCGACGCCGCCCCCAACTCCGTAGAACCATGTCCTGTCGTTTTTCTTGCCCGACGGAACTAAACCCTTAACGATGGAATTGACGAAGGCGTCGCCCGATTTCGGCGTCGCTTCCTCAAAAATCAACCCGGCGGTAGGACGGAAAAAGAGGGTGATCTTGGAGAAATGCCGGTACGCCAACTGCGGTCCGACCGTGGCAGTTTGCGTCCGGGAATGAGCCGTCACTGACAATTTGTAGTTCGCCGGGATCACGTGATTTGCTATGAGATATTGCAGTTGTCCACCCAGACCTGTCTGCAATTTTGTGGTCAGTAAATCCGGCGTGATAGTCAAATCCCCCGCAGCAATGCTGTAGTCAAAGCCAAGCGAGTACCAGGTGGCGGGCCTGACGCCAAATTGATAATGAAATCCGTTTTCGAACAAGTTCACTTGCGGGCTTCGAAGGAATGTATATCCTGCATAGGTGTCGAACCGTGTGACATAGGTTTGTTGGCCAAATAAAGGTGATGTGGCGAGCAGCAGGGCCACGGCGAGCATGGTAAAAATCCGGCGCGACGAGTGCCTGCGAATATGAAATATCGCTGTCTGAGTTTGCATCGATCTCTCCTGGGGAAGGCTCTTGATTTCGCGAGCCTGTGCCAGGCTTGAGTGTCGTGGAACATCAATAACGGCGCAGTGACGCGGGTCACCGTCAAGTGTGCTTAGGACGGTCAGGGAGATAATGTGAGGGCTTAAATCAGCGGAGAAAGCCGAGGCAGCGCTCGCTCGAGCGGGGCAGGCGGGGACCGATCAAGTCAGCACGCGGTCCAGAAGTTGGTTGACGGCGCGATCCGATTCCATAAAGGCATTGCGGTGGTCCATCGCGCCCGCCAAATCCGAGTGGGAGAAAGCAATCCGGCCGAAGGGGCCGTTGCGCAACGCTTCGCGCGGCGCAGGCTTCCCTTCGAGCCCGAAAAAGAATCCCGGTTGGGGATTGATGAAGGCATGGCCAAACCGGTTGAGGATAATCCCGGCAATATCGCGTTTGGCATCGAAGCCGGACGCGCCGAACATTTCCATCATTTGCTCGCGGATTTGCCGCTCGTAGTCGGCGAAGGGGATGGAGAGAATTTCCGCGCGGCCCAGTTGGCCCTGAGTGCGGGCGGGGAGGCCGGGCTTGGCAAAATCCACAAAAAAAGTGAGCACGGTGGGCAGGTCGGGGCCCACCGCGGGCAGATCCACGCCAAACGTCGCGTTCTTGCGCACGTTCACGTATCGGCCGAATCCTTCGAACCACGAGGCACTGGAGATGCCCAGGTCATACATGAAGCGCCAATTGCGGACCGCAACGTTGGCCGTCATATAGGGCGAGTAAAGGAATTGGTCATAGCTCGCGCGCCGCGCTTCATCCAAGCCGCGAACCACGTGCTTGGTCATCCAGCCGCCACCCGCCATCACCACCGACCTGGCTTTCACTCGGAAAACTTGGCCACCATTCAGATACATCACGGAAACGAATTCCGACTTTTCCGGCTCACCCAGGTGTTCCACTCGGACGGCGGTGGAATCCAGCCGGATTCGTACCGGCTGGCCGGGGCGGTCGAGAGCTGCGAAATCCACGGCCTCATTGTGGACGGCCGCCATGGTTCGCGGACCTTCGATGGACCCTGGAATCAGCGTCTTCACCAACAAACGAGTCATGCCGGAGTTACCCCCGGGAAACATTTGGAGCCCCGTCGCCATGCTGTCGTCCACCGTGGGAATCACCTTCGACCATTCATACTGGAGGAAAGCCGAAAGAGCGTCGGGGCCCAGGCCAAATCCTCCTGAAGTTTCAGGTGTGACGAACAACCGGATGGCCTCGCGACTCGCGCCGTACGTGCGCACCAGATAGTCCTCAATGGTCATGCTGTCCAGCTCCCGCGAAATTGCGTCCCCGGGATAGTCGTACACCAGCGGCGGCTTGACGGGGTGGTCGCCGTGGAGGGCCAGCAGGTCTTTCCGAATCAATTCGGAGAACGGAGTCCCTTCAAGTTTCTTGCCCCAGGGATCGGTAATCCACAGGCCGGGCTTTTTTCCAAACTTCGCGCCAAAAAAGAAACCCATGGCGGGCTTGCCGTGGATATGGCCCTCACCGTAGGGGCTGCGTGGCAATTCGATTTCCGGCGAAGGGCCCTGCCACGTCTGGTAGGACTTAAAGGCGTTCCAGTCCAAACCGATGGCGTCGTAAACGTGATCGAGGAAGCTATTGGGATACGGCGGCTGAAAATGGACCGAAGCTTGCGGAGCGAAAAGACGGTGGCCGTCGACCATAAACTCATTGCGCTTGGCGACCCCGCCGAAAACGTGCGCGTTGTCCAGGATCAAGCAGGTGCGATTCGAACTCGCGCGCTGGTGGAAAAACAATCCGGCGGAGAGTCCGGAAAAACCGCCGCCCACAATGACGCAGTCATAGACTTCCCCGGTTTCGGTCACTTCGGATGGAGGCTTATCAAAATCCCCGTCCCGAACCTCGTGGGCGTTTTGGACCACCTGCTCGGTGTTGCCCGCCGAGCCTTTGTAATCCCCCTCGCCGGAGTATCCGGTCCAACCGGCCCAGACCAACTGGCTTGTTCCCGGTGTCTGGGCGCCGAGCGGAAACGGGCAAGCCGCAGTGAGCAGCATCCCGGTGGAGGCCATCAACGCCCCATCCAGGAAATCCCGGCGCGTAATGGGCTCGTCAAGCCCGAGAATCTTGTCGAGATGAGGACATTTGCTCATGGTGCCCCCCCAATTCCAACCGCTTCCACCCAGGATGCAGAAAAACTTGTGACTGTCTCGATCGATGATTGGTGAAGACGGTTAGGCGCTTATACTACGTGGGGCAAAGGCGCGGGTCAATAAAAATGGGGTTCCGCAGTCCCGGGGCTTTTGCGCAGGGCTGCCAAGTTCCCCACGCTCCTGTAAGTTTCAATTGCGAAGGTCTGCGAGCAGCGAATTGCGCGCTAGTCTTTGATGCCGCGGGTGGCAGCATCAAAGAAGACCGGCTTCTTGCGGAAATAGGACTCGTTAGCCATGTGGCACGCGATGGCGGCGTGGTTGCCAAAGACCGCGTCTTCCACCACCGGCTTGCGAGACTTCACCGACTTGAAGAAATTCCACAAGTGCGGCCGGACGTCGTCCCAATCGTTGCCGCGATACAGCGTATCGTCCATCAGGGGTTCCTGGCCGGGCGGGACATCGTGGTCCGCATGCCACTGCTTCACATACTCGTCGCGCATTTTCTGCGGGAACCCGCCCGCGTAGTAGCTCGGCGCCGTGTCCACGCCCCTCTGCACGGAATAGCGAAGCTCAAACTCGCCGGCATCGAGAAGACCTTTCGGGCCCATGAAGCGGGCAAGCTCCGGAGTCTCCGTTCCCAGACCCAGGCGAACGTAAACGGGAATGCCGTGATAGTCGAACAGCACCACGTGAAGGTCAGGCATATTGCGCCCATCATTGAAGCGGAAGATGCCGCCCAATGCCGAAGCCGAGCGCGGCGGCTCATTCCATCCCAGGGTGACCAGCATGCCGCTGATCAGGTGGACCATCAGGTCGCCACCCACCCCCGTGCCGTATTCTTTCCAGCATCGCCAGCGCGCGAAGCGAAACTTGTCGAATGGGATTTTGGGCGCATCATTCAGCCAGGTGTCCCAATCCAAGTTCTGGGGAGAAAGGTCGATAGGAGGCGGGTACTGCCACGCGCCCGTAGGGTCGTTGCGCCCCAGGCTGAGTTCCACCATTTCGACATCGCCGATGGCGCCGCTGTGGTAGAGCTCGCGGGCCTTGGCGCAGAGCACCGAGCTCACGCGCTGCGAGCCGATCTGCACGATGCGATTGTTCCGCTGCGCCGCCTCCACCATCTCGAATCCTTGCGCGATGGTGTGCGACATGGGTTTCTCGCAATAAATGTCCTTGCCCGCGTTGCACGCGTCCACCACCACGCGCTTGTGCCAGTGGTCGGGCACGGCGGCCACGATGCAGTCGATATCCTTGCGGTCGAGCAGCTCCTGATAGTGGCGTGTTGTGGGCAAGCTGGAATTGCCCGTGATCTCCCGGGCCAGTGTGTGACGTCCATCGTAGAGATCAGCCGCGCCGACGCACTCGATGCCCGGCAGGGAGATGGCGTTGGGGAGCAAGCCGGACCCTTGCATGCCGATGCCGATCATGCCGAAACGCAAGCGATCGCTCGGCGGTACGGTTCGCGGCGACGCGCCCAGCGGCTCGGCGGTCAGGAAGACCGCTTTCTTGGCAAGCAGGCTCCCGGCCCCGGCGGCACTGGTTTGCAGAAACTGGCGGCGGGATGGATTGGTTTTCATGGCGAGGTCCTCCTTGGACACCGGGCTGAGCCGAGTCAGGGTGCTCTTTGGGACATGCTCACTTCTTCAGCGGCTTGATCGCAACCTCTTTGAAAAACACGACGTCGTTGTCACTGTGGTTTTGCAGCCCGAAGAAACCGAAATTCGGGCGCAGCCCGTGCTGCGGCTCAAAGTCAAACTTGCGCTCTGGGACCGGATCGCCTTCTTTGAAATCGACCACCTTCACGCCGTTCAGGTTCACGATGGTGCGCGGACCATCCAGCGTGATCTCCATGGTGTTCCATTCCGGACCCGGCTTCCAGGCCTTGGCCAGCGGCTTGGTGAGGGAATACAACATGCCGGTTGAATGGTACTCGTCCTCCTTGGAAGTCTCGGGGTGATTGTCGATTTGGACTTCGTACCCGTAGTGCACGGGCATCCACTCTTCGCGAGGCTCGACGGGAATGCGGATAAACACGCCGGAGTTATCGTTCTCGTCGCGCATCCGGAAGACCACGTGGATTACGCAATCGCCGACCTTTCCACCCGTCCAGTAAAGCAGCCCCATGCCGCCGTGGGTGTGAATCAGGCCGTCGTCCTCAACCGTCATGTGGCCTGGCCCCACGTGTTTCCAGCCATTCAAATCCTTGCCGTCATATAGTTGCGTCCACTTGTTCGGGTCGCCCTTACACGCATTCTCACTGGCGGCATTGGCGGCGGACACACCCGCCAGGATTAGAGCAAAAACACACGTATACATTGTCAATTTCTTGAGCATGACTTTACCCCCATGCGCTGCATGTTAGTCGGGAGACAGAGCGCAGTCAATCAATTCCTTTTTCTATGTCAAAGCTCTTTAGAAATGTCCCCTTTCTTACCTCGTTAGAAGTGTCCCCTTTTCTTGTTTTTGGTTTTTGCCTTTCATTTTGTTTTGGTTCTTGCTTTTGTC
>JBGPCF010000094.1:0-26664 GCA_041481635.1 Terriglobia bacterium | reverse complement strand
TATTGCGTTCATGTCGAACCCGCGAGGCGGGTCGCTTACTTTGCAGGTCATGAATAGTGACGGCACAAACCGTAAGACGGTACCATTGCCTGCAGGCATCGCTTCAGCCTGGGGAGTAACCTGGCGGCGTAACCCGTAGGGCGGAACGGATGCGCAGGGGCGCCATCCCATGAACCGAGATCTACTGCCTCCCGCAGCAGGCGCAGACCAGTATGGGTGAGCCATGCGGACAATGTTTCCGGACGCTTGAGGAAGAGGCAGACCTTCTCGGTGACTTCCGGGCCGAGCCTGTGCTCGGTCTTGCAGCCGTTATCGTCCAGGAGTTCCTGGCCAAGCCCGAAGGTATCGTAGAACAGCCGTACACTCAAGCGATGCCGACGGCTGATTTCGTAGGCCCCCCTCGCCGCCGTGCTGAGTGAAAGCCGCTAGAGCTCCATCCAGGCGGATCAATTTTTGCTGGGACAACGGCAGAAACGTGGCACGGTTGGGCATGAATTCGGCAACGTCGTTGGCGGTGAGGTCGGATCCTCTGGTATCTTCGCACCCGTGCCAGACGGCCTTGAGCGAGTTGTCGATCAGTTCCTCTTCGAGAGTGGGGAAGACTGGAGTTCCCGAAAGCCGTCCGTAATGCGAGCTTTCCGAAGAAGTGGTCCGGCTAGTCAGCTTGGCGATTGTGCTCGGATGACGGCGTACGCGGAAAGAACTCACTTGACGTATAACGGCCTACTCGTAGAAGTGCCCTACGCCCGCGCAGGATCGCAGAAGAAGTATCCGTCATCAGCGACTACCAGAGATAAACGCCGCAGGCAATATTAAAGTTGCTCAACCTTTATGTCGTCGTTCAATGGGAAACTATTGGGGTCCTGCAACGCCGATGGCAACAGCCGGACGCGTGCAGAAAAGAGCAGAAGGACAGGCTCCTGGATCCTTCGACGTTACGGCGACTCGAACAACAACCAAATATGTCCGACGCCCAGGCAAAAACTCCTCAGGAATGTCTGTAACTAGATGATTCTAAAGTCTATATTGGATGAGTGGGGACTCGGACCATTCACGTTCACTGAAAACATGGAACTTATTCAAAATGCTCACCCGCTACAATCCCACAAATCGCTAAAATGGGCGGATACTGCGTGGTTGACACGCGGGGGTTTGCATCGTTCAAGCGGTTTTTGGTATCTTCGCCTACGAGAAGGAAGTAATCTTCGGAACGCCGTCATCCAAGCACGAACGTTAGAAATGACAGCGCAGATCCAAGCGACCTTGGATTTCCCGCTCCATGACCGACGGCGTCCGGGATTGTCTATGAAAACCGCCATATGGGTCATATGGCACTGTGATCTAATCACCTGCAGCCAACCGAAAATTTAACTTGACAAAGCCGCCCAACTGTCCTAGTGTCATATGACAGGTGGCGCCCATGTTACTCCAGATCAGTTTCAAGTCCGGCACACCAATCTATCTGCAGATCGTCGACCAAATCAAGGACGCCGCCGCTTCCGGGGCGCTTCAACCCGGCGAAGCGCTCCCCTCGATCCGTCCCCTGGCTGAGGAGCTGCGCGTCAACCGCAATACGGTCGCCAAAGCCTATTCCGAGCTGGAAAATCTGGGCGTAATTGAAACCCTGCCGGGGCGTGGTTGTTTTTTGAAAGAGAATCATTCGGCATTGCGCAAGGAGGTCCGGCGCAAGCTGCTGATCGAGGAGATCGACCGGGTCGTCGTGCAAGCGCATCATTTGCAGGTGCCCCGCGATGAATTCCTGGAACTGATCCATGAACGAATCGAAGCGCTTGATGACAAACGGCGTGCCCTCGAAGATCAAAAGGAGGCTTGACCGGCCATGAACTCTCCCACTCCTGTCATCCAAATCGAAAATCTTGCCTACGCCTACGGGCGTGCGGAGGCCGTCCATGACTTGACGCTGGACGTGCAGCCGGGCCGGTGTTACGGACTCTTCGGCCGCAACGGCGCGGGCAAGACGACCACCATGAAGTGTCTGCTCAATCTGCTCCGTCCGCAGCGCGGGCAGGTGCGCGTATTCGGCCTCGATCCGGCTAGGGCCGAAGTCACGGTGAAACGCCGGCTGGCTTACGTGCCGGACCAGGTGGTGTTTTATCCGTGGATGAGCGTTCGCGAGACGCTCGACTACCTGGCGTCATTTCGGGAGCGCTGGAACCGGAAGACGGAACAGGAGTTGCTCGAGCGTTTCCGGCTTGATCCGGCCCAGCGCACCGATGCTCTCTCGAAAGGTCAGCGAACGCAAGTGGCGTTGATCGCGGCGGTCTGCCCGGAGACGGACTTGCTGGTGCTCGACGAACCGACGTCGGGCCTGGACCCCATCGTCCGCCGTGAGTTCATCGAGACGGTGATCGGCGCCTACCAGGAAGGCAATCCCGGCGACCGCACGATTTTCGTCTCCACCCACCTCATCACCGAATTCGAAGGCTTGATAGACGAGTTCACGATCATCGATCGCGGCCTCGTCGTTCTGACGCTCGACGCCGACAACGCCCGTGAGCGTTACCAGAAAATCCGCGCCCGCTTTGCTCAATCGCCGCCGGAACTCGACCTCTCCGCGGCGTTGCGCGTCCGCCGCGAGGGGCGCGAGCTGGAATTGATCGCCAATGGTTCGGGCCCCGAATTGATGGAGCGCCTGCGGCAGCACAATCCGGAGGCGCTCTCGACCGAGGCGCTGACCCTCGAGGAAATCTTCGTCGCGACCCTGAAGTCGTAGGAGGCGAAAATGAGCTCAAGAACCACAAGAATGATGAAGGAAGCCCGCGTGCTGTTTTGGCCCTGGTGCGCCGTGACGATTGGGGGCGCGCTGCCTCTGTTTCACATCAGCCACAGGCTGGACGAGCCCAGTTTGGTGTTTTTCTACCTGGGCATTCCGCTGCTGGCGACTCTCCCGCTAGTCAACGAATTCCGGCACCGCACGCTTTCACTCCTGCTCACTCAACCCGTCAGCCGCATGGAAATCTGGGGCGACAAGCTGGGCGTTTCGTTCGTCGCGATCCTATCAGCGGCCTTGGTTATCTCCTATGCCTGGCGGCATACGCTTCAGCAAGACCCGGTGATTTGGGTGCTCGCCGGCGTATTTGTGATCATCACGACGGCTTCGGGGACGTGTTGGGGTCTTTTCGCAAGATCCGCGATAGGCCTCCTCGCCATGAGCGGTTGTCTACTGGGCTTCGAGTTCTGGGGGTTGGGATGGATTAACCGGCCGAAAAGTTCGCCGGCCGAAAGCATCAACACGCTTTGGATCGGCGCCTTCGCCGCGCTCTGCTACGCGGGCGTGATGCTCTGGCTGGGCGCGCGAAAGCTGACGCGATTCCAGGTAACAGGAGGAATGGCCCGCGACGATCTACTGATGGCCGGTCCAAGCGTAATGCCTGAAGCTCTGGCCGGATGGTTTCGCTGCCGTCCCACCGGAGCCGTTCTCAACTTGATTCGCAAGGAACTTCGTTTTCTGCGGCCGCTCTGGCTGGTCACGCCGCTGAGCCTCGTGTATTTGACCTGCCTGACCATGTTCAGGTTCATAGTCTGGGGGGCAATTGACGCCCCACACCCGTCGGGAGTTCAGCTGGCTCTGTTCACTCCAGTAATTCTGTTCACGCCATTGATTGCAATTCTCGCGGGAAGCCTATCGCTGGGAGAAGAAAAAACGGCGGGGACGCAATCATGGCAAATGACCCTGCCGGTGTCCGCGCGCCGCCAGTGGCTCATCAAGCTGCTCACGGCCATGTTCACGGGCTTGGTTTGCGCGGTGCTGCTTCCAGTGTTGGTGATGGTCGTCCTTGGATTGATCTGCGGATCGCCTTATATGTTCGTAGAGGAGGCGATGGCCGGGTTGATGATCGCTGGTGGATCCATTTTCGGATTGCCAGTCATGATTGTGGGTCACGCCTTGCCCGGATTGCTGCTGACGGCGCTAGTTTTGACCTTTGCTTCATTCTGGTGTGCGTGCGCGTTCAACGGGACGCTGCGCGTGGTGCTGTGGTTTGCTCCGGCCATGGGCGCGGTCCTTCTTGCTGGCCGATGCGGCGACTGGATTGCGCCAAAACTGGTCGGCCTCGTCGTTTCGAGGATCGATCCCTTCACGCATTTCCGATTCGCCAACGCAGTTTTGAACCTCCAGTTGTTCGTCATAGGCTTAATTCCACTGCGGATTGAATGCGCATACTTCTTGGTTGTAACGCTCTTGGTGGTCCCGACATTGCTCGTCGCGGTGATCCAAAGTTACCGGCTGTTTAGGGAACAGGCCCAGGACAGCATATTGTCTGTGATCCGAAATCTGCTGCCTCTGGCCTTCACGGCATTCCTGTCCGTCTTTTGTTGGGCAGCCTTCCCTGGGTTGACGGATCAGACCAATGGAACAATTGTCTCCTCAGGTGAGACGCGCCAATACTTGCTGTACGTGCCGAAAACCTACGATCGGTCTAAGCCAACGCCCTTGGTTATCAGCATGCACGCCGCTGCGTTATGGCCGGCGGCTGAAATGCACATAAGCCGGTGGAACGACTTGGCGGATGAGCACGGATTCATTGTCGTCTACCCGTCGGGAAGCGACGTTCCAAAGAGCTGGCGCACAGAGCCATATAGCCTGGCGGACGTCAAATTCATTTCGGATCTCATCGACAAGCTGGAAGCTGAGTACAACATCGATCCGAACCGCATCTATGCCGACGGAATGTCGAACGGCGGAGGTATGGCGTTTGCGTTGTCGTGCAGACTGTCCGATCGGATCGCGGCGATCGGCGCCGTGGCGGCTGCACAATTTCAGCCCTGGGATTGTATTGGAGTTTCCAGGCCGGTGCCGACGGTGGCGTTTCATGGAACGGCCGACCCATTCGCCCTCTACCAGGGCGGGTCATCACCGATCTCCCCCGCACCGCTTCAGAACATTCGGGATTGGACAGCCCGTGTGGCGCGGCGAAACCAATGTCAGGGAGACCCGAGCGACACTCGAATCACGGTGAGGGTCCGTCGTCTTGCATATACGAACTGCGCTGAGATTGCGGACGTGATTCTGTATACCGTTGAGGGTGGAGGCCATACCTGGCCAGGCGGCAAGCCCCTGCCGGAAGGGATGGTTGGGCGCACGACCCGTGAAATCAGCGCCACCAACGTGATGTGGGCGTTCTTCGTCCAGCATCCACTAGGATCGAAGTAACGCGAGGGGCCATTGCGGGTGACTTCCCACACAGCGGTGGTTAAAGAGCACTCATGAAGTGTTCGTGAATAGGCGCAGGCCGCATCGATTTGATCAAGTTGAAGTATAACGGCCTACTCGTAGAAGTGCCCCACGCCCGCGCAGGATCGCAGTAGAAGTATCTGTCATTGGCGACGACATGAGATAAACGCCGCAGGGTATTCCAAAGTCTTTCAACTCTTGTGTCGCCGTCCAATCGGAAACTATTGAGGTCCCGCAACGCCGAAGGCAGTTGCCGGACGCGCGCAGATAAGAGCAGAAGGACAGGCTCGTGGATCCTTCGACGCCAGGGCGGCCCGAGCAAGAACCAAATTCACGAAACCCAGGCGAAAACACACTCCCAAGATGCGTGTAAACTACTGATTCTAAATGCTATGGTGGAGGTTGGGATGGTCGGACTATTCGGGTGAGTTGAAAACACGCAACTTATTGATTTCCTGGCGCTCTCAAACCGCTCAAAACTCAGAATAAGCGTCCAACTGAAACGTAACTGGAACATCGCTTTTTGTTCGCCTACCGAAAATCCGATCGACCGGTGAGCCTTCATACCTCCTGCCGCTCTGGAACTCAGTCAGTAGGTTGGTTCACTTTCAAACCGCAATCTCCCAATCTTCCCAGAAGGGCGTTTTTAGTTCCCAATCCAGCGAACTACCCACGCAACACAGTTTCCGAGTGCGCAGTCATTCAGCCAGAACTTCAGAGTCGGTGATGTACCCTAGCCGACAAGGCGGGAGCCATTCTCTGGGACGCCGTTTATTGGGAACAGCTGCAACTTGGTGAGGGAACCGGCCCTCTCTTGGTGACACTTGTGTTTATCGGGTGGTGTTCTTGGCTTGTGGCGAAACTACCTCTGAAAGGCTCTCTTGAAATGAATGCCTAGATGGGATAGGTGATTGATTTCCACCGTGTCGCGCAAGAATCGAAGCCGCATCAAGCGAAGTGCGAGGATTCATTTACAGGGTGAAGATGGGCTGGCTGCCCCGACCTGTGGATTGAGAATGGAGTTCATCGCTCAGTGGTGCCGCAGATTGGCGAATCCATTCCCTGGAATACGGAAGCCGATGGTCGGTCTATCGATTTGATGGCCATTCGCCAATGGCGGGACACAAATCAGAAGCGCTGGAGGAATTCGAGATAGACAAGACGCAAGGGAGGATGAGAACCGGATTGCGGATAGATAGCTGCTTCTACGGATCCGCCGCGAACGAATCCGCCGTAAAGTGTGACTGTGGTTCGGCTCGTGAGGTGATAGTCGAGGCTGCCGTCGAAGAGCGTTCCCAAATCCGAGTGGCCGTTGCTTGGCCGTCCGGTATAACCAAACGTTCCGGATTGATATGCGCCTCCGCCGAGATACCAGAGGTCTTTCGAATTGCTCAAGCGCAACCAATGCACGTCTGTGCGGAGGGAAAACTTGGCGGCGGGATTCAAGATAAGCTCGCCGAAGACGTCCTGATTATTCATCATATTAAAGAAGGGTAAGCGCGCGTAGGGCCGGGGCGTGGGAAGGGCCTGGAAGAAAGTGGTGTGTTTGTTGTCGCTCGGATTGCCGTCGCCAGAGCTGCGGAAATATCCGGCACGGAGCCATGGCTGCCACGCGGCATCAAACTTGTGTCCGGCTTCGATGCCGATGGCGCCAGCCCGATGATCCTGCACTCCCCAGCTTCCCACCTGAGCGGCTCCCCAGAACAAGAAATCGGTCTTGGCAGCGCCTGAGCCGAGGGCGGCGATATAATGTCCTCCGAAAGTAGTGATGCGAATATTTTTGTGGTCGGCGGCGCGAACGGGTTGCGGGCGGTTGTCGGTCTTCAAGACGGGCCGGCCATCGTGGTAATGAAGGACAAAGACTCGAGCCTCGGCGGGAGCACGGTGCGAGGGCAATTGCCGCGTCCACGCACCGTAATAGAAGTCGACATCGAGTTCGTCCAGACTACGAAGCTGGAAGACGCCTTCCACCGGGCGCGCGCCAAGAATCGTGATGTTGTTCAGTTTGGATGTTCGATCGAAATGAATGCCGTCGAACGCGCGTCCGATGTGGGTGAAACCAAATGGACCAATTAGCCGCTGCGGAATCCGGTCGCTTTTCAACGTGGCGAGAGTGGCATCTGAAGGCTTGACCTCCGCGCCATCTGAGAATTCGAACCGGCCAACGCGCACACTGCTCAGTTTGTCTCCGAACAGGCCCTTGAACCGCACATATCCCTGGCGAAAGACCGCGCTGCCATCCTGATGGTTGTTGGCGGCAAAGAAGCTGGCGCCCATTCCCAATTGTCCCTTCGGCGCGGGCAGAACTGCGTGGGTTGGCAAGCCGATCAGCCAGGGCGACATCCCCTCAACAAACCAGTCGAATTTCTCCCGCTTCTGGCTCACCGAGACCCGCAAGGCCGCGGCGCCAAAAGTGTAGTCACTCTCGCCGGGGGGCGCGTCGAACCAACCCCAGTTTTCCGTGCGTGCCCGCAGGCTGCCAGAAACGGTGATGCTGCCACCATGCAAAGGTTTTTGTTCGTGTTTCGTTGCTGGTAAGGGTTTGGATTGCGATTCTTGCGCCTTCTTGCTGTCCTGCGAATTAGCGCGATTTGTAGCAGCAGCATTTTCTTGAGCGCGGGCAGCTGCCCCCGGCATCAATGCAATGCCACAGGCCATTACGGCAAGCCATCGATGCGCGAAGGAGACTCGTTCGCTCGTTCGCGAAATGCGATAGCCGCTAAACAAAGGAGTCCGGGAATTCATGACGGTTCGTTCGTGCAAAGCAAAGCGGATTCTTGCTTTAAGTAAGCAGTGACCGATTGAAGCAGAAATGGGAATAGCGGCGGATTGGCTTTCTTGAGTTTCCTCTCTGCGACGGGCAGCCAGTTCAGCAAGTGGCGTTGAATGAAGTCGCGTTCAAGGCCACTTAGAGAAGTTTTCTGGGTTGAGTCCTTTGTCTGCTCACGCAGGAAACGAGCAGTAGCAAGGAACTCGAGCTGGGTCACCAGATGATCGGTGGGAAAGACGGTTCCTGACGGCCGGAGACCCAGCACGTCGTAGAAATTCACACATTCAAGAATAATTTCCTGCGGAACTTGGCGGTTACAGTTGGCGGATTCTAGCAGAGGAACAGGGGGTTCAGGCATCCCGACTTCAAACAAGGCGATGTAAGCGGATTCGTAGGACAGGTAGTTGGGAAAACGGCCGGGTGAGCCTCCTGTCTGGAGTTTCAAATGTTGCCTGGCCAATTTGTTAAGCAGTGCGCGACATTCCTTTCCGGTAAGCCAGGCAAATCGTTCGGGTGACGGTTGGCCGAAACAGGCGGCAAAAACCCGATAAAGATCGAGTTCTGGTAGGGGAGGAGCTACATGCTCCTTGTCGTTCTTTTGAGAAACCAACGTTGTCATAGTGTTATTCCAATCTCAGCCAGGTCGTGAAGTATTTCCGGCCGTCGCGATCTTGCTGGCTTCCATTCCATATGGCAAAGGCAATCGGCATTCCCGCGGGAACGTCCTGCAATTCCATCGTGACGTGCCAGGAGCCATTCTTGTAGATCGCCTGGGCGGGAAATGATTCACCGGTGCGATGCGTCGTGCCGCGGCCTTCCGCCTGCATGCGCGCAGCTCCCCTTGCAGCGTTCCAAAAGTAAATGGTGACCGTGCCCCCGGCGTCACCCATCTGTAGCGAGGGCCAAACGCTATTTGCCGGCACGCGGACCGGATGCATCACCGCGGCGCCATCAAAAAAACGGTCCGTAGCCTCGGTGAGTTCTTTGTGAGGACGCCCTTCGGTTGGAGCCGTGGGGAGCTTGGTAATCACCGCGGTGTTTTCAGTGGCATCGCTCCAAATCATTTGGACCAGAAGTTTGCCCTCTGCACGCGCCAGGCGGAGATCAACGAAAGTAAGCTCCAACTCCGACGGCGACTCAGTGTCGTATAGTCGCGGCGTACGGTTCAGGGCAACTCGTTGCACTGCAAGTTTGCTCCATTCGGTTGAGTTTGGATCGCGAAGTGCTGCCGCGCGCGCGGGTGATGTTGCCGCAAGCAAGGTCATTCCTGGTTGTTCGGATGGCGCAGTCTTGACGAGTTTCTGTTGTGCAAGGACATCAAGACAATTCACAACCACGAAGAGAACCGAAAGAAGGCTCGCGACGCGTATTCCGGGAATGGCTCTCATAGAAATCATCCAACCTTGGTCTGAATTTGCACGAGCTGCGGCCGAATCTGATAGCGCGTTTCGGCATCACGCCCGATCAAGAGTTGCAGCAGCTCACTCGAAGTGCCTTTCTGCGCCCTTGTGAGTTCGGCCTCAAGACGCACGATGACATCCCGAACCGTGGGCCCGAAAAGGTAGAGTAAGTAATCGAGGGGAAGCCGCGGGTCTTCCAGGATGCTTTTGCCATAATCCAAG
Source organism: Terriglobia bacterium (assembly GCA_041481635.1). Classification (GTDB taxonomy): domain Bacteria; phylum Acidobacteriota; class Terriglobia; order UBA7540; family UBA7540; genus DASYXZ01. The sequence continues at coordinate 17,078 of JBGPCF010000094.1, read as the reverse complement.
CGCTTGGGGGGATTAAACGGCGGCACATAGAAAACATTCGGCTCCGTGCCTTTCTCAGGGAAAAGAGGCAGAGCAACCTTGTAGACATGCACCAACTTATGAACCGCGGAATTCGTCTCGTCGAGAAGGCCCACGAACCGCAGGCGCCCGGGACACTGCGCCGCACAGGCATTCACTTCCCCTTTTTCGAGTCGCGGGTAACAGAAGATGCACTTCTCGGATTTACCGGTCATCTCGTTGAAGTAAATCTTTTTATACGGGCAGGCGGCAATGCAGTATCGATAGCCCTCACAGCGCTCCTGGTCCAGTACCACGATGCCATCTTCCTCGCGCTTGTAGATGGCTTGGCGTGGGCATGCGGCGAGGCACGCCGGATTCGTGCAGTGATTGCAGATTCGCGGCAGGTAAAAGTAAAAATTATCTTCGCCGTTCAGGGCGCCAACGTCTTCATCCCAATTGGGCCCGGAGACAGGGTCGGGTGAGGCCATCACCGGCTTCATCTTGCCCTCAAAGAGCCGCTGCTCGTAATCGAATTCCCACGGAGCGCCGTAATCGTCCAGCGTGGGCTGGCGGCTGGACTGCAATTGCCCATCCTTCCATCCGCCGCCAATCTGATCCCATTGCATCGGGTAGCCCGTTCCGGGGCGCGTCTCGACGTTGTTCCAATACATGTGCTGGGTGCCGTCGCGATCGGTCCAGAGCTTCTTGCAGGCGATGGTACAGGTCTGGCAGCCCAGGCATTTGTTCAGGTCCATGACCATTGCGTATTGGTGTCGTGGCATGTCTGACCTCTATGCCTTGGCGGGCGTGCCGTGGACCAGCGGCCCGTTGTATTTTTCGACTTCCACCTTGATGTCGCGATTGTTCCCGGTGGGGCCCCAATAATTCAGGCGAAAGTTGACGTGGCCATACTTGCCAATCAGTTGAGTTGGTTTGATTTTGATGGAAGTAAGTGACTGCCACCCGCCCTGCTGAAAGCCGAGAAATTTTTCCCAGCCGTGGTACATGGTGACGCGGCCGGGTTTTTCGCCGGGCAGAATCTGCACGCGGCAAATGCAATGACCAATGTCGTTGTGGATGCGAACCCAATCGTTATCGCGAAGCTTCCGTTGGCGCACGTCATCCGGATGCATATAGACAATCGGGCCGCCCCGCTGGAGGCGGAGCATGGCGCGATTATCGCGCCACGTGGAGTGGATCGACCAGCGTCCGTGCGGCGTGTTCCAGAAGAGTGGATATTTTTCAGGAACTGGCTCTTTGTAGGCCGGCAGGGTCTCGTTCAGGTCAATGAACCAGGGATGATCAATGTAAAACTGCTGGCGGCCGGTGAGCGTTCTCCAGGGCACCTTCTTCTCAAGCTGATGTTTAAAGGGAGTGTAGGCGATGCCCTCTTCGACGTCGCTGTTCCAGCTTTCCGGGTCGGTTGCGACGAATCGCTTGGGATGGTCCTGCAGATTCTGGTAAGTCATGCCCTGCGTTTCTTTGGAGTGAGCGAGGATGTAGTCGACTGCCTGCTCGTCGGTGGTGATGGCGCCTCCTCCGGTCCAATGCTCCTGCAGTGAGGTGAAGTCTCGATCCCACTTGAACGGTTCGTCGTGATAAGGCTTCACCCCCTTTTTCTTGGCGACCTCACTGATTTTTCCAGCCAGGGCGTGGAAGATGTCCCAGTCGGTCTTGCTTTCGAAAAGGGGCTCGACGGCTTTGCCAAAGGTGTGAATGTAACTGTGGCAATCGGTGGAATTCAGGTCCACTTTTTCGTAGTAACTGGAGGCGGGCAAGACCACGTCAGAGTAGAGCGCAGTCGTATCCATGCGGTAGTTGATGTCCACGATGAGGTAGTTGATGTCCACGATGAGGTCGAGATCGCGCCAGAGCGAAGACTCGATAACTTCGTTGCCTTTTGCCTGATTAAGATAATTGGCACGCCAGACGATGAACGCCCGCGGTTTTCGCCCCGTCTTCAAGGTCTCGCCATCACGCAAAGCCGGCCAGAGCGGCATCCATCCGTTCTTTACGGATTCCTGGATGTACCACTCCACCGGCTTGCCGTTGTAGAGATGCGGATCCTTGCTGGCGGAATGGACGTAGCTCCAAAGCGTCGTGTTCTGGAAGCGCTGTTTCTTGCGGCCCTCGGGAAATGCCAGCTCGAAGAATCCGTGTTCGGGCCAAACGCGCTCCTGCCCGACGTAATGATTGAACCCGCCTCCGTTCTTTCCGACGTTGCCGGTCAACGCGACGAGAAGAATCATGGCGCGGTTGGTGAGGTCATTGTGGAACCAGTGATTGGTCCCAGCGCCGTGGATGATCATTGCCGGCTTGCGTGTGCGCAGCTCATGAGCGAAGGTCTGAATCTCGTGAGTTGGAAGTCCGGTAAGTTGAGAGACTTTTTCGAGCGGGTATTCGTCAAGAGAAGCGCGAAGCAAGGCAAAAACAGGAACGACTTCCGCCGTGGATCCGTCGGCCAGCGTGACTTTGAATGTCCCTTCAAGAGCGGGATCGACACCGTTCCAGCGAATTGACTTCTCGGCAGACCCCATTGAACCCGGCGTGGCTACGGCGCGGTTGTGGGTGGAATCCCAAACGAAAAAGACGTCGTTCTTGCCTTCCTTCTTCATGTCCGCTTCGCGGAGAAATCGCTTGCTGTCTTTCATGACGAGCAGCGGCAGGTCGGTTTGCTCCTTGATGTACGGCCGGTCGATGAGATTGTTTTCAATCAAGAGGCGCGCCACGCAGAGCGCCAAGGCCGCATCTGTTCCCGGATGGATCCGCCAGTACAAATCAGCATGGATGCAACTGGAATTGAAGTCCGGCGAAATGGCGACGATCTTGGCGCCGTTGTAGCGGGCCTCGTAAGCAAAATGGGCATCAGGGATGCGCGTCTGGGAAATATTCGAGCCCCAAAGGACGATGTACTTGGAGTTGAACCAGTCCGCGCACTCGCAGGATTCGGTCTGCACGCCCCACGTCAGCGGCTCACCGGGCGGCAAATCGCAATACCAATCGTAAAAGGAGCACATGACGCCGCCGAGATAGTTGGCGAGTCGCGAGCCCGCGCAGAAACTCACCGGACTCATCGCCGGGATGACGCTGAAGAACGCGTTCGTGTCGGGCCCGTGGTTGTAAATGTTGTCGAGCAGCTTTTCCGCAATCAGGTTCAGCGCCTCATCCCACGTGGCGCGCCGCCACTTGCCTTCCCCGCGCGCTCCCGTGCGGATCAAGGGATAGCGAAGGCGCTGCGGGCTGTACACATACTCGGTGAAGCAGCCCCCTTTTTGGCAGCCGCGCGGATTGTAATCCGGCAGGTCTTGGCTGATGCGGGGATAGTCCGCGGCTTGTTCTTCGCGGACAATCACCCCGTTGCGCACGTACACTTTCCAGGAACATGAGCCAGTGCAGTTCGCCGAGTGAGTGGACCGAACGACTTTGTCCCAAGTCCAAATCTTGCGATAGAAATCTTCCCACCCGCGATAAGGATAGGAACGCAATGGGTCGAATTCTCCAGTGAGTGTAGTGAGAACCGGTTTCTCGCTCCGCTGGCATCCCGGAAAAGCCAGCGCGGCTGTGGCGGTCGCAGCCGCGTAAAGGAAACCGCGACGGGTGAGAGTGACATTTGATTCAGGCGGGACTTTCTTCGCCTTGTCCTTCGTACTCATCGGGGTGCCTCCCCCTTTTTCGCCGATAACGCTCCGGCTTGCGGGCCACTCAAGATTCGAATGTAGGCCAACAGATCGCCGAGGTCGGCATCACTCAACATGCGCGCCCCCTGGATCCGCGGCTGAAAACTTGGCATGGCCGCACCGCGCCGTCCGCCGCGAATCGTGGTGACGATGAATTCATCAGACGCAGCCTGCTGAAACGCGGGGTTCGCAATCTCCGGCGCGATTCCGCCGCGCCCCGCCATCCCGTGGCAACCCGCGCAGTTCGAGGTGAAAAGTGTGATCCCTCGCTCAGGATTCCCGCGCGCCGGAACTGATGGCGCGTGCAATGCCGCCGTGGCTAGGCGCCGTGCCTCCGGCGGTTGTATGTAATCCAGCAGCGCATCGATTTCCCCCGGAAGCAAGCCACCAGCCTGCTTTCCCCACGCGGGCATCTGGGTTCCAGGACGTCCATTCGTAATTTGAGCTTTCAAATACTCACGCTCGGCAGTGGCCTGAAGCGAGACCCCTCGGATTCCCGGAATAAACCGCCGGAAAGTTTTGTCCCACCGGCCGTAGGTTCCTTCTCCGTGACAGGCCATGCAGTACTGGTGATAGACCTGCTCGCCCGCCAGCGGCTCCGGGTGCAGCCGTCGAACTTTTTCTTCCAGCTTGTCCGGCGCGAGATAACTTTCTGGCACATCTCGCTGGCGTTGCGCCAGCATGTAAACCGTCAGTGCCAGCGCCTGTGGTTCGGAAAGGGCCGGATTTTTCATCAGGCTGCCTGCCACAATTCCGCCCGGATCGCGGAAATGCGCTTCGTGCCAATTCCAGGTGCTATGGGGCGGCGAGAGATTGGTGAGGATAAACTGATGTTTGGTTTTCGCGCCTTCATTGTCCAATGCCGGGCCCATGGTTCCGCCACGCCCGCCAAGCTTGTGGCAGGATCCACAACTCTTCGCTTGATAGAGATTCCTGCCTTCGAGGACGAGCGCCACTTGTTGCGAAGGCAATCTATCCAAGTCGTGGCACGCAAGACATGACGACTGGGTGAAATTCCGGTCGAGCAGGGGATAATCCCAGAAGGCATCAACCGCCTTGGCATCTTCAAAGGTGGTCGCGGGTCCCTGGCCCTGATGGCAGACGGTGCATCCAAAGCGGTCGACAGGATGATTTTTCAGAATATCGCCGGGATGAACAGCGTGCGGCGCGGGCACATCGGTCATTCTCGGATCGTCAATACCATTGTGGCAGGAGACGCATCGATCGACCGCCTTCAATTGCGGAATGCTGATTTGCTTGAGCTCGACCCGGAAATCTCGCGCTATCGCTTTGCCTCGGTCATCATTCGCCTTCGATTCCAGAATGGTCCGGTACTGTTTCTGCAGCCCATACCATTCCGCTAGAAAATTTTCCCGTACAGCGGCGGCAATCAAGTACCCGATGGTCAGCAGGCTTGCGCCCAGCAGGAGCCAGCGATATTTGCGCGACGGATCTTTCATCGGTGTACCCCTAATGCAGCGGCCATTGCGACGGCAACCAGTAGAAAATCCAGTTCGGTCCGCGGTGCACCGTCGCGAAATACGTCAAAACCGTGAAACCGGTCAGGAAGCAGGTAAACAGGGCCACGGCCGCCAGCCGCACCGAGTTTTGCCGCTTGAGCACCCAAAGCGACCACGCCATGTACAGCGCCACCAAAATTGATCCGGGATTGATGAAGATGATCCATAACTGGTGGATGTGCGGATACCAACTGCGCAACCAGCCATAGTTCACCGTGAAAGTCAGCATCGCAACGACGATGGCCAGCCCAACAAAGAGTGACTTCAGTGCGACTCGCCGCTCTCCCGGAGTGCCAAACCACGTGCCTTCTCCTCCCGGTTTCTGATCCAGAAACGGAATCAGCGCCAGGCCAATCCAGGCAATCGCAGGAATAATCAGCCCACCCATGAACGCGGAATAGGAAACGAGTTCCTGCATGCCGAGGAAGTACCACGGCGCTTTGGCAGGGTTCTCAGGAACAGCAGGATTGGCGAGTTCCTTGAGCGGCGCGTCAAAATGAAACGCAAGAATAAGGGTGAGTGCCACGGTCAGCATGAAGACCGCTAGCTCAGCCCAGAAAAGGTGGGGCCAACTCATCACCGTGTTTTCCGGGCCGCGGTTGACGGTGGCACGACGTCCCTTAACCAAGGCCATCAAGCCATAAGTTTTCGTGGCCAACGGCTCGAACACCTTCTTCATGCCGCCGCCCCACTCCGCCGTGCCGCCCATCTCACTATCCGTGCGCGCCAGCCCTCCGTCTTTGCGAACGCGCCAGAAGTGCACGCCGAGAAAGGTGACCAGCGCCACAGGCAGCACGAAGACATGCAGAATGTAGAAGCGAATGAGCGCGTCTTCACCCACAAAGTTTGCTCCGAGCAAGAGTCTTTTCTGGAATCCACCGGGGTTGAACCATTGAGTGATGCCCAGGGCATCGGTCAACTCGCGCGGTGAGTTGGCGATGTTGGACCCGATGGTGATCGCCCAGTAGGCGAGTTGGTCGTAAGGCAGGAGATACCCTGTGAAACTCAGGGCGAGCGTCAGCACCAGGAGGCCGAGCCCGACGAGCCAGTTGAATTCGCGCGGCTTCTTATAGCTGCCGGTGTAGAAAACACGCGCCATGTGCAAAAACACCGCCGCCACCATCACGTGCGCGCTCCAGCGGTGGATGTTGCGGATAAAGCGTCCGGTGAAAACAACAAAGTGCAGATCCTTCATTGAGTCGTAAGCCAGCGCGGTGGAAGGCTTGTAGTAAACCATCAGCAGCACGCCGGTCACGCACAGGATCACAAAACTTGCCGTCGAGATGATGCCGAGCCCCAGCGTGAAACTCGGCGCCAGACTGCGCACGTGCACGCGCACGCTGTGGATGTGCAGAAACAGGTTGTGGAAAGTCGCCTGCGATTCTTCGCGTTCGGACTCGGGGGCATGCCCCAGGCGAAACCATGCGTCCTTCAAGTTTCGCGGCAACCGCAGGAGATTTCGCAGAAACTCCCGCGTGGCGCTCGGCACAACAGGTTGACTGGCCGTGCCCATATTCTTCTCCTAAACGCGGAATCGTGTTCCGGCAGGGACTTCGTTCTCGGCGTACACCAGAAGCTGTCCGTCGGCTGCTCGGCCTACTTCGAGCCACGGAAGGGCACGGGGCGCCGGCCCCCGCGCGACATCTCCGCTATCGGTGAACCGCGAGCCGTGGCATGGACACGCGAATCCATCCGGAGACCGTCCAACCGAACACCCGAGGTGCGTGCAGACTCCGGAAATCGCGTAAATCCCCTTTTCGTCGCGAAACACGTAAAAGTTTGCTTCTTCCACGCGCGTTTCGCTCCCGACAGCAAATTGTTCGGGATGTCCAATCTTGAAGCGCCGCACCGGGCCCGGCAGCACGGCAGGGCCGGGCAATCGCAGCGCCCCTGCCAGGGCCATTGCGATTGCACCAAAGAAACTACCCAGGGCCGCCAGGCTCAGAAAGCTGCGCCGTGGCACTTCCAAGGATTCCAGGCGCGAAGGTTTTCTCTCGTTCAGCTCGGGCATGGCTTCCACTCCTTGGTGAAAGTAAAGCGCTCCATGGTGATGGCCGTAGTCGGGCACCTCTCCGCGCACAGGCCGCACCGGATACAGCGGTCTTCATCTTTCAATATGGCGGAGGATTCCAAGGCTTCCCCGGGCAGGAATTTACCTAGGGCTTCATCGAGTTCGGGCGTGCGCTCCAGCCGGTCGATGGACACGAGCTTCAGGCAAACCGTCGGGCACACATCCACGCAGCCGCCACAAAGAATGCAGCGCTCCCCGTCGAAAATCGTATTCACGCCGCAGTCGAGGCAACGGCCGGCCTCTTCCCGCGCTTCCGTTTCGGCATAACCTTTTTCGACCAGCGCCTTCGGGTCGAGGAGCCGTTCTTTCGGGCTCAGGGTCGGAATGTGCAGGCGCAAACGCTTCTCGTAGAGTTGCTCGCGATGGTAGTTTTCAACCGGCGCGTGGAATTGCACTTCGTCCTGCCCGATTTCAGTTCCAGTCAGGAAGCGATAAACGGAACGCGCGGCCTGCTTGCCGCTGGCGACTGCGTGGATCAAGAGTTTGGGGCCGTAGGCGATATCCCCGGCAACAAAAACCCCGGGTGCCGATGTGCCGCATGTGGCTGGGTCGTTGACGATCTGCTGAGGGGAGCGCATCTCGATACCATCGCGCGCCGGATCGAGAAAGCGGAGGTCCGCGGACTGGCCCACGGAGAGAAGGACGGCTTCACAATCCACAATCAGTTCCTGCGCTTCGTCATACCTCGGTGCGAAGCGGCGATTTTCGTCATACACCGACATGCAGCGCGCGAACCGCACCCCGCGGACAAATTTCCGGCCATTCTCTTCACGGAACAAAATCTCCCGCGGACCCCAACTGTTGTGACGAATGACGCCTTCCTCCGCGCCCTCGATGATTTCCAACGTATCGGCAGGCATCTCCTCGAGCGATTCAAGACAGACCAGATTTACTTCTCGCACGCCCGGAAGCCGCGCTGCCGTGCGCGAAACGTCATACTCCTCCTGGCGAAGGACGGTCCGCGCCACGTCGTAGGCCACGTTCCCGCCCCCAATCACAACTACTCGCGGGCCCAACTCGACTTCCTTTCCCAGCGCCACATCGCGCAGAAAATCCACACCGCCAAATACGCCAATCGCGTCCGTTCCCGGAATGGGCAGTGGGCGCGACCGCTTCGCTCCCACCGCGATGATCACGGCGGCAAATTCCTTGCGCAGATTTTCATAGGAAATGTCTTTTCCGATTTCAGTGTTGCAGCGAATCTCCACGCCCAGAGCTTCGATCACGGCAACTTCCGCGCGAATCAGGGCGACTGGGAGGCGGTAATCGGGGACTCCGGTGTAGAGCATCCCGGCAGGCACAGGCTCCATCTCGAAAATCGTTGGCCGAAAGCCCATCAAGGCCAAATCGTGACCTGCCGCCAATCCCGCCGGCCCGGACCCGATGATCGCGATGCGCTGTCCTGTCGGTTTTGGAAACTTGTGACTTGCCAGAAAATTGAGCAGATGGCCCAGTTCATCCGCGTCATCGCAAAAGCGCGCCGAAGTATTCTGGGAAACGAAGGAGAACTGTTCCTTGCCCGGCTCTTGGTGCGATTCCGGCCCCAGCCGTTCGCAGGCAAATCGTTTTAGGGCGCGTATCGCGATGGGTTGATCGATCGTCCCTCGCCGGCATGCCGCTTCGCAGGGCGCCCCGCAAATCCGCCCGCAGATGGACGCCAGGGGATTCGGTCCGCGCGCGATCAGGTAGGCGAGCTCGTAATCGCCGTCAGCGATAGCCCGCACGTACCCGCGCGCGTCTGTGTGCACCGGACACGCAAACTGGCACTTGATTTGTTCCCGCCAGTAGGCGTCATCAGCTATGCGAACTCGGTACGCCGTCCCCACTGCCCATCACCTTCGATAAAGCGGCTATGATTCGACTCTTAAACCTAGCCCACAGCCCAAAGTGAAGTCAGTGACTTAACTCACAGTTGCAAAACCTCTGGCAATCTCGGCGATCAACGAGTCGATTCCCGAATTCATGCGCATTCGCCCAACTTTTCGATCCCGGTATTTTGAAAATCGGCCAGGGGAGTTTTTTCATCCGATGTGAAAAACCTCGCGGTCAAAGTGAGAACGTGTTTCCAATATTCGCAGTGGTTTGATTCTCTGCCGCTCATTCGAGCCAGAATCCTTGAAACTTTATCCAGGTCCTTCACAAAACCCACAAGTGAGACTGGAAGGTAAGTGGCAGATCTCAAAAGACGAAGTCCAGCACGCGCAGTGGCCGTGTCGCCCCGCCTGTGCCTCGATTCGTGTCGGCAGTGCAGACATCTAGGAGGCCGTCCTCTCCATCTCGATCGCACGTGGAAAGAGAATGTTGTTTTCCAGGTGGATGTGCTGGTGCAAATCGGCCTCAAGTTCCGCCAGGGTGTTGAAGAGCGTCTTGAAGCTGAGGCAGCCGTCTTCGGGCGGAGTGTATCCACGGCTAGTCTGCCGCAAGGCCCGCAGCGCCTCACCCGCGGAGTCATGCTCGTGGACCATCATCGCAACCGGATTCTTCACCGTGCCGAATGGCGCGGCCGGAACTGGTTCGTTCCGAGTGACGGCCCTTTCCAGGCGAATTACGTACGGAAACAAAACCATATCCTCTTTCATCATGTGCATGGTCAATTCCTCGGCCAGGCCGCGAAAGACCTCGCGCATCTTCAGTAATTCCGGATGGTTCTGTCCATGGACGGAGCAGACCTTCTCAAACAGCGGATTCAGGCGAGCGATTTCCTCGCGAGTGTACTGGTGATGCCGGTCCTTGATGTAAGCGATCAAGTCAGCCAGCAGCTCGCTTTGCCAATGGCGATCTTCCGAGGTGGCTGACATTGAACGTCCCGCCACTTCGATAGACTTCATCACTTCATCCACCCGCACGTTCGCAGTGCGGCAAGCTTCCTCAATCGACTGGCCGCCCCCGCAGCAGTAATCGATCCCCAGCTTCTCAAAGAGGCGAGTTGCGGCGAAATTTTCCAGAGCCAATTCTCTTACGGTCTTTTCGGCAGCCACGCTCATCGTATTCCTCCAGGCAGCCCGCCTTTTTGACAGGGCGCGCTCGATGATTACGAGACTAACTGGCCAGCGATGGCGTGCCGATGACTTTTGTCACAGAAGCCTCAATAAATCGTGCGACCAACCATTGAGGGGGCGTAAAAGAATGCTGGGGTTATTGTAAAACTCAGGTAGGACAGAAGTTAGGCGGAGGACTCGAGTTCGGCTTCCAGGCCTTGCAGGTCACAAATGGTCAAGATGCACCCTTCAATCTTCAGTATGCCTTCCGCCTGAAGTCTCGACAGATTCCGCGACACCAGTTCACGCACGGTGCCGATCTGCGATGCCAGTTCCTGGTTGTTGGCAGGCAATTCCACTTTCATGCCTTCGGTCGTCTTTTCGCCCTCCTTGTGGGCGAGGCGGAACAAGAAAGACGCGAGCCGGTGGCGGACCGTAGTAAACGAAAGCTCCTCATCTACGGTTTGCCGAATGTATTTTGCACCTGCACACCAGTGGGGCTGCGCTAGAACCTGGAGAAAAGCAGGAACGGGCACTGCGAACAACGATGTATCGCCAGCCTGCGGCTACCACGTAACAGGTGCAGGAATAAAGAACTTCCCAATTCCCGCGCGAAGCGGATGCGCGCACGTATTCAGTCCTAGCTACTGAACTTCACCTTCATGCGGATCGAGCGCGGGTCTTCGAAGCCGCGGGAGCCAAGCAACGGGAAAATAGTGCGCTGGAATCCCGCGCGGGGTGTATGCTGGGGCCGGTGGGAGCTAAAACGGAAATACCGGCGGGTGATGCAAAATGCGTTGTTACATCTCCACTGTAAACCCACCTAACTAGGGGAGGGAACTCTATGCGCATTTCACGGCTTTGGTCTACAGTCCCAGTTCTGCTTTGCCTGTGCCTTTTGTCATGGACCGTCCCGCTGGCTCATGCTCAGAAAAAGGCAGGGAAGCAGAAGAAGAACAAAGAACAATCCAAGAAGAAGACAAAACAAAGCAACCAGCAACTAGCTGCGGTGGGAACCAATATGCCTTATGGCATATCGGTCGTAAATAATATGGATGCCCTGAGAGTAGGGAAACTCTTTGATACAAGCAATCCAACGCTAAACGCATACGCCAATCCGAACACGTCAGGGGTCACGTTCCGGACTTCGTGGGCCGATGTCGAGCCGGAAGAGGGAAAATTTGACTTTAGCAAGCTGGACACCGTTTTTGCCAACGCCGAAGAAAATGGCAAATGGGTAGCGCTTGTTTTGATTCCGGGTTTTGGAACGCCTGGCTGGGCCTTGCATGGGGTGCAAAGCGCACAGTTCGCCATCGAGTATGGACGCGGCAATGGAACGTTGCTGCCGTTGCCCGTGCCTTGGGACCAAACCTACTTGTCTCGGTGGTTCACTTTCTTAAAGGCGATTGCCGACCGATATGCAGGCAAGACTTCGTTTCGAAAGATTGCCGCAGCGGGCCCGACTTCGGTCTCGGCCGAGATGTCTTTACCAGACTCTCCGAATGATATCGCGCAGTGGAATAAGTTTGGCTATACGACTGAGAAGTACATCAATGCCTGGAAGCAGACGTTTAGTGCCTACTCTTCGACTTTCCCCCACCAGTTTTTTTCGCTGGCGCTGCATCCAGGTCTTCCGATTCCGGACAAAAGTCAGAAAACTTATGCCAGGGACCAGATTATCAGTTTGGGACTGCAATACCCTCGCCAGTTTGCTTTACAGGCAGACGGCCTAAACAGTAATAGAACCAGTGGAAACTATGGGCATCGCGAGGTTATAGATCATAGTGGACAGGTGCTCACCGGCTTTATGATGTCTACCGCTGCCAGTAAAAACGATCGGAAGTCGGCAAAAATGGGCGCTGAAGGGGATCCACCCCTGGCTTTGAAAAAATCAATCAATACAGGGATGGAGCCGAACAGTGCGGGTCAGCATATCAAATATCTTGAAATTTACGAACCGGATGTGCTGGCAGTCGAAATGCAGCCAGTATTGCAATATGGAGCGTCGCTATTCGCGCAAAAACCACATTGACGGAGCGGTCCCCGTAATTCCTCCCAGTCGTCACCTAATGAGCAGGGTAGCGCAGAGTCTCTTTTCTCAGAAACTTTGCGGCCCATGGTTCAAAAAATCCACAGAGCGCGTAGCCACGGTAAGCGGTTTCGTGACCGTGGGCACTTTCCCCGCAACCACGAACCCACAGTCAATCAAAGGGCTGATTGACAGTGGCTTCCAGCTCGATATTCTGGAGGAGCCAGCTCGGTTGATTTCGGGTGCCGTTTAAACTCCGCAGTCTTTCCGCAAGCAGCCCCTAGCACCTATCTCTCCCTCCGTTGCATTTCGGCGCATTAGAGCGCATGCTATCCCCTGGCGCAAAAACCGAAAGAAATCTCTGGTCTGTTGGCTCGGTTCAGGCAACAAGGCATCAAGCGAACTCGGCTTGACAGGCGTGCCATTAATGGAGGCGTTTTTGGAGGGGCAGAAATCAATGCGCACGTACAAGTTGATTGCAGTCATAGGCCGGGTTTTATTTGTGTAGAGCCAAGGCGCTAAAAATCTGCGGGGAGGCCCAATGGCTTTTTCGGAGGCAGTCAAGAAAACGGTCAAGAGAAAAGCTCATTTTTCCTGCTGCCTTCGCCGTTCGCTCTGGGTGGAGGTGCACCACGTCGGCCCACAAGCGGAGGGTGGGGAGGATTCTGAGGCGAATGCCGCCCCGTTGTGCCCATCCTGTCACGAAACGTATGGAGCAAACCCGGACAAGCGAAAATTTATTCGTGAAGCCAGAGAACTTTGGTACGAGATTTGCGAAAAACGCTACGCGACGGACCCCGACCGCCTTGACGAATTATCTGAACAGCTGAAACATATCGCCACGAAGGCCGACTTGGATGCCGCAATAACTAAAGTTACTGAGCTTATGCGAAGCGTTGCAGCGAGCGAAACGCGGCCAGTTGAGGCTCGCCTTGGGGAGGTCGCCCGGCTCGGATCAATGATTGCACCAAGTGTAGGGGCGAACCGCAATTGTATCAACTGCGGCACAAGAATCGGGCTTTTGATTGGTGATCAGGGCCGGTGTCCGAATTGTGGTACCCCATGGTGAAAGCGACCTGAAGCGGGTAGATACAAGCCACGGTCACAGGCTTTCTGACCTTGGGCTCTTTCCCTAAGACTACAAACCCTCAGTCAATCAAAGGAGGGATTGACAGTGCCTACCAGCTACGAGCTGCCAAAGCAGATTCCCTGGCGCACCGCACAATTGGGTTCGAACAAGAGAGGTGAAAATTCATGGACTGCATTGAGTGCAGCAAAAGCAACCCGTTCGGCAACCGTTACTGTGGTCGATGTGGAGCAAAACTTGGCCGCTCTTCAGTGGAAACTGTACGGAAGAACGGTTTTCGCGATCGCAATGCAATCGAGGTGGAGATCGCGGAATCCGTCGTGGAGCGGTTGATGAAATGGGCAAAGTGGCTTGGGACCGTAGCGGCCGTCTTCGTAGCTGCGTTCGTCATAATGCTAGGAAAGAGCTATCAGGATGTTAGGACGGCGGTGTCAACAGGGTAGGCGGAGATTGAGAATGCTGTCCGAGGAGGCGAGAATGGGATCGACGCTGTGAGGCAAAAGACCGCCGGACTCAACACAGAAGTAAAACAGCTGCAGTCGGACATCGATGGATATAGGTAAGTCAATAACACCATTGGGAAATTGCAGAGGCAGCTCACTGTGGTGCAGGGGCAGGTTATCGACTTCGGTGAGCGTGAAATAAAGGCGCGCAAGATGACAACAACAGGGCGGGGACCGAGCTCCCTCGGCTTCACCAACATTGGGTGCCCGGCTTCCGCAGGGGGAAGTAAGGTGGAGTACTGCGCCCAAGGCTCTCCGCTTTCTCTTTTTCAAGTCACATCCAGTGGGGAGTCAAGACCGGTATCCAGTCGGTCCCCGGTCGGATTTCAGGACGCCTCTATTGGTCCGAAGCCGCCTTGCAGCGCAGCAAACCGGAGCACTTTTTACGTTGAAAAAGGCTCCGACAATGACGCCGACAAACCATTGCTTTGCGTTAAAGACTCGAAAAACAATTACTATTGGATCCAATTGAGCATGGTTCCCTAAGCAGGGTAGCAGGGTAGCGCAGAGTCTCGTCTCTCAGAAACTCTGCGGCGCTTGGGCCAGAAAACCCGCAGAGTCCCGATGAGGTCGGGACTCTGCGCTACCAACATGGCAAGAGGGGGGAAGCAAGTGTAGCGCGGTCCCCCGATCCTGGGGTCCGCGGCACTCAGGTTCAAATTCTCGCGTTCTCATCGCCGGGCCAGTGCGATCGAAAAAATCATTGGAGACTATCTGATGAGCTCTTCCTCACCGGGGAATGTCGTGGCTGAGCTGGGACACTCGCGCAGCATCAAGCTGAAACTGCGTGACGTGAACCAACTTTTTAACTCGATGGACCCTTCCCCCTTCATCGAGAAGGACCTCGACGACGACGCGGAAGAATTCATCGTGAGCTGGGCTCGCGAGTTCCCGCCTAACGCGCCGGTGAAGCTGAGTGTCCACCTGGAGCAGTGGCCGACGGAGGACCCCAAGGAACTCATTCAGCAGGCCGTCCACAACCACTTCGCCCACCGCGCCGAGCTTACTGACTTGGAGTTCAGGAGCCTGATGCAGCAGGGCCGGACCAGTCTGCTGATCGGCCTGTCGTGCCTGGCCATCTGTCTTGTTATCAGCGAGGTGCTGCTGCACGGCGAGGCGGGCACATGGGCCAGCATCTTGCGGGAGAGTTTGACGATCGCGGGCTGAGTCGCGATGTGGCGGCCGATGGAGATATACCTTTACGATTGGTGGCCTTTGCGCCGACGGGGCCGGATCTTCGCGAAACTGAGCCAAATGCCGGTAGAAGTCATCCCGAAGGGGAGGAGTTGAGCAATCTCCATCGGGATGAGGGTACCCGAAAGCGCGCTACAGGCGGCATAAGCGCAGATGCTGCTCTCTGTCTCAGCTCTGACTGTCGTGGAGGCTAGCATCGCTATCCTGAAGGAAACCAAAGCGGAGTACGCAAAGCTGAAATAGTCCGGGCGGTCCGGCGCCCGTTTCCACAATCTCCCGCGCCACATGAATTTCCTGCCCTGGACATGTCGGCCCCGCAGACCCCACGTTCGTTAGCTTTGAATTGCGCAGGGCGGCATGAATGTCCATAGGCTCGAAGTAGGCAGACGGCCACCATTGCGCCCAGATGATGGCGTCCTCAGAAACTATTCACTTGGATGTATAACGGCCTACACGTAGAGGTGCCCTACGCCCGCGCTGGATCGAAGCGAAATAACCCTTCATCGGGCCTACCCGCGATAAACGCCGTAGCGTCGAGCGAAGAAGAAAGATGTGCGTTACGCTGTGAAGGAGAGGCGGGAGCATATGTAATACAACAGTATTAAGTAATTATATTATTAAATATCAAGCAATGATAGAGTGGAGCCGGGGGGAGTCGAACTACCCACCCCCTTTCATTCTGCGTAACTTATTGATTTTCCGATTACGAAGAAACGATAAAAACGGCTGAGCCGCCTGTTTGAGGTACACGGCAGGTACACGAACCTCCAGGTTCACCGACAGTACTAAACTCAGCGTCATAAATGATTGCGCATTCGAAAGACTTGTGGTTTCATGTAGGGATGAGACCTCTGCAGATTGCTGATGCCAGGACTATGATTTTGGGGCTGCAAGACGAGATTCGCCGTTCGGAAGAATCTCGCTATGATCACCGGCTCCATGGGGTATTGTTGGTGGCACAGGGAGCGACCTGTCCAGAGGTCAGCCGCTTGCTCGGAGACGCTCCGCGCACCGTGGAGTACTGGGTGCGACGCTTTGAGGCAAAAGGTCTGGCGGGGCTGGCCGAGGGGCAACGCTCTGGGCGCCCTCGACGTCTGAGCGATGTGCAACTCGAGGAAGTGGACCGGGCGCTGCGCCAGACCCCTCGCAACCTGGGCTTGACCGGCACGCTGTGGGATGGGAAAACACTGAGCGCCTGGATTGCGCAGCGCTTCCAAGTCCATTTGGCGGTGCGCCAATGTCAGCGCTTGTTCCGGCAGCGGGGCTTTCGTCTGCGAAAACCCCGCCCCCTGATTGCCCATGCCGATCTGGAACGGCAGAAGACGCATAAAAAAACTCCAAGAGTTAAGCATCGACCCCGCGGTTGATCTCTGGGCTATGGACGAAGTGCATTTTCAACAACACGGTTCGCGCTGTCGGATGTGGGTCCCGCCCGAAACCAAGGACCCTGTGCTGCCTCATCAGCCCACCCGAAAGAGTGTGGGCTACTATGGGGCAGTCCGCCTGTGCGACGGCCAATTCTTCTTCCAGCGCGAGACGGGCAAGTTCAACGCCCTGACCTGCGGGGAGTTCTTGAAGGATCTCAGTGCGGTCAGCGCTCGTACGGATCGGCGAGTGGTGGTGATTGCCGACAACGCGAAATATCACCACGCCCGACTGCACCAAGACTGGCGGCAACAGGAAGCCGAGCGTTTCACCTTGGACTTCCTGCCGCCCTACAGTCCGGAACTGAATCCCACGGAGCGCGTCTGGAAACTCACTCGACGGCTCTGCGTCCATAATCGTTACTTTCCCAAACTCGATGACGTCGCTCTTGCGGTCGAAACCGAATTCACGAACTGGATTCAACCCAACGATACGCTGCGCCGACTATGCGCAATTACTTAAGGCGCTGTGTTTAGAGCGGTTTCGATTTAAGTGCTTACATACCCGCAAGAGGCGAAGAAGTTTGTGCATTCGCTTGGGGAGACAGTATTAAGCAATTCCCCGATTTCCCTCCACAGGGCATCGATATCTCGC
>JBGPCF010000093.1:0-26673 GCA_041481635.1 Terriglobia bacterium | reverse complement strand
TAACAATCCGCCGCCACCAAAAAGATTATGAAGAGAATCCGAACCAGCCTATTTCTGGCATTCATACTAGTGGCCTGCGGTATTTCGCTGGGCAGGAAGAAAGCTCCGAAGCCTGAGGAATTGGGTACGGAACTCGGCAGAGCTCCGTCAAAAGTCGATGCCTGGAAGAATCCTTACTCGGGGCAGCGCGAGGCAATGCTGGCGGGCGAGAAACTCTACAAGCGGCACTGCGCGGAATGCCACGGAGAGGATGGCGGCGGGCGGGACAAAGCACCCGATCTGCATTCACCCGTGATTCAAATTGCCTCACCGGGCAGGTTGTTTTGGTTCTTGAAGAACGGCAACCTGAAAGAAGGCATGCCTTCGTGGTCAAATTTGCCAGACCAGCAGAGATGGCAACTCGTCACCTACCTCCAAAGGTTGCAGAACGATACAAGTCATGGACCACAAGACCGCAAATAGGATTTTGCCGCCTCGATCATTGAGCTTGGTCGGCTCAGATCTTTGCGCGAGGGGTGCGTGCCCAAGGCGCAATGATTGCAAACATAGCCCCGATCGATCGGGGCCCTGGCCGGCCCTGCGCGCTCCGCCCGCATTGGAGGCCGGACTGGCCAATCAGGTAGGGTCGCTGGATGAATTGGTTTCCTTGCTTGATGCGGCGGCCTCACTTGCTGTATATTCCCTCATATCAGTTGTACCGCCAGACGGGGGCGGGCTTTCTATCTGAAGTTGACTAGTCTTTGATGCATCCTCATGTATAGGATTACGCTCAAGCCGGGAGAATCCGTTTTCGGTCGATGCACTCACTGCCGTAAACTGAACCTCATGTTCGGCAATCCCAAGCAGGAGGATGTATCCGTACAGTTCCAGACTCCTGACGACCATTTGGATTCTTACTGCCATGAATGCCGGGAATTTTATTCTTGGACACCATCCACAGCCATCATTGAGAATACCCATCCCAATTGAGATGCTACGGGGCTGACCGTTGCTTTCAGCGATGATCAAGAGCATGTTATCGGGCGGACGGGACTCGATATTGGAAATTCCGGTGACTACTTCGGTCGCGCGACTCACCCGGCGTAACTGCCCACCCTTAACAAATCCTCAAATCAAAAAGGACCAGAACAAATGAAAAACACCCGCCCCTCGCTTTTCGCCCTAACGCTCCTCGCTGGACTTTTCTTCGCCGCCGGCGCACATCAGGCCCAGGCTCAGCAAGCGAACAAGAAGGCCCTCGAACCTGCGGAGATTAAGCCGGAGGCGCTGGGCTTCTCCTCCGAGAGACTGGAGCGGCTCCATGCGGTGATGCAGCAGGAAGTGGACCAGAAGCAGCTTGCGGGCATCGTGACCATTCTGGTGCGGCACGGCAAAGTGGTGGAGGAGCGAACCTACGGCAAGAAGGACATGGAGAGTGGCGCGCCGATGACCCGCGACACCATCTTTCGCATCTTCTCCATGACCAAGCCCATCACCGGCGTCGCCATGATGATCCTTTACGAAGAAGGCAAATGGCATCCGTCGGATCCGATTTCAAAATACATCCCCGAGTTTGCCCACCTGAAGGTTTATAAGGGCGTTGACGAGAGCGGCAAAATGATCTTGGAAGAACCGGTCCATCCTCCCACCATGCGCGAGCTGATGACCCACACGGCGGGCTTCACGTATGGGTTTTTTGGCAACACTCCCGTCGACAAAATGTATAACGAGCAGCAGCTACTGCAATCCCAATCCCTGCAGGAAATGATCAACAAGCTGGCAAAGATGCCGTTGCTCTACCAGCCGGGAACGCGCTGGGTCTACAGCGTATCGATGGATGTCCAAGGCTACATCATTGAAAAATTGTCGGGCCAGTCTTTGCCGGATTTCATGCAGCAGCACATTCTTGGGCCGGTCGGCATGAAGGACAGCGGCTTCTACGTGCCCAAGGAAAAGCGAAGCCGGTTTGCCACCCTCTATGCGGAGGACCACAAAGGGGACCTCGTGGTGGCAGCAAGGGGAGGCGATTCGGGCGCCGACTATTCAACTCCACCGAAGATGCCCTCGGGGGGCGGCGGCATGGTCTCAACCACACAGGACTATTTGCGCTTCGCTCAAATGCTCCTGAATGGCGGCGAGCTGGACGGCGTGCGCATCCTGGCGCCGGCCACGGTACAACTGATGACGACCAACCATCTCGCCGCCAACCTCATGAACGGTGAGGCGATGTTTGGTCCAAGGCCCGGCTTGGGGTGGGGCTACGATTGCGCCGTCTACCCGGACCCGCTGCAAGCCGACGAAGTGGTGGGCAAAGGCACTTTCTTCTGGATGGGAGCGGCAGACACATGGTTCTGGGTGGATCCCACCAACGACCTGATTTTTGTTGGCATGACGCAGCGAATGCTCGGCCCCGGGTCGCCCAATATGGAGGCGCTGAGCCAACCCCTCGTATATCAGGCGCTCGTGAAGCCGCGAATGTGAACTGACCTTTTTCTTTCACCAGCAAGCAACGCCCCCCGATGCCCCGGTGGACTCCATCGGAGTCCTGAAATCCGACATCGGGCACCGCCCGGCCGGCGAAAATCCAGGGTACAATGGCCGATGAAGGGACTTCCGCATCTTGGGGATCGCAAAGATAAGTGTTTCTTTCATTGTTGCGTGGATGTTCGTGTTGCCATCGCGCGCGCAGCAACCGGCCAACACAGACCTCGCCGCAAATCCGGGGCGGCCAACGGTTTCCACTCCGGCAACGCTCACGCCGGAAGGCTACCTGCAGTTTGAGACGGGCGTTCTCGGCGCTAGGCACTCCTCCGAATTCTCATCACTCTTGAACATCAACGAAGTCATGAAGCTCACGGTAGCTCCGCGGCTCGAGCTTATCCTCTCTTCCGAACCTGTTGCGGATTATCGAGCGAGTGGAACGGCGAACTTCGGCACGGGAGGTGAGGTCCTGGGAGTACAGGGTGTTTTGCTTCCCGGCAATGGGGCGAAACCCACTCTGGCTGCGAGCTATTTCGTACAGGCCTATGGCGGCGGCGTTCCCGATGTCGACATTGGCAGCCCGCTCCAATCCTTCCTGATCCTGGCCAGCGCGGATGTTAAAGGCTTCCACTATGATGCGAATTTCCTGGCGAACGAGATGGTGCTAGGCGGAGTTCGCCGCGTCGAGTTCGGACAGACCCTTTCCATCGCGCATCCCCTTAGCAAACGGTTCAACCTTTCGGCAGAACTGTGGCATTTCACCCAGCCATTCCTCCACGGCCATGCCGCCGGAAGTCTGTGGGCGGTCGGTTATGCACCGCGCAGCAATCTGGTTTTCGATGTAGGGTTCGACCGGGGTCTCACCCGCACTTCCACTCGATGGCAAGTGTTTGCCGGTTTTACTTACTTGCTCCCTCACCGATTGTGGAAACAAAGATAAGTGGTTGGACCCTTGATCTATTGGAGCGCACCGAAGGCACGTCATTTATGAAGGAGACGGATAATCGAAAAAAAGAGCCGCGGACTCGCGACGGCGAGTCCGCGCTAGCCGGCTGGTCCAGGTTGTTGGGCGGGATGCTTTCGCAAACGCAAGAACCACAAAATCCAAAATGCGCTGGGTATCGACATCGCAAGCGTCAAGCCACCTCGAAACCACAAAGGGCAGACCGTTGTTCTTCCGAGAAACCCACCACTGGCGGGTTCGAACGGCAAGATGACCGTGATCGCGAACCCCGCGAGGAACATGCAAACGATTAAGGAAATAACCCGGGTAACTTGATCGCGAGTGGCGCGCGCGAGAAACCATATCCCCGTCAATGTCGCTGGAATAGTGAGGGCGCATGCCAGAACGACAAAGTCCAACTCGGGTTTCCAGGTGAACAAGTTCCAATCAACATCGAACAAAACCGATTCGAAGAGGAGTGCACTGCCAACTGCCACCCACACGATGCTCAAAAGTATCGATCGTTTCATCTTCATCTGTTCTTCCGAGCCCGGTCGCGCATAGCACCGAACTGATCCGGAGTCTGCTGGTTTTCTGACCCGAGAACTGCAGAGTCTTTGAAAGGCGAGCCTCTGCGCTACAAGACCTTAAGACACGGCTTGACTCAAGTTTTTGACTTCTTGCGCTCTGCCAAAAATGCCACCAAGCGCTTCGCTTCGACAAGTTCCTCCGGAGTGGGAGGCCAGCAAGGTTTTTGCGGCTGCCCCCGGCTCCAGTCTATTCCAAACTTCCGGCCACACTCCTCGCACTGATACAAGTCATCCTCAATCCCTTCGGCCACGCGGGCCGCTTTCCCCGCGCAGTGCATGCACATCATGATTGCCGCGTTCGGCCCCCCAGCCATGATTCCCTCCGTTTAAGTATTGGATTGTATCGCGCGCTTGTGGATTGCTACGCCTGTTTTTTCAACAAAGCCGCGTGGCTATGCGATATGGCGGGACGCTTTTCAAGATGGAATCCAGCTTCCGCAGCGCAGGCCAACTCCTTGTTAAAGAGCGGGGGATTCACATGTCCGGCAGGCTCCACGAAGAGAAGGCAAGCGTTTAGTTTCAATGCCGCGAAGGTCTCGGCGAAGAAGTTGCTTTTGGAAGGCACCTCGTGGACCACGGCGAAGGCGAGGGCGAAGTCGACTTTCCCCGCCAAGTCCCCCAACCCCATGGAGTCAGGATGAGCCAGGCGAGCATCCAGACGTTCGAGGAGCCCCGCCTTGGCGGCACGCCGTTTGAGCCGGTCGAGCATTCTGGCTTGGACGTCCACGGCGACCACGCGCCCGGAGGCGCCTACTCGGCGGGCGAGTTCGAGCGTAAAAAATCCCATGCCCGGCCCAGGCTCGAGAACGGTCATGCCTTCGCGAACGTAGGGCGCGACCACCTTCCCGGGTGAATGCATCAGGCGCCGCAAGGGGCTGACCAGGAGGTAGCCGATCCACCAAGGGCAGACGTGAGGGGGCATTCCAATCCTCCAAGTCATTTTCTTACAATTCGCCGAGCAGAAGCCAGCTTACCGGAATGAAGGGGCCTGCACCGTCAGAGGGCGGCGCGATGGGAAGAAAGTTTAGGCCGGTCTGGCAGGTTGCACCCGCAGAATTGAGCAAAACTCAGGAGTTGGTCTGCTTCCCGGCGGCCTGCAGGGCTTCAAAATGCTGGGTGATGAGATCCTGTTGGTACTCGGAAATCTCCGTGAGCGCCACTCCCGTGCCCTTGTCCGCGATGGTATAGACGATCTCTCCGTGGCAATTAATGAGAGGCAACTGATCGGAGAGGCGGAAAGATACTTTGACGTGGGGCGCCAATTCCGCCGGTAGGGGAGGGTAAATCAGGCATCCACCGCGGCTGATCTGGGTGATTCGTCCGACAAAGGCTCCCTCTTCCTGGTGGACCGTGACCTCCAAGTCCGCGTTAAAGCGTGCATACCTCCGCCGACTCTCTGATTGTTCGTCCATATTGTGGTTGTACTATACTGAGGAACCGCTCAAAGTCAATTCTGCACTCACGTGTAATAAGGGAAGAGACATTTACCCGCCAGCGTGTGGAACAATCAGCACGAAAGTCGCGCCTGGATATTCGCAGCGCCCGCAGTCTTGGCTTGAACTGCTCTTAATTACTTGGTAGTCAATCCGAACATCTTGTAGATGCTGTCGAAGATGCTGCGCTGGTGCTGAGCCATCATTTTGGCGCGGGCGGCGGCATCCATGTCCTGGCGAACGGCTTCAAGCTCCACTTTGCGCCGGGCCAGGACCTCGGAAAAATGCTGGGCCATCTCGGGGCGTGCTTGGATGATTTCATTGAAGGCCTGCCGGTCCAGGCGGTAGCATTCCGAATCTTCGAGCGCTTTCACAGTCGCCGAGCGCGGTTCGCCGGTCAGTAGAGACCCCTCGCCAAAGAAATCCCCGGCGTGAAGAACGGCGACCCTTCGCCGCTCCCCGCCTTCTACCGTCAGCAGCACCTCAGCCGACCCTTTGGTGAGAATGTAGAGCCAATGGGCCTCGGCCCCTTGGCGCGTCATCACTTCACCCTTCGAAAAAGGGGCGTAGCGGAGGTGCTCGGCCAACTTCACCCGCTCCTCCTCGGTCACCTGCTGGAAGAGTTCCACGCGCGCCAGGTCCAGCGCCCCCAGGCGGGTCTGGATCTCGTGCTCGTGGTGCAGTCTCTTTCGTTCCTGGTCCTGAGCCACAACAAATGCAGTTAGGGCTGGAACAGAAAGGGAAATGCCGGCGCGCTGCAGAGCGAAGAAAATGCGTGTGCGCACCAGCGAGTCAGTAGGATCGTCTTTTGGGATGTCCACCAACCAGTAGCGCGCGGCGTAATGGCAGTAACTATCTTCGAGGCCGTAGAGGATGACGTTGGGTGGGGGATCAGTGGCGCCGCCTTCAATGGGTTCGGATACCAGGGCATCCGTGACCACCCGGATGACATCGGTGGGGGGCACGCGGAAATCCACATTGAAGTAAACCCAACGCCGCATCTGGAGGGGCTGGCCGGAGCGCTTCCCCATTATGACAATTTCGCCTCGCATCAGCTGGCTGTTGGGAATGATGATGGTTTCCCAGTTGCGTGTTTCCACCGCGACGTGCCGCCATGTGACTTCCGTTACGCGGCCATTAGTCTGATCGACTTTGATCCAGTCGCCCACGTGAACAGTCGATTCGGCTTGCAGCACCAACCCTCCCAACATATTGCCCAGGCTGTCCTGTAGTGAGAAGGCAACCACGGCGGTCAGGAGCGCGGAGGTGGTGACAATGCCCGAAAGGGTGACGCCCGAGCGCGCAATCAGCCACAGGCCGACCGCCATGTAGCCGATGGCTACCATGAGGTCGCGCAAGACTTGGGGCGGTTGGAGGCGGGCGACCTGAAGCATGACGTCGAAGAAAAAGATGCTGGCCAGTTTGACCATCGCGAAGCCGCCACACAACAGCGCCAACGCGTGGATAACCTTGGATCCGGTGGTCAGGCCCGCCCCCGCCGCCACAGCAGTGGCGATGAGCAGGCAAATCGCAGTGGCGAACAACATCAAGGCTGACCGGATTTTTGCCCGCTGAACGGGCGCGATGAGGGCCAGCACCGCAACGGAGACCATAAAAACAACGCTCACCGTCGACACTGCATCCTGCTCGGCGGTGAGCAGCAGACTCTCGATGATTCTTGCCGGCGCGCTGTTTTCCAGCCAGAAACCGGTTAAGGCCAATAAGTTCATTGGAATCGACTCCGACCTAGTCCTGTCCCGAGATAGTATCCCGAACTGCCTTACTCGCCAAACAAATTCAGCTAGCGGCGGATGGTAAGAAGAGGCGGAGGCGGACGCGAACACCATTGGACGTAAACTAGGGTTGCTGTGGGGGCGCGCAAAGCTGTCCGAAGTAGGTAAAAGGTTTATGGGAAAGGACGAATCGGGGTCGTGAAGCAGGTCGGCCGGGCTTCCTACTCCTCTCGAATCGCCGCCCGGACCATGGCGAGAATCTCCGGTGGGATATTGGTTGCTGCAATCCCGTGGTCCTTTTCCGCGTGCGCGGCGGCGAGCTTCAAGAGTTCGTCTTCGTTATCGGCGCGAATTTCCATGGGGCAACTCATTCCGAGATCCTGACAACGCAATATTTTGGCCACCGGACCCTCCTCCATGCGAAAAAATAAGCGCCTATTCTACCACAAGATCCCGATGCTAACAGTGGCAAATCAGAAGGGGGGAATTTGGCAGGAGAGAAGTAGTTCGGTTCAAGGCGGAGTGCTTACACAAGGCTTTCCTCGCCTGAGACACCCTTTCATAAGGGAATCGCATCCAGCTTGTAACGGGTGAAAACTTGGGTGCGGAGCGTGGCTAGCGGAAGGAAGGTTAAACCCACCGCGTTCCCAGGCGCTTGGCCCGGCCAATTTCAAGCAAGTTCGCCCTGTGAATTGCCCATGGGATTGATGGGTGCTTGCATTTACACTTTTGGATGCGCGATAATGGGGTGCGTCGGGATGAATATTTACTTAGCAAAAAACAATGCGAGTAGGGAAGTCCGCGTCATGGGCGCGTTCCTGCTGGCAGCAGCGTGCCTGGGGTGCGGGGCGGGCAGCAGCGCGTTTCATGATGGGTACAAAGCGGAGCTGAAAAAAGACTACGACACGGCTCTCATCAATTACCAAAAGGCCGTGCAAAGCGATCCCGAGAATGCCCAATTCCTAATCCATGAAAAGGTCGCGCGAACCGAAGCGGCCCTCTTCCATCTGAAGCAAGGCAAGAATCTGCTGGCGAACAACCGTCCGGACGAGGCCTCCGGAGAATTACAGAAAGCCGTCAGCATCGATCCCACCAACCAGGCGGCAGCTCAGGAACTGAACAAGCTGCTGGCAGCACAGGCCGCCGCAAAAAGCACCCGGGAGAAAGCGCTGAAGGAAGCCCTGAAAGATCGCGATGCGGACACCTATTCTTCCGCCGTGCAATTGAAGCCCTTTCCCCAGGAGGTCTTGGCGCATCTTAATATGCCCGCCACCGACAGCAAAAAGGCCTTTGTGACTCTGGGGAAACTGGCTAACCTGAATGTGGCGTTCACTTCAAACTTTCCCGCGAGCCCGGTTTCGATTGACCTTACCAACGTTACGATAGAAGACGCCTTGCGCCTGTTGACCTACCAAACCAAGACCTTCTATAAGGCGGTCACGCCCAATACGATTCTGGTGATTCAGGATAACCCGGGGAATCATCGCGACTACGACGATCAGGTGCTGAAGACGATTTACCTTTCCAACCCTCTCCAAGCCGCCGACCGCACGGCAATTACCACGGCCCTCAAGCAAATCCTGCAGCTCCAGAAGATTGTGGACAATCCGGACTCCAACGCCATCATCGTCATTGACACGCCGGAGAAAGTGGCCGCCGCGGAAAAAATGATTCGCGATCTCGATCAGGGCAAAGCTGAGATTCTGATTGAGGTGGTGGTTTTGGAAGCTGACCGCGAGCGCATCCGCGACCTGGGTTTGACACCAGCAACGATATCGGGTTCTGGGACAGTGGCGCCGGGCTTCCAGGCTGCGGCTGCCTTTAATCCCGCCGCAGCAGCAACTTCAGGGACCGCCACGGCTGTGCCGGTAGGCTTGGGCAACCTGACTTACCGGGACTATAGCGTAGTGCTGCCCAGTGCCGCGGCCAACGCCGTGCTGAATGACTCGCGCACCCACATTATGCAAAACCCCAAAGTAAGGGTTACGGACGGACAAACAGTCAAGGTCAAGATAGGCAGCCGCGTCCCGTATGCCACGGGGAGCTTTGGCCTGGGAGGAGGGCTGACCGGCTCCACCACTGGGACAGGCGGAACAAACAATTTCAATCCCGGCCTCCTCTCCAACACCCAATTCCAGTTTCAGGACGTGGGCGTAAATCTGGAACTGACCCCTCACTTGCTGAACGACGGCGAGGTATACCTTAAAGCGGACATCGATATTTCTTCACAGGGGCCTTCGGTGAGTTTGGGCGGCATCAATCAGCCCACCTTCAATCAGCGAAAGATTGAACACGTCATCCAATTGAAAGAGGGTGAAGTGAATTTGCTCGGAGGATTAATTCAAACTACCATCATCCATGGGGTGACCGGCGTCCCGTTCCTGGGCCAGATTCCGTTCCTGAGATACTTCTTTTCAACCGAGCACAACGACCGGACAGAGACCGAGGTGCTGGTGATGCTGACCCCGCGCGTGGTGAGGTTGCCAGAGCACTCCGCGGGATCGGACAAGGGGATGGCGATCGGGCGGGGGTTGCGGCCGGGGGAGGGCACGCCCATCGTGGTTGAGCCTCAGCCCACTGGGCCGCCACAATGATCATGCGGTACAGCGTGAAGAACGCATCCCAAAGACTGGGCCGCGGCTTTACCCTGTTGGAACTGCTGGCGACCATGGTCATCTTGATTCTGCTCACCAGCGTCGCCCTGCCGGTGGCTCGCATCCAGATCCAGCGCACGCGCGAAGTGGAATTGAGGCGCGCGTTGCGCCAGTTGCGCGATGCGATTGACCATTACAAGGACCTTTGCGACAAGGGGATGATTCCGCCCACACCCAACAGCTTCAACTACCCGCCCGACCTCGATACCCTGGTGAATGGCGTGGTCTTGAAGGGTTCGAGCACCGCCAAGTACAAATTCCTCCGGCGCATTCCCATCGACCCGATGACCGGTAAAGCGGACTGGGGATTTCGCGCCATGCAAGACGATCCCGACTCCCAGAGCTGGGGCGGAGATAACGTCTTTGATGTTTTTTCGAAGAGCCAGGGCAGAGCCCTGGATGGGACTCGCTATGCGGAATGGTAAAGAGAAGTTCACAGTTGACAGTCGACCGTCAACAGTCGGATCCAAACCCATGGCTTCTGGCCCCGACTCTTCGTCAAGACTGTCAAATACAAAATGTTATCAGCCAACCTGCCACAATCGCGGGCGGCTCGCCTTCGGCTTTACGCTCTTCGAACTGATGATTGTGATGACGATCATTCTGATTCTAGCGTCCATGGTGACTCCCACTTATCACACTGCCATCGTCCGGGCTCGCGAGGCGGTGCTGCGGGATGATCTCTACACTCTGCGAACGTTGATCGACCAATATACGCTGGACAAACAGCATCCTCCGGCGACCTTGCAGGATTTGGTGGACGATGGTTATTTGCACGGGGCGCTGCCGGAAGATCCATTCACCAGGTCCAATGCGACGTGGCGAGAGGTTTCAGAGGATGTCCCGATAAGTCCCAACCAGACGGTTTCAGGCATCGTGGATGTGCACAGCGGGTCGGACGATATCTCGACTGACGGAGTCTCGGCGTACAGTAGTTGGTGAGATTAGTGAGTGAATTGATGATTTGCGATTGAGCGATTGAAGAAAGGAAAGTTTATCGCCCTCGGTGGCGAACCTTCAAACGTGAATCCAACTCCAAGACGATGGACAACGGACTACTGACCACGGACCGACTTAATGGCTGAATATGTCTGCAAATTCGGGACACCGGGCGGGCGGGTGATGAACCAAACGGACACGGCCGCCTCAGAAGCTGAAATGAGGCAGCGCTTGCAGGCCCAAGGCTATTTTATTTTCTCCGTCAAGCCCAAAGAAGCCCTGAGAGAAAAACTGCGGAGCTACACCGCATCCCAAATCAAAGTCGACGACTTCTTGATATTTAACGAGCAATTCCTGACCCTGTCCAAGTCCGGCCTGCCGCTCCAGAAGTCGCTGGACCTGCTGGCGCGGCAGACGCGCAGCGAAGCCTTGCGCGTGGCCCTGGAAGGGGTCCAGGAAAAAGTGCGCGGGGGCGCGATGATTTCCGAGGCCTTTGAAGCGGTGGGGCAATTTCCCAAGATCTATTGTGCCACGCTGCGCGCCGGTGAACGGAGCGGCAACCTGGACCGGGTCCTGGCGCAATACGTGGCGTACCAAAAACTCCGGCGGAGCTTTCGCAAGAAATTCATTTCCGCCCTCATTTACCCCTCGATCTTGCTGGTTTTTTTGGCCATCCTCGTCACCTTCGTGATTGGCTTTATCGTGCCGCAGTTCGCAGCCCTCTACGCCTCTTTGGAGGTGACGTTGCCGCTCCTCACCCAGTTGGTGATCGCGATTTCGCTCGCCATCCAGCACATCGCACTGATTATTCTGGCGGGCGTGGTAACCGCAATTTTCGTCCTCCGCGCTGCCGCGCGCTCGCCCCAGATGCAGCTCAAGTGGGACCGCCTGAAATTTCACTTTCCCGTGGTGGGCAAGCTGCTGCTCAAGTTTTCCGTGGCCGAGTTCGCCCGCACCCTCTGCACACTTTTGCAGGGCGGCATCCCGGTGGTTTCTTCGCTCGAGATCACCAAAGAATCGGTTTCCAGCCCTGTGCTCGCCCAAGCAATTGCCCAGGCCCAAATTGAGGTTACGGGCGGTCGCGCGCTTCACACCAGTTTGCGCATGAGTGGATTCTTTCCCCCCATCGCATTGGACATGATAGAAGTGGGAGAAACCACGGGTGCCCTGCCCACCATGCTGGAAGGCTTGGCGGAGTTTTTCGAGGAAGACGTGAGCATCGATCTCGCCACCCTGGTGGCACTGGTCGATCCCCTGATGATTGGCTCCATCGCCATCGTCGTGGCGTTTGTTTTGATTGCCTTCTACCTTCCCCTTTTCTCACTGGCGGGGCAGGTGGGAGCTCATTAGAAGAAGCGCGTAAGTAAGGAGTTAAGTTTGGCCGAAACCAACCCGAATCCTGTAGCGGAAATGGAACAGGCGCGAGCCGTTGCAGAGCGTTACCAGTTCGCTTTTGTGGACCTGCGCGAAACGCCGCCCGACGCGGAATTGCTGCGCTCGATTTCGCTCGAGTTGATGGTGCACTATGAGTTCCTTCCACTCTCCGCGCACGACCATAAAATCGTTGTCGCCGTCGCGGATCCGACGGATCTCGCCCGCCTGGACGAGTTGGAGATGAAGCTCGACCGGCGGCTGGTGATTCGTGTGGCCTCCGCGGCGCAGGTGCGAGAATTCCTGAAGAAAACCGAGCCATCGCAGCGCGTACTGGACGAGGCGACGGAAGAATTCCGCATGGACGTGATCCCCGACGAGGATAGCAAGGGGGAGGGGCTCACACTCCAACAAATGGTGGAAACGCGCGAGGCCAGCCCCATGATCCGCCTTGTGGATTCGATCGTTTTCGCGGGGCTCGAGCGGCGCGCCAGTGATATTCACATTGAAAGCCGGGACAACGCGGTGGTAGTGAAGTACCGGATCGACGGCGTGCTGCAGCAAGCATTGCAACCCCTGGCGCGGGAATTTCACTCCAGCCTGATTACGCGCATCAAGGTGATGGCGGAGCTGGATATCGCGGAGCGGCGCGTGCCCCAGGACGGCCGTTTCCGTGTGCGCTACCGCGGACGGCCCATCGATTTCCGCGTTTCCATTATGCCCGCGATTCACGGCGAGGACGCGGTGCTCCGTATTCTCGACAAAGAATCGCTCAGTGAAAAGTTTCACCAACTTCGGCTGGACGTTTTGGGCCTTTCCGAGCGCGAACTGAAACGCCTGCGCCGGTTTATTCGAGAGCCCTACGGGATGGTCCTGGTGACCGGGCCGACGGGCAGCGGCAAGACCACTACTCTCTACGCCGCACTTTCCGAAATCAAAACGGACGAAGATAAGATCATCACCATCGAAGACCCGGTGGAATACCAGATTCGCGGCATCACCCAGATCCCCGTCAACGAGAAAAAGGGCCTGACGTTTGTCCGCGGACTTCGCTCCATCCTGAGGCACGACCCGGACAAAATCATGGTGGGCGAGATTCGCGACAACGAAACCGCGCAGATCGCCATCCAATCCGCGTTGACCGGACACCTGGTGTTTACCACTGTCCACGCCAACAACGTGGTGGACGTCCTGGGGCGCTTCCTGAATATGGGCGTCGAGCCTTATAATTTTGTCTCCGCGCTCAATTGCATCATGGCGCAGCGCCTGGTGCGAGTGCTGTGCGAAGCGTGCAAACGGCCGGCGACCATCCCCAAAGAATATCTGGAGGAATCGGGGCTCGATCCCGGAGCGTGGCGCGACTTGGAATTTTATGAGGCGCCCGGCTGTCCGCAGTGCAACGAGACGGGCTTTCGCGGCCGGACCGCCATCGGCGAACTCCTGGCGCTCTCGGACCGCATTCGCGACGTGATTCTGGCCAAGCGGCCGTCCTCCGAAATCCGCCACGTGGCGCGCGGGGAAGGCATGATCACTTTGCGAGAGGCGGCGCTGGAAAAAGTCCGCATGGGCATCACCACCTTGAGAGAAATCAACAAGGTGACGTTCGTCGAGTAGGCGGGCGCAACGTCGCGGGCAAAGCAGAACTCCAATATGACTTGGACATCCGTGAAAAACCGGTTTCGTTCGGGACAGGGAGACGGCCAGTCTCATTTTGTCCTGCCGCGGCTGGTTCTCGAAATTGAGCCCAGCTTTGTGGTCGGCGCCAGCCTGGACACTTCAGCGCGCGCCCTGCGCCGCATTGCCATGTGCGAGATGGGCTCCCAGACGATCAACCCCGTGCCCAATGCAAACAACATTGCGAACATCGAGGAACTCCGCCGTGCCGTCACCCGAGTTACGGAACTCGTTGGCGAGGGATCTCACCGCCTGGGATTGCTGGTCCCCGACGGGTCGGTTCGCGTGGTGATTCTTACCTTGGAAACACTTGCCGAAGATCCCCGCGAAGCCGATACGCTGGTGCGTTGGAGGATGAAGGAGACTTTGCCGTATCCACCGGAAGAGGCGAAGATCTCCCACCAGGTGCTGTGGAACGAGCCCAACAGTGTGGGTATGCTCGTGGTGGCAGCCAGGAATTCAATGCTGGCGGAGTACGAGCAGGCATTGGGTTCGAAGAACGGCGGATTCGAGCTGATTCTTCCAGCCACCGTGGCCCTCCTTCCGCTCTTGCCGGAAACTGAAACCCAAGTGAGGCTCCTGGTTCACGTATGTAGCGGCGGGGTGACATCCGTCGTCGTGCAGGGCTCCCGTACCCGCTCGTGGAGGACTCAAGCGCTGGTGAGCACGACCCCCGAAGAAATGGTGCGTGACGTGTCGGCGGAAGTGGCCCGGGTGCTCGCCAGCACGCGCGACCGTTTGAACATTGAGGTGGAAAAAGTCCTGCTCTGCGCGCGGCCGCCGGCGAGAGCACAGCTGGCTCGTGAATTGGGTGAAACCATCGCTAAAGAAATCCAAAACCTGGTGCCGGAAGGCGGGCTCGGCTCGGCGCTTTCCCCCGCGGAAGGCGGCATCTTCGATTCCGTAGGAGCTCCGATCGCCGGACTCCTCACCAATCTCGGGGCATAAGACTAATGAAGGTTTCTCTAAACCTCGCGACTTTGTCAACCCCACGGGAGCGCTACGCGCTCGCCTGGTCCATCCCACTTGCCCTGCTGGGCATCGTTGGATTGCTCGCGCTCTTCTACTCAGCGGTATTCAATTACCGCGAATATCACAAAATCGAAAAGAATTTGGAAAGCCTCATTCGGCAGGAACAGGAGCTGAAAACCAAAGAAGCGGCCTTGCGAAAAGACCTCGAACAGCCTCAACAACGCGCGTTGTTTCAGAAGGCGCATTTTATCAATGGCCTGATCGAAGAAAAGCAATTGTCCGTGCCAGAACTGATGCAACGGGTCTCCAAGCTCCTCCCTGAATCAGTGCGCTTGACTGGATTGACGGTCTCTCACGATAAAAGCGGGATTGGTGTCCGCTTTAACGTGGTCGGGCACGACGAGGATGGTTTGGAAAAATTCATGGGGAACCTGGAGGATGCGCCCGATTTCCAGGAACCCACGATGGCCAGCCAAGGGCCCCAATCGGCAAAAGCAATGAAAGGGTTGATTGGAATTGAGTGTACGGCACATTATGTCGGCAAGGGAGCAAATTAAGGCACCGGAACTATGTCCAGGGATCGTCGAAAAAACCTGATTCGGAAATTCGAGCGGGTGGCCGTGGGGCTGGTGGCTCTCGACGCGGTGCTGTACTTCGTCGTTTTGAAGCCCCTTCGAACCCGGGCTCAGTCAGAATTTGAAAGCATCAATGAAGTGCGCCTCAGCCTGAGGAATGAGGAAGCCAGGGTGAAGCGGCTGGAATGGTACAACAACGCGCTGCCCGCGACGGAAAGCGACCTGGACGATTTTATGAGCAACGAGGTCCAGTCGAAACAAAAGGTTTATTCGCGCTCCACTCGATTGGTGCGGGGACTGGCTCAGGAGGCAGGGCTTGAGCTGGCTCTCAACGGGATCAGCTCTCGCATGGACCCTTCGCGCGCCGCACCGTTGGGCCGCATGAATTTGATGATTTCCGTCAATGGACCCTTCAAGAGTTTGTTGAGCTTTGCCCACGCTTTGGAAACAACGAGCGATGATTTCCTGATCATTCGCGATTTCAGGTTTGACTCTGGCGAGGGAGAGGACATGTCGCTGCGGTTGTCAGCGGACCTCTATCTGACGCAATGAAGATCAAAGGGGCAACAGAAAAATGGGCCATCGGTGCTCTGGGGCTCGTCTGCCTGCTCCTGGTTATGAATATGGTGCGGGGAGGAAGTCCTGCGGCGCAGGAAAAAAGAAACACGCCACCTGGCCCTGCACCGGAAACACGCCAAACCCGGGCTGTCCCTCCCGACGCGAAAGACGAACTCTCGCGCTACAACCCGGAAATAAAACTGGATCTCTTAAGTGACATCCAACAGCGAGAGCTGCCCACTTTCGCGCGCAACCCATTCGAATTCCCGAAACCCAAGGAGTTGCCCCTGCCCGTCGGGCCGTCTCTGCCCACGGCCACCGCCAATAACACGCCTCCTCCAACGCCGACCTTGCCCATCAGGATGCTCGGGTACAGTGAGAAAGCCGGCGGCATGAAAGAAGGGATCGTTGAGGACGATGAGGGCATCTACGTCGTTCACGTAGGCGAGACTTTCAACAAAAGGTATAAAGTCAACAAACTCGTGACCACGTCGGCCTCGATCTACGATGAAGTGACTCACCAAACGGTGGAACTGCCCATCCCCCAGTGAGGGATGATCCATTATGCTTTCCCCAAAATCGGGAGTCCGCGGCTACGCCTTCTTGGTCGTGATGATGATGGCCACGATTCTGCTCATTTCTCTCACCGCCGCGTTGCCGAGTATCTATGCAGAAGGACAGCGAGAGAAAGAAGCGGAGCTCATTTTTCGCGGCAACCAATACGCGCGGGCCATCCTTTTCTTCCACCGCCAGTTTGGCCGTTTTCCCAATTCAGAGAAAGAGTTGCTGAAAAAGACCAACGGTATCCGTTTCCTCCGGCATGCCTTTACCGACCCCATGACTCTGAGCGGAAAGTGGCGCTATATTCACGCCAACGCGGCCGGGATGGTGATCGATTCCAAGACTCAGCCCATGCTCGGCGGGCCCGGCGCGAGAACTAATCCGCAGAATCCGATGAATCCCCAGTCAGCTCAGGGTTCCCAATTTACCTTAGGCCCTTCGACCGGACAGAATCCCGGGAACTCCGGTACCTCTTCAACATCAGATTCTACTTCGACGGCGGGAAAAGAAGGGGACTCGTCTGGTCTCACCAACCAGATGAGTGGTGCGTTTATCGTCGGCGTCGCGAGTACCAGTAAGAAGTCTTCGTTCCGAACTTTAGACAATCACACTCACTATGACGAATGGGAGTTCCTGGGGATCGATCAACTGGCCGGTGGGGTCGTCGGTCCAGGAGGCACTGGCACTACCCCTGGCCAATCCACCACGCCTCCAAGCCAGACTCCGGGACAAAACCCAGGGCAGGGCACTAACCCAACCACGCCCGTCACTCCACCACCCACTGCGCCCCCCAACACTCCGGACGATGATCAGTGAATAAGCTCCTATAGCCCGCCGGTAACTTCCAGCACGTGGCCCGAAACATAATCGGAAAGGGGAGAAGCCAGGAAGAGAATTGCGCCGGCCGCTTCTTGGGGAGTGCCCGGCCTGCCCAGAGGGATGAGTTTAAATGCGGCTTCGCGAGTTTCAGCAGGAATCCCAAGCGGCACGCCGGTTTCGCCGCGGCGAAATTGCTCTCCCGCCTCTTTGCTCCGCGTCAGGCGAGTATCAATAAATCCAAATGCCACGCAATTCACCTGAATATTAAACGCCCCCCACTCACGCGACAGGGTTTTCGTCAAGCCCACGATACCCGCTTTGGCGGCGGCGTAATTCGCCTGGCCGAAATTGCCGCGCGTTCCTGAGGTGGAACTGATGTTGACGATCTTGCGCGCCTCCGCGGTGCCTCGCTCGGCGATCTCGCGTTTGGCCGTTTCGCGCAAATAAGGCGCTGCGGCGCGAATGATTCGGAAGGGCGCGGTCAGGTGAACGTCGAGGATGGTTTGCCACTGGTCGTCCGACATTTTGTGGATCGTTCCATCCCAGGTGAAGCCCGCGTTATTTACCAGGATGTGGAAACCGCCAAACACTTTGAGTGTGACAGCGATAAGTTGGTCCGGGAAAGAAGGCCCCGTGACGTCGCCCACCAAAACGTGAGCCGTGCCCCCGGCGTCGCGGATGGCAGCGGCAGTGCCCGCAGCCGGCTCCTCGTCCAAGTCGGCGACCATGACCCGCGCGCCTTCCGCCGCCAGGAGCTGCGCCGTCGCGCGGCCAATCCCACGGCCCGCCCCCGTGACCACCGCCGTCTTTCCTTCGAGCCAACGTGCCATGAATAACCTCACTTGTATAAATCGGCCTTGAGAAGGCGCAGCGTATCAGAAAAAACTCCCTGCCGAGCACGAACCTGCGCCAGCAACGGTCACACGTAATCATGGGCGCGGTTTCTTGCGCAATCGAAAAACAGCAGTTTTCTCTTGAAATTTAAGCCTACTACGAAGGTCGAATTATGCCGGCCGGGCGCTGTGTGGCTCGAGCGGCGCGCCGGTGATCCGCGACCATTGCCAGCAGCGAGCTGCGCTCCAGATTCGAGCAGCGCACCGTACAAAGCGACAATGGAGTGAGCGAGCGAACGAAGTCGTGGACTTGGCACTGATGATTCAAGATGGCGCCCGGCGACGTGCCATTCACGTATGCCCATGACCAGTCTGAAACCCAGCGCAGAATGGAACCGTTCAGGCGTAGCGCGCCTTTCTTCAGAGGATTCAGGGGAAGAGTCAGCAGGGGCAAACAATCCGGCGTGGTGAGAAAGACCAGGCGGCCGCTGCGCAAAAGTATTTCGGGTCGCAAGCCGTCTTCACCCAAGGCGAGGGCAAGGTCTTTCAGGCAAGCTGGTCCCGCCATGGTCACCACTTGCTGGCCAATCTCGATACCCGCTTTAACAAAGTCGAGTACTTCGGTCAGGCCCTTTTGTTCACGGACTACCAACCGGCAAGCCGGGGCAGAGGTGGGCTTGCTTAAAGCAACTGCTGTGGCTGTTCCCATACCTGCTATCATCCGCGATATCGAACGGCAATGTCAACAGAACACCTTTGGAAAAATTGGGAATTATTGGGCTAAATTTTACATTTTCGCTTTTTCTTCCCTTGATTTTTAGAAATCAATTTAGGCGAAGGACGGGGGTTTTCCCCCGGACCCAACAATCGTTTTCGTGCTCACTTGGATTTTGATTTGTTGGATTGGAAGGAACTGGCGGGGACGACGGGACTCGAACCCGCGACCTCTTGCGTGACAGGCAAGCGTTCTAACCAGCTGAACTACGTCCCCAGTGGTGGGCGGTATCCGGCTCGAACGGATGACCTTCTGCTTGTAAGGCAGACGCTCTGACCAACTGAGCTAACCGCCCGGGCCCGTTCTGTGCTTGGGAGTTATTAATCCACCGGTGGAGCGCCCGGTCCACGGCTCGCCAAGCCTTGACACTTTCAAACTCAACACTATACACTACTGTTCCCGGAGCGTCAAGAAACGCTCGTCCATCTTATGCATTATCAGCGTGAACATGTGGCCTACATGGCCAAGCAAGTACTTAAACGCCTTACTGCCTCGAGCCTGGTGCAGTTTGATCAGGCCGACTACGTCACCGAGGTCATGACCCAGGTGATGCTGGACGAATTGGGCGTGGAAGATCGATTGAACGACGATGTCAGAAAGATCCTCGAGGAGCACGCCGCTGAGATGAAACAGACGGGCGCGTCCTACGAAGAAATGTTCAAAAAGGTGAAAAAACAATTGGTTCGTGACCGCAAAGTGGTCCTCTAGCCGCAAGGTCCAAAAACTCTATGCCCATGACGAGGGAAAAAATACTGCAGTTGTCTCATCAGATCATGTCCGCGATTGACGCGCTCGACGAAGTGGAAATCTTTGAGGAGCGGAATGTAATCCGGCAGGAAATCGTTAAGATTCTCAACGACTTGCAAATGGAAGAGCAGAAGATGGAAGCCACCGTCCGCCTGCGCATCACCTCCCAGAAACGAGTGATCCCGGAGGGAAGCGACGAGTGGGACCTTCTTTATAAGAAATACTATTACGACGAGCTGCGCAAGCTGGGCATCAATTTTCCAACCCGAAGCTAGGACTGGACTGGCGCCCGCCTGAATATTTCCCTGAGCCATCCCGGCATGTCGTCAGACAGGCACCGCCCAAAAACAAGAAAGGCAGGCTCATTATTAAGAGCCTGCCTTTGATCGTCCACTTAAAGCGCGGTTTTATTGATCGCGGCGACGCAGCACGGGCGGAGCATCGTTGGAATCCTTGCTCTTCTGGTCGGCGGGCTGCGCGGTTGATGTTTTCTCGGTGGACTCGCGCTTCTTCAGCGTCGGACCGTCCTGTTGCTTTTCCTTTTTCCGATTGTTGATCACCATATTCAATCGAGCTTTCACGTCGTCAAACTCTGAAGTGGAAACCAGATACTGATCGCGTTTGGGGAAGGCCTTCATTTCCTGGTCCAACTGCAGCATGCGGTCGGGCGTGGGCGGGTGGTCCAGGAAAATCTTGGGCACGCTTCCCGGCGAGCGGCGTTCTTCGTCCAAAACCTTGGAGAAAATGGTCACATAAGTGTACGGGTCGTAGCCCGCCTTCACCATGTATTGCAAGCCCAGATAATCTGCTTCGGCTTCGTCGTTGCGGCTGAATTTCAGGAACATCAGGGGCACGCCGTTCATGTAGGCTTCCATCACCCCGTAATAAACCCCATAGCCCATGGGCACGAACAGGAGGGGCAGCATGGCGTATTGGGCGATGGTTTGCTTGGTCATCTGCGACGCCCAATGCCGGGCCGCCACGTGGGCGATCTCGTGAGCGATCACTCCAGCCACCTGGGATTCCTCATCGGCGGTCTGGATCAATCCGGAATTGACATAGAGGAATCCGCCGGGAAGGGCAAAGGCATTGATCCCCGGTGAGTCGATCACTTTGACAGTGAGGGGAATAGTCAAGTCCGAGTTGCGAGCCACATTTTGCGCCACACGATTCACATATTCGTTGATCACCGGGTCCGTGATGAGTTTGGCGGTCTTATCAATTTCCGAGGAATACTGCTTCCCGATGCCGATTTCCTTTTCCTGGGAAATCATGGCGCGATGCGCGACCCTGCGGTTTCCGATCTGGTCCATGTCATTTTTTTTGTCATCACCGCGGACGAAGCCGGCGGACCCCACCAATATCAGCAAGAGACCTAATGCCGAAACACGCGTGAATTTCATGGCTTTGCTCCTCGGGACGAGTCGGCCATCCCCACATACATAGATGGCCCCGGCGACAAATTGGTTTCCCGCCTGGATTAACTCTTGACCATCACCGTAGGTATCATTCTACTCCCTCGGTGATTGGATTGGAAGAGTCGCCAACAGGTTGTATCCCCGGCGGGGCACACTGGACACGGTCGCGTGGAGGGCAGGAAGCGCTCCCATTTGGCCGCTGGCGCGCTATTGACTCCATTCCAAGGGACGGTTACATTAGATGTATTCTTCTTCCCCTGCAGTTGGGGGCCGATTGGGATTTCAATCAAAGGGGACGACGCAAAGTCCTCCGCCAAGGAGCGTGAATCTGTGGCTGTTTCCAGCATTCTGTTAGGCCAACTTTGGAAGTTGAACGAATCCGGCGACACATGGCTGGTGACCAAGATCTATTCGGAAGCTTTCTCCTCGTACGCCATGCTCAGAAAAGTGGGCGGGACCGACGCCGACGTGCGCCGCGTCAAGGTGGACAAATCAAACGAGGGCGCGACGCTCCCGGGCTACACATTCGCCCAGGAAGTTGACGCATTCTAACTGCACGAGGGTTGGATACGGGGGTGGGCACTCTCTCGTCCTCATTCGAAAAAGCCCACCTAGTCCAATCCTGACGAGGCCCCAGGGCTCACTGCCCATGCGCCCCGGGCACACCCCCTAAATGGTTACAACTCTCCTGGAATACCTGGCTTGGATCATCATCGCGGTCATCTCCAAGCTTGGTTATGCCGGCATCATCCTGCTGATGGCGATCGAGTCGGCGTGCATCCCACTCCCCTCTGAAGTGATCATGCCGTTTTCGGGATACTTGGTGTCGACAGGGCGCTTCAGATTGATCTGGGTGGCGGTTGCGGGAGCCGCCGGGTGCAATTTGGGTTCATTGGTCGCTTACTACGCCGGTGCGTGGGGTGGACGGCCACTGGCGGAAAAATACGGCCGGCTTGTCCTGGTATCCCGGCACGACCTGGAGATGGCCGACCGCTTTTTCCACCGCTACGGAGACTGGGCCGTTTTCATCGCGCGGTTGCTGCCCGTGATTCGCACCTTCATCGCGCTCCCCGCCGGAATTTCGCGAATGAATTTCCTTCGCTTTAATATTTACACGTTTCTGGGCTCTTTGCCCTGGTGCTGGGTGCTCGCATACATCGGATATAAACTCGGTCCCCGCTGGCCCATCCTCCGCGAATATTTCCACCGCTTTGATGCCGCTATTGGAGTAGTGATTGTCGCAGGTGTGGTTTGGTTTGCATACGACCGGTGGAAGAATCGGCTGCGAAGCGCGTAAGCCGTTATTCCAAAATCCCTACTCGTAGGAGATCACCGGGGTTCGGAGAGAATTACTTCGTGTCCGCTGGTTTGGGGAGCTGGGCGCGAATCTCCTTGGCGCGCGCAATCATTTTGTCCGCTTCCACGGTCCGCTTGGTCTTGCGCATGAGTGCCGAATAGTTCTCGAGGCACTGGGCCACTTCAACGCTATTCGGCCCCAGGGAATGCTCCGCGATATTCAGCGACCGCTTGTAGAGCGGCTCCGCCTGAGTGTATTTGCCTTCGGAGTAATAAAGCGCAGCCAGGTTGTTGAGGCTGGAGGCGACGCTTGGGTCGTTCGGTCCGAGCGCTTTTTCCCAAATCCGCAGGGACCGGCGGTAAGCAGTTTCCGCCTGCGCGCGCTTTCTCTCAGCGTCGTACACCAAGCCCAGACTATTCAACACCTGAGCAACGTCCGGGTGAGTGGGGCCGGCAACCTTCTCCGTAATGGCCAACGAGCGCACCAGAAGCGGCTCTGCCTTGGCATATTCTGCCTTGGTGTAGTACAGGTCTGCCAGGTTATTCATGATGGGCGTGCCGTACGCGTCGTACTTGCCCAGTCCCTTCTCCACAATGGAAAGGGCCTGCAAGTAAAGGGGCTCCGCCTCGGCATACTTGCCTTGCGCCTCGTATAGCGAAGCAATGTTGTTCAGGCTCTGAGCCACCACAGGATGCTCAGGGCCCAAAGAATCCTGCCAAATGGACATCGAACGCCGGTAAAGGCGCTGAGCTTCCTCGTACTTTCCCTGGGCACGGTCGATCTCCGCCAAGCCATCCAGGTCCGGAGCGAGCGCCTGTGCGTTGGGGCCCGCGGCACTCTCCAGGGTCGCCAGCGAGCGCTTGTAGACGCTTTCCGCGTTCGCGTATTTTCTTTCATCACGGTACAAATCCCCCAGTTTCGTATATCCCTTGGCGACAATCATATTGTTGGGGCCAAGTGATTTTTCCCAAGTCTGCAGGGCACGGAGATACAGAGGCTCGGCCGACTCGTACTTGCCTTGCTTGATGTATATCTCCCCAAGCTTGAAAAGGGTTTGCACCAAATGCTGATCATTTCGGGTGGGGGATTCGGCCAAGGCGAGAGCGTTACTAAGATTCTTTTCCGCTTCGGGCCAGTTGCCTTGCTTTTCAGCCTTGGCGGCGACATCCATGGCGGCCTTCCACTGCCGGTCTTGTGAAGGCGCTGTCTGAAAACCGGCGGCCGACAAGGCGATGGCCCCCACAGCGACTGACATAAGTACAATTCTTGCAGTCAACAATAGAAACCTTCTTGGAGTGGGCATCCGAGCGCCTCGCAAGAACTAATTTTTCGTCGCGCCTGTGGCGGCGCTTAACTTTCCGCCAGAGCTAAATGGACTTCACGGGCAATTCCACAATGTCGCTCACCGCGGCCACTTCGCGAGTTATGAAAGGCTCGCCGTAGCGCGCGCCAATCATCAATCCAAAATGCCGCGCCAACCCGCCCACTCGCTCACGCAGGTCTTCGAGCGATGGGAAGAGATTTTGCGTGTCCTGGCGCGCCGAAAATTGCGAGCTGTAGGAAACAATTGCTTTCAGCTTGCGCTCGTACTGCTCCGTGATATCCACCACAAATGTGGGGCGGACGGAAGGCACGTACATGCTGGCGTAAATGATTTTGTGGGGCCGGTGAGGCTTTCCGTGGAGCTTCAGCTTCTGCAACCCCGCCAGGAAACACGCTTCGTAGCCAATTCGCCCGGTCAAGTAATGGTCGGGATGCCGGCCTTCCCAATAAGGCAAAATCACGGTTCGTGGGCGCAAATCGCGGATCTTTTGCGCGATTTTCAATTTGTATTCGCGTACATCTTCGAGGCCAGCATCGGGCAGATGGAGGTTTTCCCGGTGCGCGATGCCCATAACCTTCGACGCCCGGCTCGACTCTTTGGCGCGCAGCCCGGCGTTGCCGCGTGTACCCGACTCGCCGGCCGTCAAGTCGAGCAAACCCACCTTGTAGCCGGCGTCCACCATTTTGATCACGGTGCCGCCACAAGTCAGCTCGGTGTCATCAGGGTGGGCGGTGATGGACAAAACATCAAGTTGCACTCTCAGCCTGCCTTTTCGGAGATCGCAGTTTCTCGATTCGTCTCAGGAATTCGTTTTCGTTCAGATGATATTTGAAAGCTTTCTTTCCGTTCACGAAGACTACAGGAATCTCTTCATTGAATTGCTCATAGGCCCGCGGGTCTTCGAGGATGTTAACCTCGCGCAGGTCAAATGGAACGGCACGCCTCAGTCTCGCGAGTTGCGCCTTGACCTCGTCACACAAGCAGCAATCAGGTTTGGAATAGAGCACGATTTCGATCATCAACCTAAGTTTAAATATTAGGTGAAGGGCGCGAGAGCGTCAAGGAAATGGGATTCGTATCTGTGGATTAGGTTACTTTAACTTTTGACCAAGGATCTGCTCGCTTGGAATCCGGGCAGGCCAGATGGCTCGGATGTAGACCGCGTCGTCCACAAAACGGTAGTAGATCAACCAGTTCCCAGCAAGAAACCAACGGTAGCGTCGGAAGGGACCTTTTAAACGTCGAGGGTACATTTCGGGAAATGTTTCAAGATATTCAGTTTTCTCTAAGACGAGGTCGCGATCCCTTTCTGGAATTTCCTCGAGCGCGTCCAGGACCCTCTTTGGCCAGATAATCCGTACCATCAGGATTTCTTTCTTGCCAGCCTCTTCCGGACATCGGCTTGAGTGTAGGTTCGACCGGCGCGAATGTCGGCGGCGGAGCGTTTCAACATTTCCCGGAATCCGTCCTCCGCTTCAACCCGTTCCAGCGTATTCTCAAGGTCAGCGTAAAGTTGGATGGCCTCGCGAACTACGAAGCTTCGATTCCCCGCGCGCCCCTCCGCGAGTTCTTCAAGCAAGTCGTCGGTTCTTGCGTCTAATACGAATTGGCGTCGCATAGCCCTGCCTCTCGCTCTTAACTCTAGCATGTTTCGTGCGCAACATTCAATACGGATGCATAATCATCATGAATGGTGCGACATACGCGCACATCTTTTCATATGATGAGTCCAAACCCTTTGGCAATAAGCTCCAAGTTCAGAAGGGATACATTCCTTTTGCCCCGCTCAATGTCCTCTAGCCAAAGCCCATTGCCCGTACTGCAGAGGCCAACTTGTTGTAAGATTCGGTCCTGGGTCATTGTCGGAAGAAAATGAATGTGGGTGGTGCCAACGGTTGATAGAGAACCGGGGTCTGCACAC
The DNA here is from genome assembly GCA_041481635.1 of Terriglobia bacterium. Lineage (GTDB taxonomy): Bacteria > Acidobacteriota > Terriglobia > UBA7540 > UBA7540 > DASYXZ01. Next base: position 1,076 of record JBGPCF010000093.1, on the reverse strand, counting down.
AAGCCCAGAGGATGTGGTCGCCGACGCCGAAGCTAAGTTCCCATAAAATATAGCTGGCTGACAAAGACCTTCCAAAAGGTCTGCACGCCTAAGGCGCAATTTGTACTAAGGTCGGCCCGATCCATCGGGGCACCAGTCGGCCAAATTCACTAAACATGCAATTGGCCGCGTGTTGCCCCTACCAAATTTCATGCGCGCGTGATATCAATTTTGAGACTATGGATCACAAACCTTTAAACAATCAGGTGGCGCTTGTCACAGGTGCCGGGCGAAGAATCGGGCGGGAGATTGCGCTCACCCTGGCGCGCGCCGGGGCCAACGTGGTGGTGAACTACAACCAATCGCGGAAAGAGGCGCTGGCAACGGTCCGCGATATTCAAGCGCTGGGTGTGGAGTCGATCGCTCTGCGCGCCAATGTTGCCAATCCCATCCAGGTGCGGGCGATGTTTCGCGCCGTTCAGAAGCGATTCAATCGGCTCGATATTTTGGTCAATAATGCAGGCATTTTCTTTCCTGTCCAGTGGCAAGACCTAAGTGAAAAGGATTGGGACCGTATCCTGGGCATCAACCTGAAGGGCCCCTTCTTCTGCGCTCAGACCGCGGCGAAAATCATGCAGCGCCAGAAACGCGGAACGATTATCAACATTTCCTCTCTCGGGGGCATCCAAGCCTGGCCTAAGTTTATGCATTATTGCTCTTCGAAGGCTGGCTTGATCATGCTCACGCGTTGCCTGGCCAAGGCGCTCGCACCCAATATTTCCGTCAACAGCGTCGCTCCGGGAACGATTCTTTTTCCAGGGGAAAAGCGCGGGCTGGAAATGGAAGGAATCATTCGCGCCACGCCGCTCAAAAAAGCGGGCCGCCCAGAAGACATTGCGGAGATGGTCCTTTATCTCGCGACGCACTCACAATTTATTACCGGGCAGGTTTTTGTCGTGGATGGAGGGAAGTCGATTCCTTAGAGCGTTTTTAATTTAAGTGTATACAATATATGCTATGATGCCTCTGCCGGTAGAGGGGAGGCGGAGATGCAATCCTATTCACAGGACTTGCGGGATCGGGTGTTATGGGCATTG
>JBGPCF010000092.1:0-26754 GCA_041481635.1 Terriglobia bacterium | reverse complement strand
TCTGCGCGATGGGGGGGCCTGGCCTTTGACTATGGAGCAGGGCTTTGGGAGCATCTTCACCATCACCAACGGTGGGAACAAGCAGTTGGCGTTCGACTATAACGGCAACCTGGGCATCGGGACCACCGCGCCCGCCGCCAAATTGGATGTGAAGGGTAACCTCAATGTTGTTTCATCGGCAAGCGGAGGCATAGCGCTTCAAGTTCAAGCGACGGATTTAGGGTCCTCGAATACCGCGATCAGCGGCTTGGCTGACGGCTCAAATGGCAGCGGCGTGGTGGGGCAGGCTAATAATGGAGCGACCGCCTCAGGCGTTTGGGGAATTAGCTCCAGCGGTTGGGCGGGGCTATTCAGCGGCAACCTAAGCGTTTCCGGGACCATCTCGGCAGGTGTGAAGGACTTCAAAATTGATCACCCCATCGATCCCGCCAACAAGTTTCTCTATCACGCCTCGGTTGAGTCCTCAGAAATGAAAACCATCTACGACGGCACGGCAACGCTCGACTCAAAAGGCGAAGCCATGGTACAGATGCCGTCCTGGTTTGAGGCGCTCAACGGTGAGTTCCACTATCAACTCACTTGCGTGGGCGGATACGCTCCCATCTACATCGCACAGAAAATTCAGAAAAACACATTTAAGATTGCCGGCGGCACTCCCGGTCTCGAAGTGGACTGGCAGGTGACCGGAGTGCGTCACGACGCTTATGCGCAGGCGCATCCGCTCGACGTGGAGGTTGAGAAGCCCGAGAATCAGCGTGGCTACTACCTGCACCCCGAGCTATTTGGCCAGTCGCCAGAAAAGAGCCTGGAGTGGGCGGACCATCCGGAGGTGATGAAGAGAATTCGACGGAGTGACAATCCGAAGCCCTAATCCGTCCCAGACGCAGTCAGAGCCGATACCTCGCGCATTGCTGGGAGGTCTCAAAATGAATCGATCCATGTTGCGAGTAGCGATGACTCTTGCGACTGTCCTGGCCACTGCAACCATCCCCACCGCTTGACGCCTGAGGCTCACGGCATGACAATTCTTCCCTAACCCATTGGCCCGGGTGATTTGATGGGCGCTCAAGGGGATGAGCGGCTCACATTGCCATGGCTTGGACAAGGGCAGCCCTGGATTAGGTCGAAATTCTGGAAACCTATGAGTATATCTCCCGGTGGCGCGACCAGCATCTCAGCATTTTTCCCGGCGTTTAACGATGCTGAGAACTTACGCGTTCAAATTCCGCGAACCTTTAAAACTCTCCAGCAATTGACCAAGGATTTTGAAGTCATCGTGGTGGATGATGGGAGCACAGACACCACTTCCACTGTATTGGAATCTCTCCGCCAGCAATTCCCATTGTTGCGGGTCGTCCGGCATACTCACAATCTAGGTTACGGCGCGGCGCTGCAGAGCGGGTTCATTCATTCCATCAAAGAGTTGATTTTCTATACGGACGGAGATGGTCAATACGACGTTCGGGAGTTGGATAAACTCCTGGAGAAATTGACATCTGACGTGGATGTCGTAACGGGATTCAAAATCAACCGCGCGGATTCGGTCCACCGGGCAATGGTGGGAAAGCTTTATCACAGGTTGGTCAAGGCTTTTTTTCGCTTGAGAGTCAAGGACGTCGATTGTGATTTCCGTTTAATTCGCCGGAAAGTGATGGAAGCGATCTCTCTGACCTCCCGAACGGGAGCAATCTGCGTTGACTTAATGTGCCAAATTGAGCGCAATGGCTATCGGGTCGTCGAAGTTCCCGTGAACCATTACCCGCGCCTCCATGGGCGTTCACAGTTCTTCCGCGCGGGCCCGGTCGCCCGGACTGTGGTGGATATCTTTCGGCTTTGGGTCCAACTGATATTGCTCAAACGGATCCACTCTACGCGTGGAACTCCCCGAAGTCCTCAAAGGGTCCACTGAAAGCCTCCGGGTCCGGCGTGATGCAGGCGGATGGATTTTGCCTTTAGAGAGACCGAACCCGCAAGCGCAGAGCTTTAGTGTTCTCTGCGCCGAACAAGTAAGATTATCAAAGCCATGATCCCGTTTCTGAACCTCTCGAGGGAATACGAAAGGCAGCGCACGGAACTCGATCCTGCCATTCAGCGAGTCATGGCCAGTGGATATTACATCCTCGGCCCGGAGGTTAGGGAATTCGAGCGCCGATTCACACAGTACTGCGGTGTTCCCTTTGGTGTGTTTGTGGCCAGTGGCACCGATGCCCTGACGCTCAGCTTGCAGGCATCTGGCATGATTCGGCCCGGGGCGGGGGACGAAGTGATCACTGCTGCACACGGGAGTCCCTACACAGCGTTGGCAATTGTGCGGGCGGGAGCCCGGCCTGTTTTTGCCGATATTGATCCTCAAACATGGCTGCTTACATCCGAAACCATCGAAAGGGTTGTTACTCCCCGGACCAAGGCCATTGTTCCAGTTCATCTTTACGGGTTGCCTTGCGACATGAAGGCAATATTGGAAACTGCCCGCCAGCATGAACTGGTGGCGATCGAGGACGCTTGTCAGGCTCACGGCGCAAAAATCCGGGATGGCGAGTGGAGGCGCGCTGGTAGCTTTGGCCGCGCCGCTGCGTTCAGCTTCTACCCCACCAAGAATCTCGGTTGCTTCGGGGACGCCGGCTTCATCCTTTCAGCGGACCGCGACCTCATCGATCGCGCGCGCCTTTTGGCACAGGGGGGGCAGCGATTGAGGAATCTGGCCGCCGTGCCGGGGTTTAACTCGCGGGGTGACGAGATTCAGGCCGCGATTCTGAACTGCAGGCTAAGTCACCTGGATAAGTGGAACGAGCGGCGCCGGACGCTGGCCGCTCTCTACACTCGACTTCTCAAATTACCCGGTCTGCAAAGGCAGCAAACTCCCGATGGGCACCACCACATTTACCACCTCTTTGTGATCCGCCACCCGCTCCGCAATCAGCTAAGAGTTCATTTGCATGACAGGGGCATCGAAACGATGACCCATTACCCAGTGGCATTGCACCGCCAGCCGGCCTTCGCAGAAACTGCTCAGGTTAGCTTGCCTGAAGCGGAGCGGGCCGCAGACGAAGTTTTGTCTTTACCGCTTCAGCCCAGTATGAGCGAAGCTGAAGTCGAGGACGTGGCTAATGCCGTCAATGAATTTTCCGCTTTCATCGCCTAGCGGCGAATCGGGTATCCCATTCCCGCGACGCCCCTGGCCCCGGCGCATTCCTTGGGATACTCTCGCGGTGGTTGTGGCGAGTGGCGCCTTTCTGGCATTTTTCTATCGAATCCCCCCTTCCTCCACCGATGAAGGGATGATCGCCGCGGGAGCCGAGCGAATTCTGCGCGGTCAGGTCCCTTATCGTGATTTCTTCTCCGAATTGGGCCCCGGTTCTTTTTACTTGCAGGCGGTCATTTTCCATTTCGGTGGGATTAGTGTTTCCGCCTTTCGCCTCACGGCTTGGATTCTGGGTGCGCTCTTGAGCGGGCTTATTTATTTTCTTGGGAAAAAAATCATCCGTGGCCCCGCTGCATGGGTGCCACCTTTTATATTTGCCACCACCTGCTACCCCTTTGTTTATTATGTCAATCATCACTGGTGGGGAAACTTTTTCTTCCTGCTCGATTTGGTTTGCCTGGCGGCCTCTACACTCGTCCCGAATGAGGGCGGCTCATTGTTGAGGCGGATTCTGTTGTTGGGTGCGGGGCTCCTTGCTGCTCTTACCCTGTTGTGTATGCAGCCCAAGGGCGCTTGGGCGGTCTTCATCGGTGTGGCTTTTTTGATCCTGGCCGAACAGCTTTCAAAGACGCCAACCTGGCCCTCAGCCCTGCGTGCCGGTCTCGGTGGGACTTTCTGGTTCCTTTTTGGAGTAGGGAACGCGATGGCATTAATGGCTGGGTACTTCTGGTCCCAGGGGGCGTTTGGAGCCTGGGTCTATGACAATTTTACCTTCCTCTTCACCAATTACCTGCCCTATGAAACCTGGCCAGGCGTGTATTCCTGGACCAGGTTCACCCACGTCTTGCGTTGGGTGACCCAAGACCGCTCCTTTCAAAGCATCTCGTATTTAGGGGGATTCTACTTCTACGCAGTAGTTGGCCCGGCGATTGGATTCGGAGGCGCGATCTGGCAAGTTTGGCGCCAGAGGGTCACAGACCACTCGCGCTCCCGCCTGCTTTTACTTTTCCTTCTCGCGGGCCTTGGATCTCTGATTTCTGAACTACATGAGCCAAACGTCCTTCACTTGATTTGGGCGTCACCGCTGATCCTAATCCTGTTCGTCGATGCCGGGAATGAAGCCATTCGCCGGAAGGGCCGGTGGCGCAATCCCTTGGTTGCGACCGCTGCACTAACCATCACTTTAGTGATTGTTGTTGCTGCCCTCAGAACTGTGCACGTGGGCATCCGGAATACTCCCGTCCAGACTCGACGCGGCACGATCTTCCTGGATCCGAAAACTGCAACCATTTATCAGAAGTGGGTCGACGCGATCGAGCACGCTGTGCCGGCAGGAGATGAGGCATTCTTCTTTCCCTATGATGCTCAATTCTACTTCTTGACCGCAACCCACAACCCCACCAGGTACGACGTCCTCATACCCGGTTTCCACAGTGCGCAGCAATTTGAGGAAGCCATTTCCAGTCTGCAGAGGCAGCAACCAAGTTACGCGTTCAGCTTTGGCCAACTCCCCCGATTGTCTCCCCGAGCCCACTATCCCGACGATTCGCCGGATTTCCTTGGCCCGGACCCGATGGAAAAAAGTCTGGAGGTCCCGCAGAGCCATTACCGTATGGCCGAAAGTGTGGAAGGAATGGAGGTGTGGGTCCTCAAGAAATGAACCAGGACGAATACAAGTCTTTGTACGAACTGGAAGGGCACCATTGGTGGTTTGTCGGGATGCGAAAAATTATCGCCGCGATACTGGACCGCCAATCCCTGTCGGGACCGCTTCGCATCCTGGATGCCGGCTGCGGCACCGGGTACATGCTCTCCTGGTTGAGGACGTACAGTCGAGGTGGGCAAGTGGTGGGTGTGGACATCAGCCGGGACGCTATGGACTTTTGCCGGAGTAGGGCCGAGAAACTGCTCATTCAGGCTTCCGTGGCCGGGCTGCCGCTTCCCGACAATACCTTCGATCTGGTAACCAGTTTTGAGGTCCTGGATTGGTTTGCGCCGGAGCAGGCTGGGGCGCCATTCTCAGAATTAGCCCGCGTCCTGAAACCGGGAGGAATTTTACTTATCAGGTTACCGGCGTTTCAGTCTTTGTTCAGCGGCCACGACCGGGCAATCCGGACCGTGCACCGTTACACCAGGAAAGAATTGGTACGCCGCCTGGAAGGGCAGGGTTTGACGCTGGTGAGGACAACCTATGCCAACACGCTGCTCTTGCCCGTTGCGGTGGTCTGGCGTTGGTTGCACAAAACAAGCCATGGGCAGCGCTCGGACGTGAGGCCATTACCAAAGGGTTTGGGTTGGATGAATCCACTGATTGAAATGGTTTTTTCGCTTGAGGCAGTCTGGCTGCGGCACCTCCCTTGGCGATTGCCCGTGGGACTTTCTGTAATTGCTGTCGCCCGCAGACCACTCGGTGCTTGACACACCCGACCCCTTCCATCCCTTGACTTCGGTTGGAGCGGCGCATACTATGGCTGCCACGGGTGAAAACCCGAGGCAATTCCAATCTCAATTCTTTATTAGGAACGCCGGCCGGCCAGAGGGCGGATGTCCGTCCCAATAAACGCCGTCGGCACGAAAGGAGAAAGAGCGTGCAAATTGAATCGAGCACGAAGGGTCGGCTATGTCTGGCATCGGCTGGAACCGGAATGATGTTGGTGGCGGTGCTGGCAGGGATGCTCATGCCCAGCGTGCGAATCCTGGCCCAGGAACAGCAGAATAAGCCGGCGGAGAAGACTCTTTATCAGCGCATGGGCGGCTACGATGTGATTGCCGGAATCGTGGACGATTTCATAGGACAGTTGGTCAAAGACAAGGCCTTCGATCGCTTCGGCGGCGGCCGCAGCCACAACTCTTTGGTGAGAACGCGGCAACTGGTCGTCGACCAAATCTGCAATCTCACTGGCGGCCCCTGCGTCTACATCGGACGGGAAATGAAGCCCGCTCATGAGGGGCTTGCCATCACCGACGCGGAATGGGATTCCGCCATCAAGAAATTCGACGTCTCTCTGGATAAATTCAAGATTGGCGAAGGCGAGCACAAAGAGTTCATCGCCATGCTCCAAAAGCTCAAGCCCGATGTCACTGAGAAGCCGAATTACGATAAGACGAAACAAGAAACGCCAAAAACTCAGAACTGAGCGAGGTCTTGGCAAATCCCAATCGCGTGAGTGGTCAAGTTGGGGGAGGAACAGGGCGCCTGGCAGAGGAAGTCACCTCTGAAGCATGGCTGGCGCCGGCCCGTTGGTGCGCCCTGGCGGTCTTTATCTCCTTGCCCTTATTCGCATGGTTCGTTCCGGCGCAGGCGGGGCGCGTGGTGTGGACCATCGCGGTGGCGAGCCTGCCTCTGTTCATCGTGATTGCAGGCTATCACCGCTGGCGCCAAATTTGTCCACTCTCCTGGTTTGCCCAACTCGCCGCCACCCTCGGCCGCCCGGGGGAACGCCGCGCTTCCGCGTGGCTGCAAGCTAATTACTACCACGTGGCGTTCTTCGTCTTCCTGATTTCCCTTTGGCTGCGCTTGGTGGCAACCAACGGGAACGCCATAATCCTGGCCGCCTTCCTGGTGCTCATTTCGCTTGCCGCTTTTGTCTTTGGCGCGAGGTTTACGGGCAAGACCTGGTGCAACTACATCTGCCCTGTTTCATTCATCGAAAAAATTTACACCGAGCCGCGCGGCATCCGGCAAACTCCCAATTCGCAGTGCCCCAAATGCACCGCGTGCAAGCCCGCCTGCCCCGATATCAACCAGGAAAACGGCTACTGGAAGGAAATCCGCTCCGCCCCCAAAAGGTTTGTGTACTTTGCTTTCCCGGGGACAGTCTTCGGCTTCTATTACTATTTCTATTTGCAGTCCGGGACCTGGGAATACTACTTTTCCGGAACGTGGACGAATGAGCCGAAGGTATTCTCCACCGCATTCCTATTCGGCCACGATCCCGCGACCGCGGGTTTTTTCTTCTTGCCCGTCGTGCCCCGAGCAGTGGCCGCTCTTCTCACCCTCACCCTCGCCGCGCTCTTGAGCTACATGCTGTTCTCCTCGATCGAGCGACTGGTCTTGCAGCGTTTGGAAGCCCGCGACCTGGCAGTGGACGAAGCGGGTGTGCGCCACACGTTATTCACCTTTGCGGCTTTCGCCGCCTTCATCACGTTTTACTCTTTTGCAGGCGCGCCCACCCTCCGGCTGATTCCTGCCGCCCCACACCTGTTTCAGATCCTGGTGGTGGGCACGGCGACCATCTTCCTGGCGCGTCGATTCACGCGCCGCCAGCGCGCTTTCGCGGAAGAGACCCTGGCGCGGCAGATCATCCGCCGCTGGGAGTGGGCGGACATGAAGCCGCCCAAGGATTTGCACGAAGCATTCCTGATCCATACCATCCGCTCCCAGACCCACGCCAGCGGGTACGCGCGCCTGCTGGAAATTTACAAGGAGGCGGTGCGTGAGGCGGTGGCCAGCGGATTCATCAGTCGTGCCGAAGTGCAGCGGCTCGAATCACTCCGCAATCAACTCCAGATCAGCCAGGCCGACCACGAGAAGATCATGGCAGACCTCGATGAGGAGGAGCGCGCCCGAATTGCCAATCCCGCCCTCCACGTGACCGCGGAAAAACGCCTGCAACTGGATTCCTACTCACGCGCGCTCCAAAGTTATCTCCAGCGCGTGCCTCATGCGGGCATGGCGGCCGACGACAGCTTTGTTCGCCATCTCCGCCAGGAATATTGCGTCACCCCGGAAGAGCACGCGGCCGTGCTCGGTGAGTTGCTGGGCAAGGGCGAGGGCATGGCGCCGCAGGTGGCTGAAGCATTTGCGGTGATTGAGGGCGCATCGCACACCCTCAAACTTCTGCGCGCTGAAACTTCACCGGCGTCGGCCTTTCTCGCCGACGCGCTGGCCCGCCGGCACGCTCGAGTGGCCGATGGCCTGATGCGCGGGTTCGGGTGTGACCCGAACCACGAAAAAAACCTCGCGCTGCGCGCCCGGCTCCTCTCCGATGATGGGCAGGTTCGTGACGGTGCGGTTGCTGAGCTGGGCGGGAGCGTTGCCGCGACCATCGCCACGCGGCTGGGCGAAGCGCGCCGGGAGGCCGCGCAGACGGCCGCGACACGCGCCAGTCAGGCTGAGGCCGTGCGCTACCACCTCTCGAGCGTTGACCCCTACGTGCGCGTGGCGGCGCTCTATCTCCTCGACGAGTTGGCCAGCGCCGACGAAGAAACGGTCGTCAATATGATTCGCGACGAGCATGAGGTAGTCTCCGAAACCGCGCTCTGCCTCCGCCTGCGCGCCGCCCACATTGAAAGCCGCGCCGAGACTGGCCTGGTCACCGTGGAAAAAATGATCGCGCTGCGCTCTGTCCCCCTGTTTGCCCGCCTCGCTCCGGAAGAGCTTTCCAGCCTGGCGCGCGCGAGTCGCGAAAAAGAATTTGCCGCAGGCCAACCTTTGTGCGTGGAGGGCGAGCCCGGCGACGAAGTTTTTGTTTTGCTCGCCGGCGACGTCAAGGTCTACCGGCAGGACGGCGACAATCAGAAATTGGTGGGGAGCGAGCAGGCAGGAGGATTTATCGGTGAGATGGCCGTGCTCGACCCGGCGCCGCGCGCCGCCAGTGTCCTGGCGGGCGACCACGGCACGACCGTCCTCTCATTAAGTGGGGTGACGTTCCGTGAGGCCCTGAATACCAATCCTTCCGTCGCCCACGGCGTCATCCGCGCCCTCGCCACGCGCCTGCGCAAGTCCCAACCCGGCGCCGCACCTCCAATCAAACCTCGGCCAGTAGGGGCAACGGCGCGCAAAGACCATTAGCAGTTTGATTGCCGTCGCATCTTTTGTCGCGCATTTGTATTTACGGCACCTGGTGTCCGGCAAGAATTGTTTTGCGTGCTTCGGCTAAGTTCGTGATTCATGGAGGATCAATTCTCTCCCTACGACCACTGCCCAATGGTTATTTGACAGGCCTCTTTCAACCTTTTAGAATAGCCGGAGTTTTTGGGCTTCACTGAAAGCGGGCGCTGCTCACCTTGCGGCCGGGGAAGCATTCGGGCAGGGGGGCGCGCCAGGCGTCGGACTGGAGGCGACGGCTAGGTCGCGGGCGTTTAGTCGCCCGGCTCTTCAGGGGATATCTCTGAAGAAAAGAGGAGAGCCGTGGGTCAAAGCCCATTCGCCAAGAGTCCGAGCACGGTGAGTGCGCCAGCCAATCGTCGGCGCAGCACGCGCATCGATTTTGTTGTCCCCATCATCATTTCAGGACGCAATGCCTCCGGCCAGACCTATCGCGAGGCGACTGAAACCACGTCAGTGAGCGCCCACGGCGCAGCTCTGAAGACCCGCAACAGAATCCTGATTGGGATGCAGTTGATGGTCGAGAATCTTTGGGATGGCATCGCGGAGAAGGCGATCTGCGTTCGAGTGATTGAGTCCGAGCCCGGCCAGGAACAACACGTTATCGCCATTCAATTGCTCCACCCGCGGAATATTTGGGGGGTGAAAGATCCGCCGGCCGACTGGCAATTTGCGCTTGGCCCAATCGAGCCGGCGCCTGCGCTAGCCGTAGCACCCACGCCTGCTGGCCCGCGGATGGGCTCCCACTTGGCTGCCGCTTCGGGCACAAACCCATCTCCACCCTACCCAGCGCCGACGACCACTGAACTGGAGCAGCGCTCGTCGGAACTGGTCGAATCCGTCCTGGCGCTTTTGCGCCGCCAGGCTTCTGGAATCCTCCGCGAATCGCTCAAAGAGTTTGAGGATCGCTTGAAAGCTATGGAAGCGGGAGCGGAGGAACGGATGGCTCAGCACTCGAGTGAGGCCTTGGCCGGCGCCGAGATTTCCCTTAACCAATTGCGCCAGGAAATGCTCGAACAAATCAGGGCGCAGGCTGAGCAGGCGGCCGTCTTCGCGGAAGACAGTATTCGGGAGAGAGTGGGGGAATTATTTTTACCTCGCTCGAAAACATCGCACGACCTTCAGCCCGAAAAGAAGGCCGGTCCGGACCTTGACAAATAGGCATCAACAAAGGGCGGGCGCTGTGCCGAAGTAGCCCGCCTGGGCCGGTGAGTTTCCACGAAGGCCGCTCGCCGGCATCTGACCTCTTCGAAGACGGTGATGCTTCGCAGCACGCGTATTCTGCTATAATAATTTTTGGGGGTCATTCCCATACATCGTCAGTCTCTCGGATTGGGCTGAGCGGTGGGCTGAGGGATGCGTTTTCCGCCGCTCGTGGTCTACCCTCTGACCTTCGCCTCGTCATGGACGAACTTCCGCGGCTGAATTCCTCCGATTCGATTCTCATGGGGGCATTGAAAAGGACGTCAGTTCCGTTCAACAGGACATCATAAAGGGAGTCACATGGCAACGACAAACATGGAAGTAAGCGCGGAGGAGAAGTCTGCCGCGCCGCAACGCGTTGTGAACGATCTCAGCATTCAAGTGGCCACGGTCAACGGTTCGGGAAGCCAGACGGCCAACTCGGTTTTGCTGAGAGCAATTTTTCAGATGGGTATCCCCGTCTCGGGCAAGAACTTATTCCCTTCAAATATTGCCGGCCTTCCCACCTGGTTTACCATTCGCGCCTCCAAACACGGGTACATTGGACGCCGCAAGGAGATTGATTTCCTGGTCGCCATGAATCCCGAGACCGCGGAAGAAGATGTGCGGGGCTTGGATCCCAACTCCGCCGTCGTTTACGACGAACGCTTGAACTTGAATCGCTTGCGTGACGATCTCATTTTCTATCCCGTTCCCTTTGACCAGCTCGTGGCGCCGGTTTGTCCTGATGCGCGGCTGCGGAAACTGGTCCGCAACATGATTTACGACGGCGTGGTGGCCAAGCTGCTGGGCATCGAGATGACGGAAATCCAGATTGCGCTGAAAAAGCAGTTCAAGAAAAAAGTCAAGGCGGCGGAATTGAACTGGAACGCGGCCCGTGCGGGATACGAATTCGCCGAGAAGAGTCTGGTCAAAAGGGATCACCTCTATCTGGAACGGATGGACGAGACGCGGGGAAAGATCATCATTGATGGCAACTCGGCGGCGGCCTTGGGCTCGGTGTTCGCGGGTTGCACTGTGCTCACCTGGTATCCGATTACGCCATCCTCGTCTCTGGCGGAGGCCGTGATCGAATATATGAAGAAATACAGAATTGATCCGGCGACGGGCAAGGCCACCTTCGCCATCGTGCAGGCGGAGGACGAACTGGCGGCCATCGGGATGGTGATTGGAGCAGGATGGGCGGGCGCGCGCGCCATGACCAGCACTTCCGGCCCGGGCATCTCGTTGATGTCCGAGTTTGTCGGACTGGGTTACTACGTGGAAGTTCCCGCGGTGATTTTCGATGTTCAGCGAGTGGGCCCCTCGACTGGACTTCCGACACGGACTGCGCAGGGCGACGTCCTCAAGAACGCCATTCTCTCGCACGGTGACACGAAACACCTGCTCTTGTTCCCCTGCTCCGTGGAAGAATCATTCAGCATGGCCATTGAAGCTTTTGATTTGGCCGAAGAATTCCAGACCCCGGTTTTCGTGATGATGGACCTCGACCTGGGAATGAACAATTGGATGTCCGACCCGTTCAAATATCCCACCAAGCCCATTACTCGCGGCAAGGTGCTGAGCATAGAAGACCTGAACCGGCTGGGCGGGTTCGCGCGCTATAAGGACGTGGACGGCGACGGCATTGGCTACCGGACATTACCAGGTACCAAGCACCCCAACGCCGCATATCTGGCGCGCGGCAGCGGCCACAATGAGAAAGCCATCTACAGCGAACGCCCCAACGACTATGTGAACAATCTCGACCGCCTGGCCCGTAAGGTTGAGACCGCGCGCAATCGCGTTCCCTTGCCGGAATTCCAGGAGCGGCCCTCGGCGGAGATTGGAATCCTCGCTTACGGCACCAGCCATTGGGCCGTGATCGAGAGTCTCGACCAGTTAAAAAACGAATACAAATTGGAAGCTGGCTATTGCCGCGTACGTGGCTTCCCGTTCCACGAGCAAATCAAAGATTTCATCCGGCGACACAAACGCATTTATGTGGTTGAACAAAACCGCGACGCGCAAATGTTCAGCCTGCTGCGGATGGAAATTGACGCGGACGACGTGCGCAAGCTTCGCAGTGTGCTTCACTACAACGGATTACCCATCGACGCGCGCTCCGTCACAGATTCCATCGCGTCCCAGGAGGAGAAATAATATGGCAACAACCACTGTTCCCCCATCCCCACCCCAAAAAGTCAACCGTATCGGACTCGAGATTGGCGGGTACCGGGGCAACAAGTCCACGCTCTGCGCCGGGTGCGGGCACAACGCGATCACCGAGCGCATCATCGAAGCGTTCTATGAAATGGGCGTTGAGCCTCACCGCGTGGTCAAGATGTCAGGCATCGGGTGCTCTTCCAAAAGTCCCGCTTATTTCCTGACCGCCTCACACGGATTCAACGCTGTGCATGGGCGCATGCCCTCGGTAGCCACCGGCGCCCTTCTGGCCAACCAGCACCTGATCGCCGTCGGAGTCTCCGGAGACGGCGATACCGCCTCCATCGGCATCGGACAATTCGTACACTTGATGCGCCGCAATTTGCCCCTCATTTACATCATCGAGGACAACGGTTGCTATGGCCTGACCAAGGGGCAGTTTTCCGCCACCGCGGACATCGGATCAAAACTCAAGACGGGCGTGGTGAACGACCTGCCTCCCATTGACACTTGCGCGCTCGCCATCATGCTGGGTGCCACCTACGTGGGCCGGTCGTTTTCCGGCGATAAGAAGCAATTGCTGGCGCTCCTCGAAGGCGCTATCGCTCATCGCGGCACGGCGATGCTCGACGTCATTTCACCTTGCGTCACCTTCAACGATCACGAGGGCTCGACTAAAAGCTATAGCTACGTGAAAGACCACGACGAGCCCATCGAGGACGTGAGCTTCGTGCCCTTCTTCGAGGATATATCAGTGGAGTATGACCCGGGGACCACCAAGGACATCGTCCTGCACGATGGCTCGCACATTCTGCTGAAGAAGCTGGCCACCGACTATGATCCCTCCAATAAGGGCGAGGCTCTTCGGGCTCTCACCGATTCTCACGATGAAGGCGAGATTGTGACCGGCCTGTTTTATGTGGACACCAAACGGCAGGACTTTATGGGCATGCTGAACCTGGTGGATGAGCCGCTGGCCACTCTTCCCGAGTCGCGCACCCGCCCGCCCAAGCAGGTTTTGGATGAAGTGATGGCGGAACTGCAGTAAAAACCTCTCCACCCTACGTTGGATCATCCGGCGATGGCCTCTGTCTGTCGCCGGAATCCATCGCTTACAAATCCCCTTACCACCAACCCCCCTTTCTCGGCGCGGAAGTCGCTTTCAATTAATCGGCACACGAATGCGGACGTGAAACCTGTGCAGATGCCGGGCAAAGCTCTGTCTTGACACAGCCGGATAGCGGAACGACAATCACTCGGCTTGTCTTTCCGGAGGTGTCCACCCCGGCAAGGCTGCGACTCCAAAGCGTTGACGATTGACGCGAGGTGACTCTATGTTGCGCTGCATCCGACCCGCCAGCTTACGCTTTCCAAGTTTGGGCTTGCTGGCGATACTCGTTCCGTTAAGTCTCACCGCTGACGATCAGAAACCTATGCTGCTGCGCAACCCCTCCGTCAGCCGGACCCAAATTGTCTTTGCTTACGCCGGAAGCCTCTGGATTACCGGCCGGGAGGGCGGTGATGCAACACGCTTGACGGCGGGCGGACACGAACGCACACCTATGTTCTCCCCTGATGGCGCACTCATCGCTTTCACGGGCGAGTATGACGGGAACGAGGACGTCTACGTGGTGCCGGCCAAAGGTGGCGTGCCGCGCCGCCTCACCTATCACCCGGCGGCAGACGGCGTGGTGGGGTGGACGCCCGACGGCAAGCAAGTCCTGTTTCGCTCGGAGCGGGCGGCTTTCGCAAACGGGGTCGTCCAGCTTTTTACCGTGCCCGTTGAGGGTGGATTTCCCACCCAGGTCCCCCTGGCAAGAGCGATGACCGCGTCATTTTCCCCCGGCGGAGCTGAGATCGCCTACGTGCCCAACGCGCAGTGGCAGCGGGCTTGGAAGCGCTACCGTGGCGGCCAGACGCGGGCGATCTGGATCGCCCATCTGGCCGACTCCCGAATTGTGGCCACGATTCCTCGCGACAACTCCAACGACTTCGACCCCATGTGGGTGGGGGACACAATCTATTTTCTTTCCGACCGCAACGGTCCCGTCACGCTCTTTGCCTACGACACCAATTCCCGGCAAGTGACGCAGGTGGTGAAACACGACGGGTTGGACATCAAGTCCGCCTCAGCCGGGCCGGGCGCCATCGTATACGAGCAATTCGGCACTCTTCACCTGTACGACTTGCAATCGGGCAGCGACCACGCCCTTGAGATCCGGCTGTTGGGTGATCTTTCCGAGGTGCGGCCGCACTTCCAGAAGGTCGATCCCAAGCGCATCCAGTCTGCCGACATTTCACCCACGGGGGCGCGCGCGGTCTTTGCGGCGCGCGGCGAGATATTGACCGTCCCTTCCGAAAAAGGCGACATCCGTAACCTGACTCATACCACCGAAATAGTGGAACGCGATCCGGCGTGGTCGCCGGACGGAAAGTCGATCGCCTATCTGAGCGACGAGTCCGGCGAGTACGCGCTGCACATTCGCGACCAGAGCGGCATGGGCGAAGTGCGCAAATTCGATTTGGGGACTCCTCCCACGTTTTATTACGCGCCTGCCTGGTCTCCGGACTCGAAGAAAATTGCCTTTACGGACAAGCGGCTGAAGGTGTGGTACATCGACCTCGACAAAAAGACGCCGGTGCGCGTGGATACGGACACGTACGCCGGTCCCTTTAACTCGCTCAATCCGACTTGGTCCCCGGACAGCCGTTGGATCGCCTACACCAAGCAGCTTCGCAATCACCTGCGCGCCGTATTCGCCTATTCTTTGGAGCAAGGCAAGAGCTACCAGTTGACCGACGGGATGAGCGATGCGGTCTACGCCGCGTTTGACAAGGAAGGCAAATATCTCTACTTCACGGCCAGCACCAACACTGCCTTGAATATGGGCTGGCTTGATATGACGAGCCTCCAGCGTCCCGTCACCCGCAGTGTCTACGTGATGGTTTTGAAGAAGGACCTGCCCTCACCGCTTGTTCCGGAGAGCGATGAAGAGAAACCTAAAGAACCTGAAAAGTCCGGGAAGGATAAGCAGTCCGACAAGGACAAAGATAAAGATAAGGACAAAGGGAAGGAAGAAAAACCCGTCACGATGGAGATTGATATCGAAAACATTGGCCAGCGGATTCTCGCCCTGCCCATTCCGGCCCGAAATTATCAAGGGCTTGCGGCCGGCAAGACTGGAGTGGTGTACCTGGTCGAAGGGCCCCCCGTCGATCCTATCGACTTCGATGACGGAGGACCATCCCTCACCATCCACAAGTTTGATCTGAAAACGCGCAAGACGGAGAAGATTCTCGAGGGCGTCAATTCCTTCAGCCTCTCATTCAACGGCGAAAAGATGCTCTATGCGAAACAAAATCAGTGGACCATCGGCCCTTCGGACAAGCCCTCCGAGGGTCCACCCAAGCCCGGCGAGGGCGGCCCGCTGAAACTCGACCCGATGGAAGTTTACGTCGACCCACGGGCCGAGTGGAAACACATGTACTACCAGGTGTGGCGGGACGAGCGGGATTTTCTCTACGATCCCGGATTGCACGGGCTCGATCTCGCAACCATTAAGAAGAAGTATGAACCTTACCTCGACGGCATCGCCAGCCGCGACGACCTCAACTACCTGTTTGAAGAGATGCTGGGCGATATCACCGTTGGCCACATGTTTGTGGGCGGCGGAGACATCCCCGAGGTCAAGAAAATAAAAAGCGGGCTGCTGGGCGCCGACTATAAGATTGAGAATGGGCGTTATCGCTTCGCGCGCATTTTCAACGGCGAGAACTGGAACCCGAAGTTGCGTGCACCACTCACCCAGCCGGGAGTAAACGTTAAGGCCGGTGAGTACCTGTTGGCGGTGAATGGCCGCGAAGTGCGCGCCCCGCAAGAGGTCTACAGCTTTTTCGAGGAAACGGCGGGTAAGCAGGTAGTATTGAAAGTGGGTCCGAACCCCGATGGCGCAGGATCTCGCGAAGTCACCGTTGTCCCGGTTGATGACGAGAGCGGGCTTCGCAACCTCGCATGGATTGAGGACAATCGCCGTAGGGTGGACGAAATGACGGGTGGACGCGTCGCGTATGTCTACCTTCCCGACACCTACGCAGGCGGCTACACCAACTTCAACCGCTACTACTTCGCACAGGTCGGCAAAGAAGCTGCCATCATCGATGAGCGTTACAACGGCGGCGGGGATATCGCCGACTACATCATCGATTACCTTCGGCGTCCGCTGCTCAGCTACTGGTCGATGCGCGAGGGCGCGGACATTACCACTCCCATCGAAGCGATCTTTGGACCCAAGGTGATGATCATTAACGAAATGGCGGGATCAGGAGGCGATGCCTTGCCCTGGATGTTTCGCAAGACGGCCATTGGTCCGCTCGTCGGCAAGCGAACCTGGGGCGGACTGGTCGGCCATTACACCAACCCTATTGACTTGCTGGACGGCGGCTTTACCGGCACGCCTAACCTCGCCTTTTATAGTCCCAACGGTGAGTGGGATGTGGAGAACCACGGCGTGCCGCCGGACATCGAGGTGGAATTCGATCCACAGGCCGTGCGTTCGGGCCACGACCCGCAACTCGAAAAGGCCGTCGAGGTGGTGCTGGACTTGTTGAAGAAGCATCCGCTGCCACCGGCCCCCCAGCACCCACCCTACCCCAATTATCACCAGGCACCGCCGACGGGGGCAGGCAGTCAGTAGCTGCTTGAATTTCTTGCGATGGGGGTGTGGGTAGCTCGACCCGAGCCGACGCTCCGAATGCCTGGTTTACAGACTCTTTCGGAAAGCGTGTTGGGTTTTCACCAGGTTGTAGCCCAGGCTTTCATAGAAGGCGTGAGCGTCCTTACGGACAACGTTGGTGTGCAGATTCACGGCCGAGCACCCTTGCTCGCGCGCCCACTGCTCGGCGTGCCGCATCAATAACCTTCCGGCGCCCGAGCGGCGATAATGCTCGTCCACCACCAAACCTGCGATCTCTGCGCGGGGTTCGCTTTCAATAGTCCGATACACAAAGGCATGTATCCAACCAATGACATGGCCATCCTGGAGCGCGGCGACATAGACTACATTTTCGGGGTTTTGCCTGGTCAGGCGCAGTCGCCGTTCGACATCTTCCGGCGATACGGGATAGCCGAGCTGGGCGCTCAGGTGTGAGATGCGGAAGGCGTCTTCAATTTTCGCCGCGCGGATTGAGGCCGCGGGAGTCTTTAAACCTGATGCAGCCATGTATGGCGTCCTTCCTCGGGCATCCAAGTCATCGCCCTCCTTGAATAAATTCCCGGATGTAAGAATTCACGAGGTCCGGCTTTTCGTGGATCACCCAGTGCGTGCCATCGGGAATTTTCTTGATGGTTAAATCGGAGACGAATGCATCGAGTCCGATGAGATTGCCGGTAAGCAATGCCGTATCCTTCTCACCCCAGATGACCAGCGTGGGCACCCTCACGGTCATCAAAGAAGGGTCGACTGGCGGTCCACCCCAGGTGGATTTATCTTCCGGCGTGGGCGGTCCGACGCGCATGGCACGGTAATAGTTCAAGCCGCCGGTGAGCGCCCCGGGCTGCGACCAAGCCTCAAGGTAAGCCCTCCGGTCGTCCTCGGTGAAGTGACCTTTTTGGAGACCTTCTTTCAGCACAATTGAAACAAGCGCGTCGTATTTGTTGGCCGACAGAAATGCCTCGGCTTGCGCGCTGCGAAACATCAGCATGTATTGGCTGGCCATTTGCTGGGCCGGATTGCTGCGCAGCTCGCGCTGAAATATCACCGGATGTGGCGCATTAATGATGATGAGTTTATCCAATAGGTCGGGATATTGCGCGGCAAAGGCCCATGCGACAACGCCACCCCAATCGTGGCCCACCAGCATGAATTGCTCCGCGCCCAAATGTTTGACCAGGGCCCGAAGGTCTTCCACCAGAAAATTAATTTGATATTGTTCGACGTCGCCGGGCTTCGAGGAGAGATTATATCCGCGCATGTCGAGAGCGACCGCTCGATGGTCACGCCCGAATTCGGCCAACTGATTTTTCCACGCGTACCAGAATTCCGGGAAGCCGTGAACAAACAGGATGAGCTTGCCCTGTCCCGCTGAGACATAATGCAATCGGAGGCCGTTGACATCCGCGAAATCGTGTCGAAATTCACCCAGTCTCATTTTTTTGAGCAAGTAAAAACCATTTTGAAGCCGTCGATGCCGGTGCCGGGTGCTACATCCATTCGCTCATCGTCTTTCGGACACCCCTTCCGCGTCAAAGTCACATAACATCGGCCCGGAATCAGCTCCACGGCTGCCGTGCCATCATCCAAGGTATGGGCTTTGACACTGTCCAACACCGTCCCGCTGCTCCAGGTAATGTCCATCGCGACGTTGTTGAGCGGTACTCCCGTTCTGTCCACGATTCGAAACAGGACGGGCTTGTGCAGTACCTGCTTGGGCTCAAAAATCTCCGGAGTGGGGATGAGGAAATCCATGGTTCCCGCAGGTTCCGAAGGCGAGAGGATGATGTGCCTGAACACAACAGTGTCCTCGGTGGCCTCCGCCCGCCGTACGGTGACCCAATACCACTCGGGCGGAAGGTGGACGAATGTGTACCGTCCCTGCTGATCCGTTCGTGTTTGGCCAAGGAGCTTCTCTCCCCGATCGCTCAAAGTCACCAGTACATCCCAGATCGGGCTGCTGCTTGCGTTGACCACCGTTCCCGCGACTGACCCCTGAGACGCCGCGGGCGGCGGTTGCAGATCGAGTTCAACGATGTTGCTCTCCACCTTGCCCTGCCAGATGTTGAGGCCGAGGACCCGGTTCAGGTCGTCGCCGTTGGAATATTGGGCGGCATAGGCGACCGAAAATTTGTACCGCCCCCAAACCGGATGATCTTCCCCGGCCGTTTGGACGGATGCGGGGGCCAAGCGAACCACTGTTTTCTCCTCGTAGTCCTCGCCGGCCGCCAGACGAATAAACTTCGGTTGAGGCAAGCCGACATAATCTAAAATTTCCCCGTGCCCGGGTGACGTCACCTGGCTCTGTTCAGATTCAAGGCGGACCGCCACGGTTGCTCCTTCCACAGGTGAGGTCTTATGGAATACAGACTCGGGTGTTTCCTCGCCTGCTTGACTAGGGGCCGGTTTGGCGGCCGATGCCTTTCGATAAAGCCACATCGTTTCTTTCCCGGAATTGTGCAGATGCAATGTCATCCGGGCGGGAAGGGGCGCGGAAATGGTGGGCTGCTCGACTGTGGTTACGAGCTTCAGGTCGGGTGATTCAGCCGCCCCACGCGCGGTTGAGGCGATTAGCATTACCGCAAGCAGAACCAATTGGGCCCTTGACCATCGAATAGAGATTCCAATTTGCATTGTACTAAAGAGCGAATGAACCCATGGGTCGTACGTCATGCCATTCCGAATTTTTAGTCCTGCCGAAGGTCACAGCATTCGAAGAATCAGGCACTTCAGGTAAAGAGTTTCAGGGACGGTCAGTAAGATGGGATGGTCGCGTGACTGAAATCGCCGCTCGACAACCGTTACGGTTCGGCGAGCGTCTAGGGCAGCGCCGGCGATGGCGTCCAACAGGTGGGCCTCGGTAACGTGATAGGAGCACGAACAGGTGATCAGGCATCCTCCCGGGTTCAACATTTTAAGCGCTCGCAGGTTCAGCTCCTTGTAACCGCGCAGGGCCGACTCCAGATTGGATTTGTGCCGCGCAAACGGCGGAGGGTCGAGGACTATGGTATCAAAACGCTCCGCCGCCTGGTCAGAGGCTTTCAGAAAATCAAAGCAATTGGCTTCCTTGAATTCGACATTGGTGATGCCGTTTAGCTCCTGGTTGCCATGAGCCTGCTTGATCGCTTCGGCGGAGCTATCCACAGCCAGCACTGATTTGCACCTGCTGGCCAGCGTTAAAGCAAAGCCGCCGGTGTAAGTAAAGCAATCGAGGCAGCGGCCGCTTGCGTAAGCTCTCGCCGCGGCGCGATTTTCGCGCTGGTCGAGGAAGCCTCCAGTCTTTTGCCCGCCCAAAAGGTCGAAACGAAATTTCACGCCATTCTCTTCCAGCACCACCTCGGTGGTCATCTCGCCCACCAGAATTCCTTTCTGTTCGGGCAGACCTTCCAGCTCTCGTACGGCCACGTCATTGCGTTCGAGAATCGCGCGCGGAGAAAACTGCTCCTGCAGAATTTCGGTCACTGTTGGCTTCAGGGCTTCCATGCCCTGGCTCAGGGTCTGAAGGACAAAGCAATCGCCATAGCGATCGATGACGAGGCTGGGAAGTTGGTCGCCTTCTCCCGCGACCAGACGATACGCCTGGGCGCCGTCCACAACTTGCCGACGGAAGGCTGCGGCCGCAGCGATGCGCTCCGCCAGATAGGCGCGGTCAAAGGGACGGTTCTCACGCGTCAGGAGGCGCAAGGCGATTTGAGATTTGCTGCTATATAGCGCCTGCCCCCAGAAGCGCTTCTTCCGGTCCACCACGCGTACCACCGCGCCCGGGTCGGCGTTGGGCGCGCTGGCCAGGTCGGTGCGGAAAATCCAAGGGTGGCCGGAAAGAATTCGTTCAATGCCGCGCTGTCCGATTGTTGCTGTCTGAAAGTTCACGCTTATACCTTAACACGCCTGAGAATTTGCCAGAGATTGCCCTTGTAGCTCAAAGGCTCTCGATGGCGAGAGAATACGATAGAATCAATGGGCGATGCACCTCTCGGAGTTCGATTACCCTCTTCTGACGGAACTGATTGCCCAGCGGCCACTCGCCGAACGTGACGCTTCTCGCTTGATGGTCCTTGACCGCGAGGCGCAGACCATCGAAGACCAAGCCTTCCGCCAAATCCCGGAGATTCTTCGTCGCGGAGATCTCTTGATCTTCAACAACACCAAAGTAATTCCGGCGCGCCTCCTCGGCCGCCGCCTCGGGACAAAGTCCCAAGCCATCGGAAAGAATAATCCTGCCCAGCGCGAGTTTTTAAGCTCGGAAATCGAGTTGTTTCTCACTCGCCCGGAAGGCGACGAGATTTGGCAGGCACTGGTTCGGCCCGGAAGAAAAGTGCGGACGGGGGAAATTCTCGAGTTTGGCGAGGGAGAATTGGAGGCGGAAGTGATCGGCCGGGGCGAATTCGGCCTGCGGCGTTTGCGGCTGAAGGCGCGGGGAGAGTCCGTGGAGGAGGCCGTTGACCGCCTGGGTCACGTCCCTCTGCCTCCTTACATCCATCGCACCGACGAACAATCGGACCGCGAAACCTACCAGACCGTCTACGCGAAAGTGCGCGGGGCTGTGGCCGCTCCCACGGCGGGCCTTCATTTCACTCCGAGTATTTTTGAAGCGCTGCGCGCCCGGGGCGTCGAGACTTGCGAGATTACTCTGCACGTGGGACTGGGAACCTTTCAGCCGGTGCGCACCGAGCTTGTGGAAGAACACAAAATGGAGACCGAGCGCTTTGAAATTTCAGAGCAGGCTGCGATGGCCATTAATCGGGCGCTTGACGAGAGCCGGCGGGTTTTCGCAGTGGGCACCACCAGCGCACGGACCCTCGAGCACGTGGCGCGCGAGCACGACGGGCGAGTTGTCCCTGGACAAAGTGAAACCAGCCTGTATATCCTGCCCGGTTTCCAATTCCTCGCCATCCGCGGCCTGATCACCAATTTTCACCTACCGCGCTCGACCCTTTTGATGCTGGTCTCAGCGTTCGCGGGCAGAGAGTTCGTCTTGCGCGCATATCATCACGCGGTCGCCGAGCGCTACCGCTTTTACAGCTACGGCGACTGCATGCTGATCAGTTAGCCCTTTTTCTTGAGGTACTCCCGCCACGGCTTCCAATAATAAATATGCCAGCCTTTCTTAACGCCGCGGTGATCGTAATCGGGGACGTTGGTGTGGACCATGTCAATCCGGCCCCCGCTTTTCGTTTTGCTGAATTTCAAGACCAATATTGAATCGGGATCGGTTCTTTTCCAATGGGTAGCCCGCCATGCTTGGACAATCAGGCGATTTGGGATGATGATCAAGTTCCGGCCCGCCAGCATGCCGTCAAAGGCCGTGAATTTGCCTCCGGCCCTTCTGCTCACCGTGGCCTTGGCCATCGTCGCCTCCGAGTGCTTTTTCGAATCCATGTAGATTTCGAACAACTGCTCCGGAGTCGCTGGAAACTCCGCGATTTGTTGAATGGTGTTCACGAGTATGTTCCTCCCCCTTCGAGATTCATTAATTTTACATTCCATTTTATTCACAGTATGGGAAATAAGAACTCTTCGAGGCAAACAATTCAGTACGGAGGGAAGATCCGCCGGAACCCGTGCGCCAGGACAATCATCAGGAAAATCAGGTTGCGCCCAAGAAGGCCGGCAATTGAAAGCGGCACCGCGCCCTGCCGCTTTCCCTTGGCAGAAGTTTCCGCCAGTCTCACACCCAACTCTTGCATCCAGTCCACAGTCCTAGGCCATTCCCAGAGGGTAGCAATCCAATCGGCCGGAATGCCTTGTAGGCCCATGCCCGCCCCGATGATTCCACCCACGATGGCCGCGGTGGTGTCGGTATCGCCGCCGCATCGAATCGTGTCAAGAATCGCCTTCTGATAATCCTTTTGATTGCTCATCCAGGCGTGCAGAGCCACCGGCACGGTGTGATAGACATAGCCGCTGACGCCCTTGCCCAGCCCTAGCGCATCCGCGAAGGTTTCTGTCGGGTCTTTTCGCTCCACGCTTTCCGCCGCCTTTTGCGTGAGGCCGAGAAATTCGTCGGCTGCTTTGCCCTTGAGCAATTCCTGCAACTGCCGTTGATAGTCGCCAGGCTCGACACTTCCTGGCGACGCCGACGCGGCGAGTTGAGCGGCAAGCGCAACCGCCAGCGCGCCATACTCCGCCTTGGGATCGCGGTGGGTGATCCGGGTGCTGGCACGAACCAGCTTGCGGATTTTTGACATCTCATTGCGGTAGGCGGCCCCCAGGATAGCACTCCGCATGGCAGGCCCATTGCCCGCGGAGAATACGCCACTTTGTTCCGGCGAAAATCCCAGCCACAATTTCAACAAGGCCCGCGCCGTGGCAAATCCGACGCTGGCCGGAAACCCGAGAAGCCAAAAGCGTAGCCGCCTCGCCAGATCTTTACGGAAGGCTTCAACCTCGCCGCCCGAGACCAGCAGCGCCTGGGCCACCACGCAAGTGTGCTCGGTGTCGTCGGAGATCATGCCCTGGCCAAAGAAAAAACGATGGCCTCTGATCTGCGGATAATAGCGGGCGAGGCGCCGCCGGGAAAGCCCTTCGCTGGGCAGTCCCATGGCGTCGCCTACGGCCGTTCCCACAAGGCAGCCCACGATTGAATCCTCAATTGAAATAGCCATGCCTTAAGAAGTGGCCCGGTTCAGGACGGTCTTAACGAGACAATAAGAGGCTGACGGCGCGCTCCCCGCGCACTATTGCCATCGCACCCTGACGCGGTATTTCAGCACAGACTCGCTGTTCGCGGCCACAGGCACGGTGAAGCGAACCGCAAAAGCGGCCGTCTTCTCATATTTGAAATTGGAATCGACCATCGTCCAGTCGCCGCCCACGGGTTCATTCACCTCCACCGTGATGGCGTCCGGCTTGTGATTGCGCAGGGAGATTTCGTAGGCCATTTCGGCGGTGTGCGGACCAAGCGCCTGGTAATCGGTCTGTTTTCTCTCCTCGACCACATCAAAAGCATTGCCGATGTGGAGATCCAGAGTCTCGTCCTTGGGCGTGTGGCTGATGTTGTCTTCGCCGATAAACTGCACGCGCCCTTTGGAATCGCCCTGGTAAACGCGCACCGTGCCCGCAGGCAGCGGCATCCCCAGCGAGTTGGCCTCGGAATTTCGTAATTTGATGTGCACTTCAACCGGGTCCTTGATCGGCGCCCCGGGGCGATAGACACTGCGGTAGTAGTACTCCTGCCCGTACACAACAAAATGTTTGTCGATGCGAACGCCTGGGGAGGAAAGCAGGCTGATTTGCTTGGTCTCGTTGTTCTGCAAAGTGGTACGGCGCTCGAGGGTGTAGAGATGGTATTCAGAGATTGCTTCCTGGGCGAACTGCGGCGCGGCCGACGCGGTTTTCATTGCCATCGCGCGCTCCATTGCTTGAGGTCGGGGGCTAACCCGGTTGAGTTCGCCCGCCACCAATTGAAGCTGCGCATTGCGATAGGCCGTCCCGCTGTGATTTACCACGGTTACCCAGCCATTCAAATCAGCCGCCTTTTGGTCGGCTGCGACGGTGAGCACATAATCAGAGTTCCAATTCATGTCGTTGGTCAAGTATGAGGCTTCCAGGTTTTGTTCACCGTTGTGCCGGTTATCGAGAAACCACACCAAGGTGGGCTTGCTGTAAAGGTTGGAGGGCAGGTTGGGAAAGACGTAACGGTCGGCGCCCATGCCGGTGATGATCTGGTCGCCCACCTGCCACACGGGTCCTTGATTGTTGGCCAGCAGCGTGGCTTTCACCGGAACTTCCTTGGTGGAATTGTTCTCCTCCACTAGACGGACCAAGGTCAGTTCTTTGCCCACGTACTTGTCAAATAGCTTCGCCGGATTCAACAAATCATACTCGTAATCCTGCTCGAGCACCGTCAAGTCTTTGGGCGCGGTCAGCGAGACAATGTGGACGGTGACAGGATTCACCGAAGCGGCAATGTCCACAAATCGCAAACTGATTTCGCCCGTCGGGAGGTGCACCTGGCGGACGTCGCGCACCAGAGCGACATTGGAGTTGTAGACGGTGACCGCGAGGTCCTTCTGGCCTTCCTCGGTTGAGGTTTGGGCCGTTTGAGCCAAACCGTGTGGAGCTGCAAGGATGATCGCAGCAACTAAACAGCGCAACATCCTGCCAACAAATCGATGGGTTAACATGGGCACACCTTCCTCTATCGAGATTTTGTCCTCACGGGATTAGAACGTCCAGCCTAGCGCTTCTTGCAATAAAAACATAGCTTTCCCTGTGTCCAACCTTGCCCCAAGGGATGGCTCAGTCTTCTCAGGAGGGCCGCAAAAATATTTTGCAAGCCCCTGCCGTTCCTCCGTTCAGTTGAGTGGACACGCCTCGGCCCGCGCGGCACGCGGCGACGGTCCCAGGAGGAAGATTATGAAGACGTTTTGGGGATGCCTTTGCATGCTGGGCTTAATCGCGATGGGAACGCCGCTCGCGGCCCAATTCAGCCGGACGCGGCCGGTGAAGCCGCCGACGGGATGGGATATCGGGCGGTTTCAGGATAGCTGGAATGTGCTCGAACCCATCACGCGGCGCAACCTGACCATTTATCCTGTGGTCTCAAATTTAAAGATTGCTGACACTTTCGGGTTTCTCACTCTGGACGACGGCCTGGCCTCGGGCTCGGTAAAAATTGGCGAGCGAGGCCAAATGGAGAACGCCATGTACCGCCGGCGCGACCCGCATCAGCCTCAGCCATGGGAAGAGCGAACTCAGGATTATAACCGAGGCGCGAGCGTGAACGAATTGGTGCTGGTGAACGATTCCTCGCGCCCCCTAATTCTCCTCGCCGGTGAGGTAGTCTCCGGGGGCAAGCAGACCCGCATTATCGGCGCGGACATGGTGGTCCCGCCCAAGAGCGATCCTCTGCCCTTAACGGTGTTCTGCGTCGAGCACGGCCGCTGGACTTCGGGCGCCGGAGGGTTTGGAGCGGCCGGAATTGTGGCCCAGCCGTCGGTGCGCAAAGAAGCCCAGGTGAGCAGGAATCAATCACGAGTTTGGGACTCCGTTGCCGAATCGGCGAAGTCCGTGGGCGCGGCTTCCCCCACCTCAAGTTACGCAGACGTGGTGAACAGTCCCCGGGCCAAGCGCGATTTGGATGAAGCGACTGCGTCCATCGAATCCGAATACGAACGCCAGTTGCGCGACCAGATGCGGGACCGCGGCGCCGTGGGCGTGGTGGTGGCTATTAACGGCGAACTGGTTTGGTCGGACGTTTTCTCCAGCCCCGACCTTTTCCGCAAGTACTGGTCAAAATTGTTGCGGTCGTATGTGATGGAAGCCGAGGGTCACGGGCGCGAGGCGAAATTTGTTCCCTCATCCAAAGATGCGCTGGCCTTTTTGCTCGAAGACCACGGGCGCGAGACTATCAAAGTCGAGCCGCAAGCCTATCGTCGAACAGAAATCTCGGCTCAGGATTTTCAGATCGTGGCTCTGGAGGCGCTGGGGAGATATGAGGACTCCGGCCTATTGATTCATTACAACAAAATGGCTCGCGATTAGCGTATGTTGAAAAACATTCTCCCCTCAGGTCATTCCGATCCGTCAGCCGACGGAGAGGAATCTCGCACTGAAAGAATAAGCAGGGCGAGATTCCTCGTCGGTCGCCGCGGCGACCTCCTGGGAATGACACCTCCGGGGGTTATTCAACAAACCGTTAGGCGCACATCGAGGGAACTTAGGGTAGCAGCACAATATTGGACGCAGGCTTGGCGAATTCTTCAGGCTTGAATTGGCTGCGC
>JBGPCF010000091.1:0-26886 GCA_041481635.1 Terriglobia bacterium | reverse complement strand
GCGGGCGGAAATAGTAGGCGTCGTAAAACCGGTTCACCCCCGCCATCATTTCCTGCCGGCTCAGGTGCGGATATTCGATATGCGGGAGCTGGTGCCCACCCGAATCGGCCAGCGCTTCGCCGGCAAGAAACCCGTTGCTGGTTACCTGATCGTGAAGCTCAGTGCCCGGCAGCGCGTGGGCGATGGACACCTGGATGGTCTCCGTATCCAGCTCTTTGGCGAAATCAATGGTGCGCGCGATGGTTTCCTTGGTCTCGCCCGGCAAACCGATGATGAAGTCGCCGTGAATCTCGATGCCGACCTTCTTACAGTTTTTGGCAAAAGTCCGGGCCATCTCGACGGTGGCGCCCTTTTTGGAATTCTTGAGAATCTGCGGATCGCCGGATTCGAACCCCACCACAAACTTCCGCGCGCCCGCATCGGCCATGGCCTTGAGCGTGTCGTAATCGCCATGAACGCGGCAGTTGCAGGACCAGCGGAATCCCAGCGGCTTGAATTTCTTGCACAGTTCGAGAACCCGCTCCCGGCGGATGTTAAACGTGTCGTCATCGAAAAAAAACTCTTTGGCTTGCGGGAACAATTTGAGCGCATGCGCGACTTCCTGCGCCACGTTGTCCGCCGACCGGACGCGCCAGTCGTGGCCGGAAAGGGTCTGAGGCCACAGGCAAAACGTGCACAGCGCTGGGCAGCCCCGGCTCGTGTAGAACGAAACGTAGGGATACTGGAGGAAGGGCATGTTGTAATTCTCGATCACCAGATCGCGTTTATAGACTTCGGTGGCGAAAGGCAGGTGGTCCAATTCTTCTGTCGTGAGAGGAGGCTTGGCGGGAATGTGAACCACCGTTCCATTCCGGCGAAAGCTGACGCCGGCAATCTCAGCCAACGGCTTTCCCCGTGCGAATTCTACGACCGGGTGATCAAACTCGCCGCGCACCACAAAGTCGATTTCCGGGCCGGCCACCAAACTTTCCGCGGGCCGCACCTGGACGGGAGGACCTACAAAGGCCACTTTCAAGTCAGGCTTGGCTTCTTTCATCGAGCGGGCAATCTGGAGGTCGTTCTCAAATCCAACCGTCGAAGTAAAAAGCACCACGAGTTCATAATCGCGCGCGATCTGGACGGTTTGAGCAGGTGTGATTTTGGCGGGCGGAGCATCCAGCAGACGGCTGCCGGGCAACATGCCCGCCGCATAAGCCAGCCAGGTGGGATACCAAAAGGCCTCGGCCTCGCGCGCGGCTTGCCAGCGCGAACCCGCACCGCCATCAAACTTCTCAAAACTGGGCGGATTCAGCAAAAGCGTTTTCATCACGGAAGGCATCACAACCTCCGGCCAACTGAGTATAAGATTGACCCATTCTAAACGAGTTACCGAGCTGAGCAGACCTCTTTATTTTACCCGAAATGCAGCGCATCAACATTCCTCTTAATTTGAAGGAGAATGTGGTGGGATGTTCCTGGGTATAGGAATGCTTCCGGCCGTCCTACCTGCATGAATTTCATTACTCGCCGCTCGGACACCCTTGTGCTAAGAAACACTTCCTTTGCTCCGGGTGCCCGCGCCGGCGCGCCGGGTGCGTTCGCGCCTGGCCAGGCGCTCCTGCATTGACGTGTGGAGCATGGCGTGCCGCAGGAGCCAATTGGCTCTCGTCTGGTAACCACGGCCACCGGATTTGAGCCAATCGATGATGTCGGAGTCCAGACGCATGGTGACCGGCTTCTTCACCGGTCGGTAGAATTTGCCGATATCCGCTCCGGTCCAATCGAGTACCGGAGGAGCATCGGTGAAATCAATGTCGACGTCTTTCTTTGCGGCGATGGCGGCGATGTCTCGCTTCTGCTCCTTCGTGAGCTTCCTCATAGGCACTCCTTTCCTGGGACTCAGCGGCACGTGCCGAAATGATGCGAATAACCTCTTCGTTGTGTTTTTCATGATAGGTATGAACGACGAGAAGGACCGACCCGGGCCCGATCGCCCCAACTGTTATCCAGCGTTCCTCATCGTCAAGGATGGCGTCACGTTGCGTCAGGGCGTACGGATCGTCGAACACGAGAACTGCGGTTTCAAAGCGAACATCGTGCTTGCGCAGGTTCTTCCGGTTTTTATCTTCGTCCCATTCGAAGCGCATTGCATACGACCAATTCAGAATATCTGGAAAACCCACCCTTGTCAATATTGTTGTACGTACACCTGAGAGATTGCGCCGATAGAGCTTCTCACAGTCGCCCGCTTGAAGCCCGCCCTATTGCTCCGGGTCGTCGGGCACGCCAATCTTCGTTAAGCGATAGCGCAGGGCATTGCGGGAGAGGCCGAGCAGGCGGGCGGCCTGACTCTTGTTGCCGTTGGCGCGGCGCAAGGCCTCTTTGATAATTTCGTCTTCAAATTTCTCAAGCGTTTGGCCTTCGGGGGGAAAGGGTACGCCCGCACTGCCGTCTGGCGAGGCGGTGGTCGACGGCGCGTTGTCCAGCCGGATGTCGGCGACGTCGAGCACGCTGGCGGTTGAAAGCGCCACGGCGCGCTCGATAATGTTTTCGAGCTCGCGGACATTTCCCGGCCAGTGAAATTCCATTAGCATTCTTTGTGCGGCCGCCGTGATTCCGGTGATGGGTTTGGCTGCGTCGCGCGCAAAACGTTCGATGAAATAATCCGTCAGGTAGGGAATGTCTTCTTTGTGCTCGCGCAGGGGTGGGATGGAAATCGGGACCACGTTGAGGCGGTAGAACAGGTCCTCGCGAAAAGTTCCCTGCTCGAGTGCGCCGCGCAAATCCTGGTTTGTAGCCGCCACCACCCGGACGTCCACCTTGAGCGTTTTTGTACCACCCAAGCGCTCAAATTCACGCTCCTGCAACACGCGCAAGAGCTTGACTTGAGTTGCCGCCGGGACATCGCCAATTTCATCCAGGAATATAGTTCCCTTATCGGCCAGCTCGAACTTTCCGGGCTTTGAAGTGGCCGCGCCTGTGAAGGCTCCTTTCTCGTAACCAAACAATTCACTCTCCAGGAGATTTTCCGGAATGGCGGTACTGTTAATTTTGATAAACGGTCCCGAGGCGCGGCGCGAGTGCTGGTGAATGGCGCGCGCGATCAGGTCCTTGCCCACTCCACTTTCGCCACCCAGGAGGATGGTGGAATTGGACGGCGCCACGCGCTCCACGACGGCCAGCACCTCCTGCATTTTCGGGCTGCGCGCCACGATGTTCTGGAATTCGTATCGATGGCCCAACGCCTCGCGCAGGTTCCGGTTCTCCTCGCGCAGGCGGTGAACATCCAGCTCCTTGTGCACGATGAGTTTGATTTCTTCGAGCGAAAAAGGTTTGAGGACATAATCGCTGGCGCCCGCCTTCATGGCCTCCACCGCGGTTTCCACAGTGCCGTATGCGGTCATCACCACGACGGGGATTGCGGCGTTCACGCGCTTGATGGCCTGCAGGAAATCAAGCCCATTCATGCCGGGCAGCTTCAGATCGGTGACCACCAGGTCGATCGGCTCCTGGCCGAAGATTTTCATCCCCGTTTCAGCGTCCGAGGCGCTGCGCGTGGCAAACCCCTCCTCGACAAAGCTCAATTCGAGCAAGCGCAGCATCTTGGATTCGTCTTCGACAATGAGTATGGTGGGCATAGTTTGAGTAAACCTTGGAAACTGGAAATTGGAAATTAGAAACTGGAAATTACGGGACAGCCTCGTTATGACGCTTCAATGCCAAGGTCGATCGAAGGTAGCCATTGAGCAATCGGCAAGCAGATTGAGCAAGGGTATCGAACCTCTTGCCTTCAGTTAGAGTCAAATATCCTTCATCGACGCATGTCGTCAAGTGATCGCGCAACTCGAACAGCGATCCACGGGCCTGGCGGCACATTTGCGCATTCTCCTGATATCCAAAACGCCCAAATCCCTCGGCAATGTTGGCTGTTACAGATGTCGCGGCGCGGCGAAGTTGACTCGCCAAACCGAACTTTTCGTTGTCCGGCAATGCCTTCGCTACTTTATAGAGCTCGTGTCGGAGATCACGCGCAAACCTCCATACCTCCAAATCCTTAAAGTCCTTAATGGGGCGAGAGCCCGTTTTCCCCACCTCCGCCATTTCAATAAACCTCTGGGGCAATCACACCCGGGGACCTATTGTCGAATTTCCATTTTCGATTTTCCAATTTCCAGTTTCCATTTTCCTTCTTCTGTCACGCCCCAGGCAAGAATACCTTAAAACAGGTTCCTTTCGGTTGCCCGGAGTGCGGGTCGGACACGCGGATCCAGCCGCGGTGGTCATCGACAATCTTGGACACAATGGAAAGTCCAAGGCCCGTGCCACTCTTCTTGGTGGTGAAGAAAGGATTAAAAATTTGCTCGCGCAAGTCCACAGGAATTCCCGGGCCATTGTCCTCAATTTCGATCAGCACACCCCGCCGCGCGCCTTCTCGCATCCCCGTCGAGTCGTTCATTTCGGAAATCGTCACATGGATTCTACCTTCCGCCCCCGCGAATGCTTCGTAGGCATTCATGAAAAGGTTGGTGAACACACGCTCACAGAGCTCCACGTCAATGGAAACGGGCGGCAGGCCGTTGGCGTATTGCCGCTCCACAACCACGGGATCGTCAGGGTAACGGTCGTGGACCTCCTTCAAGGTCCGGTCGACCAGCGCGGAAATATCCTCAGGCTGTTTCGCCAATTGGGAGGGCCGGGCAAAGTCCAGAAACCTGGTGACCAGCGCGTTCAGGCGATTCACCTCACTTGAGATGTTGTTCGCCAGTTCGCTGGTCAGCGGCTCTTCGGATTTCAATTTCTTGGTGAGCATTTCGGCAGACCCTTTGATGACGCCCAGAGGGTTGCGCAATTCGTGCGCCAGTCCGGCGGAAAGCTGTCCGAGGGCCGCCAGGCGGTCAGTTCGGCGCGCCTCCGCCTGCGCCTCCTCAAGGCGGCGATTGGTGTCAGCCAGTGTTTCAGCCAGAAGCTGATAGCGAAGTGCCTGCCTCCGGTTCTCCGTCACAAAGCGATTGATCACAATGGCGGCGAGGAAGAAAAAGAGGTTCCGAATCACCAACTCTGTAACATCCACCCATGCCAACTCGTATTCCGGAAGCGCGGGCAGCAAGTGCGAGCAATAGGCAAGAGAGGTGATGGCAGTCCAAGCGAGGGTCCCCAAAGCGCCAAAGTCCATCGCGGCGGTGACGACGGGCAGGAAGTAGATAAGGTAGTAGCTGCTGTTGATGCCGCCGGTGTGGCTGACCACCAATGTGGCCAGCAGGATTTTGATCACCACGCTGTAAGCGCGGCCGCGCGGCCCCGCCTCTTTG
The DNA here is from genome assembly GCA_041481635.1 of Terriglobia bacterium. Taxonomy (GTDB): domain Bacteria; phylum Acidobacteriota; class Terriglobia; order UBA7540; family UBA7540; genus DASYXZ01. Next base: position 21,598 of record JBGPCF010000091.1, on the reverse strand, counting down.
ACGAATTGGCGTTCGAAGATTTGGAAAACGCCAATGGCCAGGAGCGTGAGTTGTTTGTGAATCTCAACGATGGGATCCAGGACGGCAAGGCCCGCTAGAAACACGAGCCACAGGAGGTCCATCCAAACAAATGTATGGTGTTCCCGTTCTCTCATAACGAGGCTACAGGTTACAGGGGAAGGGGGTAGAGAGGCAAGGCGGGTTACTTTCCTGACGGATCGCGCCAGCGCGAGAGTGCGTCCTGCATCTCCGCTTCGGGATCGATGCCCAGCGCGTCGGCTACACGATTGATGTAATTGAAATAGGCAATCACTTCCACCGCATCGAGGATGTCACGATCGCTGAGTTTGTGTTTCCGTAAGGTCTCGAGATCCTGTGGGCGCACAGCGGCGGGCGTTCGCGTGACAAGTTCGGCGAACTTGCACAGCGCTTTCTGGCGCGGCGAAAGTTTCGCGCGCATGTAATTGTGCTTCATGTGCTCGGCGAGTTTGGCATCTTTTGTTTCTCCACGGAGATCCTCCCCGTGCGCTTCGATTCAATAGAAACAGTGGTTGGCCCACGAGACGACGGTGGCCAGCATTTCGCGCTCGGCGCGAGTAAGGCCGGAAGGCCCGTGCATCGCGGCGAGGTACAGCCCCATGGAAGCGCGCAGCACAGGCGGGTTCAGGCTTTGCACCTTGAGGATGTTGAATACCTTCCCGGCCCGACGCACGGCCTTGTCGTACTCGGCCTTCAACTCGCCAGTTGCCTCACCCGGCTCGACTGTCTCTATCCACGCCATGTTGGTCCCTGGGAATGGCGGAAATTGGAAAATAGAAATTGGTCGTTCCTGTCTCGCGCCTCATTTCCAGTTTTGATTTTCGAGTTTCGATTTTCGAGTTTCCAATTTTCCATTTTCATTTGTTGCCAGCAAAGGTAATCCCCAATTGCCAGAAAAGGAATTCGAGTTCATCCGTCGTCTGTTCCACCCTTTTCGTAACCGACATTCCCCCTTGGGAATGGCCCGCCTCAGTATCATATCGTAGCAGCACGGGACGATCCGACCCTGTGGAGGCCTGAAGTAGTGCGGCCATTTTTCTGGCATGAAGCGGCGCCACGCGCGTATCGAAGTCCCCGCTCACCAGCAAGACCGCAGGATATTTCGTGCCCGCCTTAACGTGATGGTAGGGCGAGTAAGCATGGATATATTTAAATTGGGCCGGGTCATCCGAAGACCCATACTCGGGAGTCCAGTAGCGGGCCACCAGGAACTTTTGATAGCGGATCATGTCGAGTAGAGGGAAACCACAGATGACCGCACGATAAAGCTCGGGGCGCTGAGTGAGCGCGGCGCCCACCAGCAACCCACCATTGCTGGTGCCTTCGATCGCCAGTCGAGAAGGATTAGTAAAGCCATTCCCGGTCAGCCACCCCGCCGCTGAAAAGAAGTCGTCAAACACATTTTGCTTCTTGTCCAGCATACCTGCTTTGTGCCAGGCCTCGCCAAACTCCCCGCCCCCGCGCAAATTGGCGTCGGCAAAAACTCCGCCCTGCTCCGCCCAAAACGCCGCCATCTCCGAGAAATAGGGCGTCTCGCTCAAATTGAATCCGCCGTAGCCCGTCAGCAATGTGGGATTCTTCCCGTCGAGCTTGGTCCCTTTGAGGTATAGGAGAAACATGGGGATTCGAGTCTTGTCCTTGGATTCGTACCAGACTTGCTTCACTTCAAACTTATCACTCTGGATGGGAACATTGAGCCGTGCCCACGTGGTTTGTTGCCCGGTCGCGATATCGTAACGGTAAATCGTGTAAGGCACCGCGAAGGAGGTAAACCCATAAAACGCTTCCGAACTCGTCCAGCGACTGCTCACGCCTCCCGCGGTGCCAATGGTCGGCAGTTCAATCCCGCGAATGTGCTTGCCCGAAGGGTCGTAGATTTCAACACGCGAACTGGCGTTTTCCGTATAACTCACCAGAATTTTTCCGCCGGCCAGCGTGCTTGATTCCATGGCGGCACTGCCCTCGGGAACCACCTCGCGCCACTTATCTCGCGCCGGGTTTTTCAGGTCCGCTGCAAGGACACGGCCCTTGGGCGCATTCCAATTGGTTTGAAGGAAGAGCTGGTCCCCTCCCACCTCGCCTAGAAACCGAGCTTTCACGTCGTTCACCAGCGTCTCCACCGGGCCTTGAGCGGCAACGTCCTGGAAGTAAATCTCCGTTTGGTCCGCCGCGGCGCCATGGAAGACTTGAATAATCAGGTAGCGTCCATCCTCCGATAGACTCGAAGTGATGAATATTTCGGGACCATATCCCTTCCCGAAGAGCTCCTGATCCTTGGCGGGACCCGTCCCCATCGCGTGGTAATAAACGCGCGGGCCGGCAGCCTCCTCACGCGCATAGTACACTCCGCTCTTGTCGGGCTTCATGGAAAGCCCGGAATAGCGCGCCTTGGGCAGAACGTCGGGCAGGTCTTTAGCGGAATCGACGTTGAGAAATTGGATGGAAGTCTCGTCTTCGCCGCCGTGGCGCAGGTAGTAGGCGAGCACCGTCCCATCCTGCGAAACTACTTCCAGACCGACTGAAATGGATTTGTCCGGGCTCATGGGATTGGGGTCCACCAAAACTTCATCCGATCCCTGCAATCCCTTTCTCATGTAGAGCACGGACTGATCCTGGCTCGCCAGCCTTTTTCTGAAGAAGTAACGCCCGTTGCGCTCGACCGGAGTTCCGATCGTGTCGATCTTCATCAATTCAGTGAGGCGGCGCTGGATGGAATCGCGGCCCGGCCTGCCATCGAGCTGCGAATGAGTGTAATCATTCTGCGCTTTGATCCACGCGCGCGTCTCAGGGCTCTGCTGATCTTCCAGCCAGCGATAGGGATCAGCGATCTCCACTCCCTGAATTGTTTCTTTCACGTCATCCTTGCGCGTCCGGGGAGGGCCTTGAACATCGGGCCCTTGAGCCAACGAAGATAAAACTCCCATGGCCAGCATCGCCGGGAGCAGCATCAAGAACTTGCGCAGAGGGTGGGTTTGATGAATGCGGAACGGAAACCGGAGTAACACGTGAGTTTCTCCTCTCATCTTTCAAATGGCTTGTCGCGGCCAGAGCGACTCAGTCGAATTGTAATCTTATTGTTGTGGCGCCGGAGGACAAATTATAGAGCTGGAATTCGATCGCGGCCTATTAAGACTCCGTGAAATTGATCATGACGGGCTTGTCGCGGAAGCCGCGCGTCTTGATCACCATGAGGATCAGCCCCAGCACGAACCACACGCCCCCCACCTTTTTGGCGATGGGGTTGAGGTTCCACCAAATGTAGCCGCAAAACAGGAATCCAAAAAGAGGGAGGAGCATATCCACAAATAATCTCTTCTTTCGCCCGGGCTGTCCCAGGACAATGAATTGCCAAAAGGTGGCGAAATTGACGCCCATGAAAGCGAGGAACGCTCCGAAGTTCAGGGTTTCGCCGGCATGCTGGTATGCGTTGCCGATGTAATTGAGTGCCAGAGCGCCGGCAAACGTCACCGCACCGATCAGGATGATGCTGTAACTCGGTGTACCGGTCTTGGCACTGATATGTCCGAAGATGTTTTTCGGCAGCACGCTATCCCTGCCCATTCCGAAGAGGAGGCGCGCGGCTCCCAGGCCGCCGGTCAACGCGCTGCCAAAGGCCGCGAGGATAAGAATAGCTCCCATGCCGTGGAACAGCAGCAACCCGCCAACACGCCGGCAAATATCCATGAAGGCTGATTCCAGGCTCGGGAGTGTATGCCAGTCCGGCCAGACGCGCGCGCCCAGGTAAACTTCCATGGCGCTGAAAACTCCGGCAAAGAGGCAAGTCAAAACGCAAGCCAACAGGACATTCCGTTTGGGGTTCACCACTTCTTCGGACAATGTGGTGACGCCGTCAAATCCGATGTAAGTGAGCGCAGCAAAGGAAGTGGCCGTCATCACCGTGGGCCAGTGGAAAGTTGCGGGATCGTATAACGGCTGGGTGGAAAGGACACCCGCCCAGCCGTTTGTGGAGAATAAGTACTTCACCGCAAGAAAAATAAAAAGGCCGACCACAATAAACATAAAAAAGAGGAGAATCTTGTTGGCCACGGCGCTGGTCTTGACCCCGCGCAAATTCAAATAGGTCACGATGCACGCGATCACCAAGGCCCACACTCCGAACGGGATTTCAGGGATGTGGTAATCAAGATAGCGATCGTGAAGAGTGATTGAGATCCAGACCGTGTTAATGACAGGCTGGAGGATGTAGTCGAGGATCATGGCCCAGCCGGCCAGAAACCCCAGATGAGGGTTCAGCCCCCGCCCCACATAGGTGTAAGCGGACCCCGCCGCGGGATAAAGGGCCGCCATCCGTCCATAGCTGAAGGCGGTGATCAACATCGCGCCCATGGCGATGAAAATGGTCATCAAAAAGTGTCCGTCGGATAGTTTTTGCGCGACTCCATAAAGGGGCACGGGGGCAATGGGCTGGATCAGAACGATGCCGTAAAAAATGAGATCCCACAGGGTTAACACCCGTCGCAGGTGCGGCTCTGATGGGGAGGAATTTATCTGGGATGGATTTGGGTCGGCCATGAGTTAAGGGGCACAGCTATCAGAAAAGGAACGTCGCGAAGTATCTCACGGCTGGAGGGAAAGTGTAATGGAAAAATCACGAGAGCTCCTCATTTGCCACTACCGGGGGGTCCAAGGTACAATCAATCCTTATGGGATCGGATTTAGTCCAGATCGCAGTGTCGCGCCCGGTCGTCCGCCGGCCCGAATGGCTGAAGGTGCGCCTGCCGGGCGGTGATAATTTCCACGAACTGAAGCAGTTGATGCGCGGGCACGACTTGCACACCGTATGCGAGAGCGCGCGCTGCCCGAATATCGCGGAGTGCTGGGAGCATCGCACCGCCACCTTCATGATTCTCGGCGACCTCTGCACGCGGCGGTGCGCTTTCTGCGCAGTGCCGAAAGGAATGCCTTCAGAAATTGATTGGGCCGAGCCGGAACGCGTGGCGAGCGCCGCGCAGTCCATGGGGCTCAAGCATGTGGTGGTCACGTCGGTGGACCGCGACGACCAACCGGACGGCGGAGCGAGTGTTTTCGCGCTTACCATTGGCGCCCTGCGGCGCCAGATTCCCGATTGCAAGGTGGAAGTGCTAATCCCCGATTTTCACGGGTCAGACGATTCCCTGGAAATCGTACTGCGGGCGCGGCCTGACGTCCTCAACCACAACATTGAAACCGTCCCCCGCCTTTATCCCGTAGCACGGCGCGGTTCGCGCTACGAGCGCTCGCTGCACCTGCTGCGGCATTCCCGTGAACTCGACCGTGAGATTCCCACCAAATCCGGGCTGATGGTCGGCTTGGGCGAAACGTTTGAGGAGATATGCGGCGTCCTGGCCGATCTGGGCGCCACCGGAGTCGGCATCGTGACCATCGGCCAGTACCTTCGGCCCTCCGGCGACCAGTTACCCGTCTCGCGGTTCTACTCGCCGGAGGAATTCGTCGCTTTCAAGCGCGAGGGATTGCGCCTCGGGATCCGCCACGTGGAGTCCGGCCCGCTGGTTCGCAGTTCCTACCACGCCTACGAACAGACGGAAGCATTGAGTCATTGAGTGATTTTGTGTTTGAGTGAATGATTGAGAACGGAAACTGGAAATTGGAAAATGGAAACTGGCCTTGAATGTTGGCCTACTAGCTTTCATTTTCACCTTTCGATTTTCCGTTTTCGACTTTCGCACTTCCATTTTCTATTTTCCAGTTTCCTTCTCCTTTTCTGCCGCGCGGTTCAGGCGTTTCATCGCGGACTCCGCCGCGTGGTGCAAGGCCCGGGTGACGTCCGATCCCTCCCCCGCTGACTCGGTCATCACCTCGCGGTAGAGAGCTTCCCCGTCCGAAGCGCGATCCAGGCGGATTTCCAGGCTGCCCACCAACAGTTTCCACAAAAGATTCCTGGGAAATTCCTGCGATAGCTCCTGGAAAAGTCGAAGGGATTTGGAGTATTCCCTCTCGTTGGGGCGCGAATAATCCTTGGCCAGGTAGAACTTGGCTTCGGCGCGCACCAAATCACCTTTTTCGGCAGCGAGCTGGAGTTGTTGAAGCCCAAGTTCACGGCTGCCGCCCGGAAGGCCAATCAAGAATTTCAGCATTTTGACGATGGTGGGCAGCGTGTCGACAAAATAGTTGTAAAGACCAATCCCCGCATCGGCGTCTGCCAAACTCGGATCGGAGGATTGAGCGGCCAGGAGCAATGTGCGCATTTTCTTGGCAGCCCGCGCCGTCGGCAGGTCCTGGTCTCGCAGCCCGTAGAAACGAGCCCGCAACGCATAGGCCAATCCCTCGTAGAGCTTGTTGCGCGGCACGCCCTCATGCGCATGAATCCTGGCCTCGGATTTTCGAATCGCCGAATCGATCAACTCTTCGAAGTGCGCATCGTATGATGAGGTCTTGGAATCGACCACGTCAAACACGTCCGGATCAATCAGGTCAGCCGTGGTCAGGTAAATCTTCCACCACGTTGCGTCAGCCTCCAGGAGATAGCCGAGCGGAGACTCGGGGGCTCGCGTCTCAATTTGATGGAAAATTTCAATCGCCGCGTCGGGATCACCATTCATCAGCGCGTTGAGCCCCTGTTGGGCGGTCGCGCACTGCTCACACTGCGCGCTTTCCTGGACGGGAGGCGATACGATGGATGGAAAAGCAGGCGCACTCACCAAGCCCGCCAAACACAGGCAAAGAGACACAATGACTGAAGACCGGACGGGGCCTGACCCACCATTCTGTCTCTGGCGCGTGGCGTTCAAGATGCTGAACCTCCTTGCGTGGCGTCATGCGCAGGTGCCGTCAATCCGCAAATCTCTCCGTTGGGTGCCTGCGCACCAGGCCCTCACGCGCGGCGCGGTGAACCGCTCGATCCGTCTCAGAGGTTTTTCCGGTGATGTCCTGAAAAACCTTTCGATAAAGCTGGTCACCCTCGAGATTTTGCCCCAGCCGCAGCCGCATTTCGGCGGAGAGCAACACCCAAAGCGAGTTGCGCGGATGATCGCGCGCCAACTGCTCAAAGATCTCCATCGCTTTCTTGTACTTTTTTTCTTTCTCGCGGGAATAATCTTTCGCCAGATAAAACATGGCTTCATCCCGGACCAGGTCACCTTTCTCAGCCGCTTTTTGTATCTGCTGAAGCCCCAATTCCCGATTTCCTCCGGGCACGTTCCCCAGAACTCTCAAGAGCTTGATGGCCGGCGGCAGAGTGTCGATGTAGTAGTTGTAAATGCCGAGGCCAAGGTTGGCATCAACCAGATTGGGGTCGTCCTTCAGTGCCTCCAGCAAATAGGAGCGCATTTTCTTGCCGGCCCTAGCCGTCGCCAGATCTTTGCCACGCAGGCCATCCAACCGGGCTTGGAGCGCGTACGCCATGCCTTCGTACAAATTATTGCGCGCGACATCTGACCCGGCCCGGAGGGAAATGTCAGAGCGGGTGATAGCGACGTTGGTCAAATCGGAAAAATGAGAATCTTCTGGTGAGATGTCCTGGCGAGCCACGTCAAACACGTCGGGGTCCAACAGATTCGCAGTGGAATAATAGATCCTCCACCAGACCGCCTGGGCCTCGAGCAAATAACCCAATGGGGATTGGGGATCCTTCTGCTGGATCTGGCGAAAGACGCTTATCGCGGCGGCCGTATCGCCGTCCATCACCAAATCGATCCCGTGCCGCGAATAATTCCAGTTATCCGACTTCTTGTCCGGCGACTGAGGTTCGGCTCCGGCAGGGCCCCCACTATGTCCGACTGAAATCCCCACCCAAAGCAGCAACCCTGTCAGGAGTGATGGCACTGCTTTGGCCAGACCATTCTGTTTTTTCATCCCCACGCTGAATCCCACTTAACCATTTGGAGTGGCGAGATCGATGGCTCGGAGCTTACGACTTGGCGGTTTCCAAGGTGTGGCTCGTCCGCGACTTCAGAAGGTGGTTCTTGAGGCTTCGCAGAAATTCGTACATCACGCGGCACTCCAACGCAAATGCGGGAAAGCCCAAATAACCGAGCAGCGGCATTTCAAACACCTTCGATCCCTGGCCGATGGGAAAAACATAGAGCCATTTCGCCGCCGCCCAATAATTCCAGAATTCCCAGAGAATCCCGCAAACCACGCCTGCCAGAAGGAAACTCCAGAGGATCGAGGATTCCCCTTGTTCCAATTCGCGCAAAAACGATTGCCCTTTCCAGTAATGGACCAGCGGGTCGAGCAGAAATATGAATCCCACCCAAACCGCGCCAAACATGTACCGGCCGAGTTCAGAGGGGACCAGCATGGGGACTGACACCAGCAAAAGTCCGCACAAGCAGAGGCTAAGACGGCTGGACGGGCTGAGGACAAAATTGGACTTCCTTGTGCCCTGAAAAATTCCCAGGGCGTGAACGAAAGCCGCGGTTTCAAAAATGGCCGGCCAGATGGTGGCAAATGACCACGCATATCCCAAGCAGCTCACCCAGGGATTGGTTGGTAGTCCGACGTAAGTCCAGTTTTCGAGGCGCAGGTTGTAGGCCTCAAAAATCAGCCAGAGCGGGAGTGACCAAGCCGCGAGCAACCAGAACCGGCGGGGTGATGGCGACATCAATGAAACACCGTCGAGCGTCCAGACCAGGGCGTCCATGAGCAGGAGAAACCCCGTCCAAACGATGGGCGTGAGGAAAATCGCAGGACCATCCCAGGGAAATAACCCATGCCATTGAAGGGCCAACAAGGCCTCCGCACACAGAATAGTTCCGAGCCCCAACCGCCCTCGACGCGGCAACGCTCGACGCCCTGACATGCAGAAATATCCGGAGCCAAGAAAAACTCCGATGGCGGCCAGTGCCAGAATTCCAATCTGTGTGTGGTGGTCACTCATTTGCATTCACACTCTACAAAGTAATTCGCATCAAGAGAATATCCGACGTGCGAAGAAAATTGCAAATTGACGGGAGGCGAGCCAAAGCAGACCCTTCGTCCGCCGCGGCGAGCTCAGGATGCCATTGCTCCAAAGGTTTTTTTCTGCCAGCTAGACGGTTTTTGAACGGCCCTCCTGCATTCGCCTCAGCAACCGGATTTGGCCCGCGTGATAAATGTCGTGGAATGCCACGCCGATGATGTGATCGATCAGGAGCCATTTTTTTGAGGACTCGCGCCGGTGTAGTCTGGCGGGATCGACTGCCGCAATCGCCTCGCGCAGCAAGCGATGCTCCCGCTCGAGCAAGGCCAAATCCTTTCGCCAGGCTTTTTCGCTGGCCGTGTCGCCCCGCGGAAACCAATTCGACCCATCTTCCGCGAACCCTCCACGCTTCCCGCCCTGAAGAAGCCGGCGCACCACGTATTTCCAATAGGCCGCATGGACCGCCAATTCCCAGATGTTGTGCCGGCCCGGGCCAGGTCTCCACACCGCCTGTGCCGTAGTCACGCCGCGCAGCGACCCGCGCAGATTCGGCCCGTGCCAGGCCGCTCGGTCGAATCCTTCATCGATGGCGTGCAGCAGAAGTTCTATTTCCGGATGGGCTGACTCTTTCTTCATAAGCCTCTGTTGTCCCCTGGCCAGGGCCGTGATCAGTTGCTCGGGTAGATTTTCTTGCTCATTGATTTTAACCCCTGCCGAGAGCCCTCTCGCGCTCAGTTAATGAATTTCAATCTTAACACCCGCATGAATGCCCGCACTACGGGACAGTTTCAGTGGCAAAAGCCACTCCAGGGAATTATTCGTAAGTGTGACAAAAGTCATCGAAGGGCGGTTCGCGCAGCGGGATGATGGTTGGCGTGAAAGTGATGCAGATCAAGTCGCGAGCATTGGGGGAGGGAGACAACTTAATGAACGAAATTACTGCAACCACCAGCGTAGCGGAGGTCTTGCAACGGTGCCCGTCCGCACGGCGCATTTTCGACCAGCACGGGTTAAAAGGTTGCGGCGGCGCGCATGGACCCACCGAGTCACTCGCCTTTTTCTGTTCGGTGCATCAGGCCGATGTGAACGCGCTCCTCCGGGAACTTAACGCGGAGAGCGAGAAACCCTCGCCCGAGCCCTACGTCTACCAGGAAACCATCGCGGATTACATTTACCGCCGGTTCTTTAAGGCGGGGATTGCCATCACGCTGACGGTCGGCGTGCTGTGGGGCGCGATCAACCTGTTGCAAATAGGGCTGGCGGGAAATTTCCTGCAACTCCACTTGGTACCTTCCATCCATGCTCACGCACACGCCATGATTTTCGGTTGGGTGGGATTGTTCGTGATGGGGTTTGCCTACCAGTCATTTCCGCGATTCAAATACACCACGCTCTGGCGGCCGGACCTCGCCAACCTTACCCTTTACCTGATGCTCGCGGGGATTGCGGCCCGAGTGGGCGCGGAATTACTTCAACCGCAGGCCGTAGGCATGGCGTTGGGTGTCTTCTCTGCGGCGGTGGAACTCGCGGCCATCGGGCTTTTCCTGACGATCATTTTCAAGACGGCACGTAAATCCGTGGGCGCACCGAATCCCTACGAGAAGTTCATATTCGCCGCCTGCGTGTGGTTTCTTGCCCAGTCAATCTTCAGTGACTTCTTCTTTTTCGCCAAGGCCACGGCGCAGGGCACGGCGCAACTCCTATGGCGCATCGCTCTGCTCGATGGCCCGCTCCGTGACCTCCAACTACTGGGCTTTGCAGCGCTGATTATCGCGGGAGTAAGCCAGCGATTCATTCCGGTAGTCTACGGCCTGGCCAAGCCGCGGCGAGATCGCCAAGCCCTCATCTTCGGCTTGATCAACGGCAGCCTGATTCTCGACATCGTTTGTTACATGGGTTTGTTATCCACCCGAAATCTGTATTTCGCCGTTGGCCTCGAGCTTTCCTACATCCTGATGGCAGTGTGGGGCGTTTTGCTCGTTATCCAGCTCGGGATTTTTTCCAAACCCAATCAAACCGACCGAAGTTGGAAATTCATTCGGGCCGCCTACGTGTGGCTTCTGATCGCCCTCTTCATGATGCCATTCATGGTGGTCTATAACGCCCTGACGCACCAGATGTTTTCCCACGCATTTTGGGGCGCGCACCGGCACGCGTACACGGTGGGCTTTATCAGCCTGATGATTATTGGAGTCGCTTCGCGCGTTGTGCCTATTCTTGCCGGAGTGGATTCGAGCCGCCTCAGCCCGCTTTGGGCGCCCTTTGTTCTGCTCAACGTGGGTTGCGCCGGGCGCGTCACCCTTCAGATACTCACCGACATTTTCCCTGGCACAGCCTTCCCGCTCATCGGGGCGACGGGTTTTATTGAATTGACCGCTCTGGCCTGGTGGGGCGTAGGGCTCTGGCGAATCATGAATCTCGCCCAAACCTCGCGGGTGAAACTGCTCACGGGGCCGCTGCCCATCATCGCGCGATAATTCACGCGGCACGGCTGCACGATTGAAGAGGCCGTGCTCACGAATCTCCGTCTTCAACCTCGCCTTCGAGCGCCTTGAGGTCCCGGACCGTCACCGTTTTGCCTTCCATCCGAATGATGCCCGCAGCCTGCAAGCGGCTTAGATTGCGCGACACCAGTTCGCGCACCGTTCCAATCTGCGCCGCCAGTTCCTGTTGGGTCATGGCAAAGGTAAATTCCACGCCTTGCTTCGCCGGCCGCCCCTCGGATTTCGCCAGGCGCAAAAGGAGCGCCGCCACGCGGTGCCGCACGGTGGTAAAGGAAAGCTCCTCAATGATCCCCACCAGCCGGCGCAATCTTCCGCCCACCACCCGCAATACCTTGAGCGTGATTTCGGGATTTTCCAAACAAATGGCGTAAAAGTCTTTGCTACGGATGAGCAGCGCCGTAACTTCAGTGACAGCCGCGGCGGAGGCGGGATATGTCCCGCCGTCGAAGACGGGCAACTCGGCCACGGAACTGCCCGGGCCTTCAATCGTTAGCACCTGCTCGCGCCCGTTGGGCGAGGTCTTGAAGATTCTGATTTCGCCCGACTCGATAATGTACAAACCCTCGCACGGGTCGCCTTCGGAAAATATCAACTGGCCGGGATCATAATGTCGCGGCAGCACGCGCGCGACCACCACGCTCAATTCTTTCTCCGAGAGGCCGCGGAATAGCGCGACGCTCTTCAGAAAATCAGCCCGGTTGGATTTGCTTTGCCCCACGACCCGATATTCTACTTGCCTTGCGGTCACAATCCAAGGCGCCGGGGTCAGTGGAGCGGGCCGTGACCCGGGCCTAATCCTGAACCGAAATTTCCACGCGGCGGTTTTGGGCGCGGTTGGCGTCGCTGGTGTTGGGCACTTTGGGATTGCTCTTTCCAAGCCCTTTCGCGGTCAAGCGCGACGTCTCTACTCCGTGTTCTCGAAACCACGTGGCCACGGTTTCCGCGCGGCGTTGCGACAAACCCAGATTGTAGGTGTCCGAGCCGACGTCGTCCGTGTAGCCCTCGATCACGAAATGGCTTTGGGGGTGCTGATCAAGAATGGATTCCTTGATTTCCTTCAGGACATCGTCCGCTCCCGGCTTCAAGTTGGACTTGTTAAAATCAAAAAGAATGGCGCTGCCCAAGCTGATCTTGGTGGCGCCCTTTTCCTCGGTCACTTGCGCGGGAGCATAATTCTTGGTGCTGAAAATTTCAAACTGGGCATTGCCGCGGGTCACCTCCAGTTGCAGCGCGACGCCATATCTAGGCCCCTGAAAGTAGGGCACCCGCATCTGGTGCACACCCGCAGTCAGATTAACCTCCGCTTCACCACTGACCTCGGGATGGACCCCGTCAATGTCAATCAACTTTTTGCCGTCTATCCACAGTTGCGAGCCGTCGTCAGAGCTCAGGCGGAATTTATATTTTCCCGCCTCGCTGACCATGAAACTGCCGTGGTAATTGATGGCGAACCACTCGAAGCGGTCCGTCACCCCCGGGAAGCCGGAATCAAAGCTCCGTTGGGGAACGTTTAATTCCGTGGTGTAAATCGATCCTTGTGGCTTGAGTTTCGAGAAATCAGGCAGCTTGCTTGCCCCCTGGTCCAGGTAGTAAATGTCTCCCTGGAGGGCGAAAGCAACTTTCTCCTTTGACCCGAACACAGCTTGGTGGTCCCCACTTTGCGGGCTTTGTAACGCCCACAGCGGGATCATCAGTCCGATCAGAAGGCTCAGCGCAATCGAAATGATCATTCGCCGTTTGAATGGATTCATGCTGAGAGCACCTCTCATGTCAGGAAATTGGAATCCCGAAGAAACCGCGACGAGCATGCGTCTTTGCAAGTCAGCGGGAATTTCCGTTTTGACCTTGTGACTCGACAGAGTATACACCCGACTTCTTCAGGACCCGCTTTCTCGAACAGAACTTTTTAGACGGTTGCGCTTGGCGCCTCTTATCTGTTCTCTCGAAGTCCTGTTACAAAGCAAGTCCAGGATTAGCGCCGTAGAAGATTCAATTGACAGCCTCTCCAGAGTCGGGATATTGTCCCCCAAAAGTTTATGGAGGTATGACCATGCGGAGAACCTTGACTACCCTGGCCAGCGTGGCAGTGATCACAGCGGCCTTGCTTGCCCTTATTGCCGTCAGCCCTGCTCGTCCCACCGAGGCTCAATTGGTGCCGTCACTCGACCAGTGGAAAATCCATGACCGCAGCCGCCCGCAACCCACGGTCATTACGCCCGGCGAGTGCAGCACTCAGGACCACACAGGCGCGCCCCCGTCGGACGCCATCGTGCTCTTCAACGGCCATGACCTGAGCAACTGGGAGAGCCCGGATGGCAGCCCGGCGAAATGGACTGTGGGCGACGGTTACATTGCCACCGTCCCCAAGACGGGAAATATCCGCACCAAGGGAAGCTACGGTGACTGCCAGCTCCACGTGGAGTATATGCCGCCCAATCCGCCGCACGGTGAAGATCAGGACCGCGGGAACAGCGGCGTGTTCTTGCATAGCCTTTACGAAGTCCAGGTGCTCGATTCGTACAACAGCAAGACATACGCCGATGGCCAGGCCGCCGCGGTCTACGGGCAGTATCCGCCGCTCGTCAACGCTTGCCGCCCGCCGGGCCAGTGGACCACCTACGACATTATTTTCCACGGGCCGCGCTTCGATGCCGACGGTAAGCTCATCCGCGCCGCCACGGTCACCGTCTTGCACAACGGCGTGCTGGTGCAGGACCACGTGACACTCACCGGCCCCACTGAGCACATGAAGCGCCTGCCTTACCATGCCACGCCGGAGAAACTTCCGCTTATGCTTCAGGACCACAACCACCCGGTGCGCTATCGGAATTTGTGGATTCGGGAATTAGGGGAGGGAAATTAGGCGCGTATTCAGAAAAGCACTATTGGATGGGCTTCTTGGCAACGTACTTGACGCGATCGATGCCCTTGAAATCCGCGTCCTGAGTCCAGATGACTGCATCATGAGCGCACGCAGTAGCCAGGATTACGCTATCCGCCAGCGACAAGCTCAAAGCCAAACTGATTCGTGCGGCGCTCAAGGCCAGACTTTCATTGAGGTCAACCACCAACCCTACGTGCATCTGAGCGACAGCCTTCGCTGCATTGCGCTCGCCTCGCTGAAAGGTGACTCGTTTAAACACCTCAAGTAAACTGATGGTGGGAACTACGAGTTGGCTCACTTCTTCAATCGCCGGGGCGAAGAATTCAGCGTTGGGTCCGCTTGCGAAGTACTCCAGCCAGCCCGACGAATCCACCACATTCATACACGGTCCTTGTCTCGCTCGACCGTCGTATCAATGCCCTTAAGGAATCCCCGCATCTTCTTCATCGGCTGAATTGGAATAAGCTCGATAATGCCATCGTATTCGATAACTTGCAATTTCTGTCCCGGACGGATGCGCAAAGACTCACGAACTTTGCGGGGGATTACAATTTGGAACTTCGGTGAAACTTTAACCGCTTCCATATAAATCACCATCGATAGGGCATTGTATGACGTATGTTTAATCTATCATGATAGCGTATGACATACAATAGTTCGATTGTGAAATTGCATCCATAGCGAGGACAGAAAGAAACGGGCTTCTTAAACCCCTCCTTGGACAATCTATCGACGCGGGAACTCGCGGTCCAGCGCCAGATTCAGTTCCAGCACGTTCACCCGGCGCTCGCCGAGAAAACCCAGTTGGCGTTCTTGAACGTGGCTCGCGACAAGTTCATTTATTTTTTCCACTGCGACGCCGCGCGCTTTGGCAATGCGTGCCGCTTGTACCGCTGCCGAGCCTGGACTCAAGTCCGGATCGAGCCCGCTGGCCGAGGTTGTCACCAGGTCGGCGGGAATTGGGCCGGTGAAGTCCGGGTTCTCCTTGCGAAATTTGTCCACCGAAGCTTTTACGCGGTCAATCAGCTTTTGGTTGGTGGGGCCGTAGTTGGAGCCGGTGGAATAGGATGGATCGTACCCGTCGTTCCCCGCCGCGGAGGGCCGCGGCTGGAAATATTCGGGCTTGGTAAAATTCTGGCCGATGAGTGAAGAGCCCACGGCTTGGCCATTCAGCACCACCAAGCTGCCATTGGCCTTGCTGGGAAACAGCAACTGGCAAAGGCCGGTGACTACGCCGGGATAGATGAGTCCGGTCAGAACTGTAAAGAAAACCGTGATTCGAATTGCGGGGCCAAGTTGTTTCAACATTTTATTCCTCGTAGGGCCGGGGCTTGCCCCGGCCTGATGCCGACCCAAGGGTCGGCCTTACAACTCTTAGGTGAGCTTCGTTAATACCAACAACTGGTCGATCAACCAGATTCCGGGGAACGGCGCGATGATGCCGCCCACCCCGTAGATCAGCAGATTGCGCGCCAATAGTCCTGAAGCGCCTTGGGGCCTGTAACGCACTCCGCGCAGGGCGAGCGGCACCAATGCAATGATGATGAGCGCGTTAAAAATCACCGCGGCCAGCACCGCGCTCTGCGACGTGTGCAAGTGCATGATGTTGAGCGCGCCCAGCGCCGGATAAGTAGACATGAACATCGCCGGAATAATGGCGAAATATTTGGCCACATCGTTGGCGATGGAAAAAGTGGTGAGCGCGCCGCGCGTGATCAGCAACTGCTTGCCAATCGCCACCACGTCCACGAGCTTGGTGGGGTTGCTGTCGAGATCCACCATGTTGCCCGCTTCCTTGGCCGCGGAAGTTCCGGTATTCATGGCCAGCCCTACATCGGCCTGCGCGAGCGCGGGCGCGTCGTTGGTGCCGTCGCCGGTCATCGCCACCAGCCGCCCCTGGGCTTGTTCTTTCTTGATGTAGTCCATCTTATCTTTCGGCGTTGCTTGGGCGAGGAAATCGTCCACGCCCGCTTCCTGCGCAATGGCCGCGGCGGTCAGCGGATTGTCTCCCGTAATCATCACGGAGCGGATGCCCATGGCGCGAAGCTGCGCCAGGCGATCGCGCATGCCGCCCTTGACGATGTCTTTCAGGTGAACCAAGCCGAGCAGTCGCGGGCCGTCCGCCACAGCGAGGGGGGTGCCTCCCGACCGCGAGATGAGGTCGGACTTTTCCTTGAAGGTGGGCGGCACAATTCCACCCTCCTCCTGCACAAATTTCATAATGGCTTCAGTGGCGCCCTTGCGCAGGTGGCGGCCGTCCAGGTCTACTCCACTCATCCGCGTGTAAGCCGAAAAGGGAATAAAGTGCGCTTCGTGCTCGGAGACTTCTCGGCCGCGCAAACTGTATTTTTGTTTGGCCAGAACGACAATCGACCGGCCCTCAGGCGTTTCATCCGCCAGGCTTGAGAGTTGCGCCGCGTCGGCCAGTTCTGATTCCGAAATGCCCGCCGCGGCAATAAACTCCACTGCCTGCCGGTTGCCCAGCGTGATGGTTCCGGTCTTGTCGAGCAGCAATGTGTTCACGTCCCCGGAAGCCTCCACGGCCTTCCCGCTCATCGCCAGCACGTTGTGCTGCATCACACGATCCATTCCCGCGATGCCTATGGCCGAAAGCAACCCGCCAATGGTGGTGGGAATCAGGCAGACCAGCAACGAGACCAGCACGGCCACGGAAGGAATGGTTCCCGCGCCCGCTGAGGCCACGCTGTACGCCGCGAAAGGCTGAAGGGTGACCACGGCCAGAAGGAAGATGAGGGTCAATCCCACGATCAGAATGTTGAGCGCGATTTCGTTGGGCGTCTTCTGGCGTTCAGCGCCTTCGACCAACGCAATCATGCGGTCGAGAAAAGTCTCGCCGGGGTTGGAAGTGATTTTGACCTTGATCTGGTCGGAAAGCACGCGAGTCCCGCCCGTCACGGCGCTGCGGTCTCCACCCGACTCGCGAATCACCGGCGCGCTTTCGCCCGTGATCACCGATTCGTCCACGGTGGCGATGCCCTCGATTACTTCCCCGTCGCCGGGAATGATGTCCGAGGCGTCACAGATGCAAATGTCGCCGGCGCGAAGTTTTGACGCGGGCACGGTTTCCAATTTTCCTTCGGAAACGACCCGCTTGGCCATCGAATCCGTTTTCGTTTTGCGCAACGTGTCCGCCTGCGCCTTGCCGCGCGCCTCCGCCATGGCCTCGGCGAAGTTGGCGAACAGCACCGTGAACCAGAGCCAGATGGCGATTTGAAATTGGAACCCGAGACCTGCGGCGCCTGTGGTTGAATATTCTGAAATCAGAAAAACTGTGGTCAGCGCGGCGCCCACTTCCACCACAAACATCACGGGATTCTTCGCCAGCGTGACCGGATTCAGCTTGACGAACGACTCTTTGGTGGCGCGCTTCACAATCTCCGGATCGAATAACGGGCGGGCGCGCACCAGCTTCTTGGGAAGCAGTGAGGCGCTATCGTCCATGACGGGTACTTCGGGTGGGGCGGACGCGGTCGGCATTGTTAGCTCCAAATCGTGAATATCAAGGTAGAGAATAATTTCCCCTGGTGCATTAAAAAGTGTTCGACGATGGGCCCCAGCGAGAGCGCTGGGAAAAACGTGAGGGCGCCCACGATAATCACCGTCCCCACCAGCAAGCTCACAAA
This sequence comes from Terriglobia bacterium, assembly GCA_041481635.1. Classification (GTDB taxonomy): domain Bacteria; phylum Acidobacteriota; class Terriglobia; order UBA7540; family UBA7540; genus DASYXZ01. The sequence continues at coordinate 3,667 of JBGPCF010000091.1, read as the reverse complement.
AAGCGCATTGTGCGTGGGCAAGGTCCCACTTGTACTCGGAATCGCCTTCTTACGGGCCAGGCTGCCCGCCACCGCCAGCATGGGAATTATGAAAAGGAACCGGCCCACCAGCATGGCGAGGCCGCCGGTGAGGTTGTACCAGGGCGTGTTGCCGTTGATGCCGCCAAAAGCGCTGCCGTTGTTGGCGGTCTGGCTTGAATACAGGTAGAGTATCTCGCTGAAGCCGTGCGGCCCGCTGTTGTTTACGTTGGCGGCCGCCGGGCCCGGCGGATTCAGATATCCGTCTTTTTTGAATTTCGCAACGGAACTGGCCGCCGTGAACACCAGAATACTGGCCGCCATCAGAATGAGGGCCAGCATGGCCATTTTCACTTCCTTCTGCTCGATCTTCTTGCCCAGGTATTCCGGCGTGCGGCCCACCATCAGCCCGGCAATAAAGACGGCGATGATGGCAAAGAGCAAGATGCCTTTAAGTCCCGCGCCAACGCCGCCAAACACCACTTCGCCCATATGAAGGTTGAACAGCGGTACCAGCCCGCCCAGGGGCGTGTAACTGTCGTGCATGCTATTCACGGCGCCGCAACTGGTGTCGGTCGTGACCACCGCATAAAGCGCTGAGGAAACGATGCCGTAACGGACTTCCTTCCCTTCCATGTTGCCGCCCGGCTGTTCGCGCGTCGCGGCGGTCGCCACGCCCAGTTTTGCGATGTTGGGATTCCCAGCCTGCTCGGCGGGATAGGCCACAAAGATCCCGGCCAAAAACAAGAAACTCATCGCGGCAAAGAGCGCCCACCCTTGCCGCGTGTCGCCCACCATCTTCCCGAAGGTATAGGTGAGGCCGGCAGGAATGGCGAAAATCAACAGCAACTGAAAGAAATTGGTGAGAGGGTTGGGATTCTCAAATGGGTGGGCAGAGTTGGCGTTGAAGAAGCCACCCCCGTTGGTTCCAACCTCTTTAATGGCTTCCTGAGAGGCTACAGGGCCCTGTGGAATTATTTGCGCGGCGCCTTCCACAGTTTTTACCTGAACGTTGGCTCTGAAATTCTGGATGACCCCTTGCGAGCAAAGGAATAGCGCGGCCACCAGGGATAGGGGCAGGAAGATATAGACGGTCGCCCGGGTGAGGTCTACCCAAAAATTCCCGATGCTCTCAGCTTGTTTTCGGGCGAATCCGCGCACCAAAGCAATAGAGACGGCCACGCCCGCGGCGGCGGAAAGAAAATTCTGAACCGTGAGCGCGGCCATTTGCACAAAGTAGCTCAGCGTGGCCTCTCCGCCGTAATTCTGCCAGTTCGTATTGGTGACAAAGCTTACTGCCGTGTTAAAGGCCAGATCGGGCGTGAGAGCCAGGGCGCCCGAGGGCGCCTGACCTGTCCCGAAATGGTTGGGGTTGAAGGGCAGAACCCGTTGCAGCCGCTGGATGAAGTAGACAAAGAGGAAACCGATCACGCTAAAGGCGATCAACGATGCCGCGTACTGAGTCCAGTGCTGTTCTTCATCTTCGCGCACGCCACACAACTTGTAGGCCAGGCGCTCCAAAGGCCGCAGAGCGGGATGCAAGAATGTCCGTTCACCCTGGAAAATCTTGACCATGAAGGTCCCTATGGGTTTGGTGAGCGCCAAAACCAGAAGAAAAAAAATCGCGATATTAATAAGACCCACCGACGTCATGATGCCTCCTCAAAATTTCTCCGGGCGCAACAACGCATAGACCAGATAACCAAAAATAAAAAGTGCTGCGATACCAGCAACCATGTATTCCATCTTCTGTCTCCTGACTTCTGACTCCTGACTCCTTCGTTACAGCTTTTCGCAGGCCTTGGCGAAGGCCACGGAACCCACGAAAAATAGCACGCCCACCAATATGTAAATCACGTCCAACATGGCATTCACCTCTGGCCTGCAAAGATCACGCGGTGGCCCGCACGCTCGAGCGTTTTCGCCATGCGAGTGGCTTCAGAGGGCCACCAAGTCCTTTTGTCCCCGATCACCACCAGCGATCTGGGTGGAAGGACATTCAATAGAGCTTTTCGTTTGTGCCGGCAGAGGACCACGTGAACATCCGTGTCCAAATGGGGCGACGCGGCCGCGCACACCAGATCAAAAAGGTGCTGCTCGGCCCAGGGCACTGGGACGGAGGGCCGGGTGAGCGGCAAGGCCCAGTGAACCGGCTGCATCGCGATCAGCTTGATGCGGGCGCCGAGGTCATAGGCCAGTCCGCCGGCAGTTCTCAGCGCGGCTTTGGTCCCTTTATCGGATGTATAGACCACGGTGACTTCCAAGCCTCGATTTCCGTGACTCTCATCGCCATTCGAGGGAGCAGGGAAACCTATCCGCAAAGTCTTCTCGTCTTTCATCTGGTTTCTCATAGGATTCACTCAATATCAACTCTAGTTTCGCGGCCATAAGGAAGTCATAAGGAAAGGCTAAGGATGTTGTTAAGCTTTTACGGGGATGGAGAATGAACTGGGACAAAGATCGGCCTGCAATAGCGGGACCATGACTAAGGATATTGCAGGCCGCGGCGGTAACACATGGCAGGACTCAGATTGGCGCGTTCCGGGAATTTTCCATCACTCTGTCAGAGCGCGGATTCGCCGCGATCTTCGTTGCGGATGCGAATCGCTTCGTCGATTTTCGAAAGGAAGATTTTCCCATCTCCAATTCGGCCCGACTTCGTGGTCTTCAGGATGGCCTGAACCACCGAATCAACCCGGGAGTCTGGCAAGACCATTTCAATTTTTATTTTTGGGAGCAGGTCCACGTCGTATTCGCGGCCGCGATAAACTTCCGTCTGGCCCTTTTGGCGGCCGTGCCCCCGCACCTCGGAAATCGTCATGCCGTCGATCCCGATCTCCTGCAGCGAGGTCCTGAGCGCGTCAAATCGCGAAGGTTGGATGATGGCTTCCAGCTTGGTCATGGCATTTCTCCATTTCGAATATATCAAGAACCGTTCGGTAATGCGCGGGCGGCGGGTCGCGGGGCCAATCCGGCGCCCTGACTCCCCGCCTCAGGCTTCGTGCGTGTATCCTTCTTCGCCGTGCAGAGCCAGGTCCAGACCCTGGATCTCCTGCTGCTCCGGCACTCGCAATCCAATCAGCGCGTCAACAATCTTCAGGATCACGAGGGTGCCCACGATTGCCAACACCCACGCAATTCCGACCCCGACCAGTTGATTCAATATCTGGTGAGCGTTCCCGTCCAACAGGCCCGACGGCAGGGCGTTTCCCCCTGCATCTTTGAAGATCGGATTGACGACGCTGGCGGCAAAAACTCCCGTCAACAAAGCGCCCACCGTCCCTCCGGCGCCGTGCACCCCGAAGGCGTCGAGCGAATCATCGTACCCGAATTTCGCTTTCACCTTGGTGACCATCAAAAAGCACAGGACACCGGCCACGAACCCGATGGCCAGCGCTGACATGGGTCCGACGAATCCAGAGGCGGGCGTGATGGCCACCAGTCCCGCTACAGCGCCGGAAATGGCGCCCAAAACACTGGGCTTTCCGTGGCGACGCCATTCGGCAGCCGACCAGCCCACTGCGGCGGCCGCCGCTCCAAAATGCGTGGCCACAAACGCGCTGGTGGCCAGACTGCTTGCCGCCAAAGCGCTTCCTGCATTAAAGCCAAACCAGCCCACCCAAAGCATGCAGGCGCCGATAAAACTGAG
>JBGPCF010000090.1:0-27044 GCA_041481635.1 Terriglobia bacterium | reverse complement strand
CAAGCAGGGCTTCACCGTATTCTTCACCGGATTATCCGGCTCGGGAAAATCGACGGTGGCCAACGTGCTGCGGGTTAAATTTCTGGAGATGGGCGGGCGTCCCGTCACGCTTCTGGATGGCGACATCGTGAGGAAAAATCTTTCGTCAGAGCTCGGATTCTCGCGCGAGCACCGTGATATCAACATCCGGCGCATCGGGTTTGTTGCCTCGGAGATCACCAAGAACGGGGGCATCGCGCTTTGCGCGCCCATCGCGCCCTTTGACGCCATCCGCAAAGAAGTACGAGCCGCCATCCAGCCGCACGGCGGTTTTGTGCTGGTCCACATGGCGACTTCAATCGAAACCTGCGAAGCCCGCGATCGCAAAGGGCTTTACGCTAAAGCGCGCGCCGGTTTGGTGCAGCAGTTCACCGGCGTGAACGATCCGTACGAGACGCCCACTGACGCCGAAGTGGTGATCGATACTACTGACATCTCTCCCGAGGAAGCGGCCCAGGAGATATTCCTCTTTCTCGAGCGGCAGGGCTTTGTTGGGGCAAGTGGCGAGAATGGTCAGGGGCCGGCCGCGCGCAGTTGACGCAGGCAAGGTGAGCACAGCCCAAAAAACGATCCGTTGGTCTTCATGCTGGTGGGGATAGGACCGCCCGAATGAGCATTCGGCTTACTACCTTTTCCGTTTGCCGGCCGCTTTCGATCGAAGTGTCCCTACCAGCAGATTCCTTCGTAGGAAAATGGTCCGCGCACGCGACGAGATTTTTCCAGATTGATCAGGTCGATAACGAATTGATCGGGGCGCAGAAGTGGGCGCAAAGTTTCGTTTTGGACGGACGCGGTCCCAATGATGACGACCTCGGAATTCTCGACTACTTCCTCCAGATTAGCGGAGAGCAGCGATCCAATATGCGGGATGACTTCCTGGATGAATTGCCGGTTTGATCCGGTGAGTTGGCCGAGAGACACGCTGGCGTCCCAAATGCGGATCTGGCAACCCTCGCCCAATAACCGCTTGGTCAACTGCACCTGGGGACTTTCGCGCAAGTCGTCTGTGCCCGCCTTAAAGCTCAACCCGAGCAGGCCAATTTTTTTCTTCTTCGTCCGCAAAACGGCTTCCACGGCGCGCTCAATGTGCTCGTGGTTGCTGGCCGAGACAGCCTCGAGAAGGGGAAGGTGCAGGTCAAGCTCTCTGGCTCGATATCCGAGCGCCCGGAGGTCTTTGGGCAGACACGACCCGCCAAATGCAAAACCGGGCTTGAGGTAGGCGGGCGAGATATTCAGGTGGTCGTCGGAGGCGAAAATCTCCGCCAACAATTCGGTGTCGACTCCTAACTGTTTGGAAAGCGTTCCGAGTTCGTTTGCGAACCCCACCTTGAGTGCGTGGAAAGCGTTGGAGGCGTATTTCACCAGTTCGGCGACGGCAATCGGGGCCTCGAAAACCTTTCCCGGGGTCCACTCGTAAATTTGGCGCAGCAGCACGAGATGGGCAGGGTCCCGCGCGCCCAGCACAGTGCATGAGGGCTGGAAAAAATCCGACACCGCACTTCCTTCGCGTATGAACTCCGGGTTGTAGGCGGCCATAAAGTCGCGCCCTGCCTGTTTGCCGCTGGCCGCCTCGAGTTTGGGAATGACGATCGTCTCCGTGGTGCCCGGCAAAACGGTGCTGCGCAGGACGACAGTGTGGGGAGAATTTTTCCTCCGGAGCCCTTCGCCGATTTCAGCACAAACGTGCTCCACGTGGCTCAGGTCGAGTTTTCCGTTGCGCTGGCTGGGAGTGCCGACACATACGAAACTGATTTCGGAGCCGCCGATGGCCGCATTGGCGTCGATGGTAGTTTGGAGCCGCCCCGTTCGGTGACCTTCCGCCACCAGTTCATCCATCCGCGCTTCGATGGTTGGACATTTTCCCGCAGCGATCATTTCCACTTTGGCTGGATTCACGTCAACGCCAATCACCCGGTGGCCCTGGTGAGCCAGGCAGGCTGCTGTGACAGATCCCACGTAACCCAAGCCGAAGACGCTGACGGCCTTAGTATTTGATTTCATGGTATTTTCAATTTAACAGAACCTCAAGTTGAGCATCTAGAATGAGATCTAGCCGAATCAACACCAAATCCTTGAGAGGCTATTGCATTATACATTTTGCCGAGGTGGACGGGCGGGTTCCGTGTAGGTATGAAATCCGCAAAGGTGAGTCGGGTGAGGTTGAGCATGCTCCTTTGATTCAAACCGGCTGTGTGGATTTAAAGGCGCGGGACGGGCGCGACATCGGGCATCTCACTTCTCCATTTGTCGATCCGTCCCCCCACATTTTATATTTCTTCATTTAGAAAGTCCGCGAAAAGATTTTCATCTTGACAAAAGGTTTTTGAGTACCACAGAATCTCTCCACCGCAAGGACTCTCTCAGATGTCTGAAACACTCCCGTTGCCCGTTCCCACAAGTTTTGAAGCTTGCACAGAGGACTTGATTGCGGCGAGCCTATCCTTGGAGAAGAATCTCCAAGCCGGGTTTGCGCGCGACTTATTTCAGTCACTCCTGGGTCTGAGCTTGAATATCGAGCAGAGCTATGATGCCTGGCAAAACATCCAGGAAAGGCGTTCGCGACTAAAAAGCGAAAAAGGCCAGGATATTCCCTTGCGCCAGGCGCTCCTGGAATATTTTCTCCACTCTCCATTGTTGCGCGAACCCATTGTTACCGACTTCGGCGAATTGCAGCGCCTTCGGCGCACTTCCACGACCGATCATTTGACGGGAACTCACAACCGGAACTTTTTTGATATCTCGCTGGCGAAAGAGGTCGGACGAGCGGTGCGTTATAACGATGAATTCAGCTTGATTCTGATGGATCTGAACCAATTCAAAGCGGTCAATGATACACATGGCCATGCGACCGGGGATGGACTTTTGGCGCTTACAGGGAAACTGCTTGTTGAAAGCGCCCGCACCTCGGACTACGCCTTTCGCATGGGGGGTGATGAGTTCGCCCTCCTGCTCCCTCGGACCGCTCAACCCAGCGCCACTCTGCTCGCCGAACGGCTCTGCCAGCGGTTCCGGGAAGCGGTAGAGGCGGAGGATCTTACGGTCTCTGTTTCCATGAGTTACGGAGTGGCAACTTGCCCGCGTGAAGCGAGAGACCCCAAAATATTGTACGAGTTGGCGGACCGCCGTCTTTACGACTTTAAACGCGCGGTCAGCGCTCCCCGTTGCTCGCCGCGCCGCTTTGAACGTATTCCATTAAGGGAGATCGACGCCTACGTGATGGTCAAGGACAACAGTCATGTCCGGCGTGGCCGCCTGCTCGATTTCAGTATTGGCGGCATCGGGCTGCGAGTCCCGCCCGGAATAGAACTTCCAGATTCGTTCTCTGCAGATCTATACCTTCGGGTCTTGCCACCTGTTGCCGTCGATCTGCGAAAAGTTTACGTCGGTGAGGAGCAACCGAGAGGGCGGCGGCTCGGCTGCGCGTTCTCAGAACCTGCCACCGGCCCTGTCAATCTTCCCGCAGCCCAAGCCTGAGAGCCCCAACCAGAATGGATGGCTCTCGTCCTGCCCGGCAGTCGTTCCCGTTCAAGGGGCATGCTGTTTGTCTTCTCCTCAAAGTCGAATTATTGACTAAGCGAACCCTCGTCATTTGCTCCAGCGAGTTTATCGCCCAGCCTCGAGCCTGCCCAAGCTCGACTGAAATACGTTCGCTCAAGTTTCAGTTTTTGAATTCGACCAGTTGAGATAGACTGTCGCCGCTGAACTACAGAATCTTTCCGGAGGAAGAACATGCCCAAAGCTAAAGAAGTGATTGTGGGCGTAGACCTGGGAGGCACGAGCTTGCGCGCCTTGGCGGTAAACCAAAAGAATGAAATACTCGCCATGGAGAAAACGCCCACCAACGCGAGGCAGAGGCCTGCCGGACTCATTGCCGACATCGCCGAAGTGGTTGAGGAAGCCGTCCGAGCCGCGGGGCTCAAAATGCGGGACATCCGTGCGGTCAGTGTCGGGATTCCCGGCCCGACTGATCCTGTGCAGGGCATCGTTCACAAGGCGCCCAATCTGGGATGGCATGAAGTCCCCGTGGTGCGCCAGCTCAAAGCACTTTTGCACGTTCCCGTGCTGGTGGACAACGACGTCCACGTTGGGGCGGTCGGGGAGCACATACTGGGAGCGGGCCGGGGCGCACAAGACCTGGTGGGCATTTTTGTGGGTACGGGAATTGGCGGAGCCATTATTTCCAAAGGACGTCTTTTTGACGGGAGCACTGGCAGTGCCGGCGAGATTGGTCACACCGTCCTCATGGTGGACGGGCCAGTCTGTGGCTGTGGGCATCGGGGATGCGTGGAGGCCCTCGCCAGCCGCACCGCCATGGAACGCGATGTTCGTGCCGCCATCAAGAAAGGTCACAAGAGCATAGTGCTTAAAATCATGAAAGAGACTCATCATGTGCGGATGACCAGCAGTATAGTGGCGCGCGCCTTGAAGAAAAATGACAAAGTGATGCGCAAGGTGATGAAGACCGCCCAGCATTATTTGGGAATTCTGGCAGCGAATCTGGTGAATGTTCTTGATCCCGAGTGCGTGGTGATTGGAGGCGGCATTACCGAGCGTCTGGGCGAAGAGTTCGTCGGGCCGATCCGGGACACTGCCCACGAGTATTTCCTGCGGCCGAAGGACATCCACCGCGTGAAGATTGTGGGCGGTCGGTTGGGTGACAACGCCGGTGCGCTGGGCGCCGTCGTGCTGGCTCGCCAACGGCTGGGAAGATATTGAATTTTCGCGGGATGCGGCGCATTTGTGTAGCGAATTACACGCTCTGCTGGTCCCAGTTGGGCATCAGAGTGGTGACCGCAAGTTCCGAAATTAATTCATGCCATCTCAAATCGAATTCCAGGAGGGAGTGTCCATGAATTTTCCCAAGAGGCTCACGCTTGGCCTCGTGTTGGCAGCTTGTGTTTTGTTGGCCGAATTTGATATTTCCGCAAGGGGGCAGGACGCCGCCCGCACCGGTTCCAAGACAGTGGCCGTTAGAGCGGGCCGCGTTCTAGATGTTCGCTCCGGGAAATATCTCGATCATCAGATCATTTGGATAGTGGGCGACAAGATCAAGGAGATCGGCGCGGAGAGCCAACTTCAGTCACAGATCCCGTCGGATGCTACGATGATTGACTTGTCACAATCGACCGTGCTGCCCGGCCTCATTGATTCTCACACGCACGTCACATTCGACGTGGGCCAAACCAGCTATCGCGGACTCCACGTCTCCATCCCCCGCGAAGCCCTGATCGGCGCGAAAAATGCCCGCCTCACCCTGGAGGCGGGGTTTACCACCATTCGCAATGTCCATGCCAACGGCTACTCGGACATCGCGCTGCGCGATGCCATCAACGCGGGCGACGTCGTGGGACCCCGCATACTCGCCTCGGGTCCGGCATTGAGCATCACCGGCGGCCATGGCGATCAGAACCTGCTCGGCCCGCAATTCCATGCCGAGGGCGAAGGAGTGGCGAACGGCGTTGATGGGGTGATGGCCAAGGTTCGCGAAAACATCAAGTACGGCGCCGATTTGATCAAATTCATGGCTACGGGCGGCGTGCTTTCCGAGGGTGACAATCCAAACTTTGAGCAGTTCAGTCCCGAAGAAATGCGGGCCATCGTCGCGGAAGCTCACCGCCTGGGACGGAAAGTGGCGGCGCACGCCCATGGCGCGCAGGGCATCAAGGATGCGGTGCTCGCCGGAGTTGATTCCATCGAGCATGGGAGTTTCATCAATGAGGAAGACATCCAACTGATGAAAGAGCACGGAACATATCTTGTCCCAACGGTCTACCTGGAAGATTGGCTCGCGGAAAATCTCGAGAAGTTGGGGCTTACGCCCAACATGGTGGCCAAAGCGAAAATGGTTTTGCCTGCCGCGCGCCGGAATGAAGAGCGTGCTATCCGTGAAGGCGTGAAGATTGCTTTCGGCACCGATTCGGCGGTATATCCGCACGGCCTGAATGCTCGCGAGTTCACCGTCATGGTGAGCATGGGCATGTCCTCGCTGGCGGCCGTCCAGGCTGCCACTGTTAATGCAGCGGACTTGCTCGGCTGGCAGGATAAAATTGGGACGCTTGAACCCGGGAAATTTGCCGACCTTGTTGCCGTCGACGGCGACCCGATTCAGGATGTCTCCGTGCTCGAGCACGTCAAATTCGTGATGAAGGGCGGAAGTGTTGTCCGGGACAAATAAGCGAGTTTACAAAATTACAGAAGCCCGAGGTGAGCTGATGCAGAAAGTTTCCAGAACATTAATTTTTTCACTGGCCTTACCGTTGATGTTGACGGGAGGCCTGTGGGCCCGCCCTTCCGCCGCCAGTGCCGAAAAGGCCATTCGTGCCGTGCTGGATGCGCAGGCGGAGGCCTGGAATCGCGGTGACGTGGACACCTTCATGCAGAGCTATTGGAAATCAGACAAAACCGAATTCGTGGGATCGAGCGGAATCTTTCGCGGCTGGCAGGCCGTGCTCGAACGCTACCAGAAGACTTACCCAGACCGGCGCTCCATGGGCACCGTCCAGTTTTCAGATTTAGAAATCACTTTGCTATCCTCTAGCGCCGCCCTCGTGGTGGGCAAGTATCATCTCGAGCGTGAAGCGGACCATCCCAGTGGCGTGTTCACCCTGGTGTTCCGCAAATTCCCCGAGGGCTGGCGCATTATCAACGACCACACTTCCGTGGTTCCCAAACCGTAGTGTGTGGTCTGACTCCGAACCTCCTAACGCGCTCCACAATTGGCAGGATAAGCCTACGAAAATAACGTGCCGATGCGGCACGCTCTTGTGATTTCGCGCCCCCCGTTCTAAGCTGATTAAAGCCGCGCACGATTGGTGAAGGGGCTCACAGGAAACTGGAATGAAACTGAACGACAAGCTGCTGAACTCTTCTGTTCCGGTCACTTTGTTTGAGGTGGTGCCGCCACCAGCGGCAAAGCCGGAATCCATCGAGTCGGCGATTGCCGAAGTGGTGAAAATCGCAGGCTTGGTCGACGGAATCAATTTGCCTGAGATCCACGATGAGGATCGTGGCACCCCCAGGACACACCATTTTGTTCAACGCGTGGAGCCCCGCGTCTTGGGCGCCGAGATCCTGCGCAAGGTGCAAACCCAAATCGTGGTAAACCGATGCGTGGTCTACGAACCCGACCAGGTAGCCTGGTTCAAAAAGACAATGGACGAGTTCTTGCTTGAGAACGTCATCCTGGTGGGCGGCGAGTCGAGCAAGATCCACTACCCGGGGCCAAGCGTGATGGAAGCCGCGGAACAAGTGCGCTCTGCCAATTTGCCCGTCAGCCTGGGAGGCATTTCCATTCCCAGTCGCCCCGGCGAGGCCGAAAGAATTCGCCGCAAGAATTCCGCTGGGCTCGAATTCTTCACCACTCAGGTCCTTTTTGATTCGAACGACATCGTGGGGTTAATCCAGCGGCTCAACGGACTCGAAGCGCGGATTTTTCTGAGCTTTGCGCCAGTCAGCCACCCCCGGGATCTTGAGGTCCTGCGCTGGCTGGGCGTGGATATTCCCGTTCACCTGGACCGATTTCTGCTGCGTGGTGAGGGTACTGAATCTGGTCCTCAGTCGTCTCTAACTGAATCGTCTTTCGACCGCTCGCTAAAGCTGGCCCAGCATATTCTGATGGACGTCTTTGATAATCTGCCGCCGGACCCACCCGCATTGGGGATCAACATCGAGCATATCAACCGCCGAAATTTTGCCGCCGCCGTTCAAATGCTGGAGAAAGTGAGCCATCTTTACGCCGGACTGGTCGCGGCGCGCGTCCGGGCAAGCCTGGCCTGAATGCAATCGCGGTTTTGCTCAAAGCATGAGGGTCTGCGAACTGGCTTGTCAGCGGGCTTCGGTAGATGGCTTTCAGAGCTTTACGGCTGGGGGAAACAGAATTCCCCTCGCCTTCCCCGGGAAGCGTTTCAAAATCTGAACCTTCATGCCGCGAAAGAAAACGAAAGACAAACTGATTGATGTTGCCGTGATGGCGGCGATTCGGGATCCGCTCACTTATCGGGTGCCCGAAGGGATGGACGTGCGCGCCGGCCACCGCGTGATGGTCCCTTTGGGAACGCGCCAGGCGCGTGGCATCGCACTGGAGCCCAGGACCCGGCTGGCTCCGGGCACCAAGATTCGTGAGATCGCCAAAGTCCTCGATGCCGAGCCGCTTCTCTCGCCAGAGTTGCTGACCCTCGGCCTCTGGATCGCCGAATATTATCTTGCTCCCGTCGGGGAAGTCTTTCGCGCCATGCTCCCTCTCAAGCCGGAGACCCGCCGGGCGCGCGTCCTCACCATTACTGAAGCGGGCCGGAAGAAGTTGGAAGATCTTACCGGGAGCCTTCTCGAAGAGATGCGCAATAGCGAAGAGGCCGCCCTTCTGATGTATGTCGCTGGAAATGACGGCAAGCCAACGGGCATTGCCTATGAAAGTGTCCAGCGGAAGTTCGCGGCCTCGCCCGGTCTATTGAATAATGCGCTGGCAGAAGGGCTAATCACTCTCTCAGAAATAACGCGCGATCGGAGTGAACGAAAGACATTTTCCGTACGACTGGCCTCGGGACCTGTTCCGCAGAGTACCGGCCAGAAAGTTTCCCCCGTCGCACGGCGCATTCTGGAAGCTCTCAGGCACCACGGCCCTCACGTGGACCATCTTACGCTTTTGAAATCAGCGCGCGCCGATCTCGCTGCGTTGAAGAAACTCGCGCAGGCTGGCGTGCTAGAGCTCCATGAATCCGAGGCCGGTACTGGCAAGGCCAAGCAGGGCTCAGGCGTCGCCGCTGAAGCTTCCAGCATGCCCATTCTCACCCCAGCCCAATCCGCCGTGATCAATGAACTCACTCCCAGCCTCGCGAGTGGCCAGTTCAGTGTTGCGTTGCTGCAAGGCGTGACGGCCAGCGGCAAAACGGAAATTTACATGCGGCTGATTGCGCAATGTCTGGAGCGCGGCCGCAGCGCACTGATGCTCGTCCCGGAGATTGCCTTGACGCCCAATTTGCAGGCTCTATTTCTGGAGCGCTTTGGCGAGCGCGTGGCGCTCCTCCACAGCGGGATGGGTGAAACGGAGCGCCATAACGATTGGTGGCGCGTAAGGCGCGGCGAAGGCCGGATCGTCCTGGGCACGCGCTCGGCCGTCTTCGCGCCGATTCACAATCTCGGCCTAGTGATTGTGGATGAAGAGCACGATCCCAGCTACAAGCAGCAGGAGACTCCCCGCTACCACGGGCGAGACGTGGCTGTGGTGCGGGCCCGATTGGCCAAGGCTCTCGTCGTGCTCGGGTCCGCCACGCCCTCCCTGGAATCAGCACACAACGCGCGGGAAGGGAAATACCGGATCCTGACCCTCGAGGAACGCATCGGCGGAAGGCCGCTCGCCCAGGTGGAAATCGTCGACATGCGCCTGGAGTTTCGCGAGACCCACACGCAGGTGCCTATTTCGCGCCGCTTGCAGCAGGAAATCGAGACGCAACTTCAGAGTGGCGCGCAAACTATGATCCTGCTTAACCGCCGTGGGTACTCCTGGTTTGTGCTTTGCCGGAGTTGTGGCCAGACACTGCGCTGTGTGAATTGTTCCATCTCGCTCACTTACCATCGCCGCGAGCACCAGATGGTGTGCCACTATTGCGGGTACACGGCGCGCGTGCCAACGCGCTGCCCGTCCTGCGACAGCGAGTACCTCCACTACGTCGGGGAAGGCACAGAAAAGTTGGAGGATAAATTCGCCGAGGCGTTTCCCGGGGCTCGCGTGGCTCGATTGGATCGCGACATCGCGCGGCGGCAAGGACAATTCGCCAAAACTCTTTCGGATTTTCGGGAGGGGAAGATTGACATTCTAGTGGGCACTCAATTGATCGCCAAGGGCCACGATTTTCCGGGCGTCACTCTGGTAGGAGTGGTTTCAGTGGATGCGGGACTGAGCATGCCTGATTTTCGCGCGGCGGAGCGGACGTTCCAGTTGCTCACTCAGGCGGCCGGACGCGCTGGGCGGGGTGATCAACCGGGCCGCGTGCTGGTGCAGACTTTCTATCCCGATCATTATGCGGTACGCCTGGCCGCCGAACAAAACTACCAATTGTTTTTCACCAAGGAAATGCGCTTCCGCCGCGTGATGCATTATCCGCCCTGGACGGCCCTGGCCAATATCATCGCGCAGGACGCGCAACTGGAGCGCGCCGCGGGCATCGCCGCGCGGATCGGCAATTTCCTCGGCCCTCTGGAAAAGGGATCACCCGGTTTGAAGGTCTTGGGGCCCACCCCGGCCCCACTGGCCAGAATCGAAGGGCGCTACCGCATCCAGTTCCTGGTGAAAGCAAACTCGCGCGGCAAGCTCAATGAAGTCTTGCACCGGCTGGAAGATCACTGCGAGCAGCGCGGAATCTCGCACCGCTCCGTGATGATTGATATGGATCCGGTGAATTTGATGTGAAGGTGCATGACACAATGGCGTGTGAACGGCCCTGCGGCAGATCAAGCCGCGCCGAATGAATTTAGGAAGGTTCGAGACCCGCGTCTATTGGAGCGATTGCAATTCTTTGCCGGGCTTGAAGCGCACGGCTTTTCCCGGAGGAATGCTGACCTCGGCGCCTGTGCGGGGATTTCTTCCGATGCCGGTTTTGCGCGGTTTTACGTTGAAAACGCCAAAACCGCGCAGTTCGATGCGGTCACCTTTTGACAAGGCGCGCTTCATGGACTCGAAAACGGTTTCCACAGCCGTCTCAGCTTTGGTCTTGGTGATGCCTGTGCGGGTCACGACCTCGGTAATGATGTCGAGCTTGATCACGGGAACCTCCTGAAAACAGGAATCTTAATGCTAGAGAATGGGTTCTCCGTTGTCAAGGATTTTCTCCTGTATTATGATGCAGCCCTCTTTCAACGGGACGCAAGAGCGGTCTTTCGTCCGACCCGTCGCGCGTCTGATTCCAATTTCAACCGAGGTGGCGTGAATGTCCGTTAAGAACGACCGCTGGATTCGCAAGATGGTGCGTGAGCATGACATGATCAATCCCTACGCCGAAAGTCAGGTGCGCGAGGGCGTAATTTCCTACGGAGTCTCCTCTTACGGCTACGACCTGCGGGTTGCCGGCGAGTTCAAGATCTTCACCAACGTGAACAGTTCGGTGGTGGACCCCAAAAACTTTGACGCGAAATCGTTTGTAGAGTTTCGCGGGCCCGTGTGCATCGTTCCCCCCAATTCGTTCGCTCTGGCGCGCTCTGTGGAGTATTTCAAGATACCCCGCAGCGTTCTGACGATCTGTGTGGGCAAGTCCACCTACGCGCGCTGCGGCATCATCGTCAATGTGACGCCCCTTGAGCCGGAGTGGGAAGGCTTTGTGACGCTGGAGATTTCCAACACGACGCCGCTCCCCGCGCGCGTATACTCGAATGAGGGGTTGTGCCAGATCGTCTTCTTCGAGTCGGACGAGCTTTGCGAAGTTTCCTATAAGGACAAAAAGGGCAAATACCAGTCCCAGCAGGGAATTGTGCTGCCCAGGATTTGATTCGGCGACTCCATGAATGCTGCGCCAGAGAGTCTCATCAGGATGGGCTGTCTTACTCTGGCGCTGGCGCTGTTCACGCCCGGCGCGTGCAAAGCGACGCTAGCTTCTGGAGGCCCCGAGGTCGCAGAGCAGGTCGCGCCGGCGCAGCCCCCGCCGCAGGGCGCCGCAAGTGAGCAGTCCAACTCGCCGGAGCGCTACACCCTTACACCCGAGCAACGTGCCAAAGCTGTTGCCTACTCCCGCACGCGGTACGTCCTCTATTTCCTGGGCACTGCTCTTACCCTGGGAGTTTATTTCTTTCTGTGGCGCGCGCGAGTCTCGCTTGCCTTCCGCAATTGGGCGCGCGCCGCCTCTTCCCGCCCGTTGGTCCAGTGTCTCATTTTTGCGCCCCTCTTTTTTGTGACTGTGAGTCTGATCGAGTTTCCCCTGGACTATTACTCGGGCTTTGAGCTCGAGCAACGCTTTGGTCTTTCCACCGAGACATTTGCATCGTGGCTGGGGGATTGGGGGAAAGGCCAGGGCATCAACTTAATCTCAGGCATTTTCGTTGTGTGGATCCTTTTTGCCATCATCCGGCGCAGCCCGAGCCGGTGGTGGCTATATTTCTGGCTGGTCACCATTCCACTGGTGCTCGGCTTGATCCTGATTGAGCCGATGGTGATTGATCCTCTCTTTTTTAAATTCACGCCGCTCGAGGAGACTCAGCCCTCGCTGACTGCGCGCGTTGAGTTGATGCTTTACCGCGCGGGTCTCCAAATTCCCACCTCGCGCATTTTTGAAATGAACGCCAGCACCAAAACGAAAGCGCTGAACGCCTATGTGAACGGGATCGGCGCCAGCAAACGCGTCGTGGTGTGGGACACCACGCTGAAATCTTTGAACGAAGATGAGACCTTGCTCGTCCTGGGCCACGAGACAGGACACTACGTTCTGGGGCACATCGCGAGAGGATTTGTTCTGTTCGAGCTGGGCGCGCTGGTGGCCTTTGGAATTGGGTTTAAGCTGGTCGAGCGATTGGTGAAACGCCTGGGGCCGAGAACTGGTCTCGAAGGTGTGGGTGATCTGGCGGCTTTGCCCGTACTGCTATTTGTATTGACCTTGCTCTCATTTCTCTCCACGCCGGTCTATTGCGGCTTCTCGCGACAGGTGGAGCATCAGGCAGACCAGTTCGGTCTCGAGGTCGCCCACGGAATTGTCCCGGACCCCAATGCCGCCGAGGCCCGGTCGCTGCAAATCCTCGGCGAGCAGGACTTGGAGGAGCCGGACCCTCCGGCGTTCATCAAGTTTTGGCTCTACACCCACCCTCCGCTCGATGAGCGTATCCGCTTTGCCCGGAGCTATCACCCGTGGACAGAGGGCAAACCGCTGGAACTCGTTCACGTGCCTTAAGGCTTTAGTCAGCACTCGATTAAATCTTTGAATTGCCAACCGCGAACGACGTTCTCATCCTTGCGGGTTTTCGCGCGTCTGTGTTACTTTCAAATGTCCAAGATTTTTCATTAGTAATCAACAAGCGGGCGAAACCATGATTCTGACCTATGGCGGGCACACGCCGCGCGTTGCCGGTTCCGCATTTATCGCGGACAGTGCGGACATCATCGGTGATGTTGAAATTGGCGAAAACGCGAGCATCTGGTTTCAATCTGTCCTGCGCGGCGACATTGAGCCCATACGCGTGGGCGCGAACAGCAATATTCAGGACGGCACAGTGGTGCATACCATGATGGGTGCGCGAACCACGGTGGGCGACTGGGTGACGGTGGGGCACCGCGCGGTTTTGCACGGCTGCACGATTGAAAACCACTGCCTGATCGGCATGGGCGCCATCCTGCTCAACAATGTTCGGGTGGGCGAAGGCTCGATTGTGGCCGCGGGCGCGCTGGTTCTGGAGAATACGGTGATTCCGCCGCACAGTTTGTATCTTGGCGTTCCGGCGCGCTTCCAGAGGCAACTCGCGGAGTCCGACCGGGTTTTCATTGACATGCACGCCACGCACTACCTGCAATACAAGGAGAACTACCTCGTCGAGTCTGGAAAGAAGATCCCGCGCTAAATGAGCGAGTGGTTTTAGGATACTTGAGGTCGCGTTAGGATGAGTCAAGTGTCTACTAGGATCGAGAAAATTCGCCCCGTGAAGGGAACGCGAGACCTCTTGCCCGCCGAGACTTGGCGGTGGCAGAAGGTGGAGGACGAGGCGCGCCGCGTTTTTGGGGCGTACAACTTTCGTGAGATACGAACCCCGGTGCTCGAACACACGGAGCTTTTCGCGCGCAGCGTGGGCGTGGACACCGACATCGTGACCAAGGAAATGTACACTTTCCAGGACCGGGACAGCGAAATGTTGACATTGCGCCCGGAAGCTACGGCGTCCGTGGTACGCGCCTATATCGAGCACAGCCTGTTCAACGAAGGCGGAGTCCAAAAGCTGTATTACATGGGCTCCATGTTCCGGCGCGAGCGCCCGCAAAAAGGGCGCTACCGGCAATTCTCCCAGATTGGTGCGGAGGTGCTGGGCTCGGACAGCCCTGGCGTCGACGCGGAAGTTCTGGAGATGCTTGTGCTGTTCCTCGAGCGGCTCGGCATTCACGATTTCACGCTCCTTCTGAATTCCGTCGGATGTCCCGCTTGCCGGCCGGAATACCTGAAGAAGCTCAAGCATGCTCTGCAGAGCGTGAAAAGCACGATGTGCGAAGATTGCCAGCGGCGCGCCGATACGAACCCACTGCGCGTGTTTGATTGCAAGGTGGAGGCAGACCAGCCGGTGATTGCGAAACTCCCACACATACTGGACAACCTGTGCCCGGAATGCCGCCAACACTTCGATAGGGTTAAAGGTGAACTCGAGCAGCGGGCCATCAGATTCCAAATTGAGCCGCGCCTGGTGCGGGGGCTCGATTATTACACGCGAACCACTTTTGAGATGTCGCACGGAGCGTTGGGCGCACAAAACGCGCTGCTGGGCGGCGGGCGCTACGACGGTCTTTCAGAAATGCTGGGCGGGCCGCCCACTCCCGGCATTGGGTTCGCCATCGGGCAGGACCGCCTGGTGCTGGCAGTTGAACAGGCGGGGCACATCAAGCCCGAGCCTTTGGGAGCATTTATTGCCTGGATGACCCACGAAGGGCTTGCACCCGCCGCCAACCTGGCGCGCGAATTGCGCCGGCAAAATATCAGCGCGGAGCTGCTCTACTCTGCCGTCAAAATGAAAAAATCGCTGGGCATGGCAAGCAAAATGAACACACGCTTCGCAGTGATCATCGGGGAGAACGAGCTCTCCAGCGGGCTGTACCAGGTGAAAGACATGA
This sequence comes from Terriglobia bacterium, assembly GCA_041481635.1. Classification (GTDB taxonomy): domain Bacteria; phylum Acidobacteriota; class Terriglobia; order UBA7540; family UBA7540; genus DASYXZ01. The sequence goes on along the minus strand of JBGPCF010000090.1, from coordinate 12,223 downwards.
GCACGGGGGAACAGGAAGCCATGTCGCCGGCGCAAATTCCGGCGCACTTGAAAGTGAAGTTGGAGAAGTAAGTTTGCAGGAACGAGTTTTGAATGGTGGGCGGGAAGTCACTTGTCGTGGTCATTTCCGATACTCCGCGCGAGCTTCATTCACTATTCATCATTCATAATTCCGCATTCATCATTTCTTAGTTTCAGGCGGTGAACGTGAAGTTGGATCTTCTCGGTAATCGAAATAGAACATCGCATTGCGGCGAACTGCGCAAAGAACACGCCGGCCAACCCGTTTTTCTGGCCGGGTGGGTGGACGTGCGGCGCGATCTGGGAAACTTGATATTCCTCGAGCTCCGCGATCACACCGGCATCACGCAAGTGGTGTGCAGCCGTGAATTCAGCGCGGAGTCGCACGACAAAGCCAAAGAAGCGCGTTCTGAATACGTGGTGGGTGTGGAAGGCGAGGTGGTCTTGAGGTCGCCCGAAACGATAAATAAACAGCTACCCACGGGCGAAGTGGAAATTCACGCGCGCACTCTTCTGTTGTTGAACGAAGCCAAGACGCCGCCGTTCCCCATCAACGACGAAGGCAAAACCAGCGAAGAGACCCGCCTGCGCTACCGCTACCTGGACCTGCGCCACGCGCGCATGCAACGCAATTTGCGATTGCGCCACAAGGCCAGCCTTGCGGTGCGCGAGTACATGAGCGAGCACGGTTTCCTCGAGATCGAAACACCCTTTATGACGCGCTCCACACCGGAAGGCGCGCGCGATTTTCTTGTGCCCAGCCGCCTGTATCACGGGCATTTCTACGCCTTGCCGCAGTCGCCCCAGTTGTTCAAGCAACTTTTGATGATTGGAGGCTTGGACCGTTACTTCCAGATCGTTCGCTGCTTCCGAGATGAAGATTTTCGCGCCGACCGCCAGGCTGAGTTCACCCAGGTGGACATTGAAATGGCATTCCCGCAGCGCGTGGTCCTTTTCAACATCATCGAGGGATTGATCGCGAAATTATTTGCGCTGGTGGACGTCAAGGTGGAGCGCCCTATCCGTCATTTGACCTTTGACGAGGCAATGGAAAAATATGGATCGGACAAACCGGATTTGCGTTTCGGGCTGGAATGGAAGCGAGTGCGACTGAGCGCTGAAGCGGAGGAGAAGCTCCACGTCGCGCAACCGTTGAAAGCCCTGCGTGTGCCCGGCTGGGCCACCGCCTCGCGAAGCCAGCTCGACAAAATTCAGGAGTTTGTGCGCTCTACCACGGCCGATTGGTTCTCTTACGTCAAGGTGGAGGCGAGCGGAATTCAATCGCCCCTGGTGAAGGCCATCGGTAACGAAGCGGTGCAAGGTGTCGCCACAGAAACCGGCGCGCAGCCCGGAGACCTGGTGGTTCTCCTCGGGTTGAAATCGGGAAGCGTGGGTGCCGCTCAGACGGCGCAGGGCCGCCTCGACGGCGCAAGCGGGGATGTGCGCACCGAGGTGGCACGGCGTCTCGACCTCATCAAGCCCGGCGCCTGGAGTTTTGCCTGGGTAGTGGATTTTCCGATGTTCGAGTACAATGACAAGGAAAAACGCTACCAGCCCATGCACCATCCTTTCACCTCGCCACGCGAGGAGGATTTTGAGAAGCTCGAATCCGATCCTGGAGCGGTGAAGGCGCGCGCCTACGACCTGGTGCTGAACGGTTCGGAGATCGGCGGAGGGTCGATCAGAATTCACCGCCACGATATTCAGGAACGCGTGTTCCAAGCCTTGGGACTGACCCCCGAACAGGCGCGCGCGCGGTTCGGATTCTTCCTCGATGCACTGGAGTATGGCACGCCGCCCCACGGCGGCATCGCCTTGGGCTTCGACCGGTTGGTGGCACTGATGGCGGGCGAGTCCAACATCCGCGAGGTCATCGCGTTTCCAAAAACCGCCAGTGCCATGGACCTGATGTGCGAGGCCCCTTCGCCGGTGGACCAGGACCAGTTGGATGATCTCGGATTGGCGATTAAGGCGGAAGGGAAGGAAACAGGAAAGGTTGAAGGCTAAAGGGTGAAGGATGAAGTAAACCCCTGACCTGCAGATTTCGGCCCAATTTTCTTTAGCCTTTATCCTTGAACCTTTAACAGTTCCTTCAACCTTTATCCTTAAGCCTTTTCTTGGCTTCTCATGTCTGTGATTCATATCCTTCCGGAAGCAGTTGCCAACAAAATCGCAGCGGGCGAAGTTGTAGAAAGGCCCTCTTCGGTCGTCAAAGAGCTCCTTGAAAATTCATTGGATGCCGGGGCCCAGCGCGTTGAAATTTCCCTCGAGGCGGGCGGCAAGCGCCTGGTCCGCGTGGTGGACGATGGGAGTGGCATGAGCCATGACGACGCGCTGCTCGCCTTCGAGCGGCACGCGACCAGCAAGATTCGTTCTGCTGAAGATTTGTTTGAGATCTCCACCTTGGGATTTCGGGGTGAAGCCTTGCCCTCCATCGCTGCTGTGTCCCGGCTGGCGCTGGACACGCGGCATGCTTCCGAGAGCGCGGGCACGCGACTCGAAATTGTGGGCGGGAAAATGCGCGATGTGAAAGAGGAGGCGTGGGCAGGTGGAACGCGCATCGAAGTGCGCGATCTTTTCTTCAATACTCCGGCGCGCCGCAAGTTCCTGAAGTCTGAGTCCACCGAACTCGGCCACATCGCCACGCTCGTCACACACTACGCCCTGGCTCACCCGGACAAAAGTTTCCGCCTGACGTCGCTCGCCAATGAAATTCTGAATGTCTCGCCCGTCTCAACCAACCGCGAGAGGGTTTACCAGGTGATGGGAGGACAACTCCTCGTACAACTGGTGGACATTGCCCCTCTCGAGCGCCGCATGCCCGTGAGCGCGCCGATGAGTGAGCCTGATGAGCCGGCAGAAGAAGAGGCCGTGGTGCGCGTGTCCGGATTTGTCTCGCGGCCCGAAGTGCAGAAGCTCAATCGCAACAACATCTACTTTTTTGTGAATCGCCGGCTGGTAAGGGACAGGCTGATCCTGCACGCCATTACGCAGGCTTACCGCAACATCCTCCCGGCCAACGTTTTCCCGGTGGCCCTGATTTTTCTCGACATTCCGCCAACGCAAGTCGACGTCAACGTTCATCCCTCAAAAACTGAAGTGCGTTTTCGGAATTCCAGTTTCATTCATGACTTTGTGCGTGACTCGATCCGGCAGGGATTGATCGCGGCCCAGCCCGTGGCGGCATTTCCGCTGCCCAAGGGATCGCCGGGCGCGGGGCGCGATGAGGACGAGACTGAGATCCAGGAGAAGCTCAGAGAGGAGCCGCCCACGATGCGTGGGCCCGAGGTGCCAGGCGTTGGGCGATATACGCCGGGAGGCGGCCACTCAGAATTCAGTTTATCCGCGCCCCGGCCTGAGGCCGTGACGGGGAATTTGGCGCTGACTGAAGCGGCGGTCGATCTCAATTCTCTGCCAACTTTTGGCGCGCCCCCTGTCGGTGGCTTCGAAGCCACTGCCCCGGGAACTGGCCAATCGGAATTCCCCGCAGACCTGCAGCCGCTCGGCCAGGTTCAGGAAAGTTTTATTGTGGCGACCAACGCGGCGGGCCTTTGGATCATTGACCAGCAAGTGGCCCACGAGAGGGTTTTGTTCGAATACCACCTGCGCATGCGCCGCGAGAAAAGAGTGGAGGGGCAGCGGCTTCTAATGCCCATCATCGTGGAGCTGAAGCCGGAACAGCAAGCCACCTTTCAGGAGATTGCCGCGGAACTCAGCTCCAACGGATTTGAGGTCGAACCGTTTGGGCAGCGCACGGTGGCTGTGAAGACCGCGCCCGCCGATATCCGCGCCGACGATGTGGACCGCTTGTTGCTCGAGATTCTGGATGGCGCGGGTCGTGAGGCGCGCGAGATATCGCTGGAGGGTTTGCGGTTAAAGATTGCCGCGTCAGTTTCGTGCCACGCCGCGGTGAAGATCAACATGGCTCTCGACAGGAACAAAATGTATTGGCTCCTGCGCGAGCTGGCCAAGACTGAGTGTCCCATGACGTGTCCGCACGGAAGGCCCATCGTGCTGCGCTATGGCCTGAAGGAAATTCAAAAAGCCTTTAAACGCATATAGCACGTCATCCCGACTTAGCTCAAAGAATTCACCAGAAACCAGCACACTTCTTCTTTCCAAATAGGCGGAAGTTCATATAATAGTTCCCCATGTCTAAACCCCTTGTCATTGCAATTGATGGCCCGGCTGGCGCGGGCAAGAGCACTGTGGCTAAGAGACTGGCCGACCGATTAGGCCTGGCCTACGTGGACAGTGGCGCAACGTATCGCGCCGCCGCGTTGCGCGTGCTCGAATCGCAGATTCTGCCTGAGGACGAAACTGCGGTGGGCGAGTTGATTGGCCGCACAGCAATCGAGTTTAAGACCAACGGCTCGCAGAGCCTGGTCCTCCTGGACGGCGAGGATGTCTCTGAAAAGATTCGCTCTCCCCAGGTGACCCTGGCCGCCGCGAAAGTCTCGCGCCTGCCCGAAGTTCGTAAAAAACTCATTACCCTGCAGAGGAGCCTGGCACGCGGGCGAGGCGTGGTGATGGAGGGCCGCGACATTGGCACCGTCGTATTTCCCGATGCACCATTAAAGATTTTTCTAAAGGCTAACCCGGAAGAGCGCGCCCGCAGAAGGTTGCGTGATGAAGAAAAGCGGGGAAGGGATGCGACCCTCGAACAGACGGCTTACGAGATAGGCCGCCGCGACCAACTGGACGCAGAGAGAAAAATTTCGCCCCTCGTTCCGGCGGCGGACGCATTCGAGATCGATTCCACAGACCTCAGCGCCGACGAGGTGGTTGAACGCATTATGGAGTTGGCTCGAGAGAGGAAGCTGACCGCGGGACATTAGTCCACGATTTGTAGGTCCACCAATCGTTTTCCAATCAGCGCCCGCCGTTGCTCATGGAGGAGAGGAACGTTCCGTTGGACGGTGTTTTCGAGAGCTTGTCTATAATCAATTCCATGCTTTCAACGGGTGACAGCGGGTTCAGGATTTTGCGGAGGACCCAGATCCGGTTCAATTCGTCTTTGGGAACCAGCAACTCTTCTTTGCGCGTGCCGGATTTGTTCAAATCGATGGCCGGGAACACGCGCTTGTCCACCAGCTTGCGGTCGAGGTGAACTTCCATGTTGCCGGTGCCTTTGAACTCTTCAAAAATCACGTCATCCATACGGCTGCCGGTATCGATGAGCGCGGTGGCGATGATGGTCAAGCTGCCGCCCTCCTCAATATTGCGGGCCGCGCCGAAAAACCGTTTCGGGCGCTGCAGAGCGTTTGAATCCACGCCGCCCGAGAGCACTTTGCCCGAGGGTGGGACCACGGTGTTGTAGGCGCGCGCCAGGCGCGTGATGGAGTCGAGCAGAATCACCACGTCGCGCTTGTGTTCCACAAGGCGTTTGGCTTTTTCAATCACCATTTCAGCCACCTGGACGTGGCGGGCCGCGGGCTCGTCAAAGGTGGAGCTGATCACTTCGCCTTTGACGGTGCGCTGCATGTCGGTGACTTCTTCCGGCCGCTCGTCGATGAGCAGCACGATCAGGGTGATCTCAGGGTGATTGGTGCTCACCGAGTTGGCGATGGCCTGAAGCAACATCGTTTTACCGGTGCGCGGCGGTGAAACCACCAGGCCGCGTTGCCCCTTGCCTACGGGCGTCAGCAGGTCGAGGACGCGCGCGGAGATGTTCTCCTTGGTCGTCTCGAGGCGGATGCGCTCCTGGGGATAGAGCGGTGTCAAGTTGTCAAAAAAGATTTTGTTGCGCGACTCGTCGGGGGGCTCGAAATTGATGGCCTCCACCTTGATAAGCGCGAAGTAGCGCTCGCCGTCTTTGGGCGGGCGAATCTGGCCGGAGATCGTGTCGCCGGTGCGCAGGTCGAATTTGCGGATCTGCGACGGTGAAACATAGATATCGTCGGGGCCGGGCAGATAGTTGTAATCGGGAGCACGCAGGAAGCCGAAGCCGTCGGGCAGGCATTCGAGCACACCTTCGGAGAAGATCAGTCCACTCTTCTCGGTCTGCGCCTGAAGGATCTTGAAGATCAACTCCTGCTTGCGCAGGCCGCTCGCGCCGACCACGGCGAGGTCTTTGGCGACCTGAACGAGCGTGGCGATGTTCATCTCCTTCAGCTTGGCGATGTCGAGGACTTCGCCTTCTTTAAGCTCCTGGATTTTTTCTTCTTGCATTTCGTCTTGTTTTTTAGCGGGCATATTTTTACCTGTTCGTTGTTTGGGGTTGGAGTCCTCCGGTTCTCCCGGAGCCATTACCAGATTCATAGAACTTTGTGTTCCTTGTTCGGACAGTAACATCCGCCGCCTGATTGTTTCACCATATGATGGACGCTTGTATAAATCCACAGTGGCCAGCTGGCGGAAATCAGAGTGGCAAATCTCTCGTCGCGGTGTTGGTGCTATTCGATCCTAGATTGTCAGGGTAATTGATTTTCCGCACGTGCGAAGTAGCGAACACAAACTCCCTAACAACTTCGATGCACAATCCCTGCAAAAAGTTACATGGCCCAGGTATTTCTCGAAACATCCAGCGCCCCGGATTAATGGGTCAGGGGCTCGCGGTTGACATCCAGATTCGTCGGGGGTTCGAGAGCCGGAGCCGCTTCGGGCTCCGGAACCAGAGGGCTGATCGTTTCAATCTTCTGTTCCAGCGCCAAATCCAGGACCTCGTCCATATTCTCCACAAACTTGATGGCCAGTTCCTGCTGGATGCCAGCGGGAATTTCGGAAAGATCCTTTTCGTTGTCGCGCGGCAACAGCACCGTTTGAACGCCAAAGCGGTGGGCGGCCAAAACTTTTTCCTTCACGCCGCCAATCGGCAATACCTTGCCGCGCAGGGTGATCTCGCCAGTCATTGCCAAACTGCGCAGAATGGGAATCCGAGTAAGCGCGCTCACCACCGCCGTCACCAGCGTAATTCCGGCGGAAGGACCGTCCTTGGGGATGGCACCCTCGGGGATATGGATGTGAATGTCGATATTGCGATAAAAATCGGCTTCGAGCCCCAGGCGGGTGGCGCGCGACCGGACGTAACTCATTGCGGCTTGCCCGGATTCCTGCATCACTTCGCCCAGCTTCCCGGTGAGGGTCAGCTTGCCCTTGCCCTGCATCGTGGTGGCTTCGATGTGCAGGATTTGGCCGCCGAATTCGGTCCATGCCAGGCCGGTGGCCAATCCGATTTCGTTTTTCTCTTCCGACTTGGTGTCGCGGAACTTGACCACGCCAAGGTATTCCTGCAGGTCTTCGTTGCGCACAGTGGTTTGAAACACCTTGCCTTCTTGCACCACCTTGCGCGCCACCTTGCGTGAAACGTTGGCGATCTCACGCTCCAGGTTGCGCACGCCCGCCTCGCGAGTATAGCCGCGAATAACATTGGTCACGGCATCGTCTGTGAAAGTCAGGTTTTCCGGTTTCAGCCCCGCCTGTTTTTGCTGTTTGTGGATCAGGAAGCGCTTGGCGATTTCCACTTTTTCCGGTTCCGTATATCCCGATAAGCGCAGGATTTCCATGCGGTCTTGAAGGGGCTGCGGAATGGTGTGGATCACATTGGCCGTGGTGATGAAAAAAACCTTGGAGAGATCGTATTCCACGTCCAGGTAGTGGTCCATGAACATGTAATTCTGCTCGGGGTCGAGCACTTCGAGCAATGCCGCGGAAGGGTCGCCGCGAAAATCCATGCTCATCTTGTCCACTTCGTCGAGCAGGAATATCGGGTTGACGGTGCCGGCCTTTTTCATCATTTGGATGATTTGCCCGGGCAGCGCACCGATGTACGTCCGCCGGTGGCCGCGGACTTCAGCCTCATCGCGAACTCCGCCGAGCGAGAGGCGGACAAATTTGCGGCCCGTGGCACGCGCGATCGACCGGCCCAGCGAAGTCTTGCCCACTCCGGGAGGTCCGACAAAGCAGAGGATGGACCCACGCGGGTTTTTCACCAGTTGGCGGACGGCCAGGAACTCCAGAATGCGCTCTTTGATTTTCTCCAGCCCGAAATGGTCTTCTTCCAGAATTTTTTCGGCGCGACGGATGTCGCGAATCTCCTTCGACTTTTTCTTCCAGGGTACGGCGAGGAGCCAATCCAGGTAATTTCGCGAGACCGTGGACTCCGCCGACATCGGCGGCATCAGTTCCAGCCGCTTGAGCTCGGCGTTCGCTTTTTCCAGGGCATCCTTGGTCATGCCGCTGGATTCGATCTTTTTCTTCAATTCATCGATTTCGCTCTTCTCGTTGCGCCCCAGCTCTTTTTGAATGGCCTTGATCTTTTCGTTCAGGTAGTACTCACGCTGGGCGCGCTCCATCTGCCGTTTCACGCGTCCCTGGATGGTCCGGTCGACATTCAACTTCTCGATTTCGATGTCCAGAATATCCGCCAGGCGGGTGAGGCGGTCCACGGGATCAAAAATTTCCAGTAACTCCTGTTTCTCTTCGATGCTGACGTTGAGATTGGCCGCAACGGTGTCGGTGAATTTCCCAATCTCCTCCACCTTGATGGCGGCGATCATCGTCTCGTAGTTGAGGCTCTGGGAAAGTTTCACGTATTGCTCAAATAGCGAGGTGACGCGCTGGACAAGCTGCTCCAGGCTGGGCGTGGTGACTGGCCGGTAGGCCGCGGTTTTCACGGAAACGCGGAAGTAGCCTTCCTCAGTGGAGATCTTCAGGACCTTTCCACGCTCCACGCCCTCCACCAGCACTTTGATGTTGCCGTCGGGGAGCTTTAAGCTTTGAACGATATTCGCGATGGTGCCGACCTGATAGATGTCGTTCGGTTTCGGCTCATCCACTGAAGCGTCATGCTGCGTGGCGAGAAAGATTTTCTTGTCGCCCGCCAGCGAGTCCTCGAGGGCGCGGATGGAGCTCTCGCGGCCGACCACGAACGGAGTCATCATGTGGGGGAAAATCACCACATCCCGGATGGGCATCATGGGCAGCATTCGCGTGTCGCTTTTTTCACGGCCTGAGAACATAGATGAGCTCATCAACCTACCTTTTCCAGGAAATTGGACGAAAACTTGATCTCGTGGTTCTTCACCATTTCTTCTGTTACCACAAACTCTTGGATTGCCCGCTGGCCGGGCAGGTTGTACATTAAATCAAGCATCAGGTCTTCCAAGATCATGCGCAGACCTCTTGCCCCCACTTTTCTATCCAGGGACTGCTTGGCAATCGTGTGCAGGGCTTCGTCGGTGAACGTCAGTTTCACGTTCTCATATTCAAAGAGCCGTTGGTATTGCCGGATCAGCGCATTCTTGGGTTGAGTCAGGATCGACACCAGCGCAGACTCGTCCAGATCATTCAAAACGCTCACCACGGGAAGCCGGCCGACAAACTCGGGGATAATTCCGTAACGGATCAGATCCATGGGCTGGACCTGTTCCAGGATTTCAATATTCCGCCGCTTTTCGGAAGAAACGGGAGCCTTCGGGCCCTCGGTATGGAAACCCATCGTCTTCCGTCCGATCCTTCGTTCGATTATTCGCTCCAAGCCCACGAAAGCACCGCCACATATAAACAGAATATTGGTTGTGTCGACGGGTGTGAATTCCTGATGAGGATGTTTCCGGCCGCCTTGCGGCGGGACGTTGGCAATCGTCCCTTCCAGGATCTTCAGGAGGGCCTGCTGCACTCCCTCACCGGAGACGTCACGCGTGATGGACGGGTTCTCGTCCTTCTTCGAAATCTTGTCGATTTCATCGATATAAATAATTCCTTGTTGGGCGCGAGCCACGTCATTCTGAGCATTCAGCAGAAGCTTCAGGATAATATTCTCGACGTCCTCGCCCACATAACCCGCTTCCGTTAGCGTGGTGGCGTCCACGATGGCGAAAGGCACATCCAAAAGCCGCGCCAGGGTCTGAGCCAACAGAGTCTTTCCGGTCCCTGTTGGGCCAATCAGGAGGATGTTGGACTTGGTTAATTCCACCTCGTTGCGCTGATTCTTGAGCATCAAGCGCTTGTAGTGGTTGTAGACCGCGACGGCCAATTTCTTTTTGCTCTTCTCCTGGCCTATAACATAAGAGTCCAGGAAAGCTTTCACTTCTGTCGGCCGTGGCAGGTCAGTGTGCAGCCCAAGGGTCTGCCCCGCTGTTCCATCCTCGAGCATCGTATTGCAAATCGCGACACACTCTTCGCAAATGTAGGCGCGAACATTCTCTCCCGGAGAAGCGATTAGCTTTCTCACCGCGTCCTGGGATTTGTGGCAGAAGGAGCAGCGCAGTGATTCGTCGTTGCCGGTTCGTTTCAACGAAGGCTCCTGAGATTACTTGTGTTTGTAAATAATCTCATCGATGATGCCATATTCTTTGGCCTGGTTGGCACCCATCCAAAAGTCGCGTTCCACGTCGTGTTCGATTTTTTCGAGTGCCTGGCCGGTATGTTTGGCCATAATCTCATTCAGGTTGGCGCGGATGCGCAGAATTTCGCGGGCATGAATATCAATATCCGTCGCCTGTCCGGACAGTCCACCCATGGTAGGCTGGTGAATCAGGACGCGCGAATTGGGCAGGGCAAAGCGCTTTCCGGGAGTTCCGGCGGCCAGCAGAAGTGCGGCGATGCTCGCCGCTTGTCCGATACAAATGGTGGCCACGTGGGGGCGGATGAACTGCATCGTATCGTAAATCGCCATACCGGCAGTGACCACTCCACCAGGCGAATTGATGTACAGCGACACATCCTTTTCCGGATCTTCGGCTTCCAGAAAGAGAAGCTGGGCGGTCACGAGGTTGGCGACGTTGTCGTCAATCGGAGTTCCGATAAAAATAATATTGTCCCGCAAGAGGCGTGAATAAATGTCATACGCGCGCTCGCCACGGTTGGTCTGCTCAACCACCATGGGGACTAGAGTGTTGTAAGGCTGGTGTTCGGTCATGGTCTTCACTTCTTCGCCAGCGTTCGCCGGGCGCCCGGGGTTACTCACTTTTCCGATTGATTTTCGCGCTGTGATAGACAAAATCTAGCGCTTTCTGGTTGCGGCGGCTAGATTGAATTCTAGCCAGCATGCCATCGCGTGTCAAGCGCGTTTTCAGCGCGGCGGGCGTCTCGCGCCGTTCCGGCGCCATTTCGCGGATAATTTCGTCCACTTCCTCATCGCTGACTTCGATTTTTTCCGTCTCTGCGATCTTCTCCAGGATTAAAGATCCCCGAACGTCTTTGATGGCGTCGGGTCTCGATTCTTCCCGGACTTTCTTCCAGTCAATTTCGATGGTCCGCGGATCGATGCCCTGGCCCATCAATTGGGACAAAGTGCTTTCCAGTTTATGGTCGAGTTGTGTTTCCACCAGCGCGTCGGGAACTGGAAACTCCTGTGCGGACAAAATTTTTTCCAGAAGCTTTTGCTTGGCGCCTACTTCCACGCGCCGCTTGCGGCCTTCCTTCAAGTCTTCGCGAATCTTGTTCCGAAGCTCTTCCAATGTTGTGAGGTCACTGATCGACTTGGCCAGGTCGTCGTCCAATCCCGGCAATACCTTCTTCTTGATGCTTCGGACTTCCACGCGATAGTGATAAGTTTTCCCCGCCATGCTTTTCTGTGGATGATCGTCAGGGTAGGCAACATCAAACTCGCGAGTCTCACCCGTTTTTGATCCGCGCAAGTTTTCCGTAAAACCAGCCACCGTGCCCTTGCCTCCCAGGTGGATCATCGCCTCGCGCGCCTCAATGGGCCGGGTCTCGGGGTCCTTCATATCTTTCCCCTGATAGCTGACGTCCAGGTAATCGTCGTCTTCCGCTGGACGTTCTGGAATGGGTTCAAAGGTAGCGGCTCGCTCACGCAGTTTCTCCAGCGTCTGGTCAATGTCCGCGTCGGCGACTGTCGCCGCGTCCTCTTCCACTTCCAGGCCCTTATAATCCTTCAACTCAAAGGACGGATAGACCTCAAACGTCGCCTTGACAGTGAGCGGCTTGTCGTCCTCAAACTTCAGGTCTTCAAAATGAGGTTGGCCCACCACTGACAATTTCTGGTCCTTCACCATGTTGCCAAAAAACTTCGGCAGCAGCGTTTGGACAACCTCACTCTTTATATCGTCACGAAAGCGCGTACGGATGAGGGAAGCGGTGGCGCGTCCCGGCCGGAAACCGGGAATTCGCGCCACGCGCGTGTACTGTGCCGTGACCGTGTCGGATTCTTTCCGCAGCACGTCCACGGGGATTTCAATCATCAATTCTTTCTTGCAGGTTTCTGCCTCCACGGCTCCTCGTGGGTAAGATTAGAAAGT
>JBGPCF010000089.1:0-27344 GCA_041481635.1 Terriglobia bacterium | reverse complement strand
GAAGGTAATGAGCGGTTCTCGACGCCCAAGCCTTCTCCGGATTCCCAGCCGGCCTACATTCGGTTTCCCGTCATCGCCCGGGACCGGGCCGCGCGCGATGAAGCCGTTTCCCGGATGCGTGGCGCGGGAATTGGGGCCGGCCCGTTCTATCCGGAGGCGGTTTGCGACATCGCCGGCATCGGACCGCACATGGCAACGGATGATTTTCACCGCCCACGCGCGGAAGACCTTGCGCGGAGATTGTTCACGCTTCCGACGCACCCATTTGTCGGGGAGGGCGATTTGGATCGGATGATCGCAATTTTGAATGAATCTTAGTTCACTGCCGCGGCGCGCGAGCGTTCTATAATGGTGAAAATGGTTTCCGAGCTCGTTCAATATCGTGACCTCCTCTATATGCTCACGTGGAGGGACATCAAGATCCGATACAAGCAATCGGTGATGGGTTTCCTTTGGGCCATCCTGATGCCCACGCTGATTGTCGGATCGGGGATCTTGGTTCGGTTCGCGTTTTCGATGAACTCAGGCCAGCCGCTCAGTATGGCGGATATTGCATCGGTTTCACTCAAATCGCTACCCTGGGCTTTCTTTGTCAGCGCCACCAGGTTTTCCACCAATAGCCTGCTGGGCAATCAGAATTTGGTTACAAAGATTTATTTTCCCCGCGAAGTCTTTCCCTTGGCGGCTGTCCTTGCCAGCCTCTTCGATTTCGTAATCGCGTCAGGAGTCGTTGTTGCGTTTTTGGTGTACGCGAAAGTTGGTGTCAGCGTTCAATTGCTCTGGCTGCCCTTGTTGTTACTCCTGCTGATCTTCTTCACCGCCGGTTTGGGCATGTTTCTTGCCTGTGCCAACCTTTTCTATCGGGATGTGAAGTATCTGGTGGATGTTTTCGTCACTTTTGGGATTTTTTTCACTCCCGTGTTCTATGATGCCCGGATGCTGGGCAAGTGGGCGCCATTTGTGCTCATCAACCCCATCGGGACGATTCTGGAAGCCATGAATGATGTGGTTGTGTTCCACAGGTCCCCCGATTTCGCGTGGCTGGCTTATGCCGTGGGCTGGGCGGTCTTGGGATTTCTGGGTTCATGGAAGATCTTCAGCAGCGCCGAAGCTTCTTTTGCGGAAAGCATTTAGAGGTCAATGATGAGTGAAGTGGCGGTGGAATTCGACCACGTCTGGAAGAAATTTCGAAGGGGGGAAATCCACGACTCGCTTCGCGATCTGATCCCCTCTCTCGGCCGCGCCCTGTTCGCCAAAAACAAACAAAAGGAACTCCAGCAGCAGGAGTTCTGGGCAATTCAAGACGTCTCCTTTCAGATACCACGCGGCAAAGCCATGGGAGTGATCGGGCCCAATGGCGCGGGCAAGAGCACCATCCTCAAGTTGCTGAGCGGAATCCTTCGTCCCAACAGTGGGAAAGCCACGGTTCGGGGCCGGATCAGCGCCGTGATCGAGGTCGGAGCGGGTTTCCACCCCGATTTGACGGGTCGGGAAAACATATATCTGAATGCGACCATTTTGGGAATGAAGAGGGGGGAGATTGACAGAAAGTTTGACGAAATAGTCGCCTTTTCAGGAATTGGCGACTTCATTGATACGCCGGTCAAGCGATATTCCTCCGGCATGTACGCTCGCCTCGGATTTTCGGTGGCGGCCCATGTGGACCCCGAGGTTTTGCTGGTGGATGAGGTGCTCAGTGTGGGCGACATGAGATTTCAGGAGAGGTGCCTGCAGAAAATGCACTCCATCGTTGAAAGCGGGACAACAGTAATTTTTATCTCGCACAACCTTGCCGCCATCAACACTCTTTGCCCAAATTCCATATTCTTGGCGCACGGACAAATACAACGCATGGGACCCTCCGAAGAAGTTATTCAGGTTTATATCGGGTCAGTGCAGGATGACGACCAGGTGGTCGCAAAGGATGCTCCGATCTGGGGTATAAAGTTGGTGGATGAAAAGGGAGAAGCCCTCAACCGTTTGCATCCCGGTGGCCAAGGGTTCCTTCGGTTCAAATTACGGTCCGATCTGTCCTTGAAAGACTACTTGCTGGGTTTGATCATTCAGAGAGCGTCAGACGGCCTGACAGTATGCGATTACAACCTTCCTCTCGATTCGGTAAGTGCCAGCCCGAAACCGGCCGATGGGTTGCAGTGTACACTACGATTTGACGCCAACCTTCTGCGGGGAGCGTACACAGCCCAGCTTCACTTGTATCACTTTCCATCGGCCAAGCACTTGATCAGAATTAGAAATGCCGCCTTCTTCTCGGTTGAAGAAACTATCAGTTGGGACGGGGTGGCACATCTGAGCCCCGTCCTAACGTTCGGCGATAATGGCCAATGATCTCCTGAAATCGATTTCTTGAGACGTAGCGGCATCGATTTGTGGATTGAATTGGGGAATGAAGAAACGCATCTTGTTTCTCCGCCGTCCTCCGTGGTGTGGGGGAGCGGAATTACGCTTGGTCGAAACCCTCGCGGCGATTGACTATTCGAAGTGCGATGTATGGCTGGCGTACAGCAAGGATGTTTTTTCCTCCCGGCTGAAGGCCCGTGGAGTCCCGGTCATTTGCACGCCGTTGGAGCTTTCCGTTGAGGGGGGCTTCTGGAAGATTCTCTTCTCGTGGTGGTCCTACTTGCGGAAGATGCGACTGGACAAGATCATTCTGGGAGACGGGCACTTCCTCGAGTGGCCATTACCTACCGTCCTGGCTGCCTACCTTGCCTCTTCCGGAAATGTCTATATGCAAGAGTCAACGCCCAGCCCCGAAGCTCCAATAAAAGCTTCCAGGAAGCGTCTTGGATTCATTCCCGGCTTGGGTTTATGGTGGTACAGGATCGTGCTGCCCCTACGCGCAAGGGCCTACCTCTCGAAACGTGTGATCGCGACGAGTGACGGGTTTAAGAAATGGATAGTGGACTCCTATGGCTATCCCCAAGAAAAAGTTACGGTGGTACGTCACGGTGTGGACTCGTCGCGATTCCATCGTGCCGACCCTGCCACCCGTTGTGCGTTGCGTCGTGAATTCCAGGTAGCCGAGGACGCTGAGGTTATCGTGAGTACGGCCCGGATGGACCGCAACAAGCACGTGGAGCAGATCGTCAGAGCATTTGATACCCTCTCCCAAAAGCGGAAAAACCTCTGGCTTCTTCTGGCAGGGGAAGGCCCCAAGCAAGATGAAGCACATGCCCTCGCAACGTCGTCACACGCGCGGGATAGAATCAGGTTTCTGGGCCATTTGGAGGACGTCAGTCCAGTCCTGCAAGCGAGCAACATTTATGTTCTAGCAAGCGGGTTTGAGGGCCTGGGGAATGCGCTCCTGGAAGCGATGGCGTCAGAGCTGGTTTGCGTCTCGACCCGGACACAAGGACCCAGCGGGGTCATCGTAAATGGCAAAAACGGCATTCTGGTGGATGCCTCCTACGAGGGCGTTCTGGACGGAATGAGGCAGGCGTTGCAACTAGGTGCAACGGAGCGAGAGGTGATGCGAAAGAACGCCCGCCAGACCATCTTGGACAGTTATCAATTAGGAGATTCTGTAGAGAAAACTCTCGCTGCATTGGAAATACCGCAAGTTGACGGGAGGCCAGCCGTGTGATCTGAGTGGCTAACTGCAGGTGTTCCGGACTTGCGGAATGCAGAAAAGAGTCATCCGGGCTATCTCGCAGAGGGGAATTGCTCCAAAGGGCTTGGTTGGGGACAAACGGGTGTATACTCTCAGCGTCCGGAACGCCAAACAGCGAATTCCGGATAACAAAGGGATTGGCTGCCGTCGCCCCGGATCTCTCTGGCGGCGCTTTCCATCAAAAGGAGTTACCGTAACAAGGATCATTCATGAAGGGTAATCAATGGACATCGCTGCCCGTTGACATACTCAGGCACCTACAACACGTTGCCAATGTGCTTTTCCTGAGGGTCAAAGCATTCCGCAACTTGACCGTCTACCCGGAGGATACCCTCCTTGTCTCCTATCCCCGGTCTGGGAATACTTGGACGCGCTTCCTCATCTGCAACCTTCTTTATACCGATAAACCGGCCACTTTTCTGACGATCGATGCGAAAATTCCAAGTATTTATGAATACACCGATCGCGAACTGCGTCACCTTCCGCGCCCCCGAATCCTGAAGAGCCATGAATACTTCGATCCACTTTATAAGAAAGTGATTTATATCGTTCGCGATCCCAGAGACGTGGCTGTCTCTTCATATCACTTTAAAATGAAGTGGCGCGTGATTCCAGAGGGCTACCCCATGGAGGAGTTTGTTCCCCGTTTCATTAGCGGCCAATATGACAATTGGCAAAAAGGCGCGGCTTGGGGCGATCACGTCATGAGTTGGCTGGGGCCTCGGACGGGCCAGAGCGGTTTTTTGCTGCTTCGATACGGTGAATTGAAACAGAACCCGGTCGCTGCATTGGGGAGGATCGCATCCTTCATGAACCTGGACGTCACACCGGAAAGATTGGCGCGAGCAGTCGAGCTGAGTACCGCCGAGCGCTTGCGCGAACTGGAGCGTAAAGAATCAGCCGAATTCGTGGAAACCAAAAAAACCCGGCAGGACATTCCGTTTGTGAGGAAAGGGGTCGTTGGCGATTGGAAGTCGGTTCTTCCCCAGAGTTCGGTGGCTGCGATCGAGGAAGCATGGGGCCCAATCATGGAGAAATTAGGCTATGAACTGATGACAAGACCCGCCTCCCTATCCCCAAAGACGGGCGCTGACGATATTGTTCCGAGCAGAGCCCAAATCTGAGAGACTTGGGGCACATGAGGCTGTTTCGGGCTTGGGAATTGGATTATCAGGCTGCACAGATTTCGAATGGCACGAAACCTGCGCCGCCCATTAAGGTAAAATCCTGCTAATCAATCCGAAAACTTCTGGGGACGTGAAACTTGGAAGTACCCCACGATGACGGGAGACGTGCCGGGTGATTAGCGTAGTCATCTGTACTTATAACCGCGCTCATAGCCTGACTGAGACCTTGGCGAGCCTCGCCAGGATGCAGGTTCCGGCCGATTTGTCCTGGGAGTTGCTTCTCGTGGACAATAACTCGTCCGATGGCACGCGCGCCGTCATCGAGGATTTCGCCCGAACATCCGGCTTCAAGGTTCAGTACGTCTTCGAAGCGAAGCAAGGACTCTCTCACGCCCGAAACGCGGGTATCCGGGCGGCGATTGGTGAAATCATCGCTTTCACCGACGATGATGTTATCGTTGATCCCGGCTGGCTGCGAGCCGTAGCCGATGCCTTCGATCGGACAGGATGCGCGGGATTGGGAGGAAAGATTATTCCCGTATGGCCAGACAAGCCGCCGCGCTGGTACAGCGACATTCCACCATATTGGACCATAGGTCCGGTAGTAGCTTACAACCTGGGGGACCAGACCTGCGAGGCTCGGATAATTCCCTTTGGCGCCAATATGGCAATGAGGATGGAGGTGATCCGGGATTTGGGCTATTTCCGGACCGATCTGGGGGCCGGCAGTGGCACTCGCTCCTTGGGGGAGGAAACCGACTTCTTTAGGAGGTTGAAGAACTCGGGCCGGAAGGTTTTTTACGAGCCGCGGGCAATGGTCCTCCATCCTGTTCCACCCGAGCGCGAGTCCAAGAAATACTTCCGCCGGTATTATTTTGAGTTGGGCAGGACGCTTTCGTATTCGCAAGGGCTGCCCGAGAAAGCAATCTGCTATTTCGGAGTTCCCAGGTATCTATTCAGAGAACTCATAGAAGCTTTCGCAAAATACATAGTGACGGTCGACCGCAAGCGGCGCTTCTACTGGCAAGTAGTCGTATGCCAAGTTGCGGGACAGATAACAGAAATGCATCATCTGTCGGCTAGGAAATGACTCCCCCGCGCGCATAATTGAATATCGACGACTGCATCGCCAGCGAGGAAAGGATTGTGGCTAACGAAGATATGTCCAGACCGGCGCTAGACGAAGGATCAGGCGGGGGGGAAACCTCGAATGCCGAGGGTGCAGCTTCTTCGGTAATCCAAAAGCAGGCTCAGCCTCTGATCAGTATTGTCCTTTGCACCAGAAACCGGGCGGACAAATTGAGGCAAGCTTTGCAATCCATCCTGGCACTCAAGGTCCAGCCCGGCGGGGATTTTGAAGTCATCGTTGCAGACAACGGCTCGACGGACGACACGGCGCAAGTTTGTGCCGGGATGGCTGCAGCTTTTGGCGGCCGGCTTTACGTGTTATTCGTGCCCAAGCCCGGAAAGAGTTGGGCACACAATGCCGGGATTAAGCAGGCCAAGGGAGCAATAATCGCGATGACCGACGATGATGTGTATCCCCAATCTGACTGGCTTGAATTAATCTGGCGGGAGTTTTCAATTGACCCCACCTTGCAAGTTGTTGGTGGACGGGTGGAACTCTTCAATCCGGCGGACCATGCCATTACGGTTCGCCGCCAAACGGCCCCGGTCGCGTTTCAAACCCTCATGGATTCATTTAATCTCATGGTGGGTTGTAATTGCGCCGCACGCCGCGAACTTTTTGAGCGAATTGGTTGCTTCGATGTCGATTTTGGACCGGGAAGCCGGTTCCAATCCGCAGATGACTCTGACTTTTTCTTTCGCGTCTGGCGGTCAGGTGCCAAACTTGTTTATGAACCTTCATTATTTGTGTTTCATGACCACGGCCGCCGCACCTCCGAAGACCGTTTAAGTATCCGGCGCAGTTACGCGGTGGGCCGAGGCGCCTTTTACGCCAAACACCTTTCAAAAAATAAATTATTGATCTTGCGCACCCTGGTGCAGGAATTGGAGTGGGGCCTGAAGGCACTACTTACCCGAGAGGGGGACAGGGGGTGGCAGATCCCGTGGTTGATTAAGGGCTTCACCGGCTATTGTTGGATGCGAATGGTGCGTCTTTTCAATCCGACCAGCAGAATTGATGCGCCTGGAGTTGTAAAGTGAACCACTCAAAATGTAGAAAGCGCCATTGCCTCGGGCGATTAGAATCCAATTTCCCCAAACGTGTTTGAGGTCGTGACGAAAGAAACTCCAAGTTTGTGAGCGAACTTGGTGGCCCAATTGGACAGGCGCCCGGTAAGCGTAAGACAGCGGAATTCACCGGCCCCTCTGACCATCAACGCGAAAAGCGTCTTTTGGGGAGACAGTCCCTATCTTCTGGAAAACGGCCCACGTGTGGGTTGCTTATGACTGCTCCAATCCGATCCATAGCGATTATTGACCCCATCGGCGACCTGGGGATCGGTGCGTACACTTACGAATTGGCGGAGGGACTTGCCGCCCATGGCATTAGGGTTGATGTGTTCACGAATGGCCTTTCGCAGATGAAGGATCTTCCGCTCCCCCGGCATCACCGTCTGCTGCCGGTCCTTGGTAGCCTATTGGCCAGGCAACGCGCGATCCTTCGCCACGCACCTACTGCAGCGGCCGGCATGCCAAGTTCAGGTCGAGGGGATGCTTCCAGCAGTCCGGCGGCGACTCCTGCGAGATCCCGCTTGGTGGTGAAAGCCAGGAACGTTCTGATGCGATTCGAGCTCGCGCTATACCTCAAGAAGTCCCGTTACGATTTGATTTGGACGCAGTGGCCGGACATGCCCCCATACGGAACGAAGTTTTGGAGTTTATGCAAGACGCTCGGAATGCGGGTAGTCCACACGGTTCACAATGTCCTGCCCCACGAGGAATGCGCTGATGACCACGACTTGGTCAGAGAGGTGTACAAGTATTCCGACTCGTTGCTGGTTCATTCCGAATACACACGGCAGGAACTCCTGCGCCTGTTTCCGGAATGCAAGAGCAAAACATTACTTATGTACCACGGCTTGTACACGATGTACCCACGGCTCGAAGGGGAAAGAACGGGAATGCGCAAGAAACTGGATATTCCTGATGGTGCGCTTGTCCTCCTGTGCTTTGGCAGCATTCGACCTTACAAGAACATCGATTCCGTTCTGGAGGCGGTTGTCGCCAGCCGTCGGAAAGACACAATCCTCGTTGTTGCAGGCAGAGAGTCGGGCTTCCCCGACATTGTCCAAGGCGAACCCCTTGGGCGGACTCGGCGGCTTGCACAGAATCTTGGCTTGCTTGACCGAGTAAAGCTAATCCCCGGCTTGCTCGACCTCAAATCAACATCCGAGCTGTTTGAAGCTGCTGATATTCTGCTGCTCCCTTACGGAAAGAGTTATGGAAGTGGGGCACTTCTGTTAGGGATGACGTTTGGGATCCATATCGTCGCGACAAGAGCCGGGGGGATGGATGAGTATTTGCCGGAGTATCCCGCTCACACATTGCTGGAAGGACCGGACGTCAGCAGCATCACCAAAGGGATCGACCTGGCCGCCGAGCAGGCGTCAAGAAATGATGTGTCGCGGCGTATTGCACTTTCGCACTTTGAATGGACGGAGATTGCCCGCACAACGATGCAAAGATTGACAGCCGGCATTCCAAATTCATGATGCTTGTGGAATGTGTGCGGGGTAGTCAATGTTTTTTCGTTGGGAATGAACAGTCATGTCAGTTAAATTCGGCAGCGCTTGCTTTCGATGGAATTGAGGGTTGATCATCGGTGAGCCATTCACCGCCTCACTTCGGTCCGTCTGGCTCGGTATAGAATTCACCCCCCTAAGCATTCTTTTCTTGAAATGGGTACAATGAGTCAGGAAATGAAAAGGATCCTCACGATTGCATTCGATTTCCCCCCCCGGCGCACCAGCGGGGTTTTTCGAATAGTCCAAATGACCAAACGATTGCCCAGCCTGGGCTGGCTTCCTACTGTACTGACGGTCGGGGAGCAACAAGGGGATGTTGTGGACGCCTCACTTCTTAGCGACATTCCTCCAGAGGTGTCCGTTCAAAGAACGAACTACTATCACGTGGCGGGTTGGGAGAATCGTGTAGCGGAAAATGTAAAGGCCGCGGGCGGATTGCGTTCGGAGCCAAAGCAACGCGCAGAGCGGCCGATCGATCGCTGGCTCCGGTGGCTTGCCGACACGTTTCGAAACATCGCGTACTTCCCGGATGACACCGTAGGCTGGGTTCCTCCGGGTCTGGCGACGGCAATTGAACTGCATATGCAACGGCCATTCGACCTCGTCTATACGACCAGTCCGCCTCGGGCAGGTTTAGTCATCGGATTGATGATGAAGAAATTATTCGGCGTACCCTGGGTTGCGGAATTCCGCGACCCTTGGTATTCGGCCCGTCGGCCCTTGAGGCAAAGCGCGGAGCGCTGGTTGCAGTCTAGAGTCCTGCACAAAGCAGATGCAGTGGTGGTGGTAACGGAGGGTAACGCCAGGGATTTCACGTCCAAATTCGGCTTGCCAAGCGACAAAGTGACGGTGGTCCGGAACGGTTTTGATAAACGGGACTTCACCGTCCGCTCCGACCAGCGAAACTCTTTGTTTGTTCCCGGTTTCATTCATCTTTCCCACTTCGGAACGATCTATCAGGGGTTGTCGGGGAAATTTTTTCAGGCGATAAAAGAGTTGGCTGAAGAATCGCCTGAGTCCGCCAGGTTGCTTCGGATCAACATTATTGGGTTCCCGGACGAGGTGGCGAGTCAATACGCCGCCGAACGGGAATTGCAGGATATCATCAAGCTCTATGGTTTTATGAAGCACGAGGAAGCTGTGGAGGCGATGCGATGGAGCGATTACTTGCTTTTGTTTCTTGCTCACCATGATTTTTCCCGCCTCGCGGTTCCCGGCAAGCTGTATGAATATTTGCCGTCGGGCAGGCCAATCCTCGCAGTAACATATGAGGGTGAGACGAAGCAGATCATTGAAAAATATAAAGCCGGATTGGTGGTAGACCCGGACGACACCCAAGACATCAAGAAAGCTTTAAGACAGTTAATCGCGAACAATGGCACAGGACCAAATCTGTTACGTCCTTCGGAAGCAGAGCTGGCTGAAGAATTCAGTTATGACCGCTTGGCCGAAAGGTTGACGAAGGTTTTTGACTCGGTATCCAGCCATGGCAAGTAGCCTGCGACACACCGCGCTCTGCGTCTTCGCCTCCGTGCTCCATTATTCCGGCCTGCTCCGCCTGCGGCGCTTCATACGGCGAGTGGCTCTTGGCGAAAGGGAAGTGTCCGTTCTGGGGCTGCACCGGGTATTGTCCAAAGAGGAATTGGCTCGCGCGAATTCGCAGCCGGGGATCGTGCTGAAAAAGGCGACGTTCGAAAAGATGCTGGAGTTTCTAGCCCGGAAGTATCAGGTGGTTGCGCTGGATGATTTCCTGCGATCTGGGCGCGCCCATTCCCAACCGTCAAAGCCGCATTGCCTCATTACCTTCGATGATGGCTGGAGGGACAACTACACGGCGGCCTTCCCCTTGCTGAAGAAATTTGGCCTGCCCGCCGTCATTTTTTTGGTTACAGGTTTGGTGGAGAGCCGGGGAGTCTTTTGGGTGGAACAACTTATCCAGGCCTGGGGCAATCAGCCTCGGCGGCAGGAGATGCAGAGGCAATTCATGGCTCTCACGGGAAGGCAGGATTCTGAAGTCGAAATCGAAAGGATGATCGAGCACTTTAAACACATGCCTGCCCGGAAGCGGCAACAGGGATTAGCCGTGATGATCCCCGAGGCCGGCGCGGGCTCGCAGAACAATGACGGCGATGCCATGCTGACCTGGCATGAAGTCCTCGCCATGCACCGCGGCGGCATTGAGTTTGAAGCGCATACGGTTACGCACCCGTTGCTGGTTTATGAAGACGACCAAAGCGTGCAGTACGAACTGCGAGCATGCAAGGAGACCCTGGAGGAAAAGCTCCCTCGCAAAGTCAAGGCTTTGGCCTACCCCAACGGCACATGGGACGAGAGAGTAAGGAACGCCGCGCAAAAGGCGGGCTACGAGTGTGCTTTTACGACCGAGCGAGGCTTGCATTGTCAGGGCCGCGATCCATACACGATCCGGCGAATCATGCTGCACGAAGGTAACGTCACCGGGCTTAACGGACAATTTTCGCCTGCCATGCTGAGCCTGAGATTGTCCGGCTGGTACTGACAAAAGGGACTGACTGTGGAGGTTCTGGTAACGGATGGTGATCAGCGAGCGACTCTGGCGGTGGTTCGCGCCCTGGGTCGCGCGGGCATTTCCGTGGCGGTGGGTGAAAGCCGGCCCGCCAGCCTGGCGGGCGTTTCCCGCTACTGCGCCAAAAGCGTCTGCTATCCTTCTCCCGCGGATGATGGAAAGAATTTTCTCAAATTTCTGACTGAGGAGTCGCAGACCGGCCAATATAAACTCCTTCTTCCCATGACCGATCTCACTATGCAACTGATTTCGTCGGTGCGCGATTCCCTTGCCCCCAGAGTCTGTCTGCCGTTTCCCCCTGCTGCGCTGTTAAATCGTGTGCAAGATAAGCGCGAGACGCTTTTGTTGGCGCGTGAAGTGGGAATTTCCTACCCTGAAACTTACCTGTCGGACGAAACTGAAACCCTGGAAGCCGCGGCGAAAAGAATCAACTATCCGGTTGTGATCAAACCTCGATTTTCCCGCTACTGCCAGGATGGGCATTGGGTGATCGGTTCGGTGACCTACGCTCCGGACGCGGCAAGCCTCTTGGCTACGTTTCGCGCGCTCCACGCGCAAATCCCCCGCCCGCTCGTGCAGGAAAAGATTCAAGGTGAAGGCAGGGGCGTTTTCCTTCTTATTTGGAATGGCGAGCTCAAGGCAGCTTTCTGCCATCGCCGTCTGCGCGAAAAACCTCCTTGGGGAGGAGTGAGCGTGTATTGCGAAAGCGTCCCGCTGGACAAGAGTTTGGTGGAGAAATCTTTTGCTCTGCTTAGAGCCCTGGACTGGCAAGGAGTCGCGATGGTGGAATTCAAGATGGACAATCGCGACGGGCGGCCGAAGCTCATGGAAGTCAACGGTAGGTTTTGGGGCTCACTCCAACTCGCCATCGATGCAGGGATGGACTTTCCGCTGCTGCTCTATCGCGCCGCCTTGGGGGACAATATCCCGCCTCAGCTTGATTATAAAGTGGGCGTCAAAAGCCGATGGCTGCTCGGCGACTTGGACCATTTGCTGATTCGCCTTGCCCACTCGCACGGCCCCAATGGTTCATCCATGCCCGCCGGATCACGCCTGAGGGCTTGCCTGAATTTTCTCAATTTCTTCGAAAGTAATTCCCGTTCTGAGGTGCAGCGATTCGAGGATATTCGTCCCGGGTGGTTCGAAATGAAATCCTACATGCGCAGCTTGCTTGGCCTATCAAGCCGGCACCGGGAGGCAGTTCGTGCGCATTAGGGGCGCGCTTCATATTCACTCCATCCTGTCGCACGATGGGACCATGACCATCGCTGAGCTGGCGTCATGGTATCGCAACAAGGGGTATCAATTTATCGCCATCGGGGAGCACTCTCAGGACTTGGACGAGGCGGCGGTGGAGGTACTTAAGAAACAGAGCGCGGAGAATTCCGACGGGAAGTTTCTCATTATTCCAGGAATCGAATTCACTTGCCGCGGCGGGATACACATTTTTGGCATGGGCGTTACGCACCTGATCAAAGAATTGGATCCTACCGTCGTTCCTGCAGGGATTCGTGAGCACGATGGATTCGCAATCCTGGCGCACCCAGGCAAAAGCCATTGGGAATGCTCGCCGGAACTTCTGCGCGCAGTTGATGCGGCCGAAATTTGGAATGTCGGCTATGATGGGAAATACTTACCCCCATTCACGGCCATGGGCGCGTTTCGAAAAATGAGGCAGGCTAATTCAAAGCTGATGGCTGTGGCCGGGCATGATTTCCATCGAAAGCCGGGGTTTTATGACGTGGCCATCGAAATGAACGTCGATGCGCTTGGCCGGGAAACAATTCTCGATTGCATGCGTGAGGGCGCATACAGGATCCAGAGCCGATACTTCCACGCCGATCCCAACTCCCAATTTTCCGGAGCCCAATCCGCCTGGCTTTACTTGATCAGCCGGCCGCTAGTGGTTGTGCGTAAGGCGCGAAACGCATTTTTGCGGTGGTCGACTTGAGGCAATACACCATTCTTCACACCATAGAGACCGGAGGCCCCGGAGGCGCGGAAACCGTTTTTCTGGAACTTGCCAGCAACCTAAACCCCAGCCGGTTCCGCTCCCTCGCTCTCCTTCCCGGAGGTTCCTGGCTTCCACAACAGCTACAGGCCCGAAAAATCCCTACGGTAATCGCGCGCTCAAAGGTATGGTATGACCTGCATTTGCCCAGGTTGATGAAGCAGTTGGTAAAAAAAGAGAAGGTGGACCTGATCCACTCGCACCTGCCCGACCAGAATTTTTATAGTTGCATCGCGGGCCGCCTGGCAGCATGCAAAGTGGTGGTAACGTACCACGGAGCCCCGGTGCCAGCCGCGAGCGCGGGGATGCGGGGAGCGATCAAGTCCTGGGTGGTGCGGCACAATGCCGCGGCCATCGTTGTCGTCTCCGATTACTTGAAAGGATTGCTTGCGGGAGACGGATACCCTGCCGAGAAGATGGCGCGAATCTACAACGGCATTAACATGAATCATTTTGCACCCGGAGCCGGCGGCCGTTTGCGCAAGGAGCTCGGTCTTGCCGACAATGTTAAATTAGTTGGCATGGTTGCGAACCTGCGCGAAAGCAAGGGTTACGAATACTTTGTCAGGGCGGCCCGTCAGGTGGCGGACTCCATCCCTGAAGCGCGCTTTTTGGCGGTGGGAGAAAGAGAAGAAAGCATCGCGAGAAATCTGGAGTCCCTGGTGCAGCGCCTGAATCTTGCTGACCGTTTCTTCCTTTTGGGGTTTCGTTCGGACGTCGCGGAGATTCTCAACAGCCTGGACGTTTTTGTTCTTTCTTCGGTGAGCGAAGGCCTATCCATTGCCACCATTGAGGCGATGGCGGCGGGCACACCAGTGGTGGTTACGAGGTCCGGCGGCCCGCAAGAGATTGTGGAAGACGGCCGCACCGGAATATTGGTGCCGCCCGCTGATCCCAAGGCGCTCGCATCAAGAATCTGCGAACTGCTCGGAAACCCTGAGCTCGCGGCTATGTTTTCTCGGAATGCCCGGGCTGAAGTGGAAGACAAGTTTTCCTTAAAGAAAATGGTGAACGAGTACGAATCCCTTTACGAGCGCTGTTTAAACCCGGTCTAGATTTATGGTTATCGTTTTCTGGCTCGCGCTGGCTTTCCTGGTGTACACCCTGGTGGGATATCCCACCTTGCTTTGGATTGTGTCTCTCCTGCGGTCGCGCACCCACCAGCCAGGGGACATCACGCCGATGGTCTCGGTAATCATCGTGGTCCACAATGCAGCTGGTGCGGTGGGGGAGAAAATCCAGAACACTCTTGCCTTTGATTATCCCAAAGAGAAGCTGGAGATCATCGTAGGGTCAGACGGTTCCACGGACGCGACCGGCGACGTGGTCCGGTCTTTTGCGGGTCAGGGCGTGAAGTTTGTTGAAAGCGTTCAACGACAGGGCAAACACCACATCCAAATGCTGGCGCGCGACGCGGCTCGCGGTGAAATTCTCGTCTTCACTGACGCCTCAATCCGTGTGGAGCCGCAAGTGCTGCGGAAAATGGTTTCGCACTTTGCCGACAACTCGGTGGGCGCCGCGTGCAGCGTGGACCAGCTCCTCGACGCCAAGAAAGATTGGTTGGGTGAGCACTTTTACGTTTACGGCGAGATGGGATTGCGGCGCCTGGAAGCCCAGGTGAGCACGCTGGTGAGCCTGAGCGGCGCGCTATTTTCCGTGCGTCGGTCCCTCTGCGACGATTGGCACCCTGACCAATCGAGCGATTTTTTTCTTGCCCTCCACGTGGCCTCGCACGGATTGCGGGCCATCCTCGACCCCGAATGCCGGGCTCGTCTGGGCATTGTGAAGTCTGAGAGGGAGGAGCTGACGCGCAAAGTTCGCACCATTGTCCACGGGCTCGTGGTCTTCTTCTCTCATTTAAAGCTGATCAACCCTTTTCGATATGGGCT
Source organism: Terriglobia bacterium (assembly GCA_041481635.1). Taxonomy (GTDB): domain Bacteria; phylum Acidobacteriota; class Terriglobia; order UBA7540; family UBA7540; genus DASYXZ01. Next base: position 12,431 of record JBGPCF010000089.1, on the reverse strand, counting down.
CTTTTCCTGGCAATTGGTAAGCCACAAACTTTGCCGATGGTCGCTCCCTTTCGGCGTGATCGCCGTGCTCATATCCAATTGTTTTCTGTGGAACGCTGGCCTGTTCTACCGTGAATTCCTCATCCTCCAGCTCGTGGGATACGCGGCTGGTCTGGTTGCCTTCGCCGGGAAAGGGCTGGCAAGAATCGGCGTGCTCAAAATGGCCAGCTTCTTTGTGATGGGCAATGTGGCAACGCTGTTGGCCTGGTGGAAATTCCTCCAAGGCGACAAAATGGTGACATGGGAGCCCAGTCGCCGCAGTTGAGACGGAAGCATGGGCAAGACCCGGAGGTCAGGTGAGTGTAGGGAAGCTTGCAGTTTGCCACATTGCTTCGGGCGACCTCTGGGCGGGGGCCGAAGCGCAAATTGCGGCGCTCTTGCGAAGTTTGACGGCCAGAGAGGTCCTGAACCTTTCTGTTATTTTGCTCAACCCCGGCCGCCTTGCCCGCGAGGTCCAAAGCTTGGGAATCGAAGTGAAAGTGATCCCCGAAAGTCAGTCAGGTTTTTGGGAAATCTATTCTCAGGCGGCCAAGTTCCTCAATAATCGGGGAGTTCGTATTATCCACTCGCATCGCTACAAGGAGAATGTGCTGGCGGCCATGCTGGCGCGGCGATGCCACATCCCTTTCGTGGTCAGGACGCAGCACGGTCTGCCCGAACCTGTGACAGGGTTGGGGAACTTGAAACAGCGCGGCCTCCAATCGTTGGACCGCTTCGTCGCGCGACGCGCCACTGACCGCGTGATCAGCGTGAGTTCGGAAATGAGCCGCCACCTCGCGCGCCAAATTGGCGCCGAAAAGATCGTTGTCATCCCCAACGGAGTGGACCGCTCCGTCGTGCAGTCTCATCTCACCGTCGAGGAAGCGAAAGCCCGCTTGGGGATGCCTCGGGACTGCTGTGTGATCGGCGCGGTCGGCCGGTTGGAGCCCATCAAGCGCCTGGACATCTTCTTGAATGTCGCCAAGCTTATTGCGGCCGAGAAGCCAAGCGCCCGCTTCGTAATCGCCGGCGAGGGTAGGGAAGAAGCCAAACTGCAAGCCTTGGCGCAGTCTCTGGGACTCGCTGACACCATTTCCTTTCTCGGCCATCGCGACGACGTTTATGATGTCCTTCGCGCTATGGACATCCTCGTGCTGTGTTCGGACCACGAAGGCTTGCCTATGGTGCTGTTGGAGGCGCTGTGCATTGGCGTGGTGGTGGTGGCGCGCGACGTTGGGGGACTCCCAGAGGTGATTCAGCACAGTGTGACTGGGATTATATTGAAATCAGGCCAACCGGCTGACCTGGCGCGAGCCTGCGTGCAGATTCTGGATGACGAGCCCGCGCGCCAACGCCTGGCCCAGGCCGGAGTTCGCCTGGTGGCCGAGAATTATTCGGCGGAAATGACCGGCGCTCGAGTCGCCCAACTCTACGCATCCCTGGCAGGTGCGCAGTGAAGCTGCTGTGGCTCTCGCATTTTATTCCGTACCCCCCGCGCGGCGGCTCGCGGCAGCGAAGCTTTAACCTGATTCGCCAAATCTCCTCGAAATACGAAACCCATTTGTTCGCGCTGAACATGCAGGGAGAGACAGTGCAACGCGCGGGAGGTTTTGCAAGCGAGTTGAGGAAATACTGCGCGGAAGTGCAAATCTGGGAGCCACCCTATCCATGGCGCGGCGTTCGGTGGTGGGGTCAACTGGCTTTCAGCCCTTTCTACCGTCTCCACTACGGCAGTCGCGCCTTGTGGTCACCCGAGCTCGGCCGTCGTTGGGAGCGCATCCTCGCCGAGCATCCGGGGGCTCTGGTCCATTTCGACGCCATCGATCTGGCCATGTATTTCCCACCCGCGGCCAATTTCCCGAAAGTTCTCAATCACCACAACTGTGAATCCGCCATGGCCGAGCGGCGTGCGGAGAAGGAAACCAGTTTTCCCAGGCGCGTCTACATGCGGCAACAGGCGGCTAAGCTTACGCGATTGGAGAAAGAGGTTTGCCACCAGTTCGACGTCAACCTGACGGTGTCCGAATTGGATACGCAAACTCTTCAGGCGCGAAATCCGCTAGCCCATTGCCACGTGGTGGAGAACGGCACGGACACCGAATTCTTTCATCCCTTTGACACTCCGTTCGAGCCCAACACGCTCGTGTTTGCCGGCTCTCTCGACTGGTACCCCAACATTTCCGCCATGCAATTTTTCGCCGAAGAAATTTGGCCGCAAATTCGGAAAGAACTCCCCGAAGCGCGCCTATATCTTGCCGGGCAGAAGCCGGACCCGTGGCTGCTGCAGTGGGCGGCCCAAGAGTCGCAGGTGGAGCTGGTGGCGAACCCGGAAGACATCCGGCAATGGATCGCGCGGGCCGCGCTCTTCATTTGTCCGATTCGGGATGGCGGAGGGTCGCGCCTGAAGATTCTAGATGCCATGGCGATGGGTGAACCCGTCATCAGCACGACCATTGGGTGCGAAGGTCTTGAGGTCACGAACGGGGAAAATATTCTGATCGCGGATGCCGCACCCGACTTTGCCGGAAAGGTCCTGCAGGTCCTGCGCGACGCGACCCTGCGCAGCCAAATCGCCGTGCAAGGGCGTGCTCTGGTGGAGAGGTCGTACAGTTGGAAGGTTATCGTCAAGCGGCTTGAGCGAGCCTACGAGTGCGCTCTGGATCGCCAAGCTTGCGATCAACGTCCGGATAATCTGCGGCTGGCCAAGAGTCCGGCATGACTAACGCGGTAGATTTCGTCGAGGGTGCGAATCAATCTGAGGGGAAGTCTTCCCGCCGCCCTCACTCTTTGTGGCAGCTGCACCGGTTCAGCTATTCTTTGGGCTTCCATTCGCTGAGCCGCAGGCACGCCAAGAGCGTCGCCACTCTTTTCTTGGAACCGTGCAATTATTGGAGGAACATCGAGATCCCTGCCACGCTGAACCATTTGCGTGTACAACCGGGCGAGCGTGTGCTGGACATAGGCAGCCCCAAGCTCCCGTCACTGTTTCTCAGTCATCGGGTGGGGGCCAATGTATTTGCCACGGATATTTTTTCCTACTTCTTCGAGGAATACAAACATTACTTGGCATCGATCGGACCGCCTCCCACCGGGGGAGGTTACCAGATGGAAATTCAGGACGCTCGCTCCCTCACTTATCCGGACAGTCATTTCGACAAGGTCTATGCAATTTCCGTCCTCGAACATATTGAAGACGATGGGGATTCGCGCGCCATCCGTGAAATCGCACGCGTACTCAAGCCGGGCGGAGTATGTTGCCTGACGGTCCCATTTGCCTTCCATTACTATGAATCGATCACTGTTGAGGAGCAGTATTACAAGAAGATCGTCGACGGTAAGGCGCCTTTTTATGAACGGCATTACGATTCAGAAGCACTCCAGCGCCGCCTCCTCGCGCCTTCCGGACTCCTTGTGGAAAGCGTGGAATACTTCGGTGAAAGGTGGTTCCGGTTTGAGAATTTCTTGAATGCATTCCCCAGACTTCTCAAGATTCTTCTAGCCCCGTGTGGCCCGATTTTCTCCAAGATTTTCCTAACCCAGTTGCAGGGAGACGCAAGAGTTGCTGCTAAAATGGCTGTGGTGGTTTTGAGGAAAGGCAAAGTTTCAAGTTCGTGACTGTCCCTGGAACTTCTTATGTGCGGAATCGCCGGAATTGTGAAGAGCGCGGCCCTCGAAGGCGGCCACCGGGCCCTCCTGCAGAAGATGTGCGATGTGATCACGCATCGCGGCCCCGACGACGAAGGCTTTCATTTCACACATCACGCCGGCATTGGTATCCGGCGTTTGAGCATCATCGACCTCCAGACCGGCCACCAGCCTGTCTTAAACGAAGATGGCAAGATCGCCGTTGTCTTGAACGGCGAAATCTACAATTATCTTGAGTTGCGCCGCGACCTGGAAAGCAAAGGGCACCGCTTTGTTACCAATGGTGATACAGAAACCATCGTCCACGGGTACGAAGAGTATGGCGAAGATTGTGTCCGCCGCCTGCGCGGGATGTTTTGCTTTGCCCTTTGGGACGACAAGAAGCAGCGGCTTCTGGTGGCGCGGGATCGCGTAGGGATCAAACAGCTTTACTATTCGAACCAGGACGGGCAGCTCACTTTCGGCTCCGAGATCAAGTGCGTTCTTCAGAATCCAGACGTGCGCCGCAAGATTCGGCTCCAGAGCATCCTGGCCTATCTGACCTTCCTATACATCCCTTCCCCTGACACGATTTACGAAGGAATTGCCGAACTTCCGCCCGCCCATTTCCTGGTTTGGGAAAACGGTCAGCTTCGAGTTCAGCGTTACTGGCGTCTGGACTACAAAGTGGAGCGCGGCCATCCGGAAGCACACTATGTGGATGGCCTGCTCGCCAAACTGGATGACGCGGTGAAGTCCCATCTTGTTTCCGACGTCCCCCTGGGTGCGTTCCTGAGTGGGGGCATCGATTCGGGCACGGTGGTGGCTCTGATGAGCCGCCATACCAGCGGGGGCGTAGAAACCTTTACGGTGGGCTTTGAGGGCAACGTTGGCTTTTACGACGAACGGAAGGAAGCGAAGCTGGTGGCCGACCGTTACAAGACCAGCCACCACGAGTTTCTGGTCCGGCCCGACGTATCCGAGATCCTGCCCAAGATTCTTCGCGCGTTTGACGAACCGCACGCGGACTCCTCGGCCATTCCAAACTATTACATTTGCCAGTTGGCCCGGCAGCACGTGACGGTGGCGCTCTCGGGCATGGGCGGCGACGAGATGGCGGGTGGTTACGAACGCTACCTTGGCGTATTGCTGGGCGGGAAATATCGTTCTGTGCCTAAACCGTTGCGAAGGTCCATCGCCGCCGCCGCGGGCATGCTTCCTGACCTCGGGGGGAAGGGGAGGTTCTCCGCCGCCCGGCTCAAGCGGTTCGTGAAAAGCGCTGAGCACGATCCTACCACCGCCTACGCCCTCCTGCTTTCCGCGTTCAACCGGACAGAACTCGCCCGACTGGTGGTCGGCGAACTCAAGAATGAGATGGCACATTGCGCTCCGGAAGACCTGGTGCAGCAAGCTTTCCGCTTCAGTGGCACGGAGGAACCTGTCCACCAAATGCTTTTTGCAGATCTCACAGGGTACTTGCCAGGTGATTTGCTCCCTCTCACCGACCGGATGAGTATGCTCCATTCCCTGGAGGTGAGAGTGCCTTTCCTGGATCATGAGCTGCTCGAATTCGCTGCCACCATCCCTCCTGAGCTTAAAATACGGAAGGCCACCAAGAAATATATTCTCCAGAAAATGGCGGCCCAACTCCTGCCGGAGGAAATCCTGCGCAAGGAAAAGCGCGGGTTCTCCATACCGCTCACCTTCTGGATGCGGAATGAGCTCAACGATTTCGTCACTCAAAGTCTTGCGCCGGACCGAATAGAGGAAATGGGTTTCTTCAACCCCAAAACGGTCTCCCAAATGCTTCAAGATCATTTTTCAGGACGGGCCAACCATGAAAACCAGATTTGGTCACTGGTTATCTTCAACGCCTGGCACGACCTCTATATGGGTGCCGGTCTCCCGGAAATCAGCAGAGTTTGACGCCCCCTCTAATGAGGTTCGCATGTCATGGTGACAGTCATTCCCGCGAAAGCGGGAAACCAGTCCGTCGCGGGTTTTCCAACGGCTTGCAGAGTGGATTTCCGCTTTCGCGGAAATGACCGCGCCCGGGAGCACCCGTGTCTTGCAAATGACACCCTGCGATGCACCAGCCTTAAAGACAGAGTACGAATAGTGCGATAAAATGCGGGGAAAGGGAGTGTTACCCATGAGGGCAGAGGTCAGCGAGCCTGAGGCAACCCAGGAATTTCAGCCAGCGCTTCTCACAAATCCGCGCGAACCCCACTGGGACCTCGCCTTTTTCGGAATGATGGGTTACCTGGTAGTGGAGTACATGCGGCTTTCCGCCCAGTACCCCATCCTGCTCCCGCTACAAGTGGGCAAAGTCGTGGTGGGCATCACCTTCTTGGGATACCTGATTTCCCATCGGCGTTCAGGCGGAGACCGTTCGCCCGTCTATAGCATGGACCTTGCCATGGGCATCCTGGTTTTCGCAAGTTTCGTTTCCGCGTGTTTCGCCCCGGACCAGGACCTGGCATGGGCGACAGTTTCTGATTTGGTCAGATGGGCCGTGATTTACTTTTTGATCGGACGGGTGGTGAATAATTCGTGGCGGCTTCGCTTGTTCATATTTCTCCTCCTGCTCTTAAACCTCAAGATGGCTCAAGCCGCCATCCGCGGTTATGCGCAATTCAAGCAAGCGGGCATGAGTGAAGAGGCCATCGCGAAATTCGGCGTGGGCGCGGGTTCGGTGGGATTCTTTGGAAATGAGGGTGACTTTGGCGTGGCGATGTGCGTGGTGTGGCCGCTCGCGGGGATGTTGCTGATGGGTGAAATAAAGAAAATTGCCCGGATCATATTCCTTGTTTCGCTCATGGGTTTTACCGCCGCCATTTTTATGAGCAGCTCGCGCGGCGCTCTAGTAGCCCTGGTTATAACCGCCGCGTTTGGTTGGCTCAAAAATCCCAAACGAATATTTGCGGGACTGATCGTTGGCCTCATCCTTCTTGCTTCCGTGTACCTGGTGTCCCCAGCCTACAAAGCACGCTTGGAGAGCGCACTGCATCCTGAACAAGATGAGACCGCGAGCATCCGTCTGAACTTGTGGAAGGCAGGCCTGCGCATGTTCGCCAGCCACCCCATTCTGGGAGTCGGGCCGGGCAATTTCCCGCCTGCCTATTACTCGGAACACTCGGGGGTTGAGGTCGGCAAGATTATTACCGCTCCCCACAACATCTTTATCCAGGCACTATCGGAGCTGGGTTTGATGGGCTTGCTACCCATTCTCGCTTTGATGATCTTCCTGTTTCGCATCAATGCCAGGACGCGCAAGTTGCTGCGGGCCACGGGAGAAGATGGACAGCGAAGATTCGAATATCGGATGGCGACGGCGCTGGACCTTGCCCTGATCGCCTATGTGGTGAGCGGATCCTTCCTGACCGTTCTTTACTACCCCCATTTGTGGGTTCTGCTGGGCATGAGCGTCGCCACTTACAATTGCTGCGCCTGTTTGGAAAAAGAGGCGAGGGGTCCGGCTTTTATGCCATCGGCTCTGCCCATCAATTTGAGGGAAGCTGGAATTTGAGTTAGGCGGTTGCGCTCATGCTGAATGACTCGACGATGTTCAACGCGCTTTTATTTTTTTGTGGGATGAGGGTCCCGCTCTGTCGTCTGCATGCCGCCCTCGCCTCTTAGTTCCGCTGAGTGCCCGCCGGAAATGTAAGCATCGCCGTCCGCTACAGCCGCGACGAGTTCCGCGCGCCGTTCCGGGGTCAGGGCTTCCATTTTGTAGAGTTCGTATGGAAAGCTCCGTCGTGTCTTCGAGCGTTCGCGATGTTTGGCCAAATATTCCTCGAGAGAGCAAACCACTTTTGCCGGGCTGCCAACACATACCGTATCTGGGGGGAGGGATTGGGATACCACTGAGCAGGCGCCCACGACAGTTCTGGGACCTATTTCGACTCCCGGCAGGATCACGGTGCGCGCGCCGATGTGGCAGGAAGGATGAATAATCACTCGTCCGATTCGGGCTGAATCGATGTATTCATCCATTTGGGCGTCGTGCGCCAGAATCAGGCACTCCGGCCCGAAACCGCAGTTGTCCTCAATTCTGATCAGGCAGCAATGGGCAACGTCGATCCAGGTGGAAGCGGGGAGATTTACTCCATTCCCGATATGCATGCCGAGTTCGCGGAGGCGAGTCCAGCGGCGCTCCAGCCGGGCCTGGTCAAAGCGCTCTCTGGTCCTGGATAGAAGATTCCATGCCCACCCCAGCATGATTAATCGGTCTCCCTGCGTAAGATCTGCTTAAATCGTTCCACTCCACTTACAAGTTGGACCAGGTAGGCGAGGGTGTCAGGGTATCCCCATCGACGAACTTCAAAGGGGGCGCTTGGGGACCGATGAAAGGCTTCTCTGGAACTGTATCCCGGGGCTCCCGCCACTGCCCCCGAAAAACCCAGCGATTGCAGATGGGTCACCTCACGGGGTCCGAAATCCACCAGGCGACCATATGGATAGCAAAAAACTGGGACGGGGCTCTTAACCTCAGAACGTAACCTGTTCCATGAAGTGGCAATTTCCGTGGCCGATTGGTCGTCCTTGATTTGAGATAGAAATGGATGGGTGACGGTATGAGGTCCGAAAGTCATGCCCAGCTTCTCACATTCCCGCGCCTCCTCCCAGGACATGGGAGAGTATTCCGGCGGCGCCTCATCGGGCAAGTCCACGGCAAGCGCCTTCGCAAGCATGCCAACGGCGGCCAGCCTATCTGTTTCTGGAACGTCTTTGCAGCGCTCAGTAAAATCTGTTTGAGCGACGCTGCGGCCTGCTTCCTCATTCCAGCGGTAACTCAGTTCATTCCCGGCAAGGCCCACCGAGATTTGCAGGCGTGACGTATGCGAGAAAATGTAATCAATTTTGTCCGACCAAAAAAAGATCCTGTGATCGAGGAAGCCCGTCGTAAGGAATGTTGTAACGGGGCAGTTGAACTCCGCGAATAATTTTGCACCGACCCTGGCCTGATCGCGATAACCATCGTCGATGGTAAATGCCACCACGCGTTCCAGAGGCGCGCCCTCTGCAATGCGGCGAAACACCTCCTCTAATGAAACGAGAAGGTATTTTTTTCGTCGGAGGTAGGCCAACCCTTGCCGAATCATTTCAGGGTCATGACCGGCCACCCGAGAGTTGGGCTCGCGGAAACGATGGAGCATGAAGATGGTGGCGCGCCCCCACAGCAGAGTGGAGAAAGGTGCGGTGGCTCCGGGAATGAGCATCATCCTCAAGAACAGATTCTTGACCAAGCTCATAGTCTTGCTCTCGTCTCCGCCCGCAATTGTAACCTACAGCGCGAAATATGTGGTCGGCTGATTTCAGCCCGATTGGTTTCGTGGCCCGGGCGGGCAAGTTGGGCTGGAAGGACCTGAAAACAGAACCCCCGCGGAGAGCCGCGGGGGTTGGTGGCTGTCTGATTTGTTTTTTTCTCCTCCTACGGGATATAGGAACCGCCGACCACGATATCATCCAAGTAGCGGTATTCGTTAACAACCTCCATGTTGTAGCGGTTTACCTGCCTCCCGAAAGAGAAGTTGCTAATTGTCGAGGTGCATTTGCCGCGAGGATTGGTGGCAGGATTAGTGTACACCAGGGCTCCGTTTACCCATACGTTGACGGCGCCGTCAGATGCCCCTGGGGTGTTCAGCTTCACTTCCATTTCTACTTCGTACCAAGTATCCCAATTGAGCGGGGCAATACCGTCCTTTTCCCAACTCCCCGTTCCGCACGCCGTGCTCCCTCCGACAAATACAGCAAGGTTTATCGTGGGAGTCGGCAATCCGCCGGAACCGGTCCAACTGGTAAGCAAAGGTTCGTAATTGCCCGTGATATTGCCGGACGAGAGTGAATCACTAAACTGTAAAATCTTTCTCTGTATGACAGTTCCGGTTTTGGCATCTGCTTCGGGAGACTTGAAATAGACGAATGCTCGCGCGAACGCGTCGGTCAGCCCCGGGGTGATCACTTTGCTGACCCAACGATTGGTGTCCTGGTTCGCAGCACCGCATCCTGCCGTGTTTCCTGTTGGCGAGGCGGCGGTTCCTGTCACAAGTCCTGCTACGGCGTCTTCAGTCCAGTCCGTCCCGATCGGAATCGGCGAGCGGTTTTGCAGAACCTCCGCGCCCGAGGCAGCCCCGGCATAAACGTTATAACCGGTCATCATAAGCGATGGGGGCGGGGATGCCATCGCAAATACATTGCCCGCCGCAACGGTAAGGGTTGCTTCCTTGGAAGAGTTGGTTTGTCCGTTCGCGTTGGTGTAAGCGTACTTGATGAAGACGGCCTGCTGGGCAAGAGTGCCTCCGGCCACCTGGCCAAGACTGGGAGGCTTGTTGGGGTCGCCGCAAAGCCCATGGTGAACTTGGAGGGATTGGCCGCCAGAGTGCACGAACGCTGGGTTCGTATTGATGGCCACGTCGCCCGCAGTGTTCACAAAGTCCCACCTAGGATCCGAAGCCTCCATGCTGGATTGCCACACGATGCCCACGGCTGCCGCCGCAACGGTCATGCTGTAATTCTGCGTGAGGGTATTACTGACAGAGTCATTCGCCTGGATTGAAAACGTATACGGGCCCGCGGTCGTCGGCGTTCCCGAAATAGTGCCTGCGCTGGAGAGTGTCAACCCAACGGGAAGCGTGCTACCCGAGGCGACGCTCCAAGTGTAAGGCGACGAGCCGCCGGTCGCCGCCAAGGTGGTTGCCGGATAAGCTGTCCCAGCCGTGCCGCCCGGAACCGAGGCAGTGGTGATGGCCAACGCGGCTCCAATGGTCATGGAATAGGATTGGGTGGCTGATCCTGAGGCCGAATCCTTTACTTGCGCTGTAAATGTGGAGGGCCCGCTGGCGGTGGGCGTTCCAGTGATGGCCCCGGCAGAGGACAGAGTGAGCCCGGCCGGCAACGTGCCTGTGCTAACTGACCAGGTGTAAGGCGAAGTGCCGCCGGTTGCCGCCAATGTGGTGCTATAAGCAGTGCCCGCTGTCCCGTTGGGAACCGAATTGGTGGTTACTGATAACCCGGCCGCGATGGTCATGGAATATGATTGGGTGGCCGAACCTGAGGCCGAATCTTTCGCCTGAGCAGTGAACGAAAACGGCCCGCTTGCGGTGGGCGTTCCGGTTATGGCCCCGGCAGAGGACAGAGTAAGCCCGGCCGGCAAAGCGCCAGCGCTAATTGACCAGGAGTAAGGCGAAGTTCCACCGGTCGCCCCCAAGGTGGTTGCCGGATAAGCTGTCCCGGCCGTGGCGCCCGGTACCGAAGCAGTGGAGATGACCAACGGGGGGACGGGGACTCCGATGCTCACGGAATATGATTGGGTGGCCGAACCTGAGGCCGAATCCTTTACTTGCGCCGTAAATGTGAAGGACCCGCCCACTGAGGGGGTTCCGGCGATAGCGCCGGCAGAGGACAGAGTAAGCCCGGCCGGCAACGCGCCAGCGCTAATTGACCAGGAATAAGGCGAAACTCCACCGGTCGCTGCCAAGGTGGTTGCCGGATAAGCTGTCCCGGCCGTGCCGCCTGGAACCGAAGCAATGGAGATGACCAACGGGGGGACGGGGACTCCGATGGACACGGAATATGATTGGGTGGCCGAACCTGAGGCCGAATCCTTTACTTGCGCCGTAAATGTGAAGGACCCGCCCGCTGAGGGAGTTCCGGCGATGACGCCGCCAGAGGTCAGAGTGAGCCCCGCCGGCAACGCGCCTGAAATAACTGACCAGGAGTAAGGGAAAGTTCCACTGGTCGCCGCCAGGGTGGCGCTATAAGCGATGCCCACCGTTCCGCTGGGAACTGAGGCCGTGGAAACGGACAACGGGGGCGCTCCCTGAGCTATGCTGGTGGAATAAGTGAAGCTTTGCGGCGTGCTTGTGCCCGCGTCCTTTACCGTTGCCATGAAGGAAAAAGATCCGTTAGTGGTGGGCGTCCCGCTGATGGCTCCGGCAGAAGACATTGTCAACCCCGGAGGCAATGCTCCACTTCCCACCGACCAGGAATAAGGAGGAGTGCCGCCTGAAGCCGCCAGTGTGGCACTGTACGCCGTTCCCGTAGTTCCGATCGGAATTGACGCCGTCGTAATGGCGAGTGGCGTAGTACTCTGGGTGCCAGTCGGCGGTGGTGGGACTGCAGCCGGATTAATCGTAAATGACAAAGTCGCTGAGGAACCACCAAACCTGCCCGCGCTGAAAACCGAGACCTTGGCTGTTCCTGCCGCACTCACCATGGCGCTCGTCACCGAGATCCTCAACGTAGTGGAATTCACGATCGTAGTGGGTTGGGCGACTCCGTTCCAAAGCACCTGCGAACCGCTCGAGAAGTTCGACCCGCTGACCGTGAGCAATACGGCTGTCCCCGCGGTGGTGGCGGTGGGAGAGAGCGTTTTGATCACCGGCAAGTTGTTCCTCTGTGCGGCGGCGAAAACCGGCAGAGCGAAAAGCAACAGCAGAATCGACACAATGGCTACCTTAGTCCTAGACATGGCTCCTCCAGGGAAAACTTAATATTATTGATGGCGCAAATTATAGCAGAGGCCCGGCCCATTATAAGCATCCTTTGCCCACCCTCGATGCTAATGTTTCCTCTCGGACAAGCCTTCACCCTCTGTCCTTGGCAAACTTCGCCACACAGAATACGGCCGTATGAAAGAGCTTCGACACTTCGAACTGCCCTGAGTTCGGGCACACCGAGTGCCAAAACCAGCGCATTTAACGGAACGACCTCATCCATGTTAAGTAATTCATTTACAATAACATGCCTACTTGATTCGCTGATTCGGCTGGAAGGTCCACTTATGG
>JBGPCF010000088.1:0-28057 GCA_041481635.1 Terriglobia bacterium | reverse complement strand
TGCCCACTAGAACAAGATTCATAACTTGGTTCGTACTCCGAGCTTACTCACGTTGTAGCGGCGCTCGGCGCCTGCCCCGATCTCATCGGGGAGCGCCCAAAAGCCGGCGGTTGCAAACCGCCGCTCAAACTAATGAATTTCACGTTGCCTTGCAGCCCTCAACCAAGACCAACCTTTGCTTATCCAACCTAAGGTCTCCCCCCCAAATTGGGGAAATAGCCGTGCTGCCCGCTCAAGAAACTGATGCCCAGGAAAGTCACCATCATCAGGGAGAACCCGAAAATGGCCAGATAGGCGGACCGCCGCCCGCGCCAACTCCCGCTCATGCGCGTCGAAAAGAGGACCAGATAGATGAACCAAGTAACCAATGAGGCGAGAATCTTCGGGTCCAGCTCCCAGCCGCCCTTCCACTCGAGCGTCGCGCCTACAAATCCGGTGACAATCCCCAGGGTCAGGAAGGGCAGGCCGAAAATGAGCGAGCGAACGTAAAGGTCGTCGCAAATCTCCAGCGAGGGCAGGCGGTAATAAAAGGCCCGCGGCCGCTTGGATTTCAATTCCCGCTCCTGGATCAGATACATGGTGGCGGCTACAAACGTCAGGAGGAATCCCACGTAGCCCAGCAGAATGGACGTGATATGTACGAGCAGCCAGCCGCTGCGAAACGCCGGAGTGGCCGGCAAGGCTTCGGTGCGGATCGCTGAAATCAAGGTGAGCACGAAAGCCAGGGGCAACATGAAAATTCCCAGGGAAGTAATCCTGTAACGAAGGTAGACGAAGAAGAATGCCAGGGTGGCGAAGAATGAAAACACCGACAGCGCGCCGCGAACGTCCACCAGGGGCAGGCGTTGAGCGGCGATGGTCTGCAGGGCCAGGAGCGCCCCGTGGGCGAGTAATCCGAAACCCAACGCGCCCAACGACGCGGGTGAAAGCGATGGCCGCCGTTGGATTACCGAAGGAAGCGTGAGGAGGATTCCCAGGCCATAGAAGGCCAGAGCCGCTGCGACAAGTGCAACCTGCACATTCACCTCAAAACGAGGATTCTCAAACCCTCAAATTATAGCATCTTCAAATCGGTAGGTGGCAGGTAGTAGGTGGAATGTGGGCCCGTAGGGGCGATTCTACATCGCCATCGGCGCCTTGAATTGAACTCGGACTTACATAAAAAGCATAACCCCCTGATGCGGGCGTGAGCATCCGGCCAGTGGCTTCTGCGTTGGGGTGCGGCTGTAGGATGCCACTTTCGAAACATCCCATCCATAGGGCTGCGTCATTCTGACTGCGCATGAGCACATTGATAGGTCAGGACAGGAGGTTATTCAGCAAGCGGTCCGGACCAAACTCTTCAGAGGTTTTGATGGTCACCGAAAATAAATGCCGTGGATCACAGTCGTATTCAAGGGAGTATTCCTTGCCCGCAAAGAGCCGACCGCAAACGGCGCGGATTTCCGGCTCCATCGCCTCGCGCGTTGCATCATTGTTCGACGCGAGCAGGCGATCATTCACGAATAGTTCCATTTCGTGCCCGTTAAAACGGATACTTCCTCCCAGCCGGGAGTCACTTTCCAGGCGCTGGCACGCGCGGATGGCCGCGCAGGCGGCCTGCTCCAGGCGGTCCTGCGGCCTCCCATTCAGCGCCGCCTTGCGGTTGTAGCGGACGCCCAGCCGATTGCCGGCATTGTCAATGCTGTAGTTTGCTTCGTGCCCGATGAGGACTACTCCGGGTCCACCATGAACGTGGCGGTAGTCGGCGACATCCAGCAGGGTTTCTTCAAACGCGCGTTCCTGGATCCAACTGTGGAAGACAGGGATCACCGGCGCGAGATCAACTCCCCCGGAGTTTTGCACGATGAGTTTCACGTTAAAGTGCTGAATATTCATTTCCTCTCGCCCATTTCGTCAGACGCCGACCGGAGTGGCCATACGGTTGTAACAGCTGTGCGACGCTTCGATGAAGAGCTGCGCTTCTTCGATTACGTGACGCGCCCTCTCGGGAGTGGGGGAAGCGCCAGAGTTCCGGTGAGCAGCGAAAAGATAATGTGCAAATTTTCCCCCGGCAAAGGGGTCGAAGAATTTCTGCGTATCGTAGAATCGCGCGCGAAATTCCTGAACAATTTGATCGGGCTCGTCCGGGATGTCAGCCAGCTCAGTCCTGACCAGCGCTTTTGCGGCTTGCACCATAGCCTGGTATGCCGATCGCCACGCCGCCGAGGAGTCGCCCCTTTCGAGGGCCAACTGAGCCTCGAAAGCCTGCCGCTCGGCGGCGGCCAGTCCAAAGTCCACCGAAGACACGACCTCGCCGGCGCACTCTCCCGCTCCCATATCTCCCAGGCTGTATTCCCTGGGATCGTTCCAGTCGTGGAAGAATGAGCGGTCTCTTGGGTCAGCGGGCGGCCGCGTCAGATCGTCGAGAAGGTTCTTCACCTCGTTCTTGCCGAACCGCTTGATGAAATCCCGGAAGCTCTCGCCGTTTTGGCGCGCCGCCACGTAGCGGTCCGTCAGTCGGGTGACCACCTCCGGAATGTTCTTGGAAGGGACGGCCATCATCGGCAGTCCATAAGAACCTGCGTTGCGATCCCATTCCCCGCCCAGGACAACCTGAAAGTGCGGAACGGCATAACCGGCCATTTTGCGGCTCACGCCGTAGAAGCCCAGGTCCGCGAGGTGATGTTGCCCGCAACTGTTGAAGCACCCGCTGATCTTGATGTGCAGATTCTGGATGGCCTCATCCCATTGCAAGCTTTTCTCGGCCAGCCTCTTGCGCAGCTCAGCCGCCAGGCCGCGCGACGACGAGATCCCCAGCTTGCATGTGTCGGTTCCCGGGCACGACGTGATGTCCACAATCGTCCCTGCGCCGGGCTCGCTCAGGCCGGCGGCCAGCAAGTCCCGATAAAGGTCCGGGAGATCGGCCCGGCTCACCCAGCGGATGAGGAAGTTTTGCTCGACGGTCGTCCGCACGGTCTCTTTCGTATAGCGCCGGGCGATGGCCGCGAGTGAGCGAAGTTGCTGGGCCGTAATATCGCCCAGCGGCAGAGCCACGGTCACCGTCACATAGCCTTCCTGCTTTTGAGGGCGCGAATTGGTCGCCAGCCAACGGCCGAGAGCCGGGGAATGGATTTGAGTCAGTATTTCGCCCGCCGGCTTCAGCGGCTCTTCCTGGTGGCCTTCGGCTGCCTTGATGTATTCTGTCCAGCGTGGGTCGTGGGGAAGGGTAAGGCGCTCTTCCAGGACGAGCTCGCGGAACTTCTCAATGCCCAGGTCGTTAACCAGAAATTTGAGGCGGGCGCGATTGCGGTTCTTCTTCTCTCCGTGCCGGGTAAAGACTCTGGCGATGGCCTGCGCGAGAGGCAGCAGTTCGTCAACCGGAACAAACGGATCAAAAAGTTTTGCCTGATACGGAACGGTGCCGAGTCCGCCTCCCACATACATTTCGAACCCGCGTTTTTCAACGCCATTCTCGGTGCGCTTGGCGGCGATCAATCCCAGGTCGTGCATGCTCGCCAAAGCGCAGGCGTGCTGCGAGCAGCCGCTGAACGAAGGCTTGAATTTTCGTCCAAAGTTCTGGCAATCAGGGTGCCCCAGCAGGAATTTGGACAAGGCGCGCGAATAGGGCGTGACATCGAAAGCTTCGTCCCGGCAGACACCCGAATAGGGGCACGCCGTCACATTACGAACCACGTTTCCGCAAGCCTCGCGCGTGGTGATTCCCACCGCCGCCAATCGCCGCATCAGCGAAGGCGTATCGTCAATGTGGACGTAGTGAAGCTGAATATCCTGGCGGGTGGTAACGTGGGCAATTCCGTCCGAGTATTCTTCCGCCAGCTCCGCCAGGGTTTCCAGTTGGGCGGCATTCAGCCCGCCGCAGGGAATCTTGATGCGCTGCATGCCGGGAGCGTCCCAGAGCGTGTTCGGCCCTTTGGTAAGAGTTCCGGAAGGATAGTGGATCTCCTGAACCTGCTTCCCATCGTGCCTTTTCCCGTTGTCATAGCGCTGGCCATAGGCGCCCTTGCGCAGGCGAGTTTCGGCGAATATGCGTTCGTCAAACTTGCCCTGTTTCCTCAGGCTGATCTCGGTCTCGAAGATATCGATTTCGCGCGCCAAATCCTGGGGAATTTGGCCTTCCAGGTTCTCTGTCCAAAGAGCGTTTGAAGTCTTCATATTGGGTTCATCTCCAAAACAAAAAACCCACCGCCGGGTTTGTGTCCGACGGTGGGTTGGGTTGGAATCCTATTTAACTTAAATGATTAGATCAGGCTCCCTCCACACACCCCCGCGGACGTCTTACAACAACACATCGCGCAAGGTTGGAGGTTCATCGCCATAATCAAAAAGCTATCTTAAGGTGTTTCGCGCTCCGAAGTCAACAAAAAAGCGTTTATAGCTGTGACGCGTTTTGCTTTTGTAGAGCCGGGCTTTAGCCCGGCATGTGCCGCCCTAAAGGGCGGCTCTACATGAAGATGAGTCCGAGTCACTGCCGCCATAATCGTCGCCATGATTTCGTGGCGACAAACTGATTGGATGCAATGGGGCTCTATTGGTTGCGGTCCGGAGGGTCTGTTCCATTTAGCGTACTTACTCCGGCGTAGCGGTCAACGCGTGAAGCCGCGCCTCACCTGCGCGATCACTTTCTTCATGGGGCGAGCTTACCCCTCTTCTAACGAGATGAGGAATCGGTGAAGTTACCTACTTTTTTCTCTTGGCGTCTCGTTCCAGCAACGCCCGAATCACTTGCGGGGCCGCGCGAAAGTTCGTAGCTTGCAATCGGTTCACCACTTCGGGCAAATCGATAAGTGCCCGCTCGGCGGCGCGCTCCAAAACACCCAGAGTGCCGGTGACCGTTAGTCCGAAGCGGCGAGCTTCCTCCACGCCCTCCCGGTCATCCATCAGGATCAGATCCGCGTGCCGGTCGAGAGCCAGTTCAATTGCTTCACGCTCGCCTTGGCCCAGGCCTGCAAGCGCAGGATTGGAAACAATCCCCGTCCTGTGCGGCACGATGTTCAGCCATGTCGGCGCACGTGAAATCCAAGTGCTAACCGCCGCGGGCGCTTTTGTTCGCTGCAGTTCCTCAGCCACTGACTGAGGAATCAGGACCTCACCGTACAAAGCGGGCAAGATTTCTGCTTCGGAAATCAATACGAGGTAATGCAGTGGAGAAGCATCGGAGATGATGATGGGCATTTAGAGCCCGAGCTTTTGGTGCGTCTCGCGGTCGCGGTCCAAGTCCTCAAGGGTATAATCCAACCAGACTTGATGTTGCTTGAGAAACCCGTCCAGCTCGAAACGAGTCGAGAACCCGAGAAGACGGCACACTTGCTCCGAGGTCAGCTTCCTCGAGCGATAAGCTTCAAGCGCCAGACTCTCCAGCGCGGCGCGTGGCAGATCACGCCATTCGACGGACAAGTGCCGGGCGATGTCTTCAGGAAGCTCAAGCGTGATGTTCACAGGTTGATTATACGCGCTCATGCCCGATCGCGCAACGACACATGGTGTCGCGGCATCAGTTCTTTACACACTAGCCGGCTGGTGAGAATTGGGGCGAATGCGCCAACCTCCGTGCCACATTTTCAAATTGCTTTTGTAGCGCCGGGCGGAACCTGTCCCGACCCTATCGGGAGCCCGGCATGTGCCGCCCTAAAGGGCGGCTCTACATGAGGATGAGTCACTGCCGCCATAATCGTCGCCAGGATCTCTCGGTCACAAGCCAATTGGATGCAGCAGGGTTGGTTTGGTTGCGATTTGGATTAGTGAGAAGGTTGCGCCCGTCCCACCGCGAAGCGGTGGACGGTGGGTAGCCGCAGGTTTCAACCTGCGGAAAAGGAATGAAAGAACGTAGCCAGCCCCAACGGGGCTGACGGAGGAAAGGTTTCGATTGACAGCATTTGCCTTGAGTGCGGTCGTCCGGCCCCGTCTGGGCCGGGACATTTCAAGCCGATCAAGAACAGGTGAATCCACAAGCGACAAATGCATGGCACGGGCATCAAAGAGTTATGATTGCAGCCCTAGCTAGCAACTTAATATAATGGATATGTTCCTTCAGATTGTAACTCCTGAAATCGGATACATTCCATAATGCGGAACGTATCCGCCACCCGCGTAAGAACCCCCAGTAGGGAAACGCCAATCGTTGCTGCCAACCATTCGCAACGTCTATAATACATTCAGAATTGGTGACCAATGCGAATGACGGGTGACTGGCCTGAAATGGTAAAGGCGGCGATTGCGAAGTGCACGCAGCGTCCGAGCGCCGAAGTCCCTGACTATCGAAAGATATTCAATGAACTTATCATTCCCCAAAGAGCCAAGACCTGGGCAAGTTTCCAGAAATGGGCCGAGGGGTTCCAAGATTCATGGGCCTTTCGCGGGCACACGGATGCATCGTGGGACCTTGAGACCTCCTTGGATCGGGCAACGATCCTGAGTTATGAAGTCGAATCGCCGATCGGCATGCACTCGACCGGCATGTGGCGGCTTGGAGACTTCTACGAAAAGCCATTGCTGAGCGATTTTCGGAAGCGTGCCCACCAGTATTTAAGCCCTGTTCCAGCAGATGATGAATTCATCGATTGGCTTGCGGTCATGCAGCACCATGGCGTACCGACTCGACTGCTCGACTGGACTCGTTCGCCATATGTCGCCCTCTACTTTGCTGTCGAGAAAAGCGTTCCTAAGAGATCCGCTGCCGTGTGGGCAATTGATTGCGAATGGGCCCTCAAACAATCGGCAGACTCTTGCGGTCTATTCGATCCCAACCTCTCATACGGAGAACTTTCGGCGAAAATGTCTCATTTCGTGAATGAGCGGTTGGCGAGTGACGCTGACTCTTCAGGCCCAAATGGAATCGTCTTTCCTGTCGATCCCCACTACGCGAACGAACGAATGGCGGCCCAGCAGGGTCTCCTTCTATGTCGCCCCCAAAATCGCCCTCCGTTCGATATTGCCCTCTTGACAATGATCTGCCGGGATAGAAACGCCAATGGTCCGCCTATCCGAAAGCTAATTGTGCGGCCGCCGGACCGGATTGAGTTTTTGAAGCAACTGAGGCGAATGAACATAACTGCCGCTTCGCTATTCCCAGGATTGGAAGGCTTCGCTCAATCGTTTGCAGCCGAACTTAAGATCAAAATGTGCGAGGAAAGAATCGGAGCAGAACGTGAAATAGCGTCCGATCAACTACGGTGAGCGCTATCCGGACCTTGATCTTTAGTCAAAACTCAAACCCACAGCCAATTGAAATACGAATTGACCCTGCCTACCAATTATGTGAGCCGGACGAGGGTATCCATGGCCCTCACCGTCCTCACTTGAATCTTTGCCCTCCCCGTGCGCGATTCTTAAACCTATAATAATGATGTTTTAGAATTTAGCTTTTCCTGCTTGTCACTTACCACTCGCCGGCTGGTGCAGACCATGGACGTGGAGGGCCTGCGATTCCCCGCGGGGGCGATTTGAAGCGGGACTAGAACAAATAAATGTCCTGAGGTATGCATGAAAAGTATTGAAAATTGATTTAACATATGTTATACTTATAAAATGTAAAATCGGACGGGCAACTGCTTGAATCGACAGGCGGATAGCCGGGAACCGGGGATTAACGGCTCCACGCGGAAGTTGATTGGCGGGAGATCGGCCCGGGGGGCAGGGGATTGGAAGCTACGAAAGGCGAAAGAAGGGCGAATACGCAAATGTGCGCTCAAATGCGTGTAATGTGTATGCAAATGCGAGTAAAGTGACGCCGTAGCAGGGTGCAATTTTGTATAAGTCCAGCGGGATCAACGAAAACGTCAAAAAAGCGCCCGAAAAACACAAAAACCCGATATTCGCCTTTCGTCCCAAAAACGCACATGACGATATTTCGTCCTTTCAGCCCCTGGGAACATCAAGTTGAAGTAATACATTAGGCAGGCGGGAAGAGGAAAATGCAAAAACGAAATTCGAAAATGGAAACTCGAAAGTCGGGCCGGCCTATGTACGAAGTGTGGACTATACGCCAGGAATGTCGGGCGGGGTCCTGCGGTGAGATTTGAAGGTGGGGTGTATTTAATATGTGGATATATTTATATTTATAATATCTGTTGAGATGCTACAGTAGCTTAACTCGGACAGCCGGCTTTCCCGAGAATCTCTTCCCGCTTTGCAGTCCAATCGCAAATCAAAAACTCAACGGGTGCGCGGCATCCATCGTCGCTCGGAGAGGCGCCGCTACAGAAGCCGTCACGAACCCTGATCATTCTTGCGATGCCCGAACCCAATGCAGATTATACTATGGCGCTTGAGGCTGCGGTGTGCGATATTCACCGGGTTTCCATTGGTCCGGAACTACGGCTACAAACTATGATTGGCCTCACTCACCCACTGCGGGGGCGCCCACACGCATGAACCAGCCCGGGCCGCCCGCTCCCAGCGCGCCATCTCCTGAAACAGGATTCGTTCGCGGCCTCGGGCTCTTCGACTCCGTGATGGTGGTCATCGGAGTGATGATCGGCTCCGGCATCTTCATCGTCTCCGCGGACATGGCCCGGCAGATCGGAAGCCCGGGCGGATTGTTGCTGGCCTGGCTCGTGACCGGAGTGCTCACCGTTTCCGCCGCACTCTCTTACGGGGAACTCGCTTCCATGATGCCGCACGCGGGCGGCATGTACGTCTACCTGCGCGAGGCCTTCTCCCCGCTATGGGGATTTCTTTATGGCTGGACGCTTTTCACCGTCATTCAAACCGGCACCATCGCTGCCGTGGCTGTGGCTTTCGCGCGCTTCCTCGGCGTACTCACGCCGGGCGTGGCTGAAGACCGCTATCTGATTTCGCCCATCCACATTTCGAGCGGCTATGCATTGTCGCTCTCCACCGCGCAACTGGTGGCGATCCTTGTGATCGTCCTTCTTTCCTGGACGAACAGCCGTGGGTTGCAATACGGCAAGGTGGTGCAAAACATTTTCACCACTGCGAAGACGGGCGCCCTCGCTGCCTTGATCGTTGTGGGGCTTCTGTTCGGTTGGAGCGCCTCCGCGGTGCACCTCAATTTCGGAGATCTGTGGACGCCGCGCGGCTTTCAACCACTGTCCGCCGGGCTCGACGCAACCACCGCGTTTGGATTGTTTGTGGCTATCTGCGTTGCACAGTCCGGGTCGCTATTTTCCGCCGACTCTTGGCACGACATTACTTTTGCCGCGGCCGAAGTTCGCAATCCGAGGCGAACTTTGCCCCTGGCGCTCGGGCTCGGCACGGTGACCGTCATCCTGCTTTACCTTTTGGCGAACATCGCGTACCTGGCCACGTTGCCCCTGGCTTCAATCCAAAACGCACCATCCGATCGCGTGGCCACGGCCATGTTGCAAGCAATCTTTCCGGGACTCGGCGCGATTCTGATGGCCATCGCCATCATGATTTCAACTTTCGGGTGCATTAACAGCCTGGTGCTTGCCGGGCCGCGAGTTTATTTTGCCATGGCTTGCGACCGTTTGTTTTTCCCCTCGGCCGGCCGGTTGAACAGCGCCAAAGTTCCGGGATGGTCCATTCTGGTGCAGGGCATTTGGTCGGTGGCGCTTGTGCTGCCCCGTACGTACGATCCCTCAACGGGGAAGTACGGGAACCTCTACAGCAACCTTCTCGACTATGTGATTTCTGCGGCGCTCATTTTTTACGTCCTCACCATTGCCGGCTTGTTCCGCCTGCGAGCGAAGCGGCCTGACGTGGAGCGGCCCTACAAAGCCTTTGGTTATCCCGTGGTCCCGGCGATTTATGTTTTGGGCGCGGGCGCCGTGCTGGTGATTCTTTTTGCTTATCGCCCGGCGACCACTTGGCCGGGCCTGCTTATCCTGCTCAGCGGCGTGCCAATCTACGGGTTCCTGCGAGGCAGAAACCGATTAAAGACTTAAACTGGAGCTCGATTTCGATTTGCCTGCCACACCTTCATTCGTAAGTTCGGAGAAAGCTCTTGACAAGGGCAGGCACGATTGGTAAAAGCGAAACGTTCGATTAAGCGTTTACGCTGTAACTTTGCCTGTGGTCCAGGCTTGCGAGGCTAGTGTCGGGTATCCACGTCATCCTTCACTCTCGTCAAATCCGTTATCTTTGAACGCCGGGCGAACCAGACACATACTTGGTCAGGAGCAGGCAGATTCCACGGCTTGCTTCGTGGGTTCGCAGACTCGTGCGCGACATGGCGCGCTGCAAAATGATTTTGGATGCTACAATCGGAGCTTGGATACATTATTGGATGCAATCAAGGCGCGGCAGTATGGTTCGATGGTCTTAGAAATAATGAAATGCCAGACTGCCTTAAGGTAACGATTGCTATACTACGAGTGCAACAAACGCAGGGTCATAGTCGGTTCAAAATGACGCCCTTGTGACAGGCAAACATGGCCAAAGAAAAATTTGCTTTGGGAATTGACTACGGCACCGAGTCAGGACGCGTAGTGGTGGTGCGGGTTCGGGACGGTGAGGAGATGGCGAGCGCCATTGTTCCTTATCCTGACGGGGTGATTGACGAGCGCTTGCCCGGTGGGGTGCGCCTCGAGCCCGATTGGGCTTTGCAGAATCCGCGCGACTATTTGCTGGTGGTGGAGAAAGGCGTTCCCAAAGCGCTCAAGAGTGCCGGCGTCAAAGTGGACGATGTGATTGGCATTGGCACTGACTTCACGGCTTCCAGCCCCCTACCCGTAAAGCGCGACGGCACGCCTCTCAGCTTCCTTCCCCAATATAAGAAAAATCCCCACGCGTGGACCAAGCTTTGGAAGCATCACGCGGCGCAGCCGGAGGCCAACCGCATCAATGAAATTGGCCGCGAGCGCGACGAAGAGTTCATCCGAATTTACGGAGGTAAGTATTCCTCCGAGTGGTTCTTCTCCAAACTCATGCAGGTGGCCAACGAGGCTCCGGACATTTACGATGCCGCCGACAGTTACATCGAGGCGGCGGATTGGATTGTCTGGCAACTGATGGGCGAGGAAAAACGCAACTCGTGCACTGCCGGTTACAAGGCCATGTGGGTGAAGGGCAAAGGATTTCCCTCGGCGGATTTCTTCGCCGCCTTGAATCCGCGGATGAAAAATGTGGTGGGGACGAAGGTGCCCGAAACCTATTACGCACTCGGGCAGCGTGCCGGCGGCTTGACTCCTTACTGGGCAAAGAAGACCGGACTGCGCGCCGGCACGCCGGTTTCAATTGGCAATGTTGACGCACACGTGGCTGTGCCTGCCTGCACTGTGACGGCTCCGGGTTCGCTCGTAATGATTATGGGCACGTCGATCTGCCATTTGCTGCTCGGCAACAACCGGCAAATGGTGGAAGGGATGTGCGGGACGGTTGAAGACGGAGTGGTGCCTGGCTTGTGGGGATATGAGGCGGGCCAGTCAGCCGTGGGAGATATTTTTGCGTGGTTTTTCGAAAACGGAGTGCCGGAGCACGCGGCTCGCGACGCGCGCAAACGCAAGGTCACTAATATTCAGTGGCTCGAACAGCGTGCGGCGGCGCTTGAGCCGGGCCAATCGGGCTTGCTGGCTCTGGACTGGTGGAATGGCAACCGGTCCATCCTGGTGGATGTGGATCTGACCGGCGTTTTGATGGGCATGACGCTCTCCACCAAAGCAGAAGAGATTTACCGGGCGCTTCTGGAGTCCACGGCGTTCGGCACGCGCCAGATTGTCGAGGCCTTCGAGTCGCGGGGCGTTGCAGTGGAAAACCTCTACGCCTGCGGCGGCCTTCCGGAACGCAATAAGCTCTTGATACAAATCTACGCCGACGTCACGGGTCGCGAAATCAAGCTCGCTAAGCAGCTGCAGACCTGCCCGGCGCTCGGATCGGCGATGCACGGCGCGGTGGCCGCAGGCAGCGAGGCGGGAGGCTACGCGTCAATTTTTGATGCGGCACAACACATGGCCCACGTGCAGAAACTCACCTACAAGCCGAATCGGGCGCGCCACGAAATCTACAACCGGCTCTTTAAGGAATACCAAACGCTTCACGATTACTTCGGCCGCGGGGCGAATGACGTGATGAAGCGGCTGAAAGCGTTGCGCGGAGAAGTGGCAGCGAAGGCGTAGGCGAATATTGAACACCAGGCAAGGATCAATAGTGAATGTCCCCTTTTGAGCAGTTACGCCACGAGGTATGGGAAGCTAATTTGGGAATTTATCGCGCCGGCCTCGTCACTATGCACAGCGGGAACGCCAGTGGCATTGACCGCAAGCGCGGATTGGTCCTCATCAAACCCAGCGGCATGGATTACGAAAAAATGCGCCCCTCGGATCTTGTGGTCACCGACATGGAGGGCCGAAAAGTCAAAGGGCAATGGAAACCATCCGTCGACCTCCCGCATCATCTGTACCTTTACAAAAACCGGCCTGAGATTGGCGGGATAATTCACACCCATTCGAACTATGCCACCAGCTTCGCGCTGCTCGGCCGTTCGATTCCCGCGTACCTGACGGCCATCGCCGACGAATTTGGTGACGAGATCCCGTGCGTGCCTTATGTCGACAACGTAGGGGACCATATCGGCGAGGAGATCTTGAAATGTGCGGGCAAGGCGCCGGCGGTCCTGCTGGCGCAACACGGCGCGTTTGCTTTTGGCGCAAGTCCCACCGCGGCGTTTAAAGCCGCCGTCATGCTGGAGGATGTGGCCAAGACGTGTCATCTGGCCTTGCTGTTGGGGACGCCCAAGCCATTGCCGCCGGACGAAGTTCAAAAATGGTACGGTCGCTATCACTCGACATATGGGCAGGACAAGAAGCATTGAAGTTTGACGGCGGAGAAGGCCGCCGGGCACAGGTTTTAATCTTGATTTGAACAGGCAAAATAAAATGGAAAAAACAACACTGGGTGTGATCATTGGGAATCGGGGTTTCTTCCCGGATATTCTGGCGCGTGACGGCCGCGAAGAAGTTTTGCGCGTGCTTGCTGAACGTGGCTACAAGACAGTCTGCCTCATGCCGGAAGATACCAAGTTTGGCGCGGTAGAGTCGCTTCAGGACGCGCGCAAGTGCGCCGACTTGTTCAAGCGGCACGCCGGTGAAATTGATGGAATTCTGGTCAGCCTCCCTAACTTCGGAGACGAGCGTGGCGTGGCCAACAGCATTCGGATGAGCGGGCTTGAAGTCCCCGTCCTGATCCAGGCTTACCCCGACGCCTCAAGCAAGATGCTGATGGGCGCCCGGCGGGACAGTTTCTGTGGAAAGATTTCCGTCTGCAATAACCTGTGGCAATACGGCATCAAGTACACCCTGACCAAACTCCACACGGACGCGCCCACCTCGGCCACGTTCCATGCAGACCTCGACGCGTTCGCCGCCACGTGCCGCGTGGTGAAGGGTATGCATCGGGTTCGAGTCGGTGCTCTGGGTGCACGCCCGGCGGCATTCAACACGGTCCGCTTCAGCGAAAAGTTGATGGAGCACGCCGGCATCACGGTGGAGACGCTTGATCTCTCGGAAGTCTTCGGCCGCATCGGTCGCTTGAAGGACGACGACGCGGTAGTGAAGGCCAAGCTGGGCACGATTCAGGGCTACGTTTCAACCGGCGGCATCCCGTCGCCCTCGCTCATCAAGATGGCCAAGTTTGGCGTGGTGGTGGACGAGTGGATGAAGGCCAATGAATTGGCGGGCACATCCGTCCAGTGCTGGACCTCGATGGAAGAATTCTT
Organism: Terriglobia bacterium; assembly: GCA_041481635.1. Taxonomy (GTDB): domain Bacteria; phylum Acidobacteriota; class Terriglobia; order UBA7540; family UBA7540; genus DASYXZ01. The sequence continues at coordinate 14,421 of JBGPCF010000088.1, read as the reverse complement.
CGGCGTCGTTCCGTGCACGCTGATGAGCATGATGTCCAACAACCTTCTTCCCAGCGCATGCGAGACCGACATGATTGGCATGATCGGCATGTACATCCTGCAACTTGCCTCGGGCACGCCCAGCGCCATCGTGGATTGGAACAACAACTATGGCGATGACCCCGACAAGTGCATGATTTTCCATTGCTCCAACCTGCCCAAGGAATTTTTTGAAGATTTCAAAATGGATTTCCAGGAAATCATCGCGGGTTCAGTGGGCAAAGACAACACTTTTGGCACGGTGGTGGGCAAACTGAAGAGCGGCCCCATTACCTTCTGCCGCGCCTCCACCGACGACCTGCACGGCCGCATGCGTGTGTATGTGGGTGAGGGTAAGACCACTGAGGACCGCCCCAAGAGCTTTGGCGGCTACGGCGTGTTGGAGGTTAAGAAATTACAAGACCTGCTCCAATTCATCTGCAAGAACGGCTACGAGCACCATGTGGCCGTGAATCGCAGCAATTACAGTGCCGCCATCGCTGAGGCCCTGGGGAACTACAAAGGCTGGGATGTGCACCACCACCAGGGATGACCCACGGCTATTGGCCTTGGTCTCCGCGAATCAGCGGCCTGTTGAGTCGTCTTCCATTTTGATGGCGAATCCCTGTGGCGGCGTCACGCCCAGCACGTGCTCCACAAAATAATCCCAACGGCGGCGCATCACATAAGTATTCCTGCCTTCGCCGTGATACATGTTAGGAACCAGCAGCATGTCGAAATCTTTGTTGGTTTTCATCAGGGCGTCGGCGAAGCGCATGGTCTCCACCGGGTTCACGTTTTCGTCCACATCGCCGTGCACGAGCAGCAGGCGCCCCTCCAACTTTCCCGCCAATGTCATATTAGATTGCGCGATGTAGTCCTCGCCCATTGGGTAGCCCTGATACAACTCATTCCACCAAGCCTTGTCCAGGCGGGCATCGTGGTCGCCGGAAATTGAGACGCAGACTTTATAGAATTCCGGATGGACCAGCATGGCGTGCGCGGCGCCGTAGCCTCCCGCTGAAGTTCCGTAGATGCCCACGCGGGTCAAATCCATTTCGGAGTACTTGGCGGCCATCTGTCGAATCAATGCCTCGTGGTCATCAAAGGCTCCGCCCAGATTGCGATAGGAATATTCGTGGAAGGCGCGAGAGCGCCCGGTGGTGCCGCGGCCGTCAACCATCACGACAATGAACCCCAGTTCCGCCACCGATTGTTCGGGGAAGCGGTAAGCTGAAAAAGTCTTGGGAACAAAAAAGCTTTGTGGCCCGGTATAGACCTGTTCGATGACAGGGTATTTTCTGGAGGGGTCGAAATTGGAAGGTCGCCAGATCAGCCCATAGATATCCGTGGTCCCGTCGGTGGCTTTGCCGTGGAATGGCTCTGGGAATTTCCAGCCGGTCTTCAGCAACTCACCAGCATCCGTCTTTTCAAGCGGCTGGACCATCGAATTGTCAGAAGCGCGCCGCAGGACCGCTTCGCCCGGAATGTCGACGCGCGAAAAGGCGTCCACGTAATAGGAGCCATCGGGAGAGAAGCTGACGGTGTGGCTGGCATTCTCCGGCGTTAAGAGTTTTAGTCCAGTGCCGTCGAAATTCACTTTGTAAAGATGAGTCAGGTAGGGGTCTTCATTGGGTTCACGGCCGCACGCCAGGAAATAAACCGCGCGGGCTTTTTCATCCACGTGCACGATACTCCGCACCACCCACGAGCCTTTGGTCACCTGGTTTTTCAATTCCCCCGTTTGCCCGTTGTAGAGATAGATTTGATTCCACCCGTCGCGCTCCGACGTCCAGAGGAGTTCGGAGCCGTCGTTGACGATCTCCACGTGATTTTCGCCCGGGTCAACATAGGTGTTCGACTCCTCGCGAACCACAGTGCGTTCCTTTCCAGTTTCGGCATCAATCTCGCGGAACTCCGCGGTCTTCTCGCCCCGCGCGCGGAACATGCAGTGAATCCGCTTGCTGTCTTTAAACCATGCAAAGAAAGGTCCGCCTTGAAATTCAAGATCCAAAGGATCGGTCTGAACCGTATTCCTTTTGCCGGTCCTCACGTCAAAAATGATCGGCTCGGCCTTGGCCAAAATTTCTCCGGGCAGGGGATAGGCGTAAGTGAACGCTTTCGGGCGAAGCTGGTCCGGCGGCACAAATTGAAGAGTGGTAAATCGCCCCACGGATCGGGAATCTATCCGGTAGGTGATGAATTTCGACGAGTCGGGTGCCCAAAAAACTCCCGGGCGTTGGCGCACATTCTCCGTGCCTTGCTCCACCATCAAGCGTGACGAAGGCAGTGGCGTGGCGTAGTCCCATGACTGCACGCCATCGCGAGTCAGCTCGACTACCTCGCCCGTGGAAGTATTCCGGACGTACAGATTGTAGGCATTCACATAAGCCGTCCATTTGCGATCGGGCGAAATAGCTTCCCATCGGTGGGTCTCAGCCTCCGCATCCTTGTGGCACTCATACTTCGAGAGGTTGCAGACCCATGGGGCGTCCTTGATTTCGAAGCGGAGGGAGCTTCCGTTCTCCGTGAATTCGAAGCTGTCGAAGGGAAGTTTGTTTGGTGGATAGGCATTGCCGGCCGCCTGTGAGAGTGTCGCGGCTATTTTTGAATGATCGAAGGCGGGCTCGCGCTTGTTCGCCGCAGCGTCTACCAGCCAAAATTCTTTTCCGGCCGGACCTTCGTGGCGATACCAAAAGCGTGATGTTTTTTCGATCCAATGCGGAGAAACATCTGCCTCAGCAACCAGGTGTCGCACATGCGGCGGAAGAAATCTCACCGCGCGTTCATAGTCCGCCAGCGTGCCTTGCGCGGAAGCCAGAAGGGGAGTCAGGAAAATTGAAGCAATGAATAGGATAGCCCAGTGACATATGATCGACCTCATTGACCGCCCCCCTTCGCGTCTCGTGTTACTTGCTTCCTCCAAAGTCCGCCACGCCCACGCGCACGATGGTATCGCGGGATTGTGGGTTCGGTGGCTTCTCTGTCCACACACCATAGACGCGCCCGTTCAGGGCGGCGATGCCCGTATAGTCGCCCATGAACACACTTCCGGGATCGAAGCCAATTTCGGTCCACGCGTAATTGGTAAAAGTCTTCCCGCCATCGGTGGAACGCGCGAGAACTACCTTGGCCTTTTGATTTCTGGCATCGTCGCGGCGATCATAAAACACCACGTAGGCGTCGCCCGAAGTTGGGTCGACGGCCAGCCAGTGGAAGAAGTGGTCCGCGCCATCATGGACCGGATCGGAATTCACCCGCACGGCCGCAGACCACGTGCGTCCGCCGTCGGTCGATGTGGAACAGAAGGCGTCCACTTCGCCGAAGCGATAATCGCTCCAGGTAATGTAGAGCTTGCGATTCTGCGAATCCATCGCGATCACCGGAAAACCGTTGGCACGCGCCACGTCCTGAACATGAAACATGATGGGTGCGACCCAGATAATATTCTTCGGCTTCGAGAAAGTGACTCCACCGTCGGTCGAATAAGTGAAGACGATATGATCTGTGTAGGCCCACACAGCGTACAAGGTACCGTCGGGCCCAACCACTCCAGAGAACCCTTCAACGGCGCCGTTATCGTCGCGCGGAAGTCCGCGCTGCTTGTCGATTTCAATGGGCGCGGACCATGTCTTTCCATCGTCGGTGGAGCGCGAGAGCAGGATTTGTGAATCCTCCAGTGTCCAGCGCGTCCAACCCACATACAAATTACCCGAGTGAGGGCCGGAGGAATCGTCCGCCACGATGTAGGGTTTATCTTCGAAGGGCATGCCGGGTGCAGTTTCATGCTGGATTATGGGAATGTGCTGGGCCTCCCAGGTCTTCCCTCCGTCCAGCGAGCGGCGAACGAACAGCCCGCTGCGCGAGGCGCCGTGCGCCCAATAATTAAACGTCCCCAATCTGTCGAAAGCCATGTAGCAGAGAAATGCGTGGCCATGCTTGTCGTAGGTCACGGAAACGTCGCCAGAGACGCGGTAGTCAGGAGGCTCGGTCCCCACTGCTGTTTCCCAGTGTTTACCCGCGTCCACGGAATAAGCGATATGCGCGTTGTCCTGATAGGCTGCGGCGACTTGCTGTGGATTGCGGGTATTGATGGCGATTGACGGCTCGGTGAAGAAGCCCGGCTTGGGAGTCAAATCAAACACCTGGGCCTGCGGAGCCAGAGGCAATCCCTGGCCCCAAGCGACGGGCGCGGAAAGCATCCCCATGAATAAAAGTGGGAACGCGACCCTCCAAACAGCACATAGAAATTGCAGGTTATTTTTTTTCAAGCGACAGGATGAAATCATCGGAAAGTCTCCTCGTTTTTCCCAGGCATCAAAATTCTGCCTCCGCTTCGAATGCGTGCGCCGCTCGCTCATTAGTTGGAGGGACCGGCGGGCAAGTGTTCCTCAAGGTATCGCGCCAGCAAGACGTGCAGATGGAGCGATGTCCCCGTCCCCTCTGACAAGGCGTGCGTGCGCCCGGGGTATTCCATAAAATCGAATTGCTTGCCTAGCTCAAGCAACCTGTTGATTAGCAACTCCGTGCCCTGATAGTGCACGTTGTCGTCGCCCGAGCCGTGAACGATCAGCAGCTTGCCGCGCAGGCCATCGGCATAATTGATGACTGAAGCAGCCCTGTAACCTTCGGTGTTCTGCTGTGGCAAACCCATAAAGCGTTCCTGGTAAATCGTATCGTACAAGCGCTGGTCCGGTACTGGAGCGACCGCCATGCCAACCTTGTAGAGTTCCGGATGGCGGAACATCAGATTAAGCGTGTTTGTGCCGCCTCCACTCGCACCCCAAACGGCGACTCGAGAGGCGTCAATGTAGGGCCGGGTGTGCTCCAGCGCTTCCAAAGCCGCCGCCTGCTCTTTCGAAGACAACACGCCGACCGCGCCATAAACCACCTTGCGCCACGCCCGGCCTTTGGGCGCCGGCGTTCCACGGTTGTCGACGCTGGCGATGATGTAGCCCTCGTTGGACAACGCTCGGTGGAAGAGCATGCCCGGCCCTCCCCAGCCATCCAGGACAGTCTGCGCCGCGGGTTCACCATAAACGAAGACGAGCAAAGGATATTTTTTTGCGGGATCGAATTGGGGAGGCTTGATCAACCAGCCGTCGAGTGTCGCGCCATCGCCCGCGTCGACGTGAAAGAATTCCGTGGGCGCGGGAATCATGGGTTTCACTTTCTCCTGCAACATATGATTGTCTTCGAGGCCCCGCGAGACTGAATGGTCGGGGAGGCGCACCAAGTCAATTACTGGTGGTGAGTCGAATGTGGAATAAGTATGGAAGGCCCACTGGCAGTCGGGCGCGATCTGGTAGCTGTGAGTTCCGGCGGCGCTGGCCGGCGAAAGTCGTTCCGCCTTTCCTTGGCCGTCTAGTCGCGAGCGGTAAAGATAGCGCTGCGTCGCGTTCTCCGGTGATGCAACGTAATAAACCCACTTGCCCTCGGGATCGACTTCATCAACGCTGACCACATCAAAATCCCCCGGCGTGACCAGGCGAACGTCCTTGCCTGAGCGGGAAAAGACGTAAACGTGCCGCCAGCCATCGCGTTCGCTGACCCAGAGAAAATCCTTTCCACTATGCAGCCAGCGCAAGTCGTCCACCACATCCACCCAGGCAGCGTCCTCGTCGCGCAGGACCTTTTGCACTGAGCCAGTGCTGGCATTGGCAAGAAGAAGGTCATTTGCATTTTGCAACCGGTTGAGATTTTGGATTATTAATTCATCCGAATTGCCGGCCCACTCCATGCGAGCGATGTAGCTGGACTGCGGGTCTCCGGTCACATTCATCCAATGGGTCGGCCCTCCGAGTGCACTCACCACGCCAACACGGACGGCTGAGTTGGCTGTCCCGGGCTGGGGATACGGAATGTGCTGAATGTGCGGATAAACTCCGTACTCTGGGTAGGGAATGTGAGTGACGATTTGGTGCGGCCCGCCGGTAAAATACATGAGCGGAAAATCCTGCACTCCGCTCGTGTCAAACTGCCAGTAGGCAATGCGCTTTCCGTCCGGACTCCAGCGGAAGGCGTCGCGAAGAAAGAATTCCTCCTCATACACCCAATCCGTCGTGCCGTTGATAATTGTAGTGGAGCCATCTTGGGTGAGCGTGGTGATTTGCCCGCCGGCCACGTCTTCAACATAAATGTTGTTGGCCCTGACGTATGCGACGCGCGAGCCATCGGGCGAAAATTTGGCGAACATCAGAGAGGAGGGCAGGGAGTCGCCGCCCAACTTGTGCAACGTCCCACTGGGGCGATCCAGCACCCAGTAGTCACCGCGAGTGTTCAACCTCCAAACCTGGGCTGAATTGGTGTAGATCAAGAGCCGTTTCATGTCCTCCGACCACGCGTAGTCCTCAATCTCCAGCGCAGGTTTACCAGGTGCGGGGATGAGTTGGGACGCGGAAACTAGAACCTCGCGCTTGCCCGTCGATGTTTCATAGCGAACGATCTCTTTCGCATCTTTGGAAGAGGGAGATTCTTCGACCGTCACGTATGCTTTCCCGCCTTCAAGCCACCGAGCCGGACCAAATGATCTGGCTGAGAATTCCTTTTCAGCATAGATGCGATGCAAGGTCGCCTCTATTGTGGCCCTTCCTTCTGCCTTGAGCCGTACAGGGCTGGGAATGCCCAGCAGGAGGAATACTGCAATCAACGGGGGCATTAGTAAGCAACGATTCCGAATCGCATGCAACGCGGTGCTTGTGATCCTGCCCACCTTCATTTTCATCATCGAACTCCTCCGAATTTGTTCCGACCACATCAAAATTTACGCACTATCGGATTGATTTCAAATTAGACCTGGAAAGCTACCATATTTTTATCTGAGTTTAAGATACAAAATTGAACCCAAAATAGTATCCCATGTGCCTGTAAATTAAAGCTCTTGGTCAATTGGGGTTTGATTTCGCGACAACTTTGGCGATTGTGCGGCAGGGAAAATGGTTGACAGGTCGTTCAGCTTCCAATAGAAAAGGTAAGTCTGGCTGACTAATACGCGTCGGGACATATTAGATTCTGTTGGGGCGCCCTGCCGAGAGCTTAACTTTCCCGTTCTGGCCGGCGATCCAAAGGCAAGCGATGGGTGCTGGGCTGGCGCTCAATCAGGCCTTGAGTTAAAGGAATCCAAAACTCCAGAATCAATCTCAAGCAGAGGACTAAGATGGTGTCATCAATCTCCCGGCGGAAGTTCGCTTCTAAAGCAGCCGCACTGTCTCTATCGACCCTGATTCCGCGAGGAGTTTTCGGCCAGTCGAATTCAACCCAGCGGGTGAACATCCTTGCCGACGCGGAGATCGGCCTCATACGCCCGGACCTTCACGGACATTTTGCTGAACACATCAGTGGCTGCGTCTACGGCGGCTTGTGGGTTGGGACCAAATCGCCGATCCCCAACATTAATGGATACCGGAAGCAGGCCGTAGAGTACCTCCGCGAGCTTGGCGTTCCTGTTCTGCGCTGGCCCGGCGGGTGCTTCGCGGATGACTACCACTGGCGCGATGGAATTGGTCCGCAGGAGAGGCGCCCTAAGAGTGTCAACATGCACTGGGGAGGGTATACCGAAGATAACAGCTTCGGCACCCATGAATTCATTGGTCTCTGCAAGCTGATCGGCGCCGAACCTTACTTCGCCGGCAACGTGGGTAGCGGTACGCCCGAAGAACTCCGGGACTGGGTGGAGTACTGCAATTATCCTTCCGGAAGCGCACTGTCCGACGAACGAATTGCCAACGGATCTAAGGAGCCCTTTGCGGTTCGCTATTGGGGCGTGGGAAATGAAAACTGGGGGTGCGGCGGCCAGATGACGCCGGAGGAGTATTCGGCCCTGTACCGGCGGTACGCCAATTTCATGCGAACTTTGGGTGGGACCGAACTCTTTCTGATTGCGTGCGGTCCCAGCGGAAATGACGCGGCTTGGTCGCGTGGCGTAATGAACGGGTTTGGGGGCCGGCGTCGTCTCCCTCAAGGCTTCGCCATGCACTACTATTCCCGCGGCAGAGATAATCCGGTGAAATACACCCTCGAACACATGAACGAACAACTCGCATCCTTCGCCCTGATTGAAAAGGCGGTTGTTCAACAGAGGGCCGTACTCGACGGATATGACAACGGTTCAAAAGTTCAGTTGATTATGGACGAGTGGGGAGTTTGGGATACGTTGGTACCCGAGGAACAAAAACGTTACGGGCAACTGTTCGAGCAAATCACCATGCGGGGCGCCGTCGCGGCCGCACTGGGCTTGAATCTTTTTAATCGGCAGGCCGACAAACTCTACATGTGCAATATCGCACAGATCATGAATTGTCTTCATTCCGTCCTGCTCACTGACGGGCCGGAGGGCGAGCACTGCGTTCGCACCACGACTTACTATGCTTATATGCTTTTCAAGGCCCATCGGTCCAGGAACGCGGTGCGCGTGGAAACCGCCGGCTCGGATCCGCTGGGGCTTTCCGTTTCGGCGTCCCGAAAGGATAACGAAGTCGTGGTCACGCTGGTGAATCCCCGCGGCGACTCTGATCTGGATGTGGAGTGCACTTTGCCTGGCGCCACGGTCAAGCAAGCGTCAGTTCAAATTCTCCATGACAACGACCTGAATGCTTACAACAGTTTTGAAATTCCCGACCGGGTCATAGTAAAGGATCACCGCGCAACACCGGAGGGATCAAAAGTGCGGCTCGATCTGCCGCGATTATCCGTGGCGACGGTTACGATTCGGATTGCGTAGACCGTTTCAGGCATTTTTCTTACGACGGAGCAGCCTTGCAACTTCAAGGAGTTTATTCAGTTTTACCGACGCCATTTTCGAATGGCGGAGACGTGAACGTTAACGATCTCCGGCGCGTCGTTGACCTATTCATCGGCGCCGGCGTAAATGGTGTGACCGCGCTGGGCGTGACAGGCGAAGTGGCCCGCTTGGTCGAACGCGAACGGGCGCTGGTGCTGGACACAGTGATTTCCCAAGTCAATGGCCGAATCCCAGTGGTTGCCGGGACCAGCGCCGACGGCCTGCGAACTTGCATTGAGTACAGCCGCCAGGCTCTATCGGCCGGTGCTTCGGCCGTCATGGTGAGTCCTCCGCGAATGATGAAGGTGAACTCGGAAGCGGTGGTGGCCCACTATTCCAAGCTCGCCTCGGCTGTGGACATTGACGTCGTCGTTCAGGACTATCCGCCCATCTCGGGATTCACCATGGAGCCGTCGCTCCTGGCGCGCATTGCGCGTGAGATTCCCCGCGCCCGGAACATCAAGTTGGAAGATCCGCCCACCCCGCTGAAGACGGCGCGGATTCTCGAGCAATGCAAGGGGATCGACGTGAGCATCATGGGTGGTCTGGGTGGAGTCTATCTCTTGGAAGAGCTTCTCGCGGGTGCGGCGGGCGCCATGACGGGTTTTGCCTACCCGGAAATGCTGATCGAAATCGTCAGTCTCTTCAAGGCGGGCAAAATTGACCTGGCCGCCGACGCTTTTTATCGCTATGTTCCGCTGATGCGTTTCGAATTTCAGGAAGGCATCGGGATGGCCATTCGCAAGGAAGTCCTGCGGCGGCGGGGCACGCTGACCGATGCGAGCATTCGCGCGCCGGGAGCCGGGCTGGATTCTTCCACAATCGCGGCGCTCGACAAATTGCTTGGGTGGATGCGCACCAAGCAGGGGGTTCCATGGATCTCGGTTTGAAGGGGAAGGTGGCGATGGTGGCCGGAGCGAGCCGCGGGCTCGGCTTTGCAATTGCGAAAGAGCTCGCCGGCGAAGGCGCACTCGTTTCCATTGCGTCCCGCAATTCCACTGCCATCGCCAAAGCGGTTGAGCAAATCGGTCACGGTGCCGGAGGCTCAGTCTCGGGATTTATCGCCGATGTTTCAACAGCGGACGCCATTACCCAGTGGCACCAGGCCACGGTGGCGAAATTGGGCGAGGTTGATTTGCTGGTCACCAATTCCGGCGGGCCTCCGGCCGGCACTGTGACCGCGTTCAATGATGTCGCGTGGCAGGGTGCGTTTGAATTGCTGGTTCTCAGCGCTCTTCGAATGGTTCGCGCTGTGCTTCCATCAATGATCGCAAGGAAAAGAGGGAGCATCGTCATGCTCACCTCTTCGTCAGTGAAAGAGCCGATCCCGCACCTCGCTTTGTCCACCGTGATGCGGCCCTGCGTCGCTGCCCTGGCTAAGACGCTGGCCAATGAACTTGCGGGGCAGGGGATCCGTGTGAATCACGTGATCCCCGGACGAATCGCAACGGACCGCGTGCGTGAGTTGGACGAGATAGGGAGCAAGAAGCTGGGCATCACCGTAGAGGAGCAGCAGAAGCGGTCCAGTGCCAGCATTCCCATGGGACGTTACGGGCACCCAGAGGAATTCGCGCGCGCCGTGGTCTTTCTTCTTTCAGATGCCGCCGGCTACGTGACGGGCGCGTCCCTGCAAGTGGATGGCGGGCAAATCCGGAGCGTCCTATAGTCTCGTCTGGTAATTGCTATTCTAAATGCGTATACTCGGGCAAATTCAAAAGAGGTAATATGTCTGGAGGCGGGCTTATCCGATGATGGATTCCAATTCTGCGGAGGAAAACGGCAAGGGCGCGCGTGGAGGCGTGGGGATTGCAGCACTCTCCACTGACAATGGAAATATCAGTGAGAACACTTTTCACCGGGTTCGGGAACTTATCGTGCGAGGCAAGCTTGCGCCGGGCAGCCGGGTGGTTGAGGCGGACCTTGCCGAGCGCCTCGGAGTGAGCCGGACTCCCATTCGTGCGGCGCTGCATCGCCTCAAACAGGAAGGATACATCCAAGTCGCCTCAGGAAGTGGAAGCAAAGCTCGCTTGTCGGTGACGCCGCTGACCCAGGATGACGCGCGTGAGCTTTACCAGATTGTGGGCCACCTGGAAGGCTTAGCTGCGCGATCAACTGCGCAGCTCGAGCCGAAGCTGCGAGCGCCCGTGGTGCAAAAACTCAAAGAGCTGAATGACGGCCTCCGCGAATTGGCGGACTCCCGGCGCGCCGATCCCAATCGCATTTTCGATTTGGATATGAATTTCCACCAGGCCATCGTGGACGCGAGCGCCGGGCCCCGGCTGAGCGTGCTTCATAACGCCGTCAAGCCGCAAGCTGAACGGTACTGGCGCTTGTACACTACAGCAATTCTGGACCAATTGGGCATCTCCATTGGCGAACACTTGCTGATCATCCAGAGTATCGAGAATGGCGATGGTGCCAGCGCCGAGCGTGCCGTACTGCTGAACTGGCAGAACGGCGCCGAGCGCTTGGCGCGAGTGATTGAGAGCCTCGGCGAGCGCGGAAGTTGGTGAGCAGGAGTTGGCCTTTTCAGTTTATGGTATCTTTGAAGCCGCTCGGGGGCGGCATTTTTTTGTAGCGAATTCGAAGTATACAGATTAGGATACGATCTGGAATTGTCCGGTAAGGCCCCCGCTGACATCGACCACTTGACTTGTGGGGTACATTAACCTCTTTTGAAAGGAGCACCTCGGTCCCGTGGGAGTCATGCGCAGTTTCTTTTTGGCCTGCTCGCAGAGCAAGGGGTTGCGCGAACGCGCTACGCGTTACGGCTTTGTCCGCCGCGCTGTCTCGCGCTTCATGCCGGGGGAGCACATCTCGGATGCTCTCGCTGCTGCCGTCGTATTGCGCGAGCAGTCAATTGGAACAGTATTTACATTTCTCGGGGAAAACATTGCCGACCATACCGAAGCCGAGCAGGTAACTACGCACTATTTGGATGTTTTGGATCGTATTCGGGAAATGGGCCTGGGGACCGAAGTTTCCGTCAAGCTAACCCAGCTTGGTTTGGATTTAAGCGCTGACCTATGTTACGCCAACTTGAAAAAGATCATTGAGAAGGCGGGCTCGAAAAGCGTGGTGTGGATCGATATGGAAGCCAGCAACTACGTGGACGCCACGCTGGACATCTATCTTCGTGCGCGGCAGGCCTATCCCAACGTGGGCGTGTGTTTGCAGGCCTACCTGTATCGCACGGCGAAGGATATCGCCAACTTGATACCGCTCAGCCCTGCTATCCGCCTAGTGAAAGGTGCGTACAAAGAAACTCCGCAGGTGGCGTTTCCGCACAAGAAGGATGTAGACGAAAACTACTTTGTCCTCGCCCAGCAATTGCTGGCTCAGGACGCGCGCGCCAGCGGCTTGCGAGCCGCGTTCGCGACGCACGACCGCCAGTTGATTCGTCGCATCATTGATTACGCCGAGTCTAAACGCCTGGGCAAACAAAGTCTCGAGTTCCAAATGCTCTACGGCATCCAGCGCGAGGAGCAGAACCGGCTGGCACGCGAGGGCTGGAAGTCCATCGTGTTGGTTGCCTATGGGAGCTTCTGGTTTCCTTGGTACATGCGCCGCCTGGCCGAACGCCCCGCCAACGTTTTGTTTGTTGTTCGCAACCTCTTCGCTACCTAAATTCACCTTCTTCCACTCCCGTGTGGCGGTTCCAATTCAGGTATCATCCGTAATCTGCCGATGGAGGATGTGGGGATGTGTGGGCCGCGCATCGAAAAAATAGGTAATGGTAATCGTTTCGTTTTCTGTCTGGCGGGTTTTCTGGCCGCTCAAGGTTCGCCAGCATTTTGCCGAAGGACGATAAGAGGGAGTGTGTCACGCTGCTGGAAGGAAATCCTCCGCCTTCAGTTGTTAGTCATCATACATTCAAGATTTGAAATACATTTGATAGGTAACGAGCTGCCTAAGCGCAAGCTTTCCGCGACCATGATCTGAGAAATAAGCGGATTCTGGACATGCATTTCTTGTTTGGAAATTGACGATAGACGATATGCGGGAGTGTGGGCCGCAGCCAAGGCAAGTGGCAATCGAAGAGCACCTACCCGGGGGTGATTGCTCTAAGAAATCTGCGAACTCTGTGGATTGATCGTTGGAATCTGCCGATGGGCGATGCCGGGGGAAGTGTAACACGTGCGCCAAAAGAAGACCTCAGTTCTCAGTTGTCAGTCAGCAATCATTCAAGATTGAATGGACGGTTGGACAGGAGGCGTCTGTGGAAGCGTCAATCTTGGGCGACCTTGATCTGAGTAATCTTTGAAATCTGTGGATTCAATTCTCATACTTTGTTCATTCACACCGCAGTGCCATGGCAGGGTCGAGCCGGCTGGCGCGACGGGCGGGCAAGTAGGCCGCCAGGAGAGTGACGACAAGAAAGAAGACCAACGCGGCACCATACATGAATGGTGAGGTTTGCGTTGCGCTGTTCGTAAGCCCACGCAACATCCGGTTGGCGGCGAGCGCCAGGCCCAGACCGCCGGCGAGTCCGACCGACACCCAAACGCTGGTGGTTCCCAAAATCGTATTAACAATCGCGCCCCGGCTGGCACCCAAAGCGATTCGGATGGCAATCTCGCCGGTGCGCTGCGAAACCAGGCAGGAGATCACGCTGTACATGCCGCTGGCGGCCATCGCCAAGGCCAACAGTGCGAAGGCGCCAATCACGAAGGCGTAGAACCGCGGCTCGGCTTGCGAACTCGAAAGGACCTGCTCCATCGTCTCCACCTTGAACACGGCCTGATCGGCGAAGGACGATCGAATGGCGGTTTTGACGCGCGTGACAAGCTCCCCTGGCGGCAGTGTTGAGCGCACCAGCACGTACACGTTGGGATTGAACACCTGCATCAACGGCGCATAGACTTCAGGAAACGGCGCGGTATCCAGGCCGTTCATGCGCACGTCGCCCACGACCCCCACAATCGTCCACGGCTCTCCCGGGTCGATTTTTCGCCCGATCGGGTCGACCTCAATGCCAAAACGGCGGACGAACTCCCGGTTGACGATCACCACCTGCGGGCGGCCCACGCCATCGTCATTATTGAAGGTGCGTCCGGCAAGGAGCGGAATGCGCAGGGTGCGGAAATAATCCGGGCTGATGAGGTGCGACCAGGCGATTTGACGGCGATAGGCGTCGGGGCCATTGGCCTGCCCGATAATTTCGTGATACCCACCGACCGCGGGGCGCAGCGGTGGGCCCTGCACTATGGCGGCCGACTCCACTCCCCGAATGGCCTGAACCTTTTCCAAATATTCCTGGTAGGCCACACTGGGAATTGGGCGCGCCGCTTGCTCGCGTTCAGGAGAGAGACGCAATTGCATTGCCAGCACATGGTTCGGATCGAAACCGGGTGGCGTGGATACCAGCTTCCACAAGTTCTGTCCTACCAGTCCCGCGCCGCAAAGCAGGAAGATCGAGAGCGCGGCTTCCACCGCCATCATAACGTGGCGCCACCGGTTGCCTTGGCCAATGGCGAGCCGGGCCGTTATCACCGAGCCCGGTGTCCACATGCTGCCTTTTATCGCCGGGACAATCGCGAATATCAGCGCTGAAAGCAAAGACAGGCCCAGAGTGAAACCCATTAGGCGCGGGTCGGTGTGCGCTGACTCGATGATTGGGTTGC
>JBGPCF010000087.1:0-28652 GCA_041481635.1 Terriglobia bacterium | reverse complement strand
GGTCATGCACCATCAAGTCCAGCGACCGATCGTCGCGCCTCGCCACCCGAACTCGGTAGATGGCGATGAACACCACGGTCAGCGCCAATATCGTCCAAGTCGAAATGTAGGGTATCAAATTCATATTCATTCTCCTGATCTAATTTCGAGACTTTCCTCGGTGGTTCACCAACTATCGGTTCGCCCCCACAGTTTGTTGGCGCGCATCCGTTGTTTATCGCCGGCACCATTCCGGCCTTGTCTCCTGTTCAGCAGCATCGTTGCGGACCCTTCCCCACTCTTCAGGTGGGCCGCGGGCCTCCAGTGTTTAGCCCGAAGTCCAGCCAGCTTGAACGTTGCTTTGCTCTTCATGTGCCCTCCTTCCTCACAACCCCTATTGCGTCTCGATCAAATGGTTGGAGCAGCGACGAGTTCTTGCCTCCTGATTATTTCCGGTCTAAAGGTGGTTTCCTGACAGGCTGGATGAGCTTCTATTTCCCCGTTCATGGTCCAGACCCCCGGAGGGGATAGGCGGCGCCGACTTGAATCTATCCGTGAGGCTTCGCGACCACCCACGGCACTATTGACTAGCCGGCGCCGGTCTACTCATTCAGGATACGAAATCTGGATTCTTGATTCTGTGTCTGCCGTCACAGTTGTTTGTGACAAGAATCAAGGGTGACAGATCCTCGGTGGGTCCGTGGGATGTAAAGAGTGAGGTCTTTGAGCACATCCCATGCCGAAGTACCCGTCACCCGTGGCAGACTTCTCGATATTGGCCCCGACTTGTCTACACACCTGGCTTCGCTGAGACTTCTGCCCCATGGAACTCGGCCGCAGAAGTGTGGGGAGTCTCCATGTGCACGAGCTCAGTATATCCAAGAAAAATCAGGCTGAGCCCGGCGAGGTAGGGGGCCACACCCCACAATGGCCAAGCCGACGGAAACAAAAACAGGCCGCCAGCAATAAATCCCGCGGGAATGTACATCAGCATGATTTTCGGCCGAAGCTTTTGCCACTGCGCCCGACGTTCATTGCTGTGCGAAAAGCCAAAGCGAATCCACAACCCCATCGGAACAATCCAATAGAGGATTCCCGGGCTTGCGGCAAGCACCACCGCGGCGTCCATTGAAATGGGGTGAGGCATTTGGAACAATTCAAAAAAACTCAAAGCCATAGCCAGCAGGCAAACGGCGGCTCCAGCGCCGAAGAGCAAAAGGACCCAAAGCTGGCTCCGAAGCAACTTGGAGCGCAGGCAAAGCGCCATGAGTAGAATGGCAATGGAGTCCAGAAAAGGAATGACTGTCTCCGGCTTATCCAGCCCGGACGAACCAGTCAGCAACTCACCCACTGGGTCACCCAGATTGAACACCACAAAATCCACCATCGCGAACAAGCAAACCAGTCCCGTAAGCAGGAAAGGCCATCGGATCCATCCTTTTTCCAGAATGACGGGACACCGAAATGAGATCAGCAGCAACAAAACCGTGAAGCCGGCCAAAGCCACGCCCAGAGCATAGACACCACGCTCAATGTCGGTTTGTACAAAGCTTGCCATGCCAGGCCAGATGCCCTCGCCGAGCAGGAACTCCCGCCCAGTGCGGTTGGCGCCGCAAGCGTTGAAGGCAACGGGGACAAACAAACTCAAGAAGACGAACACACTGCCCGATAGTAGTGAAGCCCGGGGCCCGATTCGGAGCCAAGGTGAGTGCGCCAGGCGCATGACGGCCTCCCAAGCAGCTCGTGGGTTAAACCACGGCGCCGAGGCATGTTGCGCCCCAGTATGAAAATGCATTGCTGGTGGATGTGGAGTTCGCATTTCGGCCTCCTTTTGAACTCCGGTATAACTGTGATCAGTATCTCCAACCCTGGCCCATGTGTAAGTGACGGCGGCCACACATTGTGGTGATATGAGGCACAGGGGGGAGCGCGCTACAACGGCATTCGATGGATGATGGCTGCAAAAAAGCCGTCCATGGCGTGTAAATCGGGGCGAGTGTGAAAATAACCGTTTGAATCAAAAAGAGGCGTTAGCGAGGGAAATTCCACTGTGATCCCGGACGGCGGAAGCGATCGAAACCCCTGGCTGTTCTTGAGAACATTTTCAACGACCTGCTCGTTCTCTTCCGGCTCGAGGGAACACGTCACATATACCAACCGACCTCCCGGCGTAAGCGCCTGGAGCGCGTTATGCAGCATTTTGGCTTGCAGTTCGGCCAACCGGACAATGTCCTTCGGCTGAAGCCGCCATTTTATTTCCGGATTGCGCGCCAGAGTTCCCGTGCCCGAGCAGGGGGCATCCAACAGTATCCGGTCAAACGTGATACTGAAACATATGTCCTGAGCGGCATCCATGCGTACGGGAAGCACATGCACTGTCTCAGGAATTGTCCTATACAAGAGCGACGGCATGGTGCGCAGCCGACGAGCACTGAGATCGCAAGCCACGAGGAGTCCCTCCCGCAGCGTCATGGCCAATAGGCCGGTCTTGATCCCGGGTGCGGCGCAAAGGTCAAGCACGCGATCGCCGGCATGTGGGGCAACGAGCGAAGCCACGAGTTGCGAGGCCTCGTCCTGGAGGAGGGCGCGCCCGTCGCGCAAGATAGGCGAGGCTTGCACGCTGCCCGATTCCACGACGAGGGCTTGGTTGGAATATTTCCCGAGCCGCGTCGCGATACCCTGTTCCACGAGCTGCTTTTGAATTTCCGCACGGCCAACGAGCCCTCCCGCAATTCGTAAGGTGGTCGGAGGCACCTGAAGACTCGCATTGGCCAGCGACTTCATACCATCTTCCCCGAAGTGCTTGACCCAACGCTCCGCCAGCCACGCGGGCAATGAACGAACGATTTGCGCGGCCTCCGTCTTCCCTTCCCTCTTCCCGCCGCGACCTCCTTCATGCAGTGGCTCCGCCTTCCGTAGGACCGCGTTCACCAGACCGGCCGCTGACCGCTTGCGCGCGGCCTTCACCAGTTCTACTGATTCATTCACCGCAGCCGACTTTGGAATTCTCTGGAGGAACAGGATTTGATAAAGCCCAAGACGAAGGATGGTGGCGACTTCCGGGTCGAAGTAGTCCAGCTTTTTTCCAGAATGCTTCTCCAACCAGTAATCGAGCTCGCCGCGCAGGCGCAAGGTCCCCATTACTATTTGCGTGGCCAGCCTGCGGTCCGCTTCCTTGAGTTCGGAAACCTGGGGGCTTTGGAGAAGGTCGACGGCAAAGTCACGACCAGACTCGACACGACGCAGGATTCGATAGGCCGTTTGGCGGGCAGTGGAGATGGGCACGAATCAATTATGAATTATGAATGATTAATGATGAACAAAAATAGTGGTTGGGAGTGATGCGGGAAGATTCGGAGTTCAATTTTCGGAGTCGCAATACGTGCATTTACCATTCTTAGGTCAGAATATCCTCAGGCTTGAAGCGGATTCCATTCAGGAAATCACGGACCGAAATGCGCCGGCGCCCGGCGAGTTGGAGTTCTTTCAATTCCAGAAGTGTGCGGCCTCCGCAGGCGACCATCAGTTTGCCCTCGACCACAATGGGCGCGCCTTCCGGAAGGTCTCCCGGTGACGTGCCGACTGCAGGGGATGCCACCCAAAACCTGAGTTGTGTGCCCCGAAAGGTCGTGTGCGCTCCCGGCCAGGGACGCAATCCGCGCACCCGACGCGCTACTACTTCCGCAGTCTGCGACCAATCGATGCGCCCATCTTCTTTTTTGAGAATGGGCGCAAGAGTGGCCGCTTGCGAGTCCTGCGGATGTGATTGGATTTTTCCAGCCGCCAGCCCACGAAGGGTTTCCACCATCAACTCCGCCCCCATAGCGCTCAGCCTCTCGGAGAGGGTCTCAGTGGTGTCGTCATCGCGAATCTCGGTCTCGCGCTGCAGAAGGATGTCCCCCGTGTCGAGCCCGGCGTCAACCTTCATGGTCGTGATACCGGTGGTGCGCTCGCCACGAATGATCGCCCACTGGATTGGCGCGGCGCCGCGGTACTTGGGTAATAGCGACGCGTGAAGATTCAAACAGCCCAAACGGGGAAGCTCGAGAATCCAGGGTGGGAGGATGTGACCGTACGCGACAACCACCATCGCGTCGGGGTGGAATTGAGCAAGATAATCACGGGTGGCTGGGTCCTTGAGCTTTTGAGGCTGAAAGACTTTGAGCCCGGCGGCCTCGGCAGCCTGTTTCAGAGGCGGGGCTTTTGTTTCGTAGCCGCGCCCGGCAGGCTCGTCCGGGTTCGTGACCACCAGTTGGATGGAAAAACCTTCAGCAAGGAGTTTGGTGAGGGTCGGGACCGCAAATTGAGGCGTGCCGCAGAAGATGAGATCCATTGGTTGTCAATCCCCGGCAGCCAGTCGGAAAATTGAGCCATTGAGTCATCGGGCCATTGAATCATTGAAAAACGACACGCCTGGCCTTTCAATGGCACAATGACTCAATCACTCAATCACCCAATTTTCTACCATTCCCCCGCCTTCACCATCTTCTTAACTTTGCGTTTGATGGAATCGCGCTTGAGAAGGCTGAGGTGCTTGATAAAAAGAGTGCCATGCAGGTGATCGGTTTCGTGGCAGAAGGCGCGCGCGAGCAGGTTCTCGCCGGTCATAGTGAATTCTTTCCCGTGGCCGTCCTGGGCGCGGACTATAGCACGAACAGGGCGAGGAGTTTTAGCGCGGAAATCAGGCAGGCTCAAGCAGCCCTCTTCCAGCATGGTTTTACCTTCCGTCGAAACAATGACGGGATTGGCCAGAACCAATTTCGCGTTGGGGTCGTCACCCGAAGAGATGTCGATGACGCAGAGTCTTTTGGAGATTCCAATTTGGGGCGCGGCCAGGCCCACGCCGTTGGCGGCATACATGGTTTCAAACATGTCCGCGATGAGTTTCTCGAGCTCGGCATCGAACGCGGCCACAGGCTCCGCCAACTTTTCCAGGACATCCTGGCCGTATTTCACTATTGGATAAATCATAAGGAGTTTTCAGTTCTCAGTCGTCAGTTGTCAGTCGGAGGCGGGCACAACCCAAGGCCTCACTCATCGAATCAAAAACGCTTAACTTGCTCCACGTACCCATCAAAATTGCGTCGAGTTTCATCCATCGAGTCTCCCCCGAATTTGTCGAGGAAGGCGCGCGCCAAAACGAGCCCGACCATCGATTCTCCCACCACGCCGGCGGCGGGCACCACGCAAACGTCGGAGCGCTCGTAGGCCGCCTTCACAGGCTCTTTGGTTTCGAAATCGACTGATTCCAACGGCTGTCGCAGGGTGGAAATCGGCTTGAGGTATCCCCGAACCACGATATTTTCGCCGTTGGTGATTCCACCCTCCGTGCCTCCAGCGCGGTTGGTCTTGCGAGTAAACTGCGACTTTTTGCGATCGTACCCAATCTCGTCGTGAACGCGCGAGCCCATGGTCGCGGCGTTTTCGATTCCACTGCCCAATTCGACCGCTTTGACCGCCTGAATAGACATCACGGCCTGCGCCAAATGTCCGTCAAGTTTCTCGTCCCATTGGGCGCAAGACCCGAGCCCGGGCGGCACACCGCGCGCAATCACTTCGAACGTTCCGCCCACCGAGTCCCGCGTCTGCAACGCGCGGTCCACTACTTCCTTCATGCGTGCTTCCACCGCGGCGTCCACGCAGCTCAGTACGATTTCCTCGCGGTCGCGCAAAGCCAATACCTCTTCGAAGGAGACATTTTGCCTGTCTAACCCCACCTCTCCAACCGCGATCACGTGGCTGGCTATTTCAATTCCGAATTCTTTCAGGAATATTTTCGCCAGCGCCCCTGCGGCCACCCGCGCCGCTGTCTCGCGAGCGCTTGCCCGCTCCAGGACGTAACGCGCCTCGCGAAAGTTAAATTTCAAACATCCGGCAAGGTCGGCGTGTCCGGGCCGGGGCGGCGAAAGCGGCTTGTACTGGGCGCGCGTCTCCGGGTGATCCTCTACGGCAAGCGCTTCCTTCCACTTGTTCCAATCACGGTTTTCGATCAACAAGGTAATAGGTGAACCCACGGTTTGCCCGTGGTGAACCCCGGATAGGAACTGCGCGTTGTCGGACTCGATTTTCATCCGCCCTCCGCGCCCGTACCCGCCCATCCGCCGCTTTAACTCGCGGTCCACAAAAGCAAAATCCACGCGCATGCCCGCGGGCAGTCCTGAAAGCAGGGCAACCAGCGCCTGCCCGTGAGATTCGCCCGCCGTTTGAAATCGCAGCACAAAACTCCGTTCATACCAGCATCAGGATCAACACGAATTAATTAATTCTAGCGGAATCCGCCCAACACGTCAAAAATTAGAGCCAATTGTCGAGAACTTCGTGCACTATTTATCTCGCACAGCGCCAGAGCTGGATTATAATCTGTCCCCAACGGAGCCTATTTGAGATATCTGATTATCAGTGACATCCACTCGAACCTGGAAGGGTCCGAGAAATGCCTGGCGTTGGCAAAAGGCAAGTACGACAAGGCCATTTGTCTGGGAGACGTAGTGGGTTATGGGCCTGACCCCAACGCCGCCATCGACTTGGTGCGCGAAGTTTCATCCAGCGTGATTCGTGGAAACCACGACAAGGCTTGCTGCGGGATTACGGACGCGGAGGACTTCAACATCTGGGCAAAGCTGAGCACCCTTTGGACGCGCCAAGCGCTCTCTGCCGAGCACCTGGATTATCTCCGCGCGCTGCCCGTGGGACCCGTGACGATTGACAGTTTTCAAATTGTCCATGGGTCGCCTGCCGATGAGGACGAGTACATTGTGGGTCCCACCCAGGCTTTTCCGGCTCTCAAAGCCATCACCCAAACGGTTTTCTTTGGGCACTCACACCACCAAGGCGGCTTCATGCTCTCTCCTGATGGCCGCTTTCAGTCCATCCGATGCCAGTCCAAGGAAGACGGCAAGACGTTCACCCTGAAGCTCGAAGATGGAGCTCGTTATTTGATCAACCCAGGGTCGGTGGGCCAACCGCGTGACGGAGATTGGCGAGCCGCCTTTGCCATATTCGACCAAGAAAAGCATCAAGTGGAGTATTACCGCACGCCCTACGACCTTGAAAAAACCCAGGAGAAGATGAAGAAATCTCACCTGCCCGACCCGTTGATCCGGCGCCTCGAATTAGGGAGGTGAGATGGAACGCCACGCAAAGAAGGCCGGAGATTCCCCGCTGGCAATCCCCCACACGACTGTCAAGTATAGACGCACCCTCAAGCCCTCTCTTGATTTCCGAAGATGAATAATCCAACAGGAGATCAGACTAAGGGTACTCCGCCGGGCGTGTCAATTTCATCAAGTCAGGGTAAGATAGAAGACTGGCATGCATGACGGGCCGCGAAGGAAGATGCAGAGTCCCTCCTACCGCCCCGGGTCAAACTCAATCAAGGAAGAAGAAAAATGGCAGAATCTCCGATTACGCCCCGCACCAAAGACTTCGCGACCTGGTATCAAGATGTCGTCCTGCAAGGCGACATGGCCGAGCCGGCTGAAATCGTCAAGGGCTGCATGGTCATAAAGCCCAATGGATACGCCGTTTGGGAAAACATCCAGCGCGAGTTGGACTATCGCTTTAAGGCGACGGGCCATCAGAACGTTTACTTCCCGTTGTTGATCCCCGAGAGCTTCTTTAAGAAGGAAGCGGAGCATGTGGAGGGCTTTTCGCCGGAGCTTGCCCTGGTGACGATTGCCGGCGGGAAAACACTGGAGGAGCCCCTGGTCCTCCGCCCCACGTCGGAAACTATAATCGGCCATTTCTTTGCCAAGTGGATTCAAAGCCACCGCGATTTGCCCGTTCTCATCAATCAGTGGGCTAATGTCGTGCGGTGGGAACTTCGCCCGCGCATGTTCTTGCGGACCACGGAATTCCTCTGGCAGGAAGGCCACACGGCGCACGCAACGCACGAAGAGGCCATGGCGGAAGTGCTGCGCATCCTCGATATTTACGCCGAGGTCGCCGAAGATGTGATGGCGATGCCCGTAATCAAGGGCATGAAGACCTACGCCGAGAAGTTTGCCGGGGGGGTGAAGACGTACTCCATCGAGGCCATGATGCAGAATGGTCTGGCACTGCAGTCAGGCACCAGCCACGACCTTGGCCAGAATTTTGGCAAGGCGTTTAATGTCCAGTTTCAAGGTCCCGACGGCAAGCTTGATTATGTTTGGCAAACCAGTTGGGGCGTGAGCACCCGCCTCGTCGGCGGGCTGATCATGTCGCATTCGGACGATAAGGGGCTGGTTCTGCCGCCCAAGGTCGCGCCCATAAAGGCGGTGCTGGTGCCGATTTTCCGTAAGGAAGAAGAGCGCGCGCAGGTGATGGAAGTAGCGTCGAAGATCGGACCGGAGCTTGGAGCCCGCATTGATGCGCGCGAGGGCCAAACTCCCGGGGCGAAATTCTTCCATTGGGAACGGCGGGGTGTGCCGGTGGTCCTCGAGCTTGGCCCGCGCGATGTGGCCAATGGAAAAATCGTGATCAAGCGCCGCGATACCGGCGTTAAGGAGATCATTCCCCAGACGGAGGCCGCGACGAAATTGGCGGCTACGTTGGAATCTATGCAAAAGGACCTTTACGCCAAGGCCAAGCAACGGCTCAAGGACAATACGGTCCTGGCCAACTCCATCGGGGAAGTTGAGGCGACTCTCAACGATGTCACGGCCGAAAAGGGCGGCGGGAAATTCGTCATGGCGCATTTGAAGGACGATCCAAAGAATGATGCCCGCCTCAAGGAATTCAAAGCCACCGTTCGCAACATCCCATTGGTGGATGAATTCGATGGCGCCGGAAAATGCATCCTCACCGGCGAAACCGTCGCGCATCGCGTGCTGATTGCGAAAGCCTACTAAGTTTTCGTATTTGGTCTTCCCAAGTGGAGGACTCGCCTTTTTGCGCCCGGCGCCAGGGCCTGCCTGCCCTCTTGAGTCCATGGAACCGCCATCCCCGCCGACCCAAGTTACATCCTGGTGACCGCAGGCGTCAAAGCGCTGGCACTCTGGCTTCGGGAAACGTGCCAATTGACAAGGTGGGTGGAGGTGGTGTTGAAACTAAGATCGAATCGGATGCCCATTCTTAATCAAGCAGCTATATGGACAATCGCTTCTTTGATTGCATTCTCTTTATCCAGCATTTCCAGATCCCAGCCCCAAGTGCCTAAGGAGAATTCTGTTCACTTCCAAGGGGAAGTTCGCCGGGGAGATAAGTTCGAAAAGGAAATTGGAAATAACCTGGCCTTTCGACTGGCGCCCGATGAGTACGGATGGAATATTGAGGTGGGGCCCACCAAGGGCGACGAAAACTTCACGAATTGCGTAAATACGCCCGTTCACGGAATTACGGCGCAGCAAATCCAGGGATGGCACTTTCGGACCGATGACAACACCGAGGCTCGAAAACCTCGCGATTTCCTGACCGCTGGCATCGGCGCCGCGCGCCCCTTCTACTTTGTGGTAAATAGTGCGGACGAAGCAAAGTCATGCAACGATCTGGACAAAGTTCTGTATATTTATGATGAAGAGAATCCCGAACACAAGAAAGCCATGGCCCGCTGGGGGACGTTGGTGGGCGGAAAGGGCTCGCTGACCATCACCGATTTTACATTGGGCAACCTCATGCCCGGAGCAAGAGCTTGGATTGAATTGTTGAAATTCAACGTAACCATCTTATTCCTACCAAAGCCGGGCACAAAGAAAACCAGTAAGAGCAAATGACCATTGCCATAGGATAAATCCGGGAAACGTGAGCCGCTACGACACGAGAGGCTTTTCCTTGAACTCGTCGTAAGCTGGCATCTGGGCGTAATTAATGGCACGAAACTTGACGCTCTGGGTGACGCCGGATAGAATGAATGCTTTAGATTTCATTCCTACCCAAAGCAAAGAGGGGCTATGCTCCATGGTCCGGTTCCAGAAGCTTTAACTTTTGACGATGTTCTCCTGCAGCCCGCAAAATCTTCCGTTTTGCCTTCCCAGGTTGATACGCGTACGTTCCTGACCCGCAATATTCAGTTGAACATCCCTGTCGTGAGCTCCGCGATGGATACGGTGACCGAATCGCGCCTGGCCATCGCGCTGGCACAACAAGGGGGGATTGGCATCATGCATCGCACCATGCCCATCGACAGGCAAGCCCTGGAGATCGACATGGTCAAGCGCTCGGAGAGCGGCATGATCGTGGATCCCGTCACCATTGGCCCCAAGAGCAAAATTTTCGAAGCCCAGGAAATCATGAAAAAGTACAAGATTTCCGGCGTCCCCGTCACGACCAAAGGCAAGTTGGTGGGCATTCTCACCAACCGGGATTTGCGATTCGAGTCGCGGTCTGACCTGGCAGTTGAGCAGGTGATGACGAAAGAGAACCTGGTGACCGTGCCCATCGGCACCACGCTCGAGGAAGCAGGCAAAATTCTTCACAAGCACCGGGTGGAGAAACTTCTCGTCGTGGATGACGCCTTCAACCTGAAGGGGCTCATCACCGTCAAGGACATTCAGAAGAAGATAAAGTATCCCAATGCGGCCAAGGATGCGCACGGGCGATTGCGGGTGGGCGCGGCGCTGGGCGTGGCGGGAGATTTTCTGGAGCGCGCCCAGGAGTTGGTCAAAGCGAAAGCGGATGTATTGGTGGTGGACACTGCCCACGGGCATTCCCAGCGGGTGCTCGATGCCGTGCGTGCCCTCAAAGAGAAATTTCCCGAAGTCGATTTGGTAGCTGGTAACGTAGCCACCTTCGAAGGCGCGTGCGACCTAGTGCAGCTCGGCGTGGATGCCGTGAAGGTCGGGATTGGCCCGGGCTCCATCTGCACCACGCGTGTGGTGACGGGAGCGGGCGTCCCGCAAATTACTGCCATCGCCGAGTGTGCTCGAGCGGCGCAGCCCGCTGGAGTGCCCATCATCGCCGATGGCGGCATCAAATTTTCCGGTGACATCACCAAAGCCATCGCCGCCGGCGCCAGCACCGTCATGCTGGGAAGCATATTCGCAGGCGTGGAAGAAAGCCCTGGGGAAACGATTCTTTATCAGGGCCGGACCTTCAAGTCTTACCGCGGGATGGGCTCCATCGCGGCCATGGCGGCGGGGTCAGACCGATACGCTCAAAGCGATACGGCCAAATTAGTTCCGGAAGGGATCGAGGGGCGAGTCCCATATAAAGGTATGCTTGCGGAAATGGTCGCCCAGTTAGTGGGTGGGCTCCGCTCGGGCATGGGTTACTGCGGGTGCGCAACCATCGAGGAACTTCAGAAAAAGGGTCGGTTCGTGCGAATCACCAGCGCCGGCCTTCGCGAAAGCCACGTGCACGACGTTATCATTACCAAAGAGGCGCCCAATTATCGCCTTGAATAGTCCACGTCTTTTACCCTCTAAAGAAACAAGAAGTCTGCACTGGTTCCGCTGGCTCCTGGCTTTTGCGTGGGCAGCTTTGATCTACAGCCTGTCCACGGAATCCTTCGGCACCTCTTTTACAGCCATGGTGGTCGGTGAGATTCTGCGGGTTCTGCACCTCTCTGTATCCACTCACACCTTTGACATTTTCCATTATCTGCTCCGTAAATCGGCGCACTGTACGGAGTATGCCATCTTCTCAATCTTCCTCTATCATTGTTTCTTGAACAGCAACCAAACAGAATGGCGCGCAAAAGCCGCCGGCTGGGCGGTTTTGGTGGCAGGGCTCTATTCGCTTACCGACGAATTTCACCAGGCGTTTGTGCCGGGACGAACGGCGTCATTGATTGACAGCGGAATTGATACAACCGGGGCAATTTTAGGGACACTGCTCATCCTTCTGTGGGCACACATCTTTCACCCCAAACTTTCTCATGCGGGGAGGGGAATATCATCCGTCGGCCGTTCGGAATAACTTTCTAATTCATTGAGCCCAGCGAAAGCTGGCGGGTATTTCGATTCGCCAATCAATATTCCGCGCGGTGGCAAAAAAAACCGGCCTGAGCTTGCGCTCATCGGCCGGGTCTGAATCTGCCAAGAATGTAATTGCTCGTTGAAGAATGGGTTATTTCTTGTCTTCCTTCTCCTCGGGTGTCGCGGCTGGTTGTTCGGCAGCCTCTTTCTCCATGGCTTTACGGCGAGCCTCCGATTTCTTGGCTCGTTCCTCCGCACGCTTCTGGAGGACCTCTGTGCCGACTAATTCAAGGATGGCCGTGTCGGCCCCGTCCCCTTTTCGCCAACCGGTGAGAATGATTCGAGTGTAACCGCCGGGCCGTTTTTCGTAGCGCTTGGCAAGGTCTTCGAAGAGTTTCTTTACAGAGAGCGGGGTCATGCAATAAGCCGCCGCCTGGCGACGCGCGTGAAGATCGCCCCGCTTCCCCAGTGTGATCATTTCCTCAGCGATTCCTTTAGCCGCCTTGGCCTTGGCCACCGTGGTCGCAATCCGCTCTTCAAGGATCAGCGAGGTCACGAGGTTGCGCAAAAGGGCGCGCCGGTGCGAGGTGTTTCTGCTAAGTTTTCTACCGTAGTTCCGATGACGCATTCAATCTCCCTCTTGCTATTCACCCGAGTGAGAGGCTTCCGGAGCCACCATGACCGGGTTGCCCTTTTCGTCAAACTTCATGCCCAGGCTCAGCCCCATGACTCCAAGGATTTCCTTGATCTCATTCAAGGATTTGCGGCCAAAGTTTTTCGTCTTGAGCATGTCCTGTTCGGTCTTCTGGACCAATTCACGAATCGTTGTGATATTGGCGTTTTTCAGGCAATTGTAGGAGCGGACGGAAAGTTCCAATTCCTCCACCGACCGGTCCAGGTTCTCATTGCGGCCTTCCACGGTTTTTTCCTGCTGAACCTCTTCCGCCTCGGGAACTTCTTCAAAGTTGATGAAGATATTCATGTGGTCCTTCACCAACTTGGCGGCCAATCCAATGGAATCCTGAGGCGCGATGGCACCATTCGTCCAGACATCCAGGGTCAGCTTGTCGTAGTCCGTCATCTGACCCAGGCGAGCCGCTTCCACCGTGTAATTACATTTGCGAATGGGCGAGTGCGCGGAATCCACGGGGATATATCCGATGGGCAGGTCCTCGTCGAAGTTCTTTTCCGCCGGCACGTAACCGCGGCCGAGCTTCACCCGCATTTCGATGTGCAAGCTTCCACCCTCGCTCACCGTCGCCAGGTAAACATCCTTGTCGAGGATTTCGACATCGGGATCTTCCTGAATCATGCGGGACGTCACTTCTCCCGGTCGATCGACGTGAAGGTACAAACTCTTGGGGCCCTCGACGTTCAATTTGAGGGGAATTTGTTTGAGGTTCAAAATGATATCCGTGGCGTCTTCCACCACACCTTGAATGGAAGAAAACTCGTGCAGCACCCCTTCAATCTTCACCGCCGTAATAGCGGCGCCCTCGATGGACGACAACAACACTCGGCGAAGGGCGTTGCCAATCGTGGTGCCAAATCCACGCTCGAAAGGCTGCGCCGAAAACTGGCCGTACTTGTCAGTCAAAGTTTCCGAATTGCTCGCCAGGCGCTTCGGTTTCTGGAATCCTTTCCAAAGCATTTCTCTTGTGCCTCCCGAAGACCGCTGCTGCGGCCTTCTCTCTCCGTTCCCTTGGAACGGGGTTACTTCGAATAAAGTTCGACGATCATCTGCTCCTGGATTGGGAAATTCACGTCGTCGCGTTTGGGCAAAGAGATCACCTGCCCTTTCAGGTTCTCGCGATCCATGATCAACCAGGCCGGAATCTGCCGGCTGCCCGCGAGGTCCAGAGCGCGCTGCACGGTCACCATCTTTCTGCTCTTTTCGCGGACAGAGACTTCCTGCCCCGGAGAAACCTGATAAGACGGGATATTCACTCCCCGCCCCGCGACAAGAATGTGCCCATGCCGGACCAATTGACGAGCCTCGGCGCGCGAGGTAGCCAGGCCCAGGCGAAAGACCGTATTATCGAGACGGCGCTCCAGCATGACCAGCAGGTTTTCACCTGTGATGCCTTTCATCGTGACAGCTTTCTCAAAATAGCTGCGGAACTGTTCCTCCAGGATGCC
This sequence comes from Terriglobia bacterium, assembly GCA_041481635.1. Taxonomy (GTDB): domain Bacteria; phylum Acidobacteriota; class Terriglobia; order UBA7540; family UBA7540; genus DASYXZ01. The sequence continues at coordinate 14,700 of JBGPCF010000087.1, read as the reverse complement.
GTAGACACGACGAACCTTTTGTTTTTCCCGGAGCTGAAGACCGTAGCCTACCAACTTGGGCCGGCGGGACTTCCCGTGTTGCCCCGGCGCAAAGTTGCGCTTCTCGATCGCGCACTTGTCCGTCATGCAACGGTGCCCCTTCAAGAAAAGCTTCATTCCTTCCCGGCGGCAAAGCCGGCAAACCGCATCGCGATATCTCGCCAAAACTTCCTCCTTCTTTTGAATGATGGGAAGCCTTGGTACCCAAGGGCCTCTCTCATTCAATTACCGGTCCTCTCAATCACAAAATGTCAGACTCTCCGTCGCTTGGGCGGCCGGCACCCGTTGTGGGGAATTGGAGTCGCATCCTTGATGAGGCGAACTTCCAATCCTGCCGCTGCCAGGGCACGAATGGCCGACTCACGTCCCGACCCCGGCCCCTTGACACGAACTTCCAACGATCGCATCCCGTGATCACGCGCCCCAGTCGCGGCGCGCGCCGCAGCCTGCTGGGCCGCGAACGGAGTGCCCTTCCGCGATCCCTTGAACCCCAGCGATCCGGCGCTCGACCAGCAAATGAGCTTCCCTTCCATGTCCGTGATGCTCACCAGAGTGTTGTTGAAGGTCGCCTGGATGTGCGCCACGCCGTTGGGAACAACGCGCTTCTCTTTTTTCTTGAAAACCTTTTTTTTTCCTGTCTTAGCTGATGCTGCTTTCGCCATAACACCTCAGTTGGAAATCGGAAACTGGAAATTGGAAACTCGAATTTCGAAACTAGGCTGCCAGACAGCCAATTTCTAGGTTCCAATATCTGTCCCTACGTTTTGGCCGTGGCCCGTTTCTTGTTGGCCACCGCGCCTTTTCGCGGTCCTTTGCGCGTTCGCGCATTGGTGTGCGTTCGCTGTCCGCGCACCGGAAGGTTGCGCCGGTGGCGATAACCACGATAAGAACCAATTTCGATCAGCCGCTTGATGTTCATGGCAACATCTTTGCGGAGGTCGCCTTCAATGCCGCCCTCTTCCTCAATGATTTGACGAATCTTGGATACTTCTTCCTCCGTCAAATCTTTCACTTGCTTGTCCGGGCTCACACCGGTACGCATCAGGATGGACATCGACCGCGCCCGGCCGATGCCATAGATATAAGTCAATCCGATTTCCACCCGCTTCGTCCGTGGTAAATCGATACCCGCAATTCGTGCCATAAAGCCTCCGAAGAAGGGATTGGCTCGGACAGTGAGGCCGCCGGGCGCCTCACCTCGAACCTTCCGCTCTTAACCTTGCCGTTGTTTGTGCTTGGGATTCGCGCATATCACGCGGACAACACCCCGTCGCCTGACAATCTTGCACTTCGTACAAATCTTGCGCACTGATGATCGCACCTTCATAGTTTCCTTTTTCCAGCCTGCCCCGAATTTCGCCCTTCCCACGCCTCACTTGTACCGATAGACGATACGTCCGCGAGTCAGGTCATACGGGGAAAGCTCCACGGCCACCTTGTCCCCGGGCAGAATGCGAATAAAATTCTTCCGCATTTTTCCGGAGATATGGGCCAGGACTTTGTGTTTGTTCTCCAGCTCAACGCGAAACATGGCGTTCGGTAATGGTTCGATCACCGTTGCGATAACCTCGATTGCTTCTTCCTTCGCCATAAGTTGCTGAGCGTTCCTCTGATCCGTCCCAATGTCGATCTGCAAGAACGGATTCCAATTCGCTAAATTCTCGTCAAAACGTCCGGGCCGTTTTGAGTTATTGCGACCATGTGCTCAAAATGGGCCGCGTTCCTTCCATCCGCCGTTACTGCCGTCCAGTGATCAGCCAGGATTCGCAACTCGGGACGCCCCGAATTCACCATAGTTTCAATGGCCAGCACCATCCCAACCTTCAAAGCCGGTCCGTGGCCGGCGAAACCGTAGTTGGGGATTTGGGGATCCTCATGGAGGGCGCGACCGATTCCGTGCCCAACAAATTCCCGAACCACCGAAAAGCCATTTTTCTCCACGTGCTCTTGCACGGTAGCCGAAATGTCGCCAATCCGGTTTCCAAAATGTGCCTTGGCAATAGACAACTCGAGCGCTTCCTCGCTTACCTGTAATAACTTCTGGGCCGACTCGTTGATCTGCCCCACAGGAACTGTGAGTGCCGAATCGCCGTAGAAGCCGTCGAGAATCACTCCCAGGTCCAGGCCTACGATGTCGCCTTCCTTCAGGCGCCGGCCCGAAGGAATCCCGTGCATGATCTCTTCATTCAACGAGGTGCAAAGACAGCACGGATAACCCCGGTAACCTTTGAAGGCAGGCTTTGCCCCTGCCTCAGCTATTCTTTTCTCCGCGAACTGCTCCAACTCCAGAGTGCTGACGCCAGGGTGAATCCGGTCGCGGAGTTCGTACAGTATCTCTCTAACCAACCGAGCGCTCTTCCGTAACTTCTCGACCTCTGCAGGAGACTTGCAGATAATCATGCACCCCTCAAAAAGCTGATCAGGTCCTTCGCGATATCTGCCGGCTCCTTACTGCCGTCGACAACGTGTAGGAAGCCTTTCTTCCGGTAGTACTCGACCAGCGGGCTCGTCTGATTTTCGTAGGCCACGAGTCGTTGCCTGATCGTGTCCTCGTTATCATCTGCCCGATGCTGCAATTTGCTTCCGTCCTTATCACAAAGCTCGTCATTCTTCGGCGGGTTGAAGTAGACGTTGTAAATCTCGCCGCATTGGTGGCAAGTCCGGCGGCCCGTCAATCGCTTCAGTAGCAATGCTTCATCAACCTGAATGTCCACCACCAGCGGGTTCCCGCGATTCTTGGCGTGGAACATTTTGTCGGCGGCTTCCGCCTGGCCCAGGGTTCGTGGAAAGCCATCCAGGATGAACCCCTTCTTGCAGTCGGGCTCGTCGATCCGCATATCCACCATAGCGGTCACGAGTTCATCGGGGATCAATCCACCGGCTTCCATTTTTGCCTTCGCCGCTTTGCCAAGGGGCGTTTGCTTCTCCACCGCGTCGCGCAGGAGATCTCCGGTTGAAATCTGCGGGATCCCAAAGACGTGGGACACCTCCCGCGCCTGTGTTCCTTTTCCTGCACCTGGGGCTCCGAGGAAGATTAGTGCCTGGACTTTCATCTCTCCCCTCCACTCGCGTGATTTACTACCCGCCCCTGCGTCCCCTGATCCGACCCTTCTTAAGGAAGCCCTCGTAGTGCCGCATAATCAATTGGGCTTCAACTTGTTGAACCGTATCCATCGCCACTCCCACAACGATCAAGAGTGACGTACCGCCAAAATAGAAATTGAGATTCAGACCATGGAGCAGCCATTGCGGCATGTGAGAGTCAAACCATCCCGCCCCGAGGAATCCGGGCAAGTGGTTCAATCGCAAACCCGCCAGCATGATCTCCGGGATCAGCGCCACAATAGCCAGATAAATACCACCCACCCAGGTGATCTTGGTTAAAACATCATCCAAATGGTCCGCCGTCCGTTTTCCCGGCCGAATGCCGGGAATGAAACCGCCCTGCTTGCGAACGTTATCGGCCACCTCATCAGGATTGTAAACAATCGAGAGGTAAAAATGCGCGAAGAACATAATAAGTATGACATAGCTAAGTGTGTAAGCCGGCTCGCCCCAGGCAAATACATTCTTAAACCAGGTCAGGGCCGTGCCGAGGATCCCGGCTTGCCCCACAAACAATCCAATAGTTTGAGGAAAGGTGAGCAAGGAGACCGCAAAAATAATAGCCATCACCCCGCTGCTGTTTACCTTTAAGGGCAAGTGGGTTGATACACCTCCCATCACCTTGCGCCCGACAATGCGTTTGGCATATTGAATGGGCACCCGCCGCTCGCCACGTTCCACCAGGACGATGAAGGCGATGATCGCTACCATGAATCCCAGCAACAACACGAGGATCGGAAAACTCCAATCGTGAGTCACAAAAACCTTGGTATAAAGACTGCCAGCACCCGGGACAAGTCCCGCTACGATGCCGGTAAAGATCAGCAGGGACATCCCGTTGCCAATTCCCCGGGAGGTAATCTGTTCACCGATCCACATCACGAAGATCGAGCCCGTCGTGAGGGTCAAGACCGTGGTGAAAATGAACATCGGTCCGGGGTTGGGAACCAGCGCAGTGGCTCCACCCGCGGTCTGCCTCTGCAGGGCGACCGCAATTCCAAACGCCTGGAAGGCGCTGAGGCCCACCGTGAGCCAGCGCGTGTACTCGGTAATCTTGCGGCGCCCCAACTCGCCTTCCTTCTGGAGTTTCTCCAGGGTGGGCGAAACCACTCCCATCAATTGGAGAATAATGGAGGCGGTGATGTAGGGCATGATCCCGAGGGCAAATACAGTCAGACGGCGCAAACTCCCTCCCGAGAACATGGACAGCAGCCCAAAGAGCGACCCGGCGAGTTGGCTGAACATCTGCTCGAACACGTCCGCGTTGATGCCCGGCGTTGGGATGAAGGAACCCAAACGGTAAATGGCGAGCATCAGAAACGTGAACGAGATACGTTTCCGTAACTCCGGAATCTCAGTCAGGCTTTTGAGAGATTCAATCATGCGTGAATGACCTCAGCCTTCCCTCCGGCTTTCTTGATCTTTTCCAGGGCAGACTTCGAAAAATGGTGTGCGGAAATCTCAAGAGGTGCCTTCAATTCACCTTCACCCAAAACTTTGAGACCGTCGAGAAGCTTCTTGATCAAACCGTGCTTCTTGAGGAACTCCGGTGTGATCTTTTCATCAGCCCTGAACTTCTCCAAATCCTTCAAATTCACAAGCGCGAAATATTTCTTGAAAATATTAGTAAAGCCGCGCTTGGGCAGGCGGCGATGCAGCGGCATCTGGCCGCCTTCAAATCCTGGTCGCATGCGCGAGCCGGCCCGTGACCGTTGACCTTTTGACCCGCGGGTGGCTGTCTTGCCGTGGCCTGAGCCCATGCCCAGCCCAATGCGCTTGCGGGTTTTGTTGGCCCCGCGGGGCGGCTTGAGTGTTCCGATGTGAGTAGCCATAGTCTGTGCGCCTACTTCTTACCTTTCTTGTCGTGAGTAGCGTGTTTGGCGTCCGCGGTTTTGCCCTTCTTTTTCGGAGCCTCTTTCTTGGCGGCTTTACCTTTTTCTTTTCCTGCATGGGCTGCATGCTTCGCAGGTTCTTCGTGTTTGGCAGCCTTCTTGTGTTTGGCCTCCGCGTGAGCGCCCACGGGCTTCGCCTCTTTTTTGTGCGCGTGGCGGTCTTCCTTCGGAGTTGTCGCGGCGGTTTCGTGCGCTTCTTCTACTCCCTGTTCCGCTGGACGTCGGGGCGCTCTCACCGGCTCGGGCTTGGATTCGGGAGGAAAGATCGTATATTCCGGCGTCAAGGTCCATGCGGGCGCCGCCGTCGGATTGACGATCTCCACAAAGTGTGGGATTCGGGCCACCAAGCCCCGAATCTGGGGCGTGTTTTGCCGCTCCACCACTTGATTCAGACGATGCAGCCCCAAGCTGCGAATCATCGTCTTGGTGTGAAAGTCAAAACCAATGCCGCTTCTCACGTATTTGATGTAAATCGTTTTCTGAGCTTGATCCGCCACAGTATCACTCACCCTTTAAAGTTCTTCCACCAATTTGCCGCGGGATGAAGCCACTTGCGCTGCGTCGCGCAATTTCATCAAAGCGTCCATGGTTGCTTTCACTACATTTTGCGGGTTGGTCGTACCGAGAGATTTTGTAAGCACGTTCTGAATTCCCGCCGCCGCGACCACAGCCCGGACGGCGCCACCGGCAATCACGCCCGTGCCCTCTGGGGCCGGCTTCAGCAACACCCTTCCGGCTCCGTACGTGCCCAGCACGGCATGCGGGATGGAAGTCACAGTGATGTTCACCTTCACCACGGCCTTCTTGGCCGCTTCAATGCCCTTCCGGATGGCCATGGGAACCTCGCGTGCTTTCCCCGAACCATATCCCACGTGCCCGCCGCCGTCACCCACCACGACCAGTGCGGCGAAACTCAGGTTCTTGCCACCTTTAACGACCTTGGTGACGCGATTGATAGAAACCACCTGATCCTTCAGTTGCAGCGAATTCGGGTCAATCCGAGTACTCAACGGAACCCTCCCTTGCCCTTCCAAACTAGAATTTCAATCCGCCTTCACGCGCCGCGTCAGCCAGAGCTTTCACACGTCCGTGATAGGCATAGCCTCCGCGGTCGAATACGACGCGTGTGATTCCGGCGGCCTTGGCTCGCTTGGCCAGCTCCAACCCGACGGTCTTGGCGGCCGCGACGTTCCCGCCAGTCTTGATCGTTTTCCGGACTTCCGGATCACGGGAGGAAGCCGCCACCAGCGTGTGGCCCCGCGTATCGTCAATGATCTGCGCATAGATGTGCGCGGAGGATCGAAAAACATTCACGCGCGGCGATTGAGTCAATCCACGAACCCGCGTCCGGCTGCGTAAGTGAATGCGCCTGCGAACCACGTTACGGGAAGCAAGTGTCAACATATTGTGCCCCTGTTCGAACCTTTCTCCTACTGTTTGGCGACCCCGGAAGCGGCCGCGGCAGCCTTGCCCACCTTCTTCTTCAGCCGCTCGCCCGTATACCGGATGCCTTTGTTCTTGTACGGGTCCGGCGGGCGCAATCCGCGAATCTCCGCAGCCACCTGGCCTACTTTTTGCTTGTCCGTCCCGCTCACCACCAGGTGAGTTTGCTTCTCCACGCTGACCGAGAGCCCTTCGGGAATCGGAAACTCGATGGGGTGCGAGTAACCCAGCGTAAAGACCACCGTGTTCCCCTTGACCTCGGACCGATAGCCGATGCCCACGATGTCCAAATGCTTCTCAAAACCCTGGGTGACGCCGCGCACGGCGTTGGACATGAGACTGCGCACCAGCCCATGCAAGGCCGATTGGTCGTCATTGTGGCGCAGCGTGACCAGGCGTCCTTCTTGCTTTTCGACGCTGATCCCCTCGGGCATCGCGACTCGCAAAGACCCTTTTGGCCCTTTCACCACTACGGCAGCGTGTTCCGGCAGAATGCTGACCCCGGCGGGCATTTCGATAGGCTTCCTTCCAATTCGCGACATAGTTTTTTCCCTTACGACACCGTGCAAAGCAATTCGCCACCCACCCGGGATTTCCGGGCGGTCTTGCCCGTCATCACTCCGCGCGGGGTGGTCAGGATGTTGATTCCCAGACCTCCCATGACTTTGGGAATCTCCGTGGCTCCGATGTATACGCGGCGGCCGGGTTTCGAAACCCTCTCGATGGTTGTAATCACGCTCTCGCCGTCGTTGTCATAGCGGAGGAAAACTTTCAGAACTCTTTTCTTACCTTCCTCGGCGATTTTGAAGTTGGAGATATACCCTTCCTCCTTCAAGATGCGGGCAACTTCAATCTTCAATTTGGACGCGGGCATGTCGGCGCGTTGGTGTCGCGCGTGGAGCCCGTTCCGAATTCGAGTGAGCATATCCGCGATGGGATCAGTCGATGCTGACATTCAGTCTCTCTCCCTCTTCACTAATCTTCCCTGCCCCGGTGCCTACCAACTGGACTTCGTCACGCCCGGGATTTCCCCAAGGAGCGCCAATTGGCGGAAACAGAGACGACACATCTGGAACTTGCGCAGGTAACCGCGAGGCCGGCCGCAGCGCCGGCACCGATTTCTGTGCCGAATCTTGAACTTGGGCTTCTTGGCCATCTTCGCCATCATGGAAGTACGCGCCACAGATTATCCCTCCGCCTTTTTCTCGGCCGGCTGACTGCCCGCCGGGGCACCCGCCTCGCGCCTCGGGCCTTCGAGCCGGAACGGCATTCCCATGCGCCGCAACAACGCCAGCGCTTCCGCGTCGCTCCGCGCGTCAGTCACAATCGAGATATTCATGCCCTTAATTTTGTCCACCTTGGCATAATCCACTTCCGGGAAAACCAACTGGTCGCGCAGCCCCATCGTATAATTGCCCCGGCCGTCAAACGCGCGCGTGGAGAGTCCCCGGAAATCGCGCACGCGCGGCAGTGCCACGCTGGTCAGGCGATCAAAGAACTCGTACATCCGGTCGCCGCGGAGCGTGACCGTCGCCCCAATCGGCATGTTCTTGCGCAACTTGAAATTGGCGATCGATTTCTTCGCCCGTGTGATCACCGGCTTTTGCCCGGTGATTTGGCCGAGTTCCGCGGTCGCGGAGTCGAGGATCTTTGCATTCTGGATTGCCTCGCCCAGGCCCATGTTCACCACCACCTTGCGCAGGCGCGGCACGGCCATCAGGTTGGGGTAGTTGAATTCTTTCACCAACGCCGGAACCACTTCTTTTCGATATCTTTCTTTCAATCGCGGCGCCATATTCGCGTTTACTCCCTTCTCCGCACCGTTAATCCAGGCTCTTTCCGCACTTGGCGCACGCCCGGACTGTCTTGCCTTTACCTTTGGAACCGCCCGCCATTCTTTGGTGCCTGATACGGGTCGGCCCGCAATCGCTGCAAATCAGCGCCACGTTGGACACGTGGATGGGCCCCGCCTCTTCCAGAATCCCGCCCCGAATCTGTTTGCCAGGGTTGGGGCGGACGTGCTTTTTCATTTTATTGACGTTTTCCACGATCAGCCGGCGCTTCTCAGGATGGACTTCAAGGACCCTTCCCGTCTGCCCTTTATCCCGGCCAGCCAGCACGCGGACCTGATCGTTCTTCTTGATTTCTATTTTAAAACGCATTAAAGAACCTCGGGCGCCAATGAAACTATTTTCAAGAATTTCTTTTCACGCAGCTCGCGAGCCACCGGACCAAACACGCGGGTGCCCACCGGCTCATTGGCATCGTTGATCAGCACGGCGGCATTTTCGTCAAAGCGGATGTAACTTCCGTCCCGCCGCCGCTGCTCTTTCCGCATGCGCACGATCACGCACTTGACCACCGTGCCCTTCTTGACCGCGCTGTCGGGCGCCGCTTCTTTCACGGAAGCCGTCACCACGTCGCCGAGGCCCGCCTGCAGCCCGACGTCGCCGCCCAGGGGCAGGATGCAAGCCAATCTCCGCGCCCCGGAATTATCCGCCACCTGAAGAATGGTCCGCATCCCGATCATACGACACTCTCCGGTAAGGGCGCGACCTGCGCGGCTTTGGCAATCACCCCGACCACCCGCCAGTGTTTACGCGCCGACAGCGGCCGTGTTTCGCGGATTCGCACCGTGTCGCCGACGCGGCATTCATTTTTCTCGTCGTGCGCCATGAATTTGCTGGAGCGCCGGACCACCCGTTTATACAGACGGTGAGTCGTCTGACGGTCCACGGTGACCACCACGCTCTTCTTCATTTTATTGCTCGTAACGATGCCGACTTTTTCCTGACGTGTGGTCTCCATATTGTTTCTTCCACCTGCCCCCTACTTCATTGACTTAGGATTTCTTCGCCTGCTTTTGGGCCACTTCGCCCTGACGCAGCAAGGTTTTAACGCGCGCGATATCTTTGCGCAAAACGCGAATCTTTTCCAGCGTGTCGGTCTGCCCGCTCGCCATCTGAAACTTCAACCGAAAGAGTTGATCGGAGAACTCCTTTTCCTTCACTTTCAGTTCGGCAGTTCCCCATTCCCGCATCTTGTCCATCTTCATGGTTATTCAACTCTCCCCTATTGCGACAACACCGACCGAGCTACAAACGTAGTGGGCAGAGGCAGTTTGTGGCTGGCCAGGCGCATGGCCTGCTTGGCGTCGGACTCGGACACGCCTTGCATCTCAAACAACACCCGGCCCGGCTTCACCACTGCCACCCAGAACTCCGGAGCCCCCTTGCCCTTCCCCATGCGGGTTTCTGCCGGCTTCTTGGTCACCGGCTTGTCCGGAAAAATCCGGATCCAGAGTTTTCCCCCGCGCTTGATAAAGCGCATGATGGCCACGCGGCTGGCTTCAATCTGGCGATCCGTAATCCAGCCCGCTTCCAGCACCTTCAATCCGTAATTCCCGTAAGACAGCTCAGACCCGCGCCACGCTTTGCCGCGGCGACGCCCACGCTGTTGCTTCCGGTATTTCACTTTGCTCGGCATTAACATAGAAATAGCTCTCTGCTTTTAGATTTCAAATGCGCGCTTGTATCACGCCACGGGAACCGCGGCCGGTTCCTCTACCTTTTCAACCCGTCGCCGTTGCTCCAGGATTTCCCCGTTGTAGATCCAGCACTTCACGCCTATCACGCCGTAGGTGGTCATCGCCTCGGACGTCCCGTAGTCAATATCAGCGCGCAATGTGTGCAGAGGCAGTCGGCCCTGCAAGTACCATTCTGTCCGGGCGATTTCCGCTCCGTTCAGCCGCCCGCCGCAGCGAATCTTGATCCCTTTGCAGCCAAAGCGCAGCGCGGAGTCCACCGCCTTGCGCATGGCACGTCGGAACGCCACGCGTTTTTCGAGTTGAAGGCATACCGCCTCCGCCACCAGCGTCGCATTCAGTTCCGGCCGGTGCACTTCCTGAATATTGATCGGCAGCACTTCGCGTCCCGTGCGTTTCTGCATTTCCTGCCGCAGTCGGTCGATTTCCGCGCCCTTGCGCCCGATGATGATGCCGGGGCGAGCCGTGTAGATAGTAATCTTAAGTTTGTTTCCGGGCCGCTCCACTTCAATCGAGGCCACGCCGGCGCTGCGCAACTGGTCCTTAAGTTGCTTCTTGATTTTCAGGTCTTCGTGCAGCATCTCGGCGTAATCTTTCTTGGCAAACCACCGGGACTTCCATGTCTTGGTGTATCCGAGACGAAAACCAAAAGGATGAACTTTCTGCCCCACTGCATGCCTCCTTCAAACCCTCAGAAGAACTGTTTAGTTCTCCTGGGGCTGCTCCACGACCACGGTGATGTGACTGGTCCTCCGCTGGTATCGATACGCGCGGCCCATGGGGGCCGGACGGATTCGCTTCTGGCGCGGACCTTCGTTCACATACGCCTCTGAAACGACCAACTGCTCCACGTCCACACGGTCTGACTTCTGCTCCGCATTTGAAATCGCCGAGCGCAGAACTTTTTCGATTTCGTGCGTGATGGCTTTCTTGGTCACACGCAGAAGACTGATGGCTTCGCCGGCGTTTTTGCCGCGAATCAAGTCCACCACCAGCCGCGCTTTCTGCGGCGAAACCCGAACATACTTGACAGTCGCTTTCCCTTCCATCGTTGAACTCCGGAATTCGTTAATCTTGAATTGTCAAACTGAAATCCTACGCGCCTCCGCCAGCCGGAGCAGCAGGTTTGGGAGCCCCACCGGGCGCTCCACCACCCGCACCGGCACCGCCTCCGCCACTGGGCGCTCCACCGCCACCCGCACCGGGACCCGCCACGGCCGCCGCAGCTCGTTCCGCGGCAATCCTCACGCTGTGCCCCTTAAACGTGCGCGTGGGAGAAAACTCACCCAGCTTGTGGCCCACCATGTTTTCCGTGACGTACACCGGAATAAACTTTTTACCATTGTGGACGGCAATCGTGTGCCCGACCATTTCGGGAAGAATGGTGGAACGCCGCGACCAGGTCTTCACCACTTTCTTTTCGAAACGCCGGTTCAAGAGCTCGACCTTCTTGAGCAGGTGGCCGTCTACAAACGGCCCTTTTTTTAGCGACCTTCCCAAATTGCCCTCCCCCTTACTTCTTCTCTCGCCGCTTCACAATCCACTTGCCGGTTTGCTTGTTGTGCCGGGTCTTGTAGCCGCGAGTTGGCTGGCCCCATGGGGTGACCGGATGGCGGCCGCCCGAGGTCTTCCCTTCGCCTCCGCCGTGAGGATGATCGACGGGATTCATCACCACTCCGCGAACGGTCGGCTTGATGCCCATCCACCGTTTGCGGCCTGCCTTGCCAATCGTCACGTTCTCGTGATCAACGTTTCCCACTTGTCCGATGGAGGCCATGCAGTCAATGTGGACTTTGCGGACTTCACCTGAAGGCAGCCGCACCTGGGCGTAGTCGCCTTCTTTGGCCAGCAGTTGCGCCGCGCCGCCCGCACTGCGCACCATTTGTCCGCCCTTCCCCACGCGCATCTCGATGTTATGAATCATGGTGCCGGTGGGAATATTCTTGAGCGGCAGCGCGTTGCCCACCACGATGTCCGCATCCGGTCCCGCGACAATCTTGTCGCCCACTTTCAGACCCAGCGGATAAAGGATGTAGCGCTTCTCGCCGTCGGCATAATTCACCAGCGCGATAAAGGCGGACCGGTTGGGATCGTACTCCACCGTCGCCACGCGCGCCGGGATTCCGATCTTGTCGCGTTTAAAATCGATGATCCGGTAGTGGCGTTTGTGACCGCCGCCCCGCCGCCATATGGTCAACTGCCCCTGGTTATTGCGTCCCGAGATTCGATCCTTCTTCTCGAGCAAGGGTTTGTAGGGCGTCGAGGTGGTCAGTTCCTCAAACGTCAGCCCGGTCTGGTACCGCCGGGTTTCTGTGTATGGCCTGTAGGATTTGATTCCCATAGCTGTTCTGTTCCAAGTCTAGGCTTGCCCGAAGAGCTCCCGCGCTCCGTCTGGCCGTTTAGCTTTCCAGCCCGTATTCCGGCATCTTCTCGCCCGCTCTCAGTTTGACGTAGGCTTTCTTCCAATCCGTCCGAAAACCAAACGTCCGTCCCCGCCGGCGAAGCTTGCCGTGGTACACCGCCGTATGCACGGATTCCACTTTCACTTTGAAAACCTGTTGTACGGCTGTCTTGATTTCGCTCTTCGTTGCCTGACGGTGAACGTGAAAGCAGAGCGTATGCGCGCGTTCTTTTACATCCAGACCTTTTTCCGTAATGATCGGCTTCTGCAGAATCTGGTAAGGACTTTTAATCATCGGAGCCGCTCCCCAAGGCGCGTCAGAGCACCTTCGGAAATCAACAGACGGTCGTGGCTGAGCACGTGATAGGGATGAACCGTGTGGTGCCGCATCAGGTCGCAGCCCGGAATATTCCGTGAGGAAAGTTCCAGGTTGCGATTGGCCGCGTCGTCCACGATCAGCACTTTCCTTCCCAATTCCAGTTTCCGGAGCACTCCGGCAAAAGATTTTGTTTTCGTTTCGGCCAGCTTGAACTCATCCACCACGGTCAACTTATTTTCCTGAAATTTGACGGCAAGCGCGGAGCGCAGCGCGCCCAGCAGCACTTTCTCGTTCACCTTGGCGGAGTAGTCTCTCGGCTTGGGCCCGTGGGCAATCGATCCGTGCCGCCACAGCGAGCTTCGGATGCTTCCCACGCGCGCCCGCCCTGTCCCTTTTTGGCGCCAGGGTTTCTTGCCGCCGCCCGAAACTTCTCCACGACTTTTGGTGGAGTGGGTGCCGCGCCGCTGGCTCGCGAGGTAGGATTTCGTCGCCTCCCAAAGCAAGCTCTGGTTCGGCTTCGCCGCAAAAATTGCGTCGGGAAGCTCCAATTGCTTCACCGTCGCGCCCTCAAGATTTTTCACATCAACCGTCGCCATGATCTTTTCCTGTTTGCAGTATGCTGTTTGCTTTTTCAGCCTACTTCTTGGCCGGGGCGGCTTCCGCTTTGTTCCCCGCACCTTTCAAGTGGGGCGCTTTCGCCTTTCGCACGATGACGAACGCGCCTTTTGGTCCCGGCACCGCACCCTCAACGATCAGAGTGTTGTCATCGGATAGCACTCGCACCACTTTCAGGTTGCGCGCCGTTACCCGGTCCGTCCCCATATGCCCCGCAGCCTTCATGCCCTTCAGCACGCGAGAGGGAAACGCCGAAGCGCCGATCGATCCGGGAGCGCGATGGAACATCGAGCCGTGCGCCCCTCCACCGCCGCCAAAATGATGCCGCTTGTGGACGCCCGCAAAACCCTTGCCTTTGGAAATACCAATCACGTCCACACGCTCGTCGACCACGAACTGGTCCACCAGAACTTTGTCACCGACCTTTACCTCTCCCGCGTCGGCCTTCAATCTGACTTCCCGAAGGAACCGCGACGGATTGGCTTGAGCCGCTTTGAAATGCCCGGCCATAGCCTGGGTCACGTGCTTGGGGCCAGGAAGTTCGACCAAGCAGATCTGCGCCGCCTCGTAGCCGTCTTTTGCCGAGGTCTTTCTCTGAATCACCACGCAAGGCCCGGCCTTCAGTACGGTGGCAGAAACGACGTCGCCGTTTTCTCGAAATATCTGCGTCATCCCAAGCTTTTTTCCCAAAATCGCGTTGACCATATTCGTCTGTTGTCCGTTTTCAGTGGTCAGCCGTCAATGATCGGTTCGAACGGAAACCGGATCAAGGACAACTGACGCGTTTACTTCGTGTGTTCTTTCCCAAACGCCTTAATCTCAATATCCACGCCCGATGGCAAATCGAGCTTGGTCAGCGCATCAATGGTCTGAGTGGTCGGCTCCAGAATATCCACCAGGCGCTTGTGGGTGCGAATCTCAAACTGCTCGCGCGACTTCTTGTCGCTGTGCGGCGAGCGGAGGACGCAGTACTTATTCTTGATGGTCGGCAAGGGGACTGGCCCCGCCACTTGCGCGCCTGTCCGCTTGGCGGTGGAAACAATTTCCTCCGCTGACTGGTCCAGGATCCTGTGGTCGTACGCTTTCAGCCGGATTCTGATCTTTTGATGCAGCATTATCCCTCGCTTACTTCAATATCTCGGTCACGGTGCCGGCGCCGACGGTATGGCCGCCCTCGCGGATGGCGAACCGCAGCCCCTTTTCCATCGCGATGGGCGTGATCAACTCAATCTCCAACGACACGTTGTCTCCCGGCATCACCATTTCCGTCCCCGCCGGCAATTCCGCCACGCCCGTCACGTCCGTCGTGCGAAAGTAGAACTGCGGCCGGTACCCCTTGAAG
>JBGPCF010000086.1:0-28720 GCA_041481635.1 Terriglobia bacterium | reverse complement strand
AGGCTCCCGAAGGCCAACGGAAAGGCCTCCGGCAACCTCGCTCGCGTCGCCTTCACGACTCCCGAATGTGGAATGCAACGAAAATGGTTCACTGATGCGCATTTTTCATCGGCCTGCTAAGAGGTGACGGCCAACTTGTCACCAAGATAATTCCGGCTGCCGAACAACGTAGAGCGCTCGACGCGCTGCTGGCCACCCTAAAGCCTGAAGTTTTGGCCATGCCCGACCACGCGTTGCAATTGATCCCGCCTCCACCAGAAGGCTATCCACGTACACGAGAGACTTTTTCGGGGCGCACGGGACTGACGTTTGACTCTCTGGCACCCGCTGAGGCCGCCGCCAGTTTGACGGTTGGCCTTATTCTTAATCCAGAACGCGCCATCCGCCTGATGGAACATCACGCGCTCGATAGCCAATCCCCAAGCCTGGCGGAAGTAATCGACAAGCTCATCGAATCAACCTGGAAAAAGACACCGCCCCCCGGATACCTGAATGCAATCCAAGACGAGGTGGATAACACTGTCCTTTTCGATTTAATGTCCCTGGCTGCGGATGAAAACACGGCAACCCAAGTGCGTGCAATTGCGACCCTGAAGACCGATCAACCGATCAACTTAAATCTTGGCTGGCCGTTCAATTGAAAGCTGCCAACGACGAGGCAAGGCGGGCGCAATTTACGTTTGCTCTGTCCCAGATTGAGCGGTTCCAGAAGGATCCGAAACAAATGAATCTGACCAGGCCTCCTGAATCACCTCCTGGCCAACCCATTGGCACTTCTGATTTCGATTTCTTCGGAGGATGGTACGGGGTGAACTAAAGCGCAACTGAGAAGTAGCACGAGCGAAAAGTAAGCTGGCCGCTACCGACCGGTCGGTGTCAACTAATTGGTTCTAAAAGGTTTTTTTTGCGTTTCTATTGACAAGCACCCACCGGCATGTTATCTATAAGCTACTTTAATGGGTTGGGCCAAGAAGTCTCGACATTGAACCCGGTGCGCGTGGAGGGCTATCAGTTGCCTACTACCAAAGCGCAGTCGTTTCGATAAGGAGGCGGACGTATGTCTGTTCAAGGAAGGAAACTCAGGTATGCGGTGCTGATTGGGGCTGTCGTTCTCGCCGGCGTGGGAATCTGGCTTGTTTCGAAATCTTCGGCGCCACCAAGTACGGAAAAGATTCAGGGTGCGATCGGCCAAAGAAAGGTTGAACGAGATACCAAAGTGGCCGAAGCCGATGTCGCCGTAACTCCGGGAACAGCTCCAGTTGCGGTGCAGGAATTCCTGAAGAGCAAGGAATTCAAGAAAGTCGCCGGCGACCAAGCCTTCCAAGGCCTGCTGAGCAACGAGTCCTTCCAAAGCTTGCTGAAGAATGAATCCTTCCAGGGTTTGCTGAGAAATGAGTCATTCCAGGGCTTACTGAAAAATGAGTCGTTTCTCAGCTTGCTAAAAAATGAGTCGTTTCAGGGCTTGATGAAAAATGAGTCCTTTCAAGGCTTGCTGAAAAATGATTCGTTCCAGGGTTTGCTGAAAAATGAGTCATTTCAGGGTTTGCTGAAAAATCAGTCCTTCCAGGGATTGTTGAAAAATGAATCCTTCCAGGGCTTGCTGAGAAATGAGTCATTCCAGGGCTTACTGAAAAATGAGTCGTTTCAGGGCTTGCTAAAAAATGAGTCGTTTCAGGGCTTGATGAAAAATGAGTCCTTCCAGGGCTTGCTCAACAATCAGTCCTTCCAGGGATTGTTGAAAAATGAATCCTTCCAGGGCTTGCTGAAGAATGAATCCTTCCAGGGCTTGCTGAAGAATGAATCCTTCCAGAGCTTGATGGGCAATCAATCCTTCCAGGGCTTGCTGGGCAACCAATCGTTTCAGGGCTTGTTGAGCAATCAATCTTTCCAGGGCTTGATGGGCAATCAGTCTTTCCAGGGCTTGATGGGTAATCAGTCCTTCCAGGGCCTGATGGGCAACCAATCCTTTCAGGGTTTGTTGAACAATCAATCCTTCCAGGGCTTGCTGGGCGTGCAAAATGGCCTGAGTTATATGAGGGCCGAGATGCAGACAGGTTTGAATAAAGACTAACCCGGCAGGTATCTTAGAATCGGGTTCTGAAACCAATACGGCCAGGGCTCAGGATTGCGAGATCGCAGCGGAAGGAAATTGCCCCTAATCCGAAAGAAAAGCAGCGCACTACTGCGATTTGCTGCGTTTGTAATCTTGGGATGGGCCAATGCGCAGGCGGCCCATCCCAAGCTTTATTTTCAGGAGACAGAGCACGTACGGGTGGTTTACTACGACCCCGCGCACGAATACCTGGTTCCCTACCTGATCCGCTGTTTCGAGAATGCCCTTAAGTTTGACAACAAGCTTTTCCACTTCACACCCTCTCAAAAAGTCACCATCC
This sequence comes from Terriglobia bacterium, assembly GCA_041481635.1. Taxonomy (GTDB): domain Bacteria; phylum Acidobacteriota; class Terriglobia; order UBA7540; family UBA7540; genus DASYXZ01. The sequence goes on along the minus strand of JBGPCF010000086.1, from coordinate 26,327 downwards.
TGTTAGAGGACTTCGGAGATTACGGTCACGGTGGGGCGGGAACGGTGCCGATGAATTTCATCAGCGTCGGGCTCGAACCACTGAACTACGTCTTTGAAACTCTGCCCAATAACGAAAGACTCAGCGAGATCATGAATCACGAAATGATCCATATCGTGATGGGCGACAACGCATCCAACAGTGACCGGCGGGCCCGCAAAGTTTTCTTCGGAAAGATCGATCCCACAGCAGACGACCCCATTTCCATGTTCTATAGCAGCATGGCCAGTCCCAGGCATTACTCCCCGCGCTGGTACCACGAAGGAATTGCGGCGTTCATGGAAACATGGCTCTCAGGTGGACTCGGCCGGGCTCTAGGCGGCTATGATGAAATGGTCTTTCGCGCCAAAGTGCGCGACAAGAGCTACATCTACAGTTATCTCGGCTTGGAATCCGAAGGTACCGCCATCGATTTCCAGGTGGGCGCCAACTCTTATCTCTATGGAACCCGCTTCATGACTTTTCTTGCCGACCGCTATGGGTTGGATAAACTTCTGCAATGGGTGACCCGAACCGATTCGAGCCGAAGGTACTTCGCTTCTCAGTTCGAACGGGTCTACGGAAAACCCCTCAAAGAAATATGGGACCAGTGGATTACAGCAGAGAACGAATGGCAGAATGCCAATCTGGCTCGCATCCGCCAGTACCCGGTCACCCACCCGCGCCACCTTCCCTTTGAGTCGCTCGGATCAATTTCCCGAACTTATTACGACCCTTCATCCAAGACCATCTACGCCGCCGTACATTACATCGGGCACATGGCACACTTGGCCGCACTGCATACAGATACCGGCGACATCGAGCATCTGAAGGATGTTGGAGGGGCGGGGGTGTACTATGTGACATCGGTCGCCTTCGACCCCACGCATCACAGAATTTTCTACTCCTCCGATAATAAGAACTGGCGTGATTTAAATGTTTATGACCTCGACACCCACAGCGGCCGGCGATTGCTGAAAGATACCCGGACCGGGGATTTGGTCTACAATTCCGCCGACCAGTCCTTGTGGGGCATGCGCCATCATGACGGCCTGTCTTCACTGGTTCGCCTGGAAGCGCCCTACTCCACCGTAAAGCCTGTGTTCACTTTTCCTTACGGAGCTGATTTTTTTGACCTTGATATCTCGCCGGATGGCAAAGACTTGACCGGGGCAATCTCCAACATCAGTGGCGAGCAGAAGTTGGTGCGCTTCCAAATTGACAACCTGTTGAAAGGCGATAGTTCCTTCGAAGTTCTCTACGACTTCGTCTATAATTCGCCGGAGAATTTCGTCTATTCCCCTGATGGGCGGTACCTCTACGGTAATTCCTACCAGACTGGAGTTTCAAATATATTTCGGTACGATTTCGAAACCAAGAAGATGGAAGTCCTAAGCAATGCGGAAACCGGCCTCTTCCGCCCCTTGCCCCTCCCTGACGGCACCCTGATCGCTCTCGAATATACGGCCAAGGGATTCGTGCCCGCGTTCGTTCCCGTGGTGCCATTGAACGATGTGAGCGCGATCAATTACTTCGGCCAGGATTTGTTCGATAAGACTCCGGAGCTCAAAACCTGGAAGCTTCCGCAGCCCTCGACCATCAACCAAAAGGTGATCACGTCAACCGGGAGATACTCGCCCTTGCGAGCCGCGCGCCCGATTTCCATCTATCCGATTGTCCAGGGATACAAGAATACCGCCGCGGTCGGCTTACGATTGGATTGGATGGACGGCCTGCGCCTGGGTGGCGGAGATGTGACCGCCTCCTATTCGCCCAGCACCGTCCAGCCGCTGAGCGAGCGATTTCACTTCGGGTTTACCGGCCATTTATGGAACTGGAAAGTAACCAGCTACTACAATAACGCCGATTTCTACGATCTTTTTGGACCCACCAAGATCAGCCGTAAAGGCGAGGCCTTGAAATTTGAAAACACTCGCAACCTCCTCTATGACACTCCGCGAAGCTTGGACCTTAATTGGAGCGTGGCGGGGTACGCAGGTCTCGAAGCGTTGCCGGATTATCAGAACATCGCGACTCCAATCAGCCGCTTTGTTACGGCGAAGGTTGGCTTGAAGTACTCCAATTTCGATAAGTCGCTGGGCGCGATTGAAGATGAGAAAGGGACAATGTGGCAATTGGTTTCGGATTTTAGTTATGCGGGAGGGAACGGATTCCCTCAGGTTTACGCGACTTTTGATCGGGGCATCTTGCTCCCCATCCACAACTCTTCCATCTGGTTTCGCGGTTCAGCGGGCAAAGCGTTTGGCGACCCCACCAACCCATTCGCCAACTTCTTCTTTGGAGGCTTTGGCAACAATTGGGTGGACCACGGAACTATTAGCCGCTACCGAGACTATTACAGCTTTCCTGGGGTTAAAATAGACCAGATCGGTGCCACAAGCTTTGCCAAGTTGCTAGGGGAGTGGGACCTTCCCCCAGTCAGATTTCGTCGTGTAGGATCCACGGTTCTTTATGTAAATTGGGCGAGGCTAGCCTTGTTCTCTTCGGGGATGGCCACCAATCTGGGCAGAAGGAATGCCCGCCAAGGCTTTGGGAATTTAGGTGCGCAAATCGACTTTCGCACCGTTTTCTTTACTTATTTTAATTCGACCTTTTCCACAGGATATGCTTTGGCCAGGGATAATTTAGGAAAAGTTAGCGGCGAATACCTGGTTTCGCTTAAAATCCTGTGATAGGGTCATGGGAAGCCCCATCCAATACGACTATCTTCTGCGAATGGGCATCAGCATCCTGCCTGTCTTCGTGTTGCTGTTTGGCCTCCAATTTATCGACAGTTACAAATTGGTGAGCCTGCGCCGAATCCTCACTGCAGTGCTCGCGGGCGTCGGGGTAGCCTGTATCCTTTATTTCCTCAATACACTCGGGTTGGAGATCATGCCGCTCAAAGGCCCTTGGTACCCCATCATTGGAGCGCCGATCCTGGAGGAGTGTTTGAAGGCGGCCTATATCGCCTACCTGATCCGTGCCAGCCGAATCGGTTTCATGGTGGACGCCGCGATCTACGGCTTCGCCGTGGGAGCGGGCTTTGCCCTGCTTGAAAATATTGTTTACCTGCAGTCCTTTCACGACAAAACCCTGGTTCTCTGGACCATCCGTGGCTTCGGCACGGCGATGATGCACGGGGGGACGACGGCCATTTTCGGGATTCTGGCCACGAGCCTCATGGGGCGCAGCAGTTCTCACCGGTGGCGGGTTTATTTGCCAGGATTGGGAATCGCCATCGTCATCCACTCCTTGTACAACCAAGCCTTGCTGCCTCCACTGGAATCCATGGTCGCCATTTTGATCGGCTTGCCCATTCTTCTTTCGCTGATTTTCTTCCAGAGCGAAAGATCCTTGCAGCAGTGGCTGGGCAACAAGCTGGACAAGGACATGGAATTGATGCAAATGATCGCCACGGGCCGCCTGGCGGAAACTCATGCCGGGATGTATCTACGCTCATTGACCAATACTTTTTCGCCCCAGATCGTGGGGGACATGCTTTGCCTCCTGCAGATTTCGCTGGAGCTGAGCGCCATCGCCAAAGGGGATTTAATGAGGCGCGAGGCGGGATTCCCAGTTGTCCCCGACCCGACCCTGCCCGACAAATTCAAAGAACTGGCCTTCCTGGAAAAAACCATTGGGCGCGCCGGAAAGCTGGCAGTCGCTCCTCTACTCACCCGCAGTTCGCGCGACCTGTGGGAGGTCTATATGCTGAGTCAGGGCGCCAAAGCGGCGCAAGGTTCGAGTCGATAGATTTTCTCCAGCCAAAAACTTGCAGGGCGCTAAAGCTTGTTTGCCCCTACCTGAAGAGAGTCTCCTGTCTGGTGGTCTGAAATCTGAAAGCGCAGGAATTGATGAACGGCCTTCAGAGCCTCAGGGTTCTGGGTGGTGATTCGAACGCTGCCGCCCCGCTCCAAATCCGAGTACTGGTACGAAATCTCGTCCTTCAGTCTTTTCATCTCGGGCACTCCAGGCAGCACGCGATCGTGAATTAGCATCGGCGCGTTAAAATCGCCCGCCGCGAACATTTGGGCGATATGCGAAAGATGGGCTCGAATTTGACCGCGGCTGGTGGTGTCCTCCCGATCGTTGGCCTGAACCTCAATTGCACCTCCATCGTCGTAGACCCGAAAATGATGGGTGGTTTTGTCGTGCGAAAATCCCATCACGTGGTCACCGCGTTCATTCACCCCCTTTTGGTGATAGGACATCATGGGGCACTTGCTTCCAATCTTGGATTGCGCCAGAACCCAACCCGGCAGCATTAGGGTGAATGCGATCAGCAGGAACATAATTCGATGAGTCATCGGAGAGCTCCTTTTTTCAAAGTTGTCGTTTTCTTGCCAGAAACCAGGGATTCCAATAATCCTGCCCGCAAGCCCTTCGGGGTCGAAGCCAAGCGAGCGTCCCAATCTCTCAAAAGCGAACGAACGCGATCGCGCATGGCCGTGAGATCAATCAGTTGACGGTCCATTTCCTTAAGCTTCAGCGCCGCCAGAGCCCGAACCTGTCTACAAGGCACGCCGCCCCTTTCCCGCGACTTTAGAAAGCGGGCCAACTCAGGTAGCGAGAAGCCTACGGCAAGAGCCTGGCGCACCATCTTGACGCGCTCCAACGCCTCGGGGGGATAACGCCGATAGCCGCTCTCGGTGCGCTGTGGGCGCGCCAACAAGCCCATACGCTCGTAGTGCCGCAGCGTGTCAGTGCTCACTCCGGCTATTCGCGCTAGCTCGCCCGATCGCATTGTGACGTCTTTATGGTTTATGTCCATGGCCCTTTCACCACCCCCAGTATGAACCCTGGAATCCATTCCAGGGTCAAGTAGAATTTATTATAGGCCGTCCACAAAGATTTGCTGCCGGCCTCAAGATCTCAAAATGAGTGCCGCGGAGGTCAATCAGTTCTTCTTGCACCAGACTGCAAATCCCATGTATCCTTTTTGAGATATGCGCGCCCGTCGTCGAACCGGCCGCTCAACATGGCCGCGGGTTGTAGCAGCATTGCTCCTGGCCAGCGTGTGCGCACTGACCTGTGCGCCAGCTTGCGGGAGTCCGATGGACGTCGACCCTGTTAGTTGCTGCCAACGTCATGACTGCTTTCCGTCCAGCCGGAGTAGCGCTGAGAGCGCCCGAGACATCACGATCGAAGGAAAGAAGCAATGCTGCCTGGAACGTCACCGAAACTTTACGTCGTCCCATAGTGCGGAAGATTGTTGCAATCGCGGCCGGCTGACTTATCCTTCAGTACAAGTCCAAGATACTGGGTCGGCATCGGCTGTTCACGCGCAAGGAATGCTATCGACTAACGGTGCAGGATGGGCAGCCGGCTGCAGCCAAGCGATCCCCTTGCGTCAAGAATCACCCCCTCCAAGAATCACTGCCATCCCGTTATACACACTCAATTCATCATTCCGAATCTAGACCCTCACCCATTTTTTGAACATTGTCCCAATAAAGCGGATTCCTCGCATTCCATTGAGATTTCGGCTCGACCTGGGCTGAGAACGAATCCGATCAGACACATTCATGGCGAAGGGTTATGAAAGATACGTCACCACACCGAATTTGCAGGAGGACCAAGATTGGGTGCATCGTGTGTATTCTGGGACTCATCCCACGCCTGGGCTGGGCTCAGGGACCTACTCCGGAAACCGGGAACACCATATTCCCCGGCGGGGGATTGCTTTCTTATGGCGCGGATTTTGTCTCAAGGAAAGCCCCGCCCTCGATTAGCGGAGCATCCATACCGCCCACCATTCGGCCCACTTCGGAGGTAGTCCAGCCTCTTGTTTTCAGTTGGGGAATCCGGCGCGATCTGGAGTTGATCGCGATAACTGCAATTTCATCGAATCACTTGAACCTGCCTGGTCCACCAGCGCCTTCAAATGCCGGTGGCACCGGCTTGGGCGATTCGCTCGTGCTCTTGAAATATCGATTCCTCCGCCTCGACTCCCCGCGTGGCACGACACAGGCTTCAATCACCCTTGGCCCCAAGCTCCCGACAGGACGGACCGACTTGCATGATTCAACAGGCGCGCTTCTCCCCGCCAGCCTTCAGCCCGGCTCGGGTTCGACAGATTTGTTCGTGAACTTTAGCGTGACATACACCGGACTTTTCAATGTCGAAAAATTGGTTGCCGACGCGAGCATCGATTATCTTCACCGCGGCGACGGCACTCAGAATACAAGACTCGGCAACAGCCTCCACTCACGAATCTATCTCCCGTACCGACCCTACCAAACACATTCCGTGGGCCGCGAATGGTGGGTGGGGCCGCAAATCGTTTGGGACCACGCTGGATTTGACCGCATTGCCGGAATGCGCCAGGGGAACAGTGGTGGGAACGTCCTTAGCGCGGGTGGAGCCACCTATTTTAGCCCGCACCCGGGCCTTGAACTCTGGTTTGGAATCGATTTCGCCGTCGCGCAGCAAATGAACGGGGTTCAGGACCAGGTGAGAAGGCATATCAGCATCGGAATCAGCAAGCAATTTCAAATAAGAAGGTAGGAATTCAAAGGAGGAACAAACTATGACTGCGAAGCGCCTCTCTCTTTTTCTGTTTATCGGAATGACCCTGGCTGCCGGTGCCATTCAGGCCCACGCCGGCACGGTCGAGCGGATTGATTTGAAAGTTGAAGGCATGACGTGAAACCTTTGAGCCTATGGGGTGCAACAGCACCTCGGACGCCAGGTTGGCGTCGGCAAAGTAGATGTGAGTTTGGTGGACGGCAAGGTGGTGATTTACCCTAAGGAAGATTCGCACTTCGACCCCGTCGCGATTTTCAAGGCCGTCTACGACAGTGGTGTGTCCGTGACGGAAATGACCATAACTGCCAACGGAGAACTGCTTGATGATCCCGCCAAGGGTACGGTGTTCCGAATCGCAAGCAATGAGGTCTTCGAGGTGAAACCGAACGTAATTTCCGAACAATGGATGCGCCAAGCGGGATCCGGAAAAAATATCAAGCTCCGAGGGCTGCTTTACAAAAAGCCGTCCGGACGAGTAAAGCGGAAGGCGCCCGAAACATTCCCGCTGGAGATTCTGGAGGTTCTGAACTAAAGAGAATGCAGCGCAACTATCCAAATGGATTGGGACTGCAGATTCTGGCGATCGGAGTCTTGGTCTGCTTGGCGGCCTGCACAGCCCGTCCCCCTCAGCCTGTGGGAAAAAATGAAGCAAGGCAGCCTCAGAATCGAACGCCTGCCAATTCCCTGGAGCGCATGCCCGACTTCACCATCAAAGACACCCAGGGCCACGAAGTCTCCTTGTCTTCCCTTCGTGGCAATGTGATGTTAATCGACTTCTGGGCTACGTGGTGCGGTCCGTGCAAGAAAGAGATGCCCGGCTATGAAGACCTTTATCGTCGATACCAGAAGCGGGGACTGATGGTAGTTGGAATTGCGGCGGATTCTGACCCCGATGCCGTATCTCGATTTGGAAAAAAGTTGAGAGTCACGTATCCCCTTCTGGTCAATGGCATGGACGTCCAGCGCTACGGCGTCCTCGGCCTTCCCACCACGATATTAGTGGATCGCCGTGGGTTCATTCATAAGAAGGTGGTGGGCTACGAACAGAAAAAGGTTTTCGAGGCCGCCCTCATTGACCTTCTTGACGAAGACAAAGGCGCTGTCCACTGACCCTGAACTGCACTTCCCTTCTCCCTCTGCCCCGATTGAAATGGAATGCGCTCCGGCATTTATTAGGGAAGAACGAATCCAATGAGAGTCAGTCTTTATGCTATAAATAATAGTCCTGATTTCCATCCCAGAGGTGCTGAATGAAGGTTGAGAAACTGCCGGGCTTCATGACCCGTGAAGAACGAGAAAACTACGGGAAGAGCCGCCGCGAAGTGGTGCACCGCGTTGACCAAGCGTTATGGGCGCCCCCGGCCAATCGCCGCGACCCCATCGAAACTATTAATGCCATCAGTGCCACGCGCTTGCAGGACCTGATTCCCATCAAGATGGGCCGCATGGCTGTCTCCCCTTTCAATTTCTTCCGCGGCGCCGCCCCAGTGATGGCGGCTGACCTCGCCGGCATGCCCACCACGGGCATGCGCGTTCAGATGTGTGGTGACGCGCACGTGCGCAACCTTGGCGCCTTTGCCGCTCCCGATGGCCACCTGGTGTTTGACCTCAACGACTTTGATGAAAGCTGTCCTGGCCCGTGGGAGTGGGATTTGAAGCGCTTAGCCACCAGTTTGGTGCTGGCGGGCGAGGAGGCTGGAGGCAAACACGAGGAATGTAAGGACGCATCGATGGCTTTGGTCAGCAGCTACCGCGAGGCCATGGACCAGTTCGCCCAAATGACCATGATTGATCTCGCCCGCTTCGAAGTGCGACGCCGAACGCAAGTGGGAACCATACGCACCATTCTGGGCAAGGCAGAGCGCACGACACCCAAAGTCACACTGGAGAAATTGACTTGTCCGGCGAAAGGGGGCTTGCGCCGATTTTATGAACACCCGCCGCTTCTCCACCACATCTCCGAAGAGGAAGAGAAGAAAGTGCTGGACTCTCTTGGACCTTATCGCGAAACGCTGTTGCCGGATCGCCAGCGCGTGCTTGATGCTTATCGGCCGGTGGACATCGCCTTCAAGGTAGTAGGGACCGGAAGCGTGGGCACGCGCGATTACGTGATCCTCTGTTTCGGTAATGGTCTCGAGGACCCTCTGTTTATCCAGATCAAAGAAGAGCCACCCTCGTGCTACGCGCCTTATTTGCCGGACCTCCCGCCATTTCCCCATCAGGGACGGCGCGTGGCGGAAGGTCAACACCTGATGCAAACCGTCAGCGACCCTTTTCTTGGATGGACTATGATCGAAGGGCGCGATTTCCTGGTCCGCCAACTGGCCGACCACAAAGCCACCTTGGATCCAGCGGAACTCCAAGGCGCAACCTTGATTGAATTTGGTTTCGTATGCGGCCAAATCCTCGCCAAAGCACACGCGCGCACGGGTGATGCAGTGGAAATCAGCGGCTACTGTGGGAAGGCGGACAAGCTGGATAAGGCCATCGCCCAATTTGCCGTCGCGTATGCAAGGCAGTCTGCCCGCGATCACGAGGTGCTGCTGAGGTCCATTAAAGAGGGGAAGATAAAAGCGAAGCACCAGATTTAATTCGGATGGATCGCCTGCTCTGCTTCCAAGAAACCAACCCTTTGGCCGAGAGTGAAAATCTGCTGAAGATCAAGCCTTCAGGTAGAGTGAATGGCCATCGAGCATGGCGCAGCCGCGCAGCCCGCAAAAGAGGCCTCCACCCAAATCCGGTTTTCGGATACAATCTCTCTCGAACCAGTTTCCTACCGCGAATCGACTTGCACGATGCAGCGAAGCTTCGCTGGTGACCTTGGTTTGACATGAAAGCTAACTAGAGACTGATGCCTACGTATTCAGAAATTGAGATGGCCAAACCAGCCTCGGGCGAACTTTGGGCGGAGGTTTTCAAATGCGATGGGGAGAGGTGCTATTGATCATGACGCTCGCGACCGGCGCTTCGGCGCAAACTCACGACATTGATATTCCTTTCCAGAGATTTGTTTTGGACAACGGGCTTACGCTGGTGGTCCACGAAGACCACAAGGCACCGATCGTCGCCGTCAATATCTGGTATCACGTCGGCTCCAAGAACGAGAAGCCGGGCAAGACCGGCTTTGCCCATCTTTTTGAGCATTTGATGTTTGGCGGCAGCGAGCACGCCCAATGCCGCTACATTGACGCCATGGAGCGAATCGGGGCCACCGACCTGAACGGGACGACGAATCCCGACCGCACCAACTATTTTGAAAACGTTCCCACCTCAGCCCTCGACTACACGCTCTGGCTGGAGTCTGACCGCATGGGACACCTCTTGGGCGCTCTCGACCAGAAGACACTCGACCTGCAGCGCGGCGTGGTGCAGAACGAAAAACGGCAGGGTGAGAATCAGCCCTACGGCGTGACTCGGGAATTGCTCACCAAGAATACCTACCCCGCTGGCCATCCCTACTCGTGGACCACCATCGGCGAGATGGCCGACCTGGACGCGGCCTCCATGAAGGACGTGCAGGAGTGGTTCAAGACCTACTACGGCCCCTCGAATACCGTCATCGTGGTTGCCGGGGACATCAACGCCAAAACCGCGAAGGAGAAGGTTGAGAAATATTTTGGCGACATTCCCGCCGGCCCGCCCGTGGCGCATCAGGAAGTATGGATTGCGAAAATGACGGGCACGCACCGGCAAGTGGTCCAGGACCGCGTCCCGCAAGCGCGCGTCTACAAGGTCTGGAACATTCCCCAGCACGGCAGCCCCGACGCTGACTATCTCGACCTGGTGAGTGACGTTCTGTCGCAGGGAAAGACCTCCCGCTTTTACAAACGCCTGGTGTACGACGATCAAATCGCCACTGACGCGAACGCTTTCGTGAATCTCGGCGAAATTGGTGGGCAGTTTGAGATTCGCTCGACGGCGCGCCCCGGCCAGGACCTGGCCCAGGTGGAGCGGGAGTTAGACGAAGAGTTGGCGCGTTTCTTGAAAGACGGCCCGACGTTGGAAGAGTTACAGCGTGTGAAGACTCAGTACGTGGCGAACTTCATCCGCGGCATAGAGCGCATCGGCGGCTTTGGAGGAAAATCTGACCGGCTTGCCCAGAGCCAGGTTTTCGAGGGAGATCCCGGCGCCTACAAGGCTTCTTTGAAGCACGTCCAGGAGGCAACTGCGGAGGATCTGAAGGCCGCGGCGAATCGCTGGCTCTCCGATGGCGTATACGCTCTCGAGGTCCAGCCGTTCCCTGAGTACAAAACAGCTTCCACTGGAGCGGACCGCTTCCACACTCCCGAGATCGGAGCGCCTCCGGAACTCAAGCTGCCGAAGCTCCAGCGGGCAACACTTTCCAATGGCCTCAAAGTGATCCTCGCTGAGCGGCATGAAGTTCCGCTGGTCGATTTCTTGATGACGGCCGACGCTGGCTATGCTGCGGACCAGTTTGCGTCACCAGGAACCGCCAGCATGACTTCCGCACTGCTGGATGGCGGCACGAAAACCCGAACCGCCCTTCAAATCAGCGAACAACTCGCCATGCTGGGCGCTCAATTGAGTGCTAGTTCCAACCTCGACCTATCCACCGTCCGACTGTCATCTCTTAAATCGAATCTGGATCCTTCGCTCGATATCTACGCCGACGTGCTTCTTAATCCGTCGTTTCCCGAAACAGATTTCAAGCGCCAACAGAAGCAGCAACTCGCCACCATCCAGCGCGAGGAAAACACTCCGACGCAAATGGCGCTGCGCATTGTTCCGGGCCTGCTCTATGGGCACGGGCATGCCTATGGGAACCCGCTCACCGGTTCAGGGACGCAAGCGAGTATCAGCAAGATGACCCGCGAAGACCTGGTAAAATTCCACCAGACTTGGTTCCGGCCGAACAACTCAACGCTAATCATTGTGGGCGATACGACACTGGGCGAATTAACGCCGAAACTGGAGAAGCTGTTTGCGAGCTGGAAGCCCGGCGAAGTCCCCGGGAAAAACATCGGTCACGTCGAGCTCTCCCCGAAGCCGGCGGTTTACATCATCGACAAGCCCGGCGCGCAACAGTCGGTGATCATCGCCGGACACGTCACGCTTCCTACCGCCAATCCCAAAGAAATCGCCATTGAGGCGATGAACGACACGCTGGGCGGCAATTTCGGCTCACGCATCAATATGAACTTGCGCGAAGACAAACACTGGTCTTATGGCACGCGCTCGTATATGGTGGGCGCCAAAGGCCAGCGGCCATATATCACAATCGCGCCCGTGCAGACCGATAAGACCAGTGACGCAATGGCGGAGATGAACAAGGAGTTCCGCGGAATCATAAGCGACCGGCCTATTACCGCGGACGAGCTGGCCAAGACACAGGCAAACGAAACACTCAGCCTCCCTGGCTCACGCGAGACACTCAACTCCGTCGCTCAATCCATCATCGAACTGGTGCAATTCGGTCTGCCCGACGATTACTACGAAACTTATGCCGGCAAAGTGCGGGCTCTGAAGACGACCGACGTGGAGGATGCGGCCAAAACCGTAATCCATCCCGACAATATGGTCTGGGTGGTGGTCGGAGATCGGTCAAAAATCGAAGCCAGCATTCGCGCGTTGAATCTGGGCGAGGTCCAGTTCCTGGACGCAGAAGGAAACCGGCTGTAGACCACGGACATGACACGGGGCGGGATCATTTCCAGCTTACCGGGACTTATCAAATGGAGTTCCATATGCGAAACTGCAATCGCCTGAGCACTGGGGCGCTGGGGGCAGCATTCTCAGTTGCAATTCTTGCCTTCATACCTGGGGCGAATGCGCAACAGGCCGCACCACCTCCCCAGACCGATACAGCCATTATCGACCCCGATGGCACGGCGCATGTGACGCGCGTGGTTCCCGTTCCCGGAACGATTAGCCCTGAGGCGCAGAAACTCATTTCGCAGCCTGGACCTTCAGGCCCGGAACAATCCCTCGCCGAGCGGCGCGCCAATACCGATGCATTTCGCGTTCGCCGGTCGGCAGATGCCCGCAAACTTTATCCAGTAGACGTGGAAGAGAAGACCATCGGCGGCGTGCGGTGCGACGTGATCACTCCCCTCACCGTAGAGGCAAAAAAACAAGATCGCGTGCTCATCAACGTCCATGGCGGAGGGTTCAATTCGGATTCGGGCTCGCTCATCGAAGGCGTTCCGATCGCCAACCTCACCCACACGACGGTTGTCTCGGTGTATTACCGCCTCGCGCCTGAGAACCCCTTCCCGGCCGCGGTGGACGATACGGTGGCGGTTTATAAGGAATTATTGAAGACCCACTCGGCAAAGAATATGGGGCTGTTCGGAACCTCTGCGGGCGCCATCCTCACGGCGGAAGTAGCTGCCGCGCTGAGGCAAAAAGGGCTTCAGCTCCCAGCTGCATTGGGGATTTTTTCAGGCACTGGCGATTTGAGCCAGCCCGGCGATTCCAATGCCCTCTACAGCGTTCAGGGATTCGGCGGCCACCTCGTGCCACCAACTCGCCCGCCTCGGCTCAATCCTTACGTGGGCAGCACCAATCCCCAAGACCCGATGCTCTCACCGCTCTATTCGGACCTGAAGGGTTTTCCGCCCACGCTGTTTGTCACCAGCACGCGCGACCTGCTGCTGAGCGGCACCACCATCCTCCATCGCGCATTCCTGCGTGCCGGCGTTGACGGGCAATTGGTGGTGTTTGAGGCGCTGCCTCACGCATTTTGGTATGACTTTCAATTGCCCGAAACAAGAGAAGCGTTGCAACTCATGGCCAAGTTTTTCGACGAGAAGCTTGGAAGATAGTTCCCCTGCAAACGCAATACGATCTCCCGAGATTTGGAGACGGTCTCAGTGGTCTGAACCTGCCTCTTTGCCCGCCCTTCCCTGAGGTGCTTTCAAGAACATGTCCGCGAAGTTCAGATACTGATCCCAGTCGTAGGCTGTAACGTCATGCTTGCCGGCACGAATGTGATAGCCCACCGTTTTCATGATGGGATGCTCGACGGGCGGCATCTGATCCGTGCCTAGCCCGAGCTTGCCCAGCAATTCATAGACGCGCCCGGCATCGACCCCAGCGAGGAATTCGCTCGGCGGATCGGAAAAGGGGTCCTGCTCAGCGCTCGCCACGTACAGCGGCCGGGGAGCGATCAGCGCCAGCAGCAGATTCCCGTCCACTGGCACTTCACTGTCGTGGCCCGTGTACTTGTGAAAGTTGGCGCAAAACCAGTGCGGGAACGCAGTGTTGAGGTGCTCCACCGATTCGCCCGCCTTGCTGCGGTAGAGAGAGGCTCCGCCCTTACCGGACTCGTTTGAGATGACGACCGCAAGACGCTGATCCTGCGCCGCAGCCCACAACGCAGCCTTGCCCAGCCGGGAGAAACCCATCACGGCAATCTTTTTCGGGTCGACGTCACTATCAATTTTGAGATAATCCACCGCGCGGCTCAGCCCCCACGCCCAGGCGCCCAGCGCCTCCCATTCGTCAGGCGCCGGCTCTGTTTGGCCGGTCCGGAAAAAGAGGGGGCGCGCTCCATACTTGATCCCGCCGTCGAAATCCGGCTCGATGTCGCCATAATAGATTGTGGCCAAAGCGTAGCCGCGCGCCAGAATCTTTTCCACTTGCCACTGGTTGGCCGCCATTCCTCTCGAGCTCTCCGGCGCCTGCCGCTTCACATGCTTCACCAATTCGTTTGACAATCCGGAGATCTCAGTCGCCGGATCACGGGTCCAAACCTCGCCGAGCTTGATGCCTGGGTCTGGATCCACCGTATGATTTCCGGCGAAATTTAACGCCAGGAAAACCGGGACGGGCTTCGGGGAGTGGGCCGGCACGTAGAGCAGAATGTCCATCTTCGGCCCGCCCGCCTTGGAAGTGAAATGAACAGTTACCTGCTTGCGAATCGCCTGTCCGCCCAGGGCCGTCGGGTCAACCGATGAAACCGTAAAGCGCAAGGGTAAACGCTTTGCTGGCGTCCGGCCATACACCTGGTTCTCAAATTGATGGAGGATCTCCTGACGCCGTTGAGGCCAAGCTTCGGCGTTGTGAACCCTCTTGCCATTTTGAAATATCAAGGGATCAGGCAGGACAATCTTGCTTGCGTCACTTCCCTTAGAATTCGGTCTCACACTCTGAGCGGCCTCTGATAGTGGCAATGCAGCGACCAAGACAAAGACGATGCAAAGGCACGCCAGCACACGAATATTCTTGAACAAAGGCCTCATAGATTTTCCCTTAGCCACTGATCCTCATAGAAATACCTCCTCGCGGCAGATGATTTCCTGCCCAATGGGTGAGGTTTTCACCGACAGTGAATTAAAGGCTGAGACTACCACACCTTGATGGCGCGCGGACTAACTGGCGACGCCGCGTGGGTGCATTACAGGAAACGTGCTCGGAGGCCGTTTGCTTTCCGAGGTGGGCTATAGTACTTTAGCGTCCGTTAAAGACTCAAAACGGAAATCCGTCACGCAAGTCACCTACGAGAGCGCTGTAACTTCGTTTCCTGTTGTGGCCGAAAGCATGTAGCCACACGATGTTATCGATCGGATCGCACATAAATTCGGCCAAGATTTTGGAATCATAGGAGGATAATATGCGTTACGTTCTGCGGTTCATTCAACGGTACGCTCCTGAGCAGCGAGCGGCCTTCATGGATCTCGAGGCGAAATTCGCTGCCCTGGAACGGCGACGGCCCGATTTCCCGAAAGGGAGCCGGTTCCAGCCCTATATGGGGCGCGAACCGTCGAATACGCTCATCTGGGAATGTGAGTTTCCCTCTCTTTCCGACGTACAAGCAGCCCTGGCAAGACTCGAGGGCGACGCCGAGCACGCGGCGCTCTTCCGCCAGCAGGTGCCTTTCATGAGGGAACTCTATACGGAAATCAATGAGGTTCTGGAGTTTTAATCGACTCATCAGGATGGGGCTTTCTGAGAGGAAAACAATATGAATGAACTTGACCCTAAGAACCTGTTGAAGTGGTGCAAGATTCCAGGTGAAGCCCTGGCCAATCACCCTGAGCTGCGCATTCGAGTCCGCATCGTGAAAGATTCCGGCGAAATGGGTCAACTGATGGCCCGTGAGTTCCTTGAAGTAATTCAGGCAAACAACCAGGCGGGACTGCCCACCCGCGCTATCGTTCCTTGCGGCCCGAATTGTTGGTACGCCCCTTTCACTGAGTATGTGAACGCCGAAAGGATCTCGCTCCGGAATTTGACGGTCTTCCACATGGACGAATGCCTGGATTGGCAAGGGCGGCCGCTGCCTAAGAATCATCCCTACAACTTTCGCACCTTCATGGAGAGGCACTTCTACTCTGGTGTGGCTGCCGACCTTGCGGTTCCCGAGGCACAACAGAATTGGCTGTTGCCTTCCACCATCGATCGCGTGCGCGCGGCCTTGCAAGAGGGACCGATTGACATCACACTCGGTGGCTGGGGGCAGGACGGCCATGTGGCTTATAACCAGACTCGCCGACATCCTTTCAGTCACATCACGCTCGAGGATCTGGCCAATTCCACCATCCGCATTCAGGACAACAATCTGGATACGGTTTTGGCCCTGGGCCAGAGAACCTTTGGGAGCGCTTATCAGTTTGTTCCGCCCATGTCCGTGACCCTCGGCGTTCGCGAGTGCATGTCCGCCAAGCGAGTGCGCGTGTTTAGCGACACGGGTGCCTGGAAACAAACCGCATTGAGGGTGGCACTGTTTTCGGATCCGACGCCGGAGTATCCGATAACCTTATTGCAACGCCATCCGGACGCCATCATCACGGCGACAATCGAGACCGCTCGTCACCCGATCAGCGAACACCCCGAGTGGGAACTTTTCTAGTCGCGTATTTGCGGAGTTACGATGTCCCAGCGAACCCTGCGCGTCGACACGACTTCCCCTTACCGCAGGTTAATCGGAGTGGGAGGTATCGGGACAGGGCTCTTCTTTGCACTGACGGGCCAGCACACCCTGGGGAGGAACGAAAGCCGCCCCGCGCGATTGTTAAATATCCGCGATTATTGCAAGCTTCATATCATCGCGCATTACATTGCCGTTTTGCTGGGGGCAAAGCCCGGCGGGATGCCGTTTCACATGGTTCCCGTGGGCAAAGTGGGCAGCGACGAGGCCGGGCGCCGGATGATTGCAGAAATGGCTGCAGCCGGCATGGATACCCGACACGTGGAACTCGTCCCGGACCTGCCGACTCTTTTCAGTGTGTGCTTCCAGTACCCCGATGGTTCGGGTGGAAATATTACGACGAGCGAATCTGCTGCCTCAGCACTGACGTGTGCCGATGTTGATCGGTGCGCAGGATTTCTCGCGCCCTTGGAGCCGCGATGCATTGTCCTGGCAGCGCCGGAGGCGCCTTTCGAGGTGCGCAGTCATTTGCTGAAGGTGGCAGGCTCCAACCATGCATTTCGTGCCGCTTCATTTACGTCGGGTGAGATTGAGGCCGCCCGAAGTGCGGGCTCGTTTTCAGACGTTGAGTTGGTGGCGATGAACGAAGACGAAGCGGGAAGACTGATCGGGAGAACGTTTGATCCGGTCGCCCCGCAACCCTTTCTCGAGAAATGTGCGGATGTGCTGACATCCTTCCAGAAACATATTCAGATCATCCTCAGTGCCGGCAAGCAAGGAGCATTCGCGTTTTCCGAGGGAACTTGGGATTACCGTCCCGCACTTAACGTTTCCGTGGTCAGCACGGCCGGGGCCGGCGATGCATTGCTGGCGGGAGTGCTGTCGGCCCTCGCTTCGGGAATGCCCTTCATCAACCCAGTCCCGGGCCGTACATCTTCTGCCGCGCGACCCGTGGAGTGCGCTTTCGATTTCGGCGTCCTGCTGGCCGCATACAGCGTGACTTCGCCTCACACGATCCATCCCGATGCGAGCGTGGATTCGCTTTTGTCTTTCGGCCACAAACTCGATATCGCTTTCTCAGGCCCTCTGCTGCAACGCATTGACCACGCCTGAAACCGAACGGGTGCCTGCCCAGGCAGTTTCCATTTCTCTGTAATCCATGGTACCTACACCATGGAAACGTCATACGTTAGGTTCTTATTTCATCCTTTGTTCATTGGGGCAGCAGGGAAGAGAAGCGATGGTGCGCCACGGCAGTCCTTGGCGCGGATGGCTGTTACACGGCGTTCGCTCCCGAGCACGTGGGCAATCTCGCCTCGCTGATTGAGCAGCTCCGCACAGGAGCCGGTGAGACTGGGTGCGCCTTAGCTGGGCTCGACTTTCCAATGGGCGTTCCGACGTCCTATGCCATTCATGCGGGCATATCGAGTTTCCGCGGCTGTGCATGCCTTTTGGTCATGCCGCTCGACCAGAGACCAGTCAACAGCGAGGCCGGCTCGCGTCTCCGCGTGCGCCGACGGCTTGTCCCCGGTGAGGGTTCGAGTTCCTTATACCACAATCTGCAGATCAACTGGAGCGCCGCTCGCGTTCAGCGCGTCATCCCACTCGACTGACGTCGTTGCGTTGCGTGAAAAAGAGATATCGAGCAGGCGGAGGCTATTCCACGCGCGTCCGCGGACAAAGCGCCATCCTGAACCACAATTGCGATCTGCTATAATCTGAGCCGGCCGCAGAATTTTTTTGCAGGAGAAGAGTCATGTTCCGTTCGTTCGCGGTAGTGTTGGTCGCGCTCTGCCTTATATCGAGTGGCATGGCGCGGGAAATTGCCTCGCCCAGGCTCGAGGCCTGGTTTGTTGACTCGCTCATCAAGGTATTCCCTAGCGATGCTGGTGGAACCCACGGCATGAGCAGTCCCGAGTTCAGGGCCGCACGGAACCAGCATTTGAGCGTCCAGCTTGCCGTACGTTCCAGCCGGCGACTGCCTGACCTCAGTGCGGAAGTGAAACCGCTGGATGGGGGAGCGCGCCGCCGAATCGCGAGCGTGGAGGTTCATCGCGTCGGCTATGTGGTGGTGGGCTCGCACACGCCGGGTAGTCCACCGGAGGAGTTGGTGGGAGTCGCGCCCGGCTGGTATCCAGATCCGCTCGAAGACTTTCCCTCCGATCTTGAGGCGAACCATACCACGCCGGTCTGGGTGACGATCCACGTTCCCGCCGACGCAGCGACGGGAGTTTACGAAGGCTCAATTGTGATGCGTTCTGGGGAGCGCGTTGTAGCGCGCAATCCCTTCCGCGTTCGGGTGGTGGGCGCTTCGGTGCCGGAGGAGATGTCGCTCAAGGTGACCAACTGGTTCAGCCTGGATGACAAGACTTCGCGCCAGTTCTACGGAGTCGCGGCCTTCTCGCCGGAGTGGTGGACTCTCGCCTCCAATGTGGCCTATGTACTTGCGACCCACCGGCAGAACGTGATTCTGACACCGCTTCTCAAACTCATCCAGCCCCGAGTCGAGGGCGGAAGCCTTGCCTACGACTTCACCAACTTCGACCGTTGGGTGGAAACGTTCAAGCAAGCGGGTGCCATCGGATATATCGAGGGCAGCCACCTGCTCGACCGCGCCGGCAGCTATGACGCTCCACTGCTCGTGCCGACATTCCAAATTGTCGACGGTAAGCCGCAGGCGGTCTCGCTGCCGGCGGACGATTCACGGGTGGAGGCATTTCTATCGGAATTCCTCGCATCGCTATATGCCCACCTGAAGGATCGGGGGTGGGAAAAGCTCTATCTCCAGCACGTGCTCGACGAAGCGCATGGAAACGAAATCCCCTACTACGGAAGATTCGCCGCGCTGATCCACCGCCAAATGCCGGGGATTCCCACCATCGATGCCGTCGACGCGGCTCAGATGCCGGAGGTGCTCCAGGCCAACTGCGACGTCTGGGTTCCGCAGCTCGGCCGGTTCGATGACCAGATGCCGCTTATCAACCAGCGCCTGGAGAGCGGGCATGCGGTGTGGTATTACACGTGTCTCTACCCGCAGAAGAAGTATCTCAACCGCTTGATGGATTTCCCCTTGGTCAAGGTAAGGCTTCTCCCGTGGCTCGACTTCCGTTACGGATTCACGGGATTTCTGCACTGGGGCGGGAATTATTGGACGCCAAACCCGATGCTGGATACGCAGCCCGTCATCGATGACAACACGGAACTATTGCCTCCGGGGGACGCCTTCATTGTGTATCCCGACCGCGAGCATCGCTCGTTCCGCAGCTCCATCCGGTTTGAGACGATGCGTTCCGGCCTTGAAGACTATGAAATGCTGAGGGCGCTCAAGGCGCTTGATCCCGCCGCGGCCAACCAGATTGCCGCAAGCGCTATTTCTTCCTTCACCGATTACATCCGCGATGTGGCGGCCTTCCGGAGGCTCGAGCAAAAACTGCTTGAGGCCCTATCGCGCGGGCAAGGCCCTGGTGCCGCTCGGTGAGCCCGGCTAAGGTGAGGCAGTAGCTCAGGATTTGACCTTCAAACCTTCCGGCTTTTCAATATCCGTCATGCGATCGCCCTCCCGAGATGAAGTTGGTGGCCACATCATGAATTAGGTGCCGTGGACTTTTCCCGCATGGCACCAAGCCGGCATGGTCAATCCGTGGGAGCACCGTGATGATGCTCCCCTAAGTAACTCGATTCGGCCAACCGAAGCTGTGGATTGAAGCAAATGGAGCAGAATCGGGTAAAGGTGCTAGCCGAAGCCCTATATGGACACCTCACTCGGAAGCAGGCAGGGACTCCATTGATGCAGAGCGAGCACTTGCTGCCGAAGCCGGCGGGTCGGTTGGGCTCACGGGACGCTCACACTTGAGGGCGAATAACTTCACGCCAACCGTAGGCTCAGGGAGACAACAGTTGATTGCGGGAAATGTCGTTTCGGATGAAGCCTCGAAGTAGCCGACTTTCAGGGAACTTAACCCTTCCGAAGTCGAGAGGGCCTTCTGGATTGGCTACATGTTGGGGCGCAGCCATTGGAGAGAAGCCGATGATTTTTGTGTGCAGAGCTGTAGTCTTGGCTCCCCCTGCCCCGAGAACTAGCCGGGGACGCCGAGCGACGCGCAGACTACAGTCATTCCCAACCAGGGGACGCAAGTGTCACAGTTCAGTTCAAAAGTATTTTGAACACGGACGCGAAGGCTCCAGGTTTTTCACGGGGCAAAGTAATTTTGAGCCCCTCCGCGTCCTCGTGCCAGGATAGCTTTGCCTCGCTGCCCAGCAGAGATACATTTGCAATTTCGCCCTTCGCAAGAAGCGCATCGTGCGTGTTGAGTGATTTGATTGTCAGTTCGGCCATATTCTGCGGCCAATCGAGCGCGATAGCGTACAAAATCCTCCCGCGCCTGGTGAAGCGGATGTCCTGCGCCCCGAAGTCCGGAGTCTTCTCCTCGCCGAACATGCCGGGCTTGATCTGCGTCGGTCCTTCTCCGAAAACCTTCCACGGCCGTGTCCCATAAATCGCTTCGCCATTCACAGCCAGCCACTGGCCGATCGCGAGCAGGCGTTCCACCACCGGCTCTGGCATCACTCCCTCTGCCGTGGGCGTGATGTCGAGTAGCAGGCTTCCATTCTTGCTGACGATGTCCACGAGCTCGTCCACGATCCGGTCGGCAGACTTGTAACTGGGGTTCTGGACGTGACACCAGGAATTCCAGTCAATGGCGTCGTCGGTCAGCCACTTATATGATGCCAAGTTGTCCAACCGGCCGCGTTCGACATCGAGCATGCCCACACCCCACGGCAGGTCTTTTTCCTTAAAGGTCACGCTGACTTCCTCACGCAACCGGTCGGCCTGGTTGTAGTAGTAAGAGATCACATCCGTGAGGTGGCGCTCGTCGATTGTGTTCAACCGGCTGTCAAAGTAGATCAGGCTGGGCTGGTATTTATCGATCACTTCTCGAACCTTGGCTGCCCAACCGTCCTGGAATTCCTGAGTCGGAGGCGCCAGCGTGGACCACGGCTTTTCGTAGTCAAAGGGACTTCCCGGCGCCGACGGCCCATAGAGTCCGGCATATTTCGGATCGGAAGCGTCGACCGATTTGTCCATCGTCGGATACCAACCCCACAGCCACTGATGGTGGAGGGTCGCGATGAATTTCATGCCTTCATTGCGTATGGCCCTGCTCATCTCACCCACCATGTCGCGGCGAGGGCCCATGCGGGCAGCGTTCCATGGATTCACCTTCGAGTCCCACATGGAGAACCCATCGGCGTGCTCCGTCACCGGCCCCGCAAACTTCGCGCCGGCCTTGCGAAACAATTCCGCCCATTCTCTCGGGTTGAATTTCTCGGCGCGAAACATGGGGATGAAATCCTTATAGCCAAACTTCGCCGGAGGGCCGTAAACCAGGTTGTGAAACTTGTTGGCGCGCGAGCCCTCGATGTACATGTTGCGGGAATACCACTCATTGTCGAATGCTGGAACGGAGTAAACTCCCCAGTGGAAGTAGATGCCGAACTTGGCGTCGTCAAACCAGGCGGGAGAGGAGTGCTTTACTAAAGAATCCCAAGCAGGCGCATAAGCTTGTTGTGCGCTCAGGACGTTGGCAGTCCTGGATGCTACGGATGCCATTCCCATGGCTTTCAGAAATGCGCGACGGGTGAATTCCCGGTTCATCGCGCACAATCCTATCGCGCTTGAAGGAAGGCGATCAAGAGGGATAAGTCCGGACCCTATTGTGACCCGGAAGTACGGACTTTGGATCTAACTATGCTCTCGCTTATGCGATGGCGACACGCCCTATCACCCGAGTTTGATTTTTGAGGTAAGTGGTCAGTGATGGACTCCGCCCACACCGACCCCGAACTCAGCCAGTGGCTTCGCTGGGCATCAGAGAGCGGCAAGACGCCGATGCTTGTTCGAACGATTGCCGAAGCTCCTCGCATGGCTTGCAATCCCGACCACGTCCTGCTGCGGCCGGTGGACCAATGGAGGGGTGCGCGGCGGGCGCCCAGTACCTCCTGAACTCCGCGCCTCTCAAATTCTCGACTCTCCTGTCCGGCAAATCGCGCAAGGGCATGACTGGGCACTTACGAAATTCAGGGATAAAGTCACGTTTGCTTTTGATCCATGATTGGTGCCACGAGCATTTTGGTGGACTCGCCCGTCTGGCGCCGGCTGGGCGTGAGAGGTGGGATGGCTGGCGCAGAGCCCTGACTTGCGGGGTCTGCTCCCCCCGCAGGCAGGCAAAGGGGATTTTTGCAGGCGCGAAGGGTGCGGTATCAGAGCAACCTAAGCGGAAGGCGGCTAATCCTCCTTTGCCTCGCGGTAGGGTTTGGCGCGCAGCGCTCCGAGCAGTCCGTACATGGCCGCGAAAGATAACCACAACCCCGGAATCGCCCGGTTATTGGTAATTGTTGGGAGCAGGGTCGGCCTGAATCCTGGTCACGGTTGGATCCTCGAACAGGAACTGAACGAACTCACGGACCATTTGTGTATCAAGTCCCTGGCCCAGGCTCTGCCCGTCCGGCAGGAACTGATCTATGACGCGAACTCCGGGATCATGCTCATCCGGCCACCAGCCATTCGCTGTGGCGGTTGCGACATGCGACTGGATGTAGCCAATCGGAAGACCGTCCAGATAAGCAAAATACGGCACCACGGTGGAGGTGTCCGTGAGGCGAGGCAGATACTTCGCGCGCACTTCAGCGACTGACTTGCAGGCATCCCACCATTCGGCGACGTGGGGCCGATTGAGCCACTCGCTCTGCGTCACAATATCCGCCTCGGTCAATCGCTGGAAACGTACTGACATAGAATCGACTTTGTTCTCACACAGGGCAGCTTCCTGCACCACTCCCGCCTCATCCGGGAACTATCTGCACGTGCGAATCATGAGCCGTCGCCTGTTCAGCGCTGAATTTAAAAGATTAGCGAAATTCATTCGACTGCGCAATAACAGCGCGAAAAAATACAACTTCGGATGGTTTTGTGGTTTGGGGCAAATGCTCAAAGGAATGAAAGATTGGTTGCGGGGGGCCTGCGACCATAATAATTTGCTGGTCCTCGCATTGAGTTTGGAATTGATCCGCCTCGCGGCATAGGCGAGCATGGAGGTTTGCTGCTTCCCGGTTGTTTCCGAGTAGCCGACGATACAGGAGTTGACTGACTTCGCTTTATCCTACGCCGTCACTCATGGGTAATCCTTGAACACATATATTTCAGTTCGCCCCTGGGCCGAAACTCCGGTGGAAACTTGAGCCGGAAGGCCCTCCATTTCAATTCGCGTAGGGACCGCGGCCACCCGCGTGAAAACCACATGGTTTCCGCACCCTCACAATTACTTCCCCAATTTTCTTTCGTGCTGTGTTATAGTCCAAGGGAGTTTGAAGAAGTCCGTTTGCATGAAAAGATTTCGAGCTGTCGTTTGCTCCCTGCCTAATTGACTCCATCAAATATCCAATAGCCCCGTCGAAGCAATTTGCTGACGACCGGCCTACGTGTCCGCTCCGCATTTGCGGTGCGGCAACTTTAGGAGAATAAAAGAATGAAGAATGTATTTGTCGGAAACATGAGTTTTGAAGCTACA
The DNA here is from genome assembly GCA_041481635.1 of Terriglobia bacterium. Taxonomy (GTDB): domain Bacteria; phylum Acidobacteriota; class Terriglobia; order UBA7540; family UBA7540; genus DASYXZ01. The sequence goes on along the minus strand of JBGPCF010000086.1, from coordinate 2,378 downwards.
GAAAGCGGACTACGCTCTATCTTTGAACCATTTGGAGAGATCACGCGCGTCCAGTTGATCACGGACCGGGACACAGGCCGGGCTCGCGGCTTCGGTTTCGTCGAGATGTCCAATGACGAGGAAGCGGCCAAAGCGATTACGGCGTTGAATGGAACACAGATGGACGGCCGCGCCTTGAACGTGAACGAAGCGAAGCCCAAGACGGCGGGGAGCGCGCCACGGGGCGGCGGGGGATACTCCCGTGATCGCGATAATTACCGCGGGCGGTAGCCGTGTTGGTAGCGGCAAACGAGACTTGGATCGGGTCGGGGGCACGTGCTTTCCGAAAGGCACGGGTCCCTTTGCCCGGCAAGAGAATGCACCTTTAGATTAAGAATGGGAGGATTCATGAAGAAAACGTCTCAACGAGAATTAGATCCGCGCGATGCACTGTTGCTGAAGGAGACCGAGGCATTGCGAATTCAGCTACTGGGTAATGACGGTATTCGAGAGAGTGTTTCGTTCCGAGCGTATGAACTCTATGAGAGGCGTGGCGCCGACCACGGCCATGATCTCGGAGACTGGGCGAAGGCGGAAAATGAAATCCTTTCGCCTCTCATCGAGCAGAAGATGAAACTTTCCCGCAAAACCTCAGAAGGAACGGCCAAGAACGTGACGCCAGCGAAAAAGTTGAGCCGGAAACCAAACTAGTCTGGTTTCACGCAAATAGTTCATGGCGCACACGGAAATTGCTTCCGAATAGGCCACGATACGCCCGAAATCATGTTGGCAATTGGCGGCAGGCCCAGATCGAATGGCTTATTCGACGGTATGCGGATTCCTATTTCATTCTTTTCCCAATCATCATGTGACTTCTGGCTAAATTCCGGATTCTAGTCTACTTCCCGTATTGCTGAGCGGCCTTGGCAATCGATGGACCGGCCGTGGCAAGATCTTGCGGGTTCATGATCGGCCGGAGAGAGACTTTAGCGTTGAACGCGAGAAACCAAGGCTCAGCGATCGCCGGAATCTGCGATGTGTCCTTCATGTCGAACACGATGGAGCCCGACCGTTGGCCGGTGTCGTCCGCAAAGAAATAGGCCGCTTCCGGTTTGAGATCGGCCAGAATTCGCTCGATCGTAGGACCTAGGGTTCCAGCTTTGGCGGCGACATTTCCGGCTTCCACGGGAATCGATACTCTAACCAACATTCGCATGTGGTCTTCCTCCTTCAAGCGGGGATTTATGTTTTGAGCTCCCTGCCGACCGATAATGTATGCCTGACCGCCTCAGTGTGCAACCTAAACCATGTGCACTTTTCTTGAACCCAGAGGCGGCGCGGTCTAGACGTGGTTGCTAGTTTCTGACGTAACCAAAAAAGTAAACTCGAAAGGGATCGCGGTCTTTCGTGGAGATGGACGTAAGCTCCGCCGCGATTTGACCGGGTTTCTCTCTGCGCAGGACTTTGGCATGAGGTTTGAGCGGCGGGGATCCCGTTGTGAGCTCAAATTCTAGTTCAACCCCCTGCCCTACATTCAGCCCGCCGGAAGGTCCCATCAGCATTCCGCCCCGAAATATATCGAAACTCTTGGTTCTAAACTGCCCCTCATGGTTCCCCTCCCATTTGCAGGTGACAGACATGCAGAATGGTAATTTTGCATGGTCGCGTTTCTCTTTCAGCTTGTCGCCGCGTGCGGCAGAGATTAGGGCGGAGATTCGCTCCCGGGCTACAGGTTTGCTCAAGAACAAGCTGGGCCGGCATTAAATCCCTTCCGCCTGGTGTCAACGTCATCCAGTGTGGTCAACATCACGATGGGCACTCGATGATTCCCATGCGCCCATCTTGAGGGCTGTCGCGGAAGCGGGCAAAGATGCCTACGTGGAAAAACCCATGTGCAACGTGCTGGAAGAGGCGAAGGCGGCACGCGACGGCGTGCTGTGGCGCGACCTCTTCGTTCCCAGCATCGCAGTGAACCCTACCCACGGGCCGCCCACGACCTGGTGCAGACGGGAGCGCTGGGCGACGTCAGCAAAGTGGAAGCAGTGTGGAACTTTCACGGCCCGCGCTGGCGCGCCAGCCATGTCCACGAGTGTTGTCGGAATGGCCCACCTCATATAAACTACGATTCAGGACGAATTCGAGCACGCGCTGATGGAGGGAAAGCCTCTTGTTTCAATTCTTGGAGGGCGGGGGGCCAGTAAGGGAATGATCTTCAGCCTCGCCCAACTTCGTGTGCCCCGTGCGCGAATGAGCGCCAAGCAATTCGCGGTTCATATCCTATTCGTCTTCCTCACCGCAAATTCGCTCATCTGCGCCCAGAAGGCCGCCCGGTCCAAGCCTACCCACCGGGAGCAACTGTCTCCGACGGCCAGGGAAAAATTTGTCGAGGCCGGGAAATT
>JBGPCF010000085.1:0-29150 GCA_041481635.1 Terriglobia bacterium | reverse complement strand
GATTCCAGGCGAAGCCACGCGTAGCTGTTCGGCCGCCTGCTTCAGGGTTGAACCGGATTTCAAGCGGCCCATTACCGTGAGCACCCAGATTGTCCCGGCATCAAGAAAGTTGGACTCGCCCCCGAGAACCGCAACCGAACAGACGGGAAGCGCGACATCGTAGGGGTGCCCGACTTCCATGCCGAAGAATCCGGCGGGCGTCACTCCGATGATCTCGGTAGGGTGATAATCAATTGAAATCCTTCTGCCAATTGCGGCTTTGTCGCCCCCCAGTTCGCGCTGCCAGAATGAATAGCTGACCACTGCGCCTTGCAAACCACAGCCCCGGTGGTCGTCCGCGGCAGTGAATACGCGACCCAGAATCGGCTGCACACCCAGCACGCGAAAGAAATCCCCGCTTACCCAGAGCCCTCGGGCAGAGTGCGCCTCACCCGCCGATGTAAGAGGAAAGTCATCGGTTGCCCAGGCGAACACGCGTGAAAAAACCTGCTGGTGATCTCTTATCTCCTCCCAAAGCGGATTGGTGAGCGCGGGGTACCAACTCGCTTGGTCTCCTCTCTTACCAGTTTCGTCCGCGAGCTCTAATCCGACCAGTTCTTGCGGGTTCTCCACCGGAAGTGAGCGCAGTCGGATGGCGTTGAGCAATTGGAAAATTGCCATGTTGGCGCCGATGCCCAGGGCGAGCGTGAGTGTCGCCACGATGGTGAAGCCGGGATTGTTCGCCAGCGTCCGTAGGCCATAGCGCAGATCTTGACCAATCTGTTCTATGGAATTCCATCCCCACATATCGTGGCCCCTTTTGCGCAGCAAAAGGGTGTTGCCAAACTCGCGCTGCGCGGCAAAATGTGCTTCTTCTTCCGGCATTCCGTCTGCACCAAGGGCCTGTGCCTTCAGCGCCAGGTGATGCTGCATTTCTTCTTCAAGGTCGCGGCGGAACCTGTCGCGCCGCACCAGCATCAGAACGCGCCGCCACATTTCACTGAACCAACCCATAGAGAGTCACCAAAGTCGGAAATTAGAAACTGGCCGTCAAAAATGCATCTGGTTTTCCAATTTCTATTTTCCAGTTTCTATTTTCCTCTTCATTCGCTCTATCACCCGATCACTTAATCACTCAATCTCATCACGCTGTCTGCATGACGCGAGTGATCGCCGCCACCACTTTTTCGAACTCCGAGAATTCCATTCCAAGCTGTCTCCGTCCGGTGGCAGTTAGTTGGTAATAGCGCGCCCGGCGGTTGTTCTCGGAGGGCCGCCATTCGGCCACCACCCATCCCTTGATCAGCATTCGTTGGAGGGCAGGATACAAAGAGCCTTCCTCCACTTGGAGCACGTCCTCGGAAACTTCCTTGATGCGCTGCGCGATTCCGTACCCGTGCTGGGGGCCGCGCTGCAGAGTCTTCAGGATCAGCATGTAGAGAGTTCCCGGTGGAATCTCGGTTTTTTGCACTTCGTCCCTCCTATCCATAGTTAGACTAGGGAAGAATAAAACGGTTAGCTGGGAATTTCAATCGGGAAGAGGTTTCTTTTTGAGGGCGGCCCGGCAGGTCAACTGCCCCGGACCTATCCGGTGCTCTTCATCCCGAACGCGATGCCGCCCACGGTGAGTTGAAGCAGGCGGAGCATTTCGACTTTCGGCCGGCGCGCGCGGCGCCATTCGCTGAGGAAGCGGAGCTGGAGAAAATTCAGGGGGTCGACGTAAGGGTTGCGCAGGCGGATGGATTCCGCCAGCACCGGCTGGCGCTCCAGCAGGTGGCGCGCCCCACTGATATTAAGGACGCTCCGCACGCTGCGGTGATATTCCTCCTGGATGCGGTTGAAGATCTTTTCGCCCAGCGTTTTCGGGTGGACCAGGGCGGCGTAGCGTTCGGCGATATAGAGGTCGGTTTTGGCGAGGGAAGCTTCCGCATTATCGATGAGCACGGCAAAAAATGGCCAGCCGCGGTACATCTGGCGCAGAGTGTCAAACCCCCTTGGCCCAGTAGCGTGATTGTGGCCGGAGGGCGCCTGCGCAGTTGTGAAGTTTTCGAGCGCGAAGCCGAGCCCGTACCACGAGGGCAGAAACTGGCGGGACTGCGTCCAGGCAAAGACCCAGGGAATGGCGCGTAGGTGCTGGAGTGCGCGGGTCCCATCCTGTGCAAAGCGCCGGCTGGGCCGCGACCCGAGTGAGAGTTGCTCGATGAGGTCGATGGGCGTAGCTTGCCGGAAATAATGCGGGAACTCGGGAGTTTCGTAAACCAGTTGGCGATAAAAATCCCGGCTGCTCGCGGCGAGCTCCACCGCGTGCTCTTCCCACTGCGCAAGTAGCGCCGCGGGCTGGCGATCGTGCCCCAACAGATGGGCGTCGAGAACCGACGTAACCAACTGCTCGAGATTCCGCTCCGCGATGGCGAGGTTCGTATACTTCAGCGAGATCACTTCGCCTTGCTCGGTGATTCGAATGCGCCCGCCGGGTGCGGCGTAGGGTTGCGCCTGAATGCTTCGATAGGACTGGCCGCCGCCGCGGTCGATGGTCCCACCTTTGCCGTGGAACAAGCCGAGGCGAATGTGATGCCGCTCCGCGACCAGACCCAGGCGTTTTTGGGCGCGAAACAAAGCCAGGTTGGCAGCCAGGTACCCCGAATCCTTCACCGAATCGGAATAGCCCAGCATCACTTCCTGGAAGTTCCCGCGCGAGCCAAGGATGCTGCGATAAACGGGATCACCAAGAAGTTGGTCGAGAATTCCCGGGCCGGCCTCGAGGTCATCCACAGTTTCGAATAGCGGGACCACGTCAAAAGTAGAACGCAAACGCCCTCGCGAATCGGGCTTAACCAGTCCCGCTTGGCGGCCTAGAAGGAGCGCGTCCCAAACGTCCGCCGCGCTGGACGTCATACTCAAGATGAATGGCGAGGCGGCTTCGCTCGAGCGATCCTGCATTCGACGAAGCGTGCGAAACTCTTCAAGCGCACGCCGCGTCGCCGCCGATAGCCTGGCCGCTTTCAATCGCAAACCGGGGCCGGAGAGCAGGCGCCGGATGGAGTGAATTCGAGCCTCAGCTGGCGAAAAGGGGAGCTCTGCGGTACGTAACAATTCGTCCACCGCAGCACGTGAGACACCTGAGTGCTGGCGAAAATCAAGGCGCGCGGCGTGAAAACCGAACACTTGGGCGGCCACACTCAGGCGGCCAGGTCCCGCCTGAGCCATGCGGGGGCTGGGATGCTCTTTCAGCAGGCGCTCGAGCGTTTGAATGTCGCGAACGAAATCCTGCGCGCTCGGGTAGGCACCATGCGCGCCTTCGGCGGTGCGGCCCAGTCGCCAAATCATCACGCGCAGTTTCTGGCGGTACAACTCGTGAGGCTGGTCGAGTTTTTGAAAAGCTCGCGTGGCTGGAAAACGCCGCATATCCCGCCCGATGTCGCGGCGGACTTTCTTTTCCAGTGAGGCGCGCCGGCAGCGAAATGGGAGCAAAGCCAGCATTTCCTCACACGCGTTGTGGTAATACCGCAGGATGCTTTGGCGCTGCCGCTCCGCCGCTTCCATGCTGGTTTGTGGAGTGACGTTGGGATTGCCGTCGCGATCGGTGCCCACCCACGACCCAAAGCTGATGAAGGGCAGCGGCACTTTGGCGCGTGGTGCAAAGCGCGTCCATTCTTCCCTGAATTTTTCCCAGAATTTCCCCGCCAGGTCGTAGATGGTCCGCTCCAGGAAAATCAGCGTGCTTTCGATTTCCACCTGGGGAGTGACCGCGCGCTCGCGCATCTCGTCAGTGAGCCAAAGAGCCTCGATCCACGGATCCATGGCATGGGCAGCCCGCTCCGGGGAATGGGCCAGATCACCATCCAGGACGTCCATAGTTCGGCCGATCCGCAGGATGTGATTCAGCACGCTGCGCCGCTTGGCTTCAGTGGGATGAGCGGTCAGCACGGGCGCAACAGACATGGAGGCCAGCAGCCGCGCGACTCGCGCCGGTGAAACTCGATGGCGTGCCAGCTCACGGAAAGTGTGCTTGAGTGACATGGGGGCGCCGGTCCCGTGCTGCTCGTAGGATTCCAGGCGCCGCACGCGTTGCCGTTCTTCGCAGAGGTTGACCAGATGGAAGAATAAACTGAACGCGTGGGCCACTTCCTCGGCGCGGGCGAGTGGGAGTTTGGAAGCCGTGCGCTCCTTGGCGGCGATGAGTCGCGGGTCAGGGTGTTGCCGGATTTGTTTGGAAAGCTGCCGCAACGTTTCGATGGCGCGAAAGGTTTCCGGGCCGCACTGCTCCTGAATAATGGCGCCTAGGCGGGTGGTGAGAAAGCGGACTTCGCGACGCAAATTTTCGTCCATGATTCTATGGGCGGATCAGAACGACTACCCTAGTCCTGAAACCAACCTAACTCAATCTTCGTCACGCCCTTCCGACAGGATTTCGGCGCCGTATTTGGCTCGGAGCCCGCCTGCCATGTCACTGTGGCGCTTCTCGAAGTCCGAGCGCTGCTTGACGAGGTTATAGTCGAGCTCTAAGCGGTCTCTGAAAATGTCGAAAAAGGCGCGTTCCATAAGTCTGCCCGCGTCCAAGAGGTGATAAATGCATGGTATCGCGCGGGATTCATTTCCATCAAAGCAATCGAAGTGAAATGTTACATCTTCGGGCGTATCTACCTGCCGCACGCGGGTCCCCATGTCTACGACACTGGAATGGCTGCCCCAATGTGAATAGTCCCTCCAGTAAACATAAAGCTCTCCCAGGCCACCAAGGGGCGGAAACAGAGATTCCCTCTTGTTTTCCGTGAACATCTTATTGAAGGCCGCCCTATCAGTCTTACCTTCATCCCTTGCTGACCAAATGTCAGCGGCTCCCGCCTCCCGATGAATTTTATGCGCGTGGACCGTGGATTCGATTCCCACTCGGAGAACCGCCCATGCCTCTGGCAAACACAGCGAAAATCCTAGTTCCATCGCGATGCGGAACTTCAGGTGTGCTTGGAGGAATAAAAGAGACGGGAGAACCTGTCTCGGTTCTCCGAGTTTTGTGAGGTCTTGATTGCCCTTCGTCCACACCTCATCCAAGAATTGGAAGTTTAGCCATAAGGACGCAAAATGGCTTACCATTGCTAGAAAGTTGTTTCGCTTTGTCTTGTAGAACTCTCTATAGGTGCCCAGCAGGCGATCTCTTTCGAATGGCAGAAGAAGATGGTTCTCGGGTGGGAGCGCGCTCATTTGTTATCTCCTTTCATTAACCTGGAATGGATCTTAACTCGGGCTGTCATGCCGAGCTTTGTCGTGTGCTTGCTGCGCGCCGGACGCTTTCTTGGCAGTTACGACAAAACGCTCTCCACGTTCTCAGCCATTCCCGTCGTCTCTGATATTCTCCATTCGTGAGTTCCCATGTTTGCTTGTGGTGCAAGTGAGTTACCCGCTTACCTTCATTTCTTTTTGCGATTTTCCCTTGAATGACCCGTAGACGCTCTTTAAGGAATAGATCGTCAAGCATGTGTTTGAACCTTGCTTGTACGTTTGCTGTCCAAGTGCCGTCGCGATGGTACGTGCGGTTTTGGCACGCTTCTGTTCTTGAGACAAGCTCGGCATAGACCGCACGGCGCTGCCTATGGAGGTGCTGCTGCCCGAGCATTCGCTTGTAATACTCGTAGTTTGATTCATGTATTGACTGCGGGGCAGTCGACACGACCAGATCAGCTCTCTTTTCAAGGTCGGCCACGGTATTTACATAGTCGTCCCATTTGTCTGCCCTATCCAAGAATGTCAATTCTGACCGCCATAACTTAACCAAGGCCGCTCGGTGTTCGGGTTTTTGCGTATTCAATGCCTGGCTGCTTTCCATGAAAGCGATCAGGCGTTCCGCGATTTCTAGTCCCACCGTGTACTCTTTGAGATATCTCGCGGCAGTCATCACCTCATTGAACTTTATGCTCCCGACAAGTCTTATGACGCTATCCAAACTTGGCGGGGACTTAAACGTTTCTGATGAAAGCTGGGCGAGGCGCGTCATTTCGTTAGTACGTGTATGGGCTAGGTCGGCCCTCTACGAATTATTCAAACGGGCACTCCCAGCGCTTTTTCGAGAGCGCTGCGCAAGGCATCCAGATTGGGTTCGACGCGCAGGCGCTGCTGGGAATCGATGGCCTCCGAGCGATGCCGCATCACGTACTCGGTATCCTTCAGTTGGTTTCCGGTGAGCACCACCACCACATCGGAGTGCCGGTCTATCTTCCCGGCGCGGACCAGCTTGCGCACTCCAGCAACCGTGGCAGCGGAGGCGGGCTCGCATCCCACGCCATCCTCGGCCAATACCGCCTTGGCTTCAAAAATTTCCTCATCGGTGACCGATTCGCATAGCCCGCCTGACCACTCGAGCACGCGCCGGGCTTTCTTCCAGTTGGCCGGGTGACCGATGCGGATGGCGGTGGCTTCAGTGGAAGGTGCGTTCACGGGAATGAGTTCGGGTGAGCCTGCGGCGAGGGTCTGGTAAAAGGGATTGGCGCCGGCGGCCTGAACCACCACCACGTGCGGAACCTTCTCGATGAATCCCATTTCCTTCAGCTCACGCAGCCCCTTGCCGATGGCCGAGGCGTTGCCCAAATTCCCACCCGGCACTACGATGTAATCGGGTGGCCGCCAGGCGCGCTGCTCGAGCATCTCCGCGACAATGGTCTTCTGGCCTTCAATGCGGAACGGGTTGATGGAATTCACAAGGTAAAGGCCCATTTCCGGAGCGACTTCGCGCAGCAACTGGAATGCCTGATCGAATGTGTCGCCCACCTCAACCACCAGAGCTCCAAAATCGAGCGCCTGGGCCAATTTGGCGGCGGAAATTTGTTTGTAAGGGACAAAGAGCAGGGCTTTCAAGCCGGCCCGCGCCGCATAAGCGGCCATCGAGGAAGAGGTGTTGCCCGTGGACGCGCACGCCACCATGCGCACGCCCTTCGCGACGGCACGTGTGATGCACGCGGTCATTCCAAGATCCTTAAACGATCCAGTGGGGTTATTGCCCTGGTGTTTGATGGTGATGTGTACCGGGCCAGCCCACCATCCGGCGCGGCGTGTGCCCACCAGCGGGGTGGAACCCTCGGAGAGCGAAATGATGCGGTCGGTTGGCGAGACAAAGGGGATTAGCTCGCGAAACCGCCACACACCGCTGCGGTCAATGGGCTCACCGCTCAGCCGGCGCTGGTGCCACGCGAGACGAATCTCTTCGGGATCAAACGGATCGAAATCATATTGGACGTCCAACAGCCCGCCACAATAGGCGCACTCGTGCCCCTCTTTTTTCGGTTCCTGGCGCCGCAAGCAGCCTTGTTCAATACATTGAAGGTAGGCGGAAGACATAATCAATCGTCAGTTGTCCGTAGTCAGTTGTCCGTTGTCTCTCGTCTTCTGCATGTTTCTCGAGCTATCAAAAGGTCAATGCATCAATCGAAGCCTAGCAAAGGACAACGGACCACGGACAAAGGACGTCCTTACAGCGCAAACTCCTCGTGAATCACCTTCACCGCTTCCTTCACGTCGGACGATTTCACGGCAAAAGAAATGCTCAATTCCGTTGAGCCTTGTGCGATGGCAATGATGTTGATGTTGCGTTTACCCAGCGAGCTGAAAGTCCGACCGGCAAGGCCGGGCGTACCCTTCATGTTCTCGCCCACCGCTACCACGATGGCAATTTTCGGCATCACTTCCAGCGTGCTCACGTATTCGTGCAACATCTCCAACTCGAAAGTTTTCTCCAGCCGCGCGCGTACACGCGCCAGGTCGGCATGATGAATAGCAAAGCACAGGACGTTATCGGCCGAGGACTGGGTGACCATCAGGGTGGAAACGTCCTCGAGGTGAAGTCCGTTGAACACGCGGGTGGCGAGGCGCGGGAAACTCAGCGTCTCCCTGCCGCTCATGGTGACGAGGTCCGCGTTGCTGATGGAGGTGATCGCCTTTACGCCCGCCTTGCCATTTTTCGAAGTGTGGACAATTTTCGTTCCGGGGCAGGATGTATTAAAAGAGTTTTTGATCCAGACCGGGATTTTCTTCTTCATCACCGGCTGAATGGTTTTGGGATGCAGGACTTTGGCGCCAAAGAAGGATAGCTCGATGGCTTCGCGATAGGAAATTTCCGGGATGATGTGCGCCGTGGGCACCAGGCGCGGGTCGGCGGTCATCACACCGTCGACGTCGGTCCAGATCCAGACCTCTTCCGCGTCCAGGGCGGCACCTAAAATTGTCCCGCTGTAATCGGACCCTCCGCGGCCCAGAGTAGTGGTATGTCCATCACGGGTCGAGCCTCGGAATCCGGTGACCACCGGGATGGTCCCGGCGCTGCGCAAGGCTGCCAGGCGTTGCTCGGTACGCATGTCCGTATGATCGAACAGTGGCGTGGCATTGCCGAAATTCTCGTCGGTGGTAATCAGTTCGGTGGAGTCCACGGCCTCGGCTGGCAAGCCCTGCGATCGCATGATGGCGGCGACCAGTGTGGCTGACATCAACTCGCCCAGGCTGGAAAACATATCCATGGCGCGCGGAGTTACTTCGCGAACCAGAGAAAATCCGGAACAGAGGTTTTCAAAATCCGCCATATGCTTGGCGAGCCGGGGAAGCACCACGGCTTGCTCGCTGGCGGAGAGCAGTTGGTCCGCCACGTCGCGGTGGCGGCGGGCCAATTCCTGGCGGACGCTTTTCCAATGCTCGCGGTCGCCCTGGCTGGCTTCGTTGGCGGCGCGCACCAGCATGTCGGTCACGCCGCTCATCGCGGAAACCACCACCACAATTTCGTTCTGCTTCGCATGCTCGGCGACGATCTCCGACGCACCTTTCATGCGCTCCGCGCTGCCCACGGAGGTGCCGCCGAACTTCATGACGATCAACGGTTTTGCTTTTTGACTCTTGGTCACGGTCTCTTTACCCTCTTAATTGTTTAGCGCCCAAACGGACTTCCGCCTTGCTAGTCAGGCTGAAGAGGTTCGCCGAGGCGGCCACTTCAGCCCGCTAACTAATCGTCGCCATTTTTGTTGAAGTGGAGGAAGCCGAATCCGAGCTCTTGGTGGAATCGCGCACGACCTCAATAAACACCTTGGCCGGCAGGGAGAGGTAACGGTCGCGGCGGAAAATCAGGCCCAACTCCCGGTAAAGCTTTTCGCCTTCGAGCGGTATCAGTTTCAATACGCCGGCTGCCACTTCGGGCTGGCCGTAGGTCCGGCTGATGAGCGAGATGCCCAAGCCTGCGCCTACGAATTTCTTGATGGTTTCTACGCTGGCCAGCTCCATCGAAATCTGCAACTTGTCGCGATACGGGCGCAACAGGCGGTCGAACACCACGCGCGTGTGGCCCGTCTTGGGCAGGATGAGCGGGTGCATCGCCACTTCTGCCATGGTAACGCTTTTCTTTTTCGCCAGCGGGTGGTTCTTGGGCACCACCACTTGAACCTCATCGCGGAAAACGGAAATCACTTCCATATTATTCGCGGTCTGAGGCAGGGTGACGATCCCCATGTCCACCGCGCCTTCCTGGACTTTCTGCAGGATCTTGTGGCTGAAATTCCGGTAGATGCTGATTTGCACCAGGGGATAGAGTTGCTTGAAGCGGGCAAACGTTTTGGGCAGCACATAGAGGCAAGTCGCCTCGTTGGCGCCGATGGAGAGTTTGCCCCGCGGGCTTTGATTCAGCTCGGCGATCGCCTGCAGCGCCTCTTTCTGGGTCTCCATTAGCTTTTCCGCGTAACGGCGCAGGATTTCGCCCGCCGGCGTCAGCAGGACTTTCTTGCCGCTTCGGTCAAAGAGCTTCTCACCGCACTCCTGCTCGAGCAGGCGCACCTGGGCGCTGATGGCGGGCTGGGTGCGATAAATTTTTTCGGCCGCGCGCGAAAAACTCTGCAGCTTCGCGACCTCCAAGAAACTAGCTAACTGGTCATAGTCCATTGTTTTATGCCGTGTGAGACAGACTATTCTATCAGATTTACGGAGGACATGAATGGAGAAAAGTTCTTGGAGGCGCCCGGAGAATCAGCGCTTGATATGACACGACGGCAAGCCTTGCTTCTCGAAATACCGCTGATGGTATTCCTCGGCGCGAAAGAAAGTGGAGGCCGGGATGATTTCGGTGACGATGGGTTTGCGAAGGCGCGCCTGCGCTTTCTCTCTGGAGGCGCGCGCGGCGGATTCCTGGGCGGGCGAGTGAAAAAAAATGGCGGAACGATACTGCGCGCCCACATCCGGTCCCTGTCGGTTGAGCGTGGTGGGGTCGTGCAGGCTCCAGAAGGCGTCGAGAAGCTGGTCAAAGCTCACGCGTGCCGGGTCAAAGGTTACTTCGACGGCCTCAGCGTGGCCGGTACGATCGGTGCACACATCGCGGTAAGTGGGATTTTGCAGCGTCCCGCCGATATAGCCCACCTGAGCTTCCGTCACGCCGGGAATCTCGCGGAATGCCGACTCAACCCCCCAAAAACAGCCCGCCGCAAACGTTGCCTTCTCCATTGTTCTGCTCCTTTCAACGCGGCGATGGGAGTTTGCCATCGTCGCCGCCAGCCCGCCTCAAAAGTGATGAATCATGCTCTATATTACGGTAGATGGGTAACGATTGCCAATCCCGCGTCATGGACTCATGCGTCCTGGGACGATTCTGGATGGAGTCTGCCGTAGGCCGCGATGGCCACCAGAAGTTTCTCTACGTCAAACCCCACCTCACGAAAAGCGGACATCAGGTCGCGGTGGCGTTCTGATGGGTTGAGGGGAATAAATCGTTCAGCAGGGATATAGAACGGATTGTCGCGCACCAGGGTTTCGCCGATGAGCAAGTGACGGTGAGTGGCGATCGCCGAAAAAAGGCGCCCAGGCTCGATCTGGTCGAGCGAGTACTGGCACAGAGCGACACTGGGATAGTGCTTCACCTGGTAGTTCAGGACGGCGTGAAATTCGAAAAACTGCTGTGCGGGAAATTTGACCGATTGGGGCCAGCTTCCTTCCTCCAACCAGCGCACTGCGGGAACGCCGGCGCGCTCTGCATTCGCAAAGACCTGTTGAGTGTAGTTGCGCAGGGCGCCGAAATCCGAAAGCCCGGCGTGGACCCTCAGGGTTTGAGATTGAACAAGCGGACTGGATTCCAGTTGAAAGGCTCGAAGGCCTTTCAGCATTTCCGCGTGAAACGTTTGAGGGGCAAGGTAATGGCACAAATCGCCGCGCTTCAGACCCTCGGCCAGAAACGAAGCTTGGCGAAAGGCGGCTGCGCGCTCGCGATAGATGACCGCCACGTGCTCATGAGCAAAGATGGGGAAGCGGCCCTCGAGTTGAGTGAACAACGGTGGGGGCATGAGGAAATTGAGTCATCGAATCATCGGATCAATGAGTCATTGAAAGACTGGAATAAGCAATCGCGCGACTAGCTCAGATTTCCGCCACCCAAGATTTAATGGAAGTCCCTCAATGAACCAAAGTCTCAACAAATCACTCTTGCGCGCCCGCGCTGCCTTTTGTCGTCCTGAAAAGAGGGTCGATGCGCAAGCGCGAAGCGGCCGAAGCGAAATCTTATCACCTTCTGCCTTCCCACCGACTATGGCTTATTCTTTGAGGGAAAGGGCCTTTCTGAACCGGGCAGGCTCCGTGACCTCGATGTTCACGGTGCATTGGCCGCCCGCATAGCCGAAGTGCCGGCTCACGACCTTAAACTCGGTGGGCAGACCGTCGTACTGATAGGTCACGCGATCGCCGACCGTCGGAATCACAAGCGCATCTCCATTTTCAATAACAATCGGCTCGTCCTGAGTGCGCTCTTCCGGAAACCGTCCCGGCTCCTTGAACTCAAATAAAAGGTTGTAAGTCATTATAAATTTCCTCCACTACGAAAACTTGAAAAGCACCTGATTCCGTTGTTGTCTGTGGTCTGCTTCTTTGCACCTGCCGAGTGTGCAAAGGAGAGGGGCGGCAATCCGGCGACCCCGCCCCTGAGTCCAACTCAGTCTCTGCCTTGCTTGCTTCTAATCAGCCTTTCACGGATAGAGTCCGCGCAGTTTGGTCGCTTCCGCAACGCGCCCGATGCCCAGCATGTTGGCGGCCGTGCGCACGCTGACTTTGTGCTCCAGGTGAATCTTCAGGACTTCGGCAAAGCTGGTCTTCATGACCCGCTCCAACCGGTTATAAACGTCCTGAGCTTCCCAGAACAGGTGCTGCTCGTCCTGCACCCACTCAAAGTAGGAAACCGTCACGCCGCCGGCGTTGCACAGAATGTCGGGGATGACAAAGTATCCTTTGCTCTCCAGAATCTTGTCACCTTCCGGAGTGACAGGGCCGTTGGCCGCTTCAGCGACGATCTTGGCTTTGACGGCAGCCGCGTTCTCCTCATCGATGGCGTTTTCCAGAGCCGCGGGAATCAGGATGTCGCACTTGAGTGCGAGCAGCTCGTTCGGGCGAATCTCTTCGGCGCCCGGGAATCCGAGCACATTGCCAGTCTTCTCTTTGTGCATGATGAGCTTGGGAATGTCGAGGCCGTTGCCGTTGTATACGCACCCTCGAGAATCGCTCACGCCCACCACGAATGCCTGAGCAGTGTCGAGGAGTTGAGCGGCGATGGACCCGGCGTTTCCGAATCCCTGGACAACCACTTTCGCGCCCTTAACTGACATTTTCAAATGCTCGCAAGCGCCTTGAATGGTGTAAAAGACGCCACGGCCGGTGGCCTCATTGCGGCCCAGTGACCCGCCCAAAGCGATGGGCTTGCCGGTCACGACTCCGGGAATCGGATAGCCTTTCGTCATGCTGTAGGTATCCATGATCCAAGCCATGATTTGAGAATTGGTGTAAACGTCGGGCGCCGGAATGTCGCGCTCGGGGCCGATGATAGGAAGAATCGATGCGGCGTAGCGGCGCGTCATCCGCTCGAGTTCCCCTTGCGACATATCCTTGGGGCTGCAAGTCACACCACCCTTTCCACCGCCAAACGGAATATTGACAACCGCGCATTTCCATGTCATCCAAGTGGCCAGGGCTTTCACTTCATCCAGGGTCACGTTGGGATGGTACCGGATCCCGCCCTTGGCCGGTCCGCGCGCCGTGCTGTGCTGCACGCGATATCCTTCAAACCGGTGGATATGACCGTCGTCCATCCGGACGGGCAGGTTTACTTCCAGAATCCTTTCGGGATACTTGATCATCTCCCGCAGGTCGGGATGAAGTTCAAGGGCGTTTGCCGCGAGGTCGAAGTTTTCCATGGCGGCCTCGTAGGCGTTTTTCTTTATCGTTTCGGTAACAATCATATGCAATGACCTCCTCCAAATTTCTGATTTGAATCGGAAATCGAATTATCAGTGATGTACAAGGACATTTCTCTCATTGCAGGCGAGACTACTCGATGGGCGCAGAAGGGACAATGATACCCGTCACCCGCCGGTTGTGACGGGCGTCACACGGGATTATTGTGTGTGTTTTCAAACAATTGCCGGGGTAAATCAGGGGATTGACTTTGATTTCGACGGTGGCAATGCGATCCAATTGTTCGCCATCGTGGACGTGAGGGGCCTCTGATCTTAAACTCGGAGGTTAGCGCGCTACACGGTACGCTTGCTATCAGGATCAATGCATTGCAAGCCATAGAAGGTACAGGCCGATTCCGACGAACGCAACCCGCCCGAGCCAGATTGGAGCTGGGGAACCAGAGGATCCAGTGGGTGAGCCTCCGAAATAAAACTTACGAGCAAGCGCCCCGACCACAAGGAAGAGCACTCCCAATGCAAGCTCGAATATGCGCTCAGCATTCATCGACCGCGACCAGGAGGTCTGGCTGGCACGTCCCTTCAGAGGTCTGCGTCTTGAGAGCAACCGATCTCGGACCGAAGATGATTTTCATCTGCCATGGCCTCGCACCATTGTTAACTATACGACAAGCCACTCGTCCTTCCAAACCTGCCGTCTTCCCTATGGATTTGTCCAAAGAAAGAGCGCTGGATTTCCGCCACTGCTCCACGCTATTATCTCCCCCGCTTTGGATGCGCGCGGGCTGCGCCCAGTGGTTGTATATCAAATTACAAAATTGATTGGCACGAAGGGAGTTTCGGGATGAGCGAAAAAAATATTTGTTTCAGGTCAGGATTACTGTTCGCATCAGCTCTAGTGTTTGGCGCGCTCGGCTTCGGGCAGGGCGGGCAGGATTTCAGCAAGGTCGAAATCAAAGTCACCAAAGTTTCGGGCAACATCTATATGTTGCAGGGGGCGGGCGGAAACATCGCCGCTTCGGTGGGTGAAGACGGCATTGTGATTGTGGATGACCAATACGCGCCTCTGGCCGATAAGATTCGCGCCGCGCTGGTGGGTATCGGCGCGACGGACAAGCCTGTACGCTTTGTGATTAACACGCACTACCATGGAGACCATACGGGCGGGAACCTGCCCTTCAGCGACACCGCCACCATCATCGCCCAGGATAACGTGCGCAAGCGGCTCGCGGAGGGAGGGCCTGCGGGCAATGGCGGTTCGATTCACATGGATAATCCCCCTGCGCCCAAAGGCGCTTTGCCCATCATCACTTTTGATAAAGACGTCACCGTGCACCTGAATGGCGAGGACATCCAGGCATTGCATTTTCCCGCCGGCCATACCGACGGGGACTCCATCATCTTTTTCCCCAAGGCCAACGTGGTGCATATGGGCGACGACTTCGTGCGCTACGGATTTCCCTTCATCGATATTGACAGTGGCGGGAGCGTCCAAGGGATGATCAAGGCTTGCCAGGAAGTTATCCCCAAGCTTCCGCCCGACGTGAAAGTAATTCCCGGGCACGGGGACCTCTCCACCCTTGACGATGTGCGCGATTACATCAAAATGCTTCATGAAACAACCGCGGCGGTGCAGAAGGCCCTCAAGCAGGGCAAGTCAATGGACCGGATGAAGAAGGATAAAATTCTGGACCCGTGGAAGAAATACTCCGGCAGTTTTGTTAACGCAGACACATTCATCGAAACGCTTTACAACTCACTGACGGGCCGCAAGAACAACAAATTCGTGAAACACAATTAGACGCTGACGATTTTACGCGGGAACCCAAAGGGCATTTCAAATTCAAGTGGCGGTCTCTCGTTGTAGCGGCGCTCTATGAGCGCCGAAAACTCAGCGGTCGCAGACCGCCGCTGCAAAACAGTTTGTCACCTCTCACTGTTTGCGGAGCGCGGGGTAATACTGGGTGAAGACGTTGTCCGAAGCCGCGTGCGCGGCGTGGCAGGAAAAGCAATCCTCTTTTGGAAAAGCCTTGGCTTTTTCAGCAAACTTCCCCTTGTCATAGGCAAAATTGAAGTAAGCCCATCCGTCGGGAAAGTGCTCGTGGTCCTTAACGGAAACGTCCATGCCCATGGCCTCGCCTTCCGTGAAGCCGTGCTTGGCGATGGAGACATTGTGCTGCGAGTCGCGCATATCAATAATGAAAATGGTTTTCTCCGGAAACTTTCCCGTTTTCAAGAATTCGCCGTAGGCCTCTGGCTGGGTGTAGACGTTGTGAAACATGCCAGGGCCGGACATGTCGCTGTCCTTGGCGTAGCTCAGACCGATCGACGAGCCCACAAAAACCCAAGTGTAAAAATTCCTGGGACGCAGCAGCGCTCCGTCTTTGTCGTATTGCGGGACGACGGTGGGCGTCACTGCCGGGACTGCCGGCGCGAGGGCGAAAGCAAATATCCCTGTTAGAACCGTGAATAGCACCGTCGCGAAAAGAAACACTCGTTGATACACACTTAAGAATCGATTGGATTTTGTTCCAAACCAGATCATGAGCGAGACTCCTTTGGAGCACCAAGAATCGTAGCGCCGGGGCAAGCCCCGCCCCTACAGTATCGCAATTTCACTCGCAGCGCAGCGCCGAAATGGGATCCACCCTTGCAGCGCGGCGAGCTGGAACGTAGCAAGCAGCCAGAGCGGCCCCAGCCAGCACCAAGGCGACCGCGCCAAAGGTGATCGGGTCAGTCGGCGTGACCTTAAAGAGGAAAGTCTTCAGGAGTCTCGTCAAACCAATCGATCCCGCAACGCCGAGTGCCAGGCCAATCAGCACCAACGCCATGCCCTGGCTGATGATCATGCCCAGCACGTTCCAGGGTCTTGCGCCCAAGGCCACTCGAATCCCAATTTCATGCACACGCTGGCTGACGGAGAGAGCGAGGATTCCTCCGATGCCCGCCACCGCAATCAGCAGGGCCAGGGCCGCGAACAAGCCCAGGAAATTTGCGGTTAGTTTTCGCGATGTAAGCGAATCGACTCGAGCCTGCTCCAATGTTTCCAGGTGGGTTATGGCGGTGTCTGGATCGACGTCATGGATGGCACGGCGCATTTCGCTCGACAGGCTATTGGGATCTCCGACGGTCCGCACGAGTAAATTGCCCAGGGCGGCATTCTGCGCCATGGGAAGATAGAGCTCATCACCCGCGTCCTTGTCCAAGCCGAACTCTTTGACGTCTCCGACCATGCCCGCGATGGTTATCCAATGCTCGCCCTTGTCGAATGAAATCCGTCTGCCCACGGGATCGTCGCCATTCCAGTGGTGGCGCGCCAGGGACCTATTGATCACCGCAACGGGAAGCGCTTTCGCATCGTCGGTTTCGGCAAAGGCTCTGCCGCTATATAGGGGGATCCCCAGCGTCTTGAAGTAATCCGGAGTGGCTGTTCGGATCGCGGCCAGCGGGGCCACTTCCCCATCGGGCACAACCTGGCCTTCAACCTGGAAACGTCGGGTCCACGCACCTCCAGAAGTGGCGAGGACATCCGGGTCCAGAGGAAAGCTGGAGGCGATCGCCGCGGAGAGGACACCCGGTTGCGTTCGAACACTGTCCAGGAGCCGCCGCGATAAATCCACAAGCTGTTCTTGCTTCGTGTACTTGGACCAATTGGGATAGAAGGTGACGTCCAGCACGCGCTGGGGAACATAACCGGCGTCCACTTGTTGGAGCTTGAACAAACTTCGCATCATGAGCCCAGCGCCGGTGAGCAACACGAAAGAGAATGCCACCTGGGCCACAATCAGGGCGCTCCGTATGCGCTGCCGGGTTCGGCCGACTGTGGCTTGCGTGGTTCCCTCTTTCAACCCTGAAGAAAGGTCTTCGCGGGAAAACACTGCAGAAGCGGACCCAAACACGATGCTGGTGCCGATTGCCGCGATGAGGGCGAAGAGGAGCACGTATCCGTCTATGCTGATTTCCCGGGCGCGTGGCGTGAGTTGAGCTGCAAAGGCGACGAGAAGGTTCAGGCTGCCCGCGGCCAGCAATAATCCCACCACTCCGGAAACCAATCCCAGAATCGCGCTCTCCGTCAACAATTGGCGCAGCAAGCGGCTTTTGCCCGCGCCCATCGCGGAGCGGACCACCAGCTCGCGCTCTCGTCGGGCCATCCGCGCGAGGATCAGGTTGGCGACGTTGGCGCAGGCAATCAACAGCACAAAGACCGCGGCAGCGAGCAATACAAAAAGCGTGGGACGCGCCTGGCTGGTCAGCTCTTCGCGCAAGGGCGTGGAGTCCGCGGTGTACCCAACATTCTTCGGATAGGACTTGGGATATTGCTTTTCCAATCGCGCGGCAATCACCGCAAGGTCAGCATGGCATTGTTCCGTCGTGACGCCCGGCTTGAGCCGCCCAAAAGCGCGCATCATCCTTGAGTCCCGATTGGTGAGCATTTGCTTGGAGGAACGGAACGGGCACGCAATGGTGGTCATATAAACGTCATTCTCGTCAGGATATTGTGGGAAGGAAGGGAGGACGCCGATCACGGTGTGGACTTTATCGTTCATCTCAAATGTCTTGCCCACGATATCGGGATCGCCGCGCTGGCCGCGCTGCCAGTATTCGTAACTGAGGACCAACACGGGGGGCGAGTCGGGGCGCTCGTCGGAAGGGAGAAATGTTCGGCCCAGGATGGGCTTGATCCCGAACATATCGAAGAAATTGTAGGAGACCACGCCTGTCGCCACGCGCTGCGCCTCGCCCTTGCCAAGCAATGTGAAAGTCATGCCGTGATATTCCACCAAGCCGCTCAGCGTCTGGTTCTGCTCGCGGTAATCAGAAACTTCCTGAACGGAATAATTCATATCGTCCACGCCAGCCTTGGGCGCCCGCTGACGAATAACGGCGAGCTGATTGCCGTCGCGATAGGGCAGGGGACGGAGGAGGATGGCGTTAATGATGCTGAAGATGGCGGTGTTGGCGCCAATCCCCAACGCCAGAGTCACCACGGCGATCGCGGTGTAGCCGAGGTTGCGCCGCATCATGCGCAGCGCGTAACGGCTATCCTGGCGGAGCATGGACCAGTGCTCGCGTGGGGCGGTGGAGAAAATCCCCAGGATGGTTTCCCACCATAGCCGCAGCAGGCCCATCCTGCCTTGGCGCGCGGCGTCGGAGTGTTGGTCGCGGAACACCTGCTCCATCTCCGAGTCAAAGTCGACCCGAAAATCAAAGGGCAAAATCCGCAGCAGCATCCGGAAAGATCGGTCGGCAAAAGATCTGCTCTTTTGGCCCATGGGTTTCTCCTTCCTGCTACACAGCTTTCAGCTTCTTCAGCAGGCGCTTCCCTCGCGCCATGACTATCAACTTCTCCATGCGTTGCGCCTCGGCGACGGCCACCTGGTGTCCCCAGCCGGTCAGCCGGTAATAGCGCCGGCGCGAGTCATCGTGTTCTGGTGCGGGCCGCTCACTGGTCTCCACAATCATCCCCCCGGCAAGCAGACGCTTGATGATGCCGTAAAGCGTGCCGGCGCTCAGCCGCACTTCGCCCTGAGTTTGGTCCTCCACCTCTTTAAGGATGGCGTAGCCATGCTTCTCGCCCTCAGCCAGCGCCGCCAGCACGTGAAACATGGCGGGCGTTAGTGGAAGCGGCGGGTCTGGGGTTTGTCCATGCGAGTTCATTGAATTTCCTCCGTCGCGCTATTTGTCCGTATTCACGATAAGTTCCGGACCATCGCGTCACTGTATAGCGCAAGTCTTTATAGCGTGAGACGCTATATCGTGTCAAGGGATATTTTCATGACCGCGTGGCGCGGCCCGTTTCCGGCTGGAAGCTGTGGCGGGCCTTGGATTGGGCAGGAAATGAAGTTATGCTACGCCGTCCCTCCGCTTGCGCCCAATGCGTATAGGACAAAAACGAGTGCGCTGCGGCCCAAGGAAAACTAAACATGAGATCCACACCCTCGATCGCATTCACGTTGGCTCTGCTCCTCTTCTCTAGCTCTGCCCCTGCGCTGGAGAAAACTCCCGCCGAGAAGGCGTGGGAGATTCTGGAAGCCGGGCTGAAGGAGAAGGGTACCGACAAGTGCGCTGAAGTTGTACGCGCTTTGGGAATCATCTCAAGGGATCCCAAAGCTCTGGAACTTGCTAGGAATGCGCTCAAAGATACCCGGCCGGACATCAGGCGGTCGGCCGCCACCGCCTTGGGGCAGATCGGCTTGCCGGAAGCGATTCCCGATTTGAAAGGTGTGATCTCAGACAAGGACCCGTCGGTGGTGCTGGCGGCGGCGCACTCCCTGCACCTGCTGAACGACCCTTCCGCTTACGAGGTCTACTACGCGGTGCTCACCGGACAGCGAAAAAGCGGACAGGGAATGGTGGCGGAAGGAATGGAAACTTTGAAAGATAAGAAGAAGATGGCGGAGTTTGGCGTGGAGGAAGGCCTCGGCTTCATCCCCTTCGCCGGGTTTGGCTATTCCGCGGTGAAAGCGCTGCGCAAGGATGACGTCTCTCCGGTCCGCGCCGGCGCCGCTGCCACCCTGGCCACCGACCCTGACCCGCGTACTGGCGAGGCGCTTGTGAAGGCCACGAGCGACAAGAGTTGGATTGTGCGCGCCGCGGCTCTGGACGCGCTCGCTAAACGCGGCGATCCCAAACTCCTGGAGGGCATCCTTCCCGCCTTGGATGATAGGAGAGACTTGGTGCGTTACACTGCGGCGGCAACCGTGATCAGGCTGGGCTCAATCGGGCAGTCATCCAAACGCCCGACCCCGACCCCGGCCAAGCCAAAGCAGAAGAAAAAGGTTTGAAAACAATTATGAATTATGAGCTATGAATTCTGAAGTTCGAGGGATTATTCAATGCTGAGGATTTAACGAGACGATGTGGTGTTGGCACTGACCCTCACCGCCCTGATTTCATAACTCATCATTCTGAACTCATGATTCATAATTTTGCATTCATCGCTTCTCTTCAAGCTTCTCCACCTCTTCGCGAATTCTGTCCCACGCCCCCTTTACGTGGCGCGCTTCGGTGTGGGTCTGACCGACGCAGAGGCGCAGGGTAAATCGTTCGCCCAGTTTGGTATGGGTCAAATAGAGATCGCCACTTCGATTTAGCCGGTCCATCAATGTCTGGTTGAATTCGTCCCCACCATGGTGGCGGAAGCAAACCAGGTTCAAAGGAACGGGCGCCGCCAACTCAAACCGTCTGTCACCACTGACCCAATCTGCAAATTGATGCGCCAGCTCCACATGACGGCGGATGTGGTGCCGCAATCCTTCCACGCCGTAATGTCGAATCACAAACCATAGTTTGAGCGAGCGGAACCGGCGCCCCAGCGGAATGTGCCAATCGCGATAGTCGATCACCGCGCCCGATTCGGTGGCTTTGTTACGCAGGTACTCAGGGAGAATGGAGAGCGTGTTGATCAGCGCCTTGCGATCCGCCACAAAGAACGCGTCGCAATCAAAGTTGGTGAACATCCATTTGTGAGGATTAAAGCAGTAGCTATCGGCGAGCTCGAGACCGTCCTGGAAATGACGGAACTCGGGGCAGAGCGCCGCCGTGCCGGACATCGCCGCGTCCACATGCAGCCACACGCCGTGCTCTTTGCAAATCTCGCCGATGGCGCGGACCGGATCGATGGCGTTTGAGGATGTGGTCCCCACGGTGGCGCACACGAAGCAGGGAATCTTGCCGGCGCGTTTGTCTTCGTCCATCCGCCTATCTAAAACGTCGGGGCGCATCGCGAAATCCATGTCCACATCGATTAGGCGCAAATTCTCCGAACCCAGCCCGGCGACCATCATGGCTTTAGCGATCGAGGAATGAGCCTGCGTGGAGGTATAGGCGACCAGGTGGCCGTCGCACCCGCGCTGGTTGCTGGAGCCTTGTGTGGCACGCTCGCGCGCCGCCAACAACGCGCAAAGCGCGGAGCTGGATGCGGTGTCCTGAATTACTCCCCCACCAGTATCAGTGGATAGGAATTTGTGCGGCAGCCCGAGCATGTGAACCAGCCAATCGAGCACATGGGTTTCCAGTTCCGTGCAGGCGGGGCTGGTGGCCCAGAGCATTCCCTGAACCGCAATGCCGGCGGACATCAGGTCACCCAGGATGGCGGGGCCGGAAGAATTCGATGGGAAGTAAGCAAAAAAATTGGGGGACTGCCAGTGGGTCACGGCCGGCAAAATCAGTTTCTCCACATCACCCAAAATCGTTTCGAACGGCTCGCCGTGCTCCGGCGGTTCCTGAGGAAGCGAGGCTCGAACGCTGCCCGGCTCCACTTGCGCCAGCACCGGAAACGACTCGACGCGCGCGTAGTAATTGGCAATCCAATCCACCACAGCCCGGCCGTGGCGCCGAAACTCCTCTGGGGTCATGTGAAAACTTTTTTCTTCAGCCATTCGTCCTCCACTGCCGCGCTCGTCGATTTGCGCTGTTGCGAGCCGGATTGATTATATCCAACCCACCCTAATGAAACTTTGGTTCTTGGTGATACGGCGAGGACATGGCACACTCCCAGCCTTCCTTTCATGGAACGCCGAAATTCCCCCAACAAACCTACTATGTAACTCTTGTCACATCCCCCCAGGGCAATATCCAGAACTGAATGACAAGCTCGGAGGTCGAATTGCGAAGGCACATCGAATCAGGTACCATTGTGGTTCCCATGGCAACGAATCCGGGTCAGGATTTGAGTACAGCACAGTCCAAGCGGCGTCCTTCTGTCGTGCCTCCTGAGGCGGCCATTTCGCCTGCGCCCCAGGACCTTAATTCTCCTGAGCTTTACATCAACCGCGAACTGAGCTTGCTGGAGTTTCAAAGAAGGGTCTTCGAGGAGGCACAGGACCCGGAGAATCCGCTCCTGGAGAGAGTGAAGTTCCTGGCCATTCTCAGCTCCAACCTCGACGAATTCTTCATGGTGCGAGTGGCTGGCTTGCAGAAACAGATTGCGAGCGGGTGCCAGGATGTGGGCATCGACGGGCGAACCCCGGCGGAACAACTTGACATCATTCGCGCAGAGGTCCGGCAACTGGTGCAGAAGATTCAAGACCTCCTGCGCCTCACCCTAAGACCCGCCTTGGAAAAAGCCGGAATCCTTCTTGTGGAATTTGAGTCTCTGACCGCGGCAGAACGCTCGCCCATGGACGCGTTTTTTCTCGAGCACGTATTTCCGGTGCTCACCCCGCTGGCTTCCGACCCCGGCAGGCCTTTTCCGCACATTTCGAGTCGCAGCTTGAACCTTGCCGTGGTGGTGGGAGACAAGCAAGGCACGGAGAATTTTGCCCGCGTCAAAGTCCCAGACACGCTGCCTCGACTCGTTCCAGTCCCCTCGGCACCCACGAAGGAGAAATCCTCCAGTGCGGCCGCGTCCCAAACGAAATTTGTTCTGCTTGAACAATTGATCTTGGCCAACCTCCATCACTTATTCCCTGGCACGGAAATCGTGGAGGCACACCCCTTCCGGGCGACGCGGGATGCTGAGGTAGCCATCCAGGAGTTGGAAAGTGACGACCTGCTGGAGTCGGTGGAAGAGGCCGTGCGGCAGCGGCGGTTCAGCTCCGCGGTTCGCTTGCAAGTAGACTCCAACATGTCAGACAAGATTCTTGAAATTCTCACCAACAATCTCGAGATCGATCCCCAGGATGTCTACCGGATTGCGGGCTCCATCGGCCTGGGAAGGCTGATGGAACTCTACGCCCTGGACCGTCCCGATTTAAAAGACAAACCCTTTGTCCCGGTCGTACCCGCCAGCATGGGCCCCGATGCTGAAGAGGATATGTTCGCCCTGATCCGCCGCGAAGACATCCTGCTGCATCATCCCTTCGAGTCTTTCCAACCGGTGGTGGAATTCCTTCGCCAGGCCGCGCACGACCCCAACGTGCTGGCCATCAAGATGACCCTTTACCGTGTAGGCCACAACTCGCCGATTGTGGCCGCGCTCCTGGAGGCGATCGAGAAGGGAAAGCAAGTGGCCGTGCTGGTGGAATTGAAAGCCCGCTTCGACGAGGAGAGCAACATTGAATGGGCGCGGACCCTGGAAGATGCAGGCGTCCACGTGGTGTATGGGCTGGTCGGATTCAAGGTCCACTCCAAAATTGCATTGGTGGTGCGCCGCGAAGGTGAAAACATCCGCCGCTACGTGCATCTGGGAACGGGCAATTACAATCCGACGACGGCGCGCCTTTACACCGATTTCGGCTTTTTGACCTGCGACGATAAAATCGCGGACGATGCTACGCACTTCTTCAATACCCTCACGGGATATTCCAAGAAGGAAGAGCCTCGCAAACTCCTGGTGGCCCCTGTCAATTTAAGGCAGCGGCTCGAGGAATTGGTCCAGAGGGAAATTGCGCTGAAGGCAAAAGGCGAGCGGAGTCATTTGATCTTCAAGATGAACGCATTGGAAGACCCGCAGATGATCCGGCTGCTTTATGTGGCCTCGCAGGCGGGCGTCAAGGTTGACTTGCTGGTCCGCGGGCTGTGTTGCTTGCGGCCGGGGGTCGCCGGCATCAGCGACAATATCCGCGTTACAAGCGTGGTGGGCCGCTTCCTTGAGTACAGCCGGGTCTTCTATTTCAGGAATGGCGGGGCGGAGGAGATTTATCTGGGCAGCGCGGATTTGATGCACCGCAACCTGAGTAACCGCGTTGAGATCGCTTTTCCGGTGGAGAATCCCAAGCTGGTTCGCCGCTTAAAGGAAGTCTTGGACCTCTATTTGGCTGACGAAAAGAAGGCGCATTTTCTCCAGAGCGATGGACAGCACACCCGGAGCAGCAAGTGGGGAAACGCGGACGCAGTGAACAGCCAGGCACGCTTACTCACTCTCGAACGCGTGCAAGTGAAAGCCGGAAAAGGGCTGGCCGCCCTGGGCCGAAAGCGCCGTGTGGCCGACCGCCGCACCCACGAACGCGCGAAGGATTGAGCCAATGCGTTGTTCGTTCCCTCCGTTGAGTTCTGCAAAAGAGGTAGACCACACGGAATTCCAATCACGAGGCTGAATTTCTGAATAGGACGTGGCTTTAGGTTATGCGGGCCGGCGCTACGCGATGTGTGCGCCCTGGGCTTCCACGTAAAGGGCGTAGACCGACTGGCTCGCGGCCATAAACAATCTGTTGCGTTTGGCCCCGCCAAAGCAGAGGTTGGCGCAGATCTCGGGCAGCAGGATCATGCCAATCCGCTCGCCGCTGGGGGTGAAAATGTGCACGCCGTCATAGCCGGGGCCAACCCAGCCGGCCCCCACCCAGATATTGCCGTCCTTGTCGGCGCGAATGCCATCAGCCAGTCCGGCGCCTTTGCCTGCCAGCTCCATGGAGATGTAAACGCGCCCGTTGCGCAGGCGGGTGCCATCCACAACGTCGTACACCCTGATCACCTTCGCCGCATCGGGATAGTGCGAGGCGCCTGTGTCGCAGACATAAAGCAACTTGTAGTCGGGTGAGAAGCACAGGCCGTTGGCCTTGTATTCCGCGTCGGTCACCATGTCGATTTTTCCGGTCTTGCCATCAATGCGGTAAACGGCTTCTTTAATTTCCAGCTTGGCCAGCGTCCCTTCGTAATTCACCAGAATGCCATAGCCCGGATCGGTGAACCAAATCCCGCCATCGGGATGCACCACGATATCGTTGGGTGCGTTAAACGGTTTGCCTTGCCACCTGTCGGCGAGCACCGTGGTGCCGCCATCGTGCTCGTAGCGGACCACGCGCCGGTTGACATGCTCGCAGGAAAGTTGGCGGCCCTCCCAGTCAAAAGTATTTCCGTTGCTGTACCCCGCGGGGCTGCGCATGACGCTAAAGTGTCCATCCTCTTCCAGCCAGCGCATCTGGCGATTGTTGGGGATGTCGCTCAGGACGAGAAAGTGTCCCTGGGCGCTCCAAGCCGGCCCTTCCGCCCAGCGCAAGCCCGTGGCCAAGCGTTCAATGGCGGCGTTGCCGATCTTGTATTTGGCAAAGCGCTTGTCCAGCACCACTACATCGGGGTCCGGATAGCGAAGAGGAATCTGGCCACTCCAATCGCGTTCGTGCTGCGCCATCCCCAGTGAGGGGAGCAGAGCGGAGCCGGCAGCAGCGGCGGTGAGGAATGACCGTCTGTTCAAATGAAGTCCGGAAGTTCGGTTGGCGTCATTTTTCATGGTTTAACCTGCGCGCAATTGGTTTGGCCCCGGAGCGGGCCAAGGGAGTATACCCGACCTAACCGCCCGCGTAAATTTAGAACACCTTTTTTTGGCTCGCCTCGCCACGGGAAACCTTCGTATTGAATTCCGCCGATCGGCCGCGCGGGATACTCAACGATTTCCAGTTGGAAGACTGGAAGTGCTTGGCGAGGAAAACGATCTGTCCGACGTGATAGGCATAGTGGGCGATTTGACGGTGGATGGCCTCGATGACAGTATAAGGTTCGGTGCGGATGTAGACTGTCCGCGCCAGGTCTGCGTCAGTGAGCGGCCCGAGCGCCGAGAAAACATAGTTCCACCCGGCTTCCCAAAGTTGCATCAACTCGGCCCGCGTGATCGGAGGCGCCTCAAATTCGGATTCGCGGTTGCGGTCTGGCTTTTCGCCGTCCGTGGTGAGGAAGTCCATCCAGCGCGAGCGCATGTTTCCCGCAAGGTGCTTGACGATGATGGCGATGGAATTGGATTCCGGGTCCACTGTCACGCGGAGCTGCTCGTCGGTCACCTGCCCCATGGCGCGGTCACCGAGCGATTTGTAGCGCCGAAACTCATCGAGGGCGCTCGAGATTTGCGACTTTGGTTTTGGATCAGCCATGAGGCGAATTATAAGCTCAGGAAAGCCCACATGGAAAGCGTTCCACACTCCTGACGACCTGCTATTTCTCGTCTTCCGTGCGAGAATAGCGGTGGGATGCAGGGAAGTGGCTAGGCCCAAAGAACGATGTCAGCGCGGAGAATGGGTCGGGGGCGCAAGATTGTCTTGCCATTTTAGCAAGAACAAAACCTGCTCCAATCTCGTAGATATCATTGATGGGCTGAGAATCGCCCACCAGACGCGCTGGTTCTTGCAGTGATCTTGAAAAATGTGGTCCAGATGCATGGGTAAAGGTTGGGGGATGAAGGAAAACGAGAGCACGTTGCGCCGACGGCATTGGTCATCCTTCACCCTTTATCCTTTAACCTTGGCGTTTGTTCTCTGTGGCCTTTTCGCACCCTCGCTGGCCGCCGAGGAATACACTCAAGTCTCCCACCATTCGGCGCGTCTGTTTTCTGGCGGCACGCTGGTGATTGATTCTCGCGTGGGCGATCTCCGAATCGAAGGTTGGGACGAGCCGCGGGTTGAAATCGAAGCGGAGAAATTAGTGCGCGCCGGGACTGAGGCAAAGTCCAAACCGCTCTATGACCAGATTCAAGTGCGCTTGGAAGGCGGGGACAAACAGGTCCGTTTGACTACCCTTTATCCTCCGCGAAAAGTGTGGCGGCCATTTCGCAACGAATCCAAGCTGACCGTAAACTTTCGCATCAAAATGCCGTTCGATTCCAACCTCAAGTTGAAGTGTGTGGACGGGGACGTGCGCATCGAAGGCGTCGCCGGCCACGTGCAATTGCGCGTGAATTATGGCGATGTGGAAATCGACGTCCCGCATTTGTACGACCTGCGTTCCTTGTACGCTCACGCCTGGTTGGGGTATGTGCAGAGTGATCTTCAGGGTTTGTCGCAAGACAGCGCCGGGCTGGGGCAAAAAATCTCGTTTTGGAATGCGCAAGGCAAGCAGGATATTGACGTCAAAGTGCGAATGGGCGGCGTCTTCATTTATCGCGAGGCCGATTAAATATTGAGTCGGAGGTCGGAGCGAGGAGATTCGGCTGCTCACCATGAGAAAAGTCCGACGTCTAAACATCCAGAGAGCTACGACGGAGGAACAAACCCGCGTGGCCAATCGTTTTTAAAGTATGAACGCTGTTGGTTGGAGGAGATCATGATGAAGAACCGCGTTGTTTTATCGCTGTTGGGAATCATTGCGCTGCTTGTGGCCGCGTCAGTTCCGGCCAAGGGTGACAAGGAAATCGAGAAAAGCTTGAAACTCGATCCGGGAGGCCGATTCGTTCTTGACGCAGACTCGGGCAGCGTGAGCATCACGGGCACCAAGGAATCGGGCGCCAAAGTGGTGATCACCTCGAATCGCGACGACCTGGAAAGCTTGTTTCATTTTGACTTTGAGGCGAGCGCCGGAGAGGTGCGGGTGACGGCGCGAAAAACCTTCCACGACCATTGGCTAAAAAACCTTTCGCTGCATTTCGAGGTTCGGGTTCCAAATTCGACGCAACTGGAAGCGAAAACGGGCGGAGGGAGCATCAAGGTTTACAGCATCAAAGGTGATTCCACATTGAGAACGTCAGGCGGATCCCTCGAAGTCTCCGATTTCACGGGGGAACTTCGCGCGGAAACCTCCGGCGGCACCATTTCCCTTCGCGAGGTCACGGGGAACGCGCGGGTGGAGACCTCCGGCGGCAGCATTGAGGTGGCATCGCTCAGCGGATCATTTCACGGTAACACGAGTGGCGGGCCCATCCGCATTTCCAAAGTTGATGGCGACGTTTACG
Organism: Terriglobia bacterium; assembly: GCA_041481635.1. Lineage (GTDB taxonomy): Bacteria > Acidobacteriota > Terriglobia > UBA7540 > UBA7540 > DASYXZ01. Next base: position 1,454 of record JBGPCF010000085.1, on the reverse strand, counting down.
CGGAAACGTCCGGCGGGTCCATCCACATTGAAGACGCTGGTGGGCGGGTGGTTGCCAAGACGTCCGGGGGATCAGTGGAAGTGCGGTTCGATCGTGGCAACGCGAAGGGCGGGGAACTCGAGACCTCGGGTGGCTCCGTGCGCGCCGCCATCGATCCGAAAGTTAACCTGACTCTCGACGCTTCCGCATCGGGAGGCGGCGTGACCAGTGATCTGCCAATTACTGTGGTAGGCACCATATCCCGCTCCAACCTGCACGGGTCTTTGGGCTCCGGCGGCGCCGAACTGCGAATGCATACCAGCGGTGGCTCCGTCCGTATCGAGGCGCGGTAAGCGACCGACTAAGCTCGCAATCACAAACCTGATTTTTCAACCCTCCGATTTGCTATCATGAAGTGTCTCTCCAGAGGTCCCATCGAGATCGTTGCGATTGACGAGGAGTTGTTTCTTGAGACGAGTGAGCCGGGCGGCCCAAAAGCCTCACAGAAAAAATCAGCGGTTCTCCGCGCAAGGTCGGGAAGTGGCGCGGCGGTTGGTGGTCCTTTCGGTGGACGGGCTGCGCGCTGATCTCGTCAGGCGGCCGGATGAGTTCAGACTGAGAATTCCCACTATAAGAAGTTTGGTGAGGGCAGGGGCGAGCGCTGAGGCCGTGGAAAGTATTTTTCCCTCCACCACGTACCCGGCGCACGCCACGTTGGTGACTGGCGTCCCGCCCAGGGTTCATGGTGTTTACAGCCACCTTGATTCGCGAGACCCCAGCGCGCCGGCCCGTCCGTGGCATTGGTTCGCGCGGGCGCTCAAAGTTCCCACGCTGTGGGACGCGGCACGAGCCGCGGGATTGAAGACGGCGTCCGTGGGCTGGCCGGTCAGCGCCGGAGCCAACATCGATTTCAACATTCCCGAAATCTGGGACCCCGCTGCGGCCGATCCCTACCAGAATTTTGAACCGGCGGTGCTGAACTCAACTCCAGGATTGTTTGACGAAGTTAAAAATGGCTTGGGCGACCTACCTCCGGACTCCACCCACGACTGGTTGCGCACCGAAGCGGCTCTCCATATTTGGCGGAAACACAGTCCCGATCTGCTGCTGATCCACCTGGTTGTCTATGATGATCAGGCTCACCATTTTGGTCCTTTGTCAGCACAGGCGCTGGCCGCGCTTGAACGGACAGACGAAGAAATCGCGCGCGTTCAGCAGGCTATTGGCCGGAGCGCGACTTTTGTCGTTCTTTCGGATCACGGCTTTGTTCCGATCGAAAAAGAGGTGGCGCCGCAAGTCGCTCTCGCGGAAGAAGGCTTGTTTGGCAGGAACGGATCGGGTGCGCTGAAATTGAGAAAGCTGGGAGCGATTCACGCCGGCGGTTCGTATGCAGCCTACTGGTTGCAACCGCCCACAAGGCAGGATCGCGAGGCGCTGGAGCGCGCGGTCAAGCGGATTGCGTCGACCGGAGCGGT
>JBGPCF010000084.1:0-29480 GCA_041481635.1 Terriglobia bacterium | reverse complement strand
CCTCGCGATTCTCCGGATATTATCACCTAGCGAAGCTTATCACCACTTGGTACTTCTTTCCTTGCGTCTTCCGTTTTCACACGGGAAAGAATAATCGCACTTGAATATGGTTGCCAGAGAAGGGATGACAGTTTGTGAAGTGTAACAATGCGAGGATTTGACGTGAACGGGCGAATGGGGCGAACTCAATATTACTGCATGCGCAAAGCGAGCGCCAGGGCAAGCGCGCCGGCAAAACTTGTTCCGGAAAGGTTGACGATGCCGTTGGTGACCAGCCCGGCGTGCTCGACGGTTGCTCCCAGCAGACTATCAAGGAGGTTGCCCGCGATAGCTGCGGCAAACGCGATTCCCGCGCCAGCCCAGGGGTGCGGTCCACACAGGCCAAACCCAAGACCTAATCCAACGATCAAGGCCGAGGTGATGAAACCCGACACAGTCCCGGCCAGCGACACGCCGCCGTCCACTCCCGTGGGGACACGCCGAAAAGTGGTGATGAGATAAACGCGATCGGTGAGCACTTGACCCAATTCGCTGGAAATCGTATCGCCGGCCGCCTCCGCCAATGCAGCAACCATTGCCAGGAGAAAAGCTGCCTGCGGAAACGCGGTGATCGAAAGGATGGCGAAGAATGCCGGGGCCAGGCAATTGGCCAGCGCTTCGCGCCAGCTTCGTGCTCCACCCCGCTGCTCGGCAATGCCTCGCGCCGCCTTCTTCGCATAACCGATGCGAGTGGCTACTGAGCCCAACAGAATAAACGCCAGCAGAATCAGAAAACTTTTGTAGCCGTACCCCAGGTAGATGGCGACCCCCAGGAGAAAGCCCATCGCCGCCCCTGACCGGTCAACCCATTTCATCGCCAGGGCAAACAGGGCGAAAACCAGGTTGACCGCCACGGCGAGCGCGAATCTCTTTGGAATAAAAGGCCAGTTGCTCCAAAACGCCTGGGGCTCGACGAAATGAAGGCCATACATGAACGCGCCACAAACGAGCGGGACGGATATGTTGTCGTCCAGGCGAATGGGCAAACTTTCCACCGCCGCGCCCACCAGTGCGGTGGCGGCGCACACCCATAACGTGGTGCTTGATTCGATTTCCGGCGCCACCCAGCGCGCCAGGGCGTAAGCACCGAGTGTTCCAGCCAGGATGAAGCCCAGGAATCCCGTCCAGGTTTTTTTACGGTTCCACGGAAGCGCGGCCCCGCGCAACGCCTCTCCGGTGACGCTTGCAATGCCATCGCCAAGGGCGATGATGGCCCACACAGCGCCCACGATGTACATATCGTGCCGATAGAGCAAAATCAGAACAAGAACGGAGATGGGATAAATCACGACGCCGGCTCGCGCGCTCGCGCTGGTTGGGTCAGTGGATCGCTTGCGCAAGTCCACGTCGAGTTGAGGGAGGATGAAGAAGTTAAAAACGCACAACATTACGGCGCAACCCGCGGCCTGAGCCCAGGAGATGAAGGGAAGCAAGAACGCGAATATCAGCATTCCCATGTGCAGAATCTTTCGCGCCGAGAAAAGAGGGCGGGTTGGAGCAGGATTGGGGGATTGATTCATTGCGGCGCAGGTTTAACGAAGACTCAGAGTTCTTCGCAAACCTTCCTCGAGCGGCGTGATGTGATAGCCCAGCTCTTTGACGGCCTTGGAGCTTGAGTAGACCCATTCTCGTTTAAAAAACTCGACCAGCCCAGGGGTTAATTGGGGCGGCCGGCCAGTGAGTTTGGCGCGCGCAAGCTGGACGGCGCCTGCGAGTTTTGCCAAAACAAAAGTCGAATGCCTGACCGGCGTTTTAACCCCTGATTGTTCCCTCAAAATTCGGAAGAGGTCGTTGAGTGATCGATTGTCTCCGCCCAGAATGTACTCATCGCCCAGCTTGCCTCTTTCGAGCGCTGCAAGATGGGCTTGGACGATGTCCTCAATGTAGGCAAAACTCCAGCGTTGTTCTCCCGACCCTAGTAGCCGCGATGATTTTCCTTCCAAGAATTGCTGGATCATTAGCCCAACAAAATTTCCATCCGTCACCGGCCCTGGGCCGTAAATAACTCCGGGAAAAAGCGTGATGACCGGAAATTGGCGATACCCATCTTCGCGCAGCCATTGCAGGGCCTGCGCTTTGGTCTCTTCGTATTTATTGGAATAAGATCCGGCATGCCGAAGGCCTTCCGCGGCGCCTGGGTCGGCTGAGGGTCCCATGGCGTTGAACGACGACGTATAGACCACGCGTTGAACGCCCGCGTTGGCCGCGGCGCGCAGGAGATTCTGCAGCCCGTCCACATTGATTCGCCGGAAATCCCGCGGGTCACGCACCCACATTTTCACCAGCCCCGCGGTGTGAATCACCTGGGTCACGCCGCGCATGGCATCCGCGAGACTGTGAGGGCCATCCAGATCGCCCACGGAAATTTCGCACGGCGCCTCGCCGGGATTAAATTCGAGGCGGCGCGGCTCGCGAACATAGACGCGAAACTCCATTTTCCGCGCAATCATCTCGCGCGCGATTTGCGATCCGAGATAGCCGGTGGCGCCGGTTAAAAGAATCATCCTTGTCACCGGCTTTGCGTTTCCGCCTTGTACGCCTTCAATATGAATTCCGGCGGATCCGGCTCGTCTTTCACGCGCATCTCCATGCCCTTGCTGAACGCCCAGCGCTCGATCCAGGATACTCCCATAGGGCCGGCATAATTGTCCGGCAGGCTGTAAGCCTTGTCCGCGAGGGCCTGTTCGAGGGTGATGAATCGATAGCCGCGTTTCCCTAACAGCCCGGCCACTTCATCAAAATGGTCGGCATTGAGCCAATTTGCGTGCAGCAACAAAACCTGCGGCGGCTCGTAGCCCAAGACTTCCACCGAGAATTTTTCAAAAAAGTCGAATTGTTTTTTCGTGTAGGTAAGATATGCCACCGCGATCCGGTCTGCCGTTTCCTGATCGCCCCCAAGTTTAGCCTTGGTATAAAGGGCTGAGAACATCCAGTCGGAATTTTCGATGGTCACAGGGGCGTTGGTGTAATGGTGGCGTGCCAGGAAATCCTCAAACTCTCTCTTGATCTCCAACGAGGGGCCAGTGTGCAGAAAGGGGAAACGGAAGTAGCGAAGTTTCATGCCGCGCTGGGCGAGCAGTATACGGGTTACGTTTTCACCCCGCACCACATCGTCTTCAAAATCTTCGATGGGAGTGGTTTGGAAAGACGGATGGGAGAACGTGTGGTTGCCAAGCTCTATGCCGCGCTGCAGCCACTGAGCCAGCAAGGCGGTGCGCGCGTCAATCTCACCCGGCGTCAGGAGTTTTTTCTCATTGACGAACGCGACCGCCGGAATCTGGTGCGACTGAATGCTGGTGGTCAGCTTGTCGGTCATTTGTTGTAGGCTGGCAAGTCCGACGTCCCGGCCGTTGAGCGGCAAGTCGTCGAACGTCACCGCAATCTCCTGCTGAGGTCGTGATGCCGAATTCTCCGCTTGCAGTGTGGCCCGCGAAGCCACAACCAACCCGGCGCCGCACAACGCGATGAAAACGAAGATTTGTTTCATGATGCCCCGCATGAAAGATCCGATAGCCGTAAGATTGAACCGTCTATTCTGGAACTTCTCTTCAGGACTGACAAGGAGAAACAGTCCTCAATGGCTGGACCATTCGCTCCATACACCGCCATTCAATTTGGTGCGGACAACATTTACACCACCAGCTTGACTCAGCAGGAATGATATGGTATCAGTAAACTTAAATTCAGGTCAGCGTGCCCGTTCAAAGGGGGTTTCCCAATGACTAGTTCCAGAAAAGTGAGCACTGGAAATGTAATCGTAGCGCTCCTGCTGGCAGCGGCTTCCGGCTTCTCCCAAGAAGAGAGAACATATTTCAACCCCAAGGCAAAGCCTATCCCGGCAGGATCCAAGATCTTCATAGCAGCCATTCCCGGCGGCTTTGAAAACTATATCACTGCAGGCATTATGAAGAAGAAAGTGCCGGTCGTGATAGTCAACGACCGGTCAAAGGCCGATTACGAGATTTCTGGCGTGTCCGACAGCGAGAAAGCCAATTGGGCAAAAATGTTGTTCATCGGATCTACAGCCTCACGAGAAGAAGCCAGTATCCAGGTTGTCGACCTGAAGGACGGTGAAGTAGTGTTCGCTTACTCGGTTCATAAGCGGAACTCTGTTCGCGGGAAACAAAGCGCTGGTGAGGCTTGTGCCAAACACCTCCGAGAAAAGATAAACAGCGAATAGTTTGCACAATCAAGCGTGTTGAAGAGGCTTGGGTCACAACCACTGAGTTAGCCCGGGCACACCCATACAACTGTCGAGCTTTCCAAGGAGGAGGCCACAATGATCGCGAGGAAGGAACTCTCTATTTTAGGGGCTTGCCTATCTGTGTTTGTCCTTATTGCAACTGCGAAGCCCTCCGAGGTACCCACAATTCCGGCCGGCTCCAAGGTGTTTATCTCGCCGATGAATGGCTTCGAGACCTATCTGAAAGCAGCTATGCAGAAGAAACAAGTTCCTCTGCAAATCGTTGAGGATAAGGACAGCGCAGACTTTATTATCTCCGGCGAATCTGAAAGCCAAAAGGCCAGCACCGCGAAGAAGATCATCATGGGAAGCTGGCATTCTAAGGAAGAGGCCAGCATCAATGTGGCCAATGCAAAGACAGGAGAGGTAGTGTTCGCCTACGCTGTTCACAAAGAAAATTCAGCGCACGGGAAACAGACCTCGGCAGAAGCTTGCGCTAAGCACCTAAAAGACGCCATCAAATCACATTAACGTGATGAGCGCGATGCGGACAATCGCTCTTGTGCAGGGAAGCTTTATCCACAGCAAGCGACTCACAAACATGAAGTGTTTAGCCATCTCAACCGGACCAACCGGAAACTTTCAGTTCACTCCTCCTCAAGGGGGATCTTGCTTACCAACAGGGCCATTTAGAAGAGACCCTCGCCGCTTACAAGAAGGCTTGCCTGCTCAATTCCAAGAGCGTCGAAGTTAAAAGGAAAATTGCGGTCGCTCTGACACTCCTCAATCAACCCGAAGAAGGGGCGAGGTACAAATAGCGCCTTGGAGTGATCTTGGACTTTCGGCAGATCACCGCCCCACTTTGATTTGACTCTTGCCAGCATCAGATATAGAGTGAATTAATATTGTTCCCGGGACCGGGGAACAGTAGAAAGCTGTATCATGCAGTACGCGAGTTTTCGGAATACGGTTTCAGGATTCACCCAGCTTGCCCTTCTGGTTCAGGTTGCCGCAGCATTCGCCACTCAGCCCGCCACCATCAAAATTCCGGACTCCACACCCATTCGACTCACAGTAATGGATCGCCTAAATTCGGCAACCAGCGAAGTGGACGACACCGTGCATTTCGAGGTGGCAGAGGATGTCAGAGTGCGCGGAACGGTCGTGATCCCACGGGGCTCAATGGCGAGCGGCCATGTGGTCGCAGTTCAACACCGGAAAAGGATGGGGCAAGGGGGAAAGCTTGTATTCTCGGTTGACTTTGTCAGGGCGCCTGACGGAACCGACCTCAGTGTGCGAGCGCAATCGGAACGCAAAGGGAAGAGCAAAAGATCGGTGATGCCCTCCCCCTTGCACGTGCTGGGAAGAGGTAAAGACCTGGAGATTCCACAAGGCACTCACATTCTTGCCTACATCAACGGCAATCACGAGATTTCTTTGGCCAATAATTCGCCGGCCGCTGCTTCCCAGACCTCGAGCGACCCGGTAACACCTGTATCGCCCGGCGATATTTCAAGTGTCGTGGTCACCTCCACCCCCGATCATTCCGACATTTCAGTGGATGGCAAATTTCTCGGTACAACTCCCTCTACGGTGCGGATTGCTTCCGGTGATCATTCTGTCACCATTGAGAAAGCGGGCTTCAAGGCGTGGCAACGGATCATGACATTGAGCCCGGGCGGGAACATCACATTGGACGTCTCGCTCGACAAAATCCCCTGACTTTTTGCACCATCCACCCTTGCGATGAGAGTCGCGGACGGGCGGCCAGACAGGCCTTTTACATTCAAGGCCCGGTCGGTTGCCACTTGGGATATGATTTCCCCTTTCGCTTTGTTTTGACTCCATCATTGAGCACGGTCATTTGAGCCGTGGAACCAAAGGAGTTTGAAGGCCATGCAAAATGAATTTCCCAGCTTTGATCTCACCGGCCAAGTGGCTCTGGTGACGGGCGCGGCACGCGGACTGGGGCGCGCGATTGCGCTTGCACTGGCGCACGCCGGCGCTGACGTTGCTCTCGGTCTACGCGACGTGAGGACCGGAGGCGATTTGGCGCAGGAAATCGAAAAGCAGGGCCGGCGCGCCCTTCCTCTGCAGATGGACGTCACCAGCCTTGCCCAAGTCTCCCAAGCTGTCGAGGACACAGTCGCGAAATTCGGGCGGCTCGATATTCTCGTGAATAATGCCGGTGGCGGGTTCACCAATCTCGCCCAAAACGTGCCCGAAAGTGAATTTGATCAGACAGTCTCCCTAAATCTGAAGGGCACCTTCTTTGCCAGCCAGGCCGCGGGCAAGCTGATGATGCGCCAAGGCTACGGCCGCATTATCAACATGAGCTCGCAGGCCGGCTTTGTTGCGCTGCCCATGGAATCGATTTATTGCATGACCAAGGCGGGCATTTCGCACCTGACCAAATGTCTAGCGGTTGAGTGGGGGAAGCACAATATAACGGTGAACGCCGTGGCCCCAACCTTCATCAAAACGCCTGGCACCGACGAAGCCCTGGCGGACCCGGCCTTCCGTGCCGACGTAATCGAGCGCATCGCGGGGCTGCACCGCATCGGAGAACCCATGGAGGTCGCCGGCGCCGTGGTGTTTTTGGCCTCGCCCGCAGCCTCTCTGATTACCGGGCACACCATTCTCATCGATGGCGGCTGGACGGCCCGCTGACCCGGGCGGCGTGATAAACCGTATGGCATTCCCAACTCACGTCCTCAACGCACTCCCAGCATGCGGTACCAGCCACTTTTTCTCCTTAATTCACGGGGGCGATATATAATAATTTCTTGAATTTCATGAGTTGAATCGACCGACCCGGTTCATGGCCCGATACATGATAAGCAAACCCATCCGATCCCGCCGCGCTCTGCTCGCTGGCACTTTATTTCTCCTCGCTACTCTTACTTCGTGTTTGATATGGCACCGGCGCGCCGTGCAGGCGGCACAAACTCCCGCCCCTCCGAAGACGACGAAAAAAGCGGGGACATCGAAGTCTGCAACGAGCACTCCCGGCCCAAGGTCGGCAGCACTCCAAACACTTCGCAACATCGGCAAGGCCTATTACGAGCAGGGCAAATATCCGGAGTCGGTCACCCAATTCCAAAAAGTGATCGCCTCAGGGCAGGCGCTGGCCACCGATCACATGGACCTCGCCCTCGGCCTGATGCAGGCGGACAAGCTGGACGAGGCGCTGGGCGAAATGACCACCGCCAAGCAGATGGACCCCAAGCTGGTGGCTATCGATTACAACCTGGGCATTCTCTTCAAGCGAGAGTCGCGCTATCCCGACGCCGAGGTGGCGCTCAAGCGTGTGATTGAAGCTGACCCGCGCGAACCCTCCGCGTGGCTGAACCTGGGCGTCGTGTACTTCAGCGAGGGCAAACTGCCGGACGCCATGGGCGCCTACCAGCATTTGCTCGATATGGGCTTTGGCCGCGGCCAGAACTTTTATGTGGCCGGGCTGTTCCGGATGTCCACCGCGCTGTTTCGTCTGAAGCGGACCCCCGAGGCGCAAAAGTACCTCGAGATGCACGCCAAGATGAAAGACAAAGTCCCCAGCGTATCGGTGCAAACTGCGGCACTGGAGGGGGGCAAGTATGGCGCGGTCCTGGTGCCAGCCGCCCCGGTGACGATGGCCGCGCAGAAGACACCACTTGGGAAAGTGTCGTTCGCCGAGATCACCTCCAAGCTGGGGATTGATCTTTTGAAAGGCAATACGCCGCCCAACCCATTATTTGCAGCCGGGTCCGAAGGGGCCCCAGGCGGATCAATTGCCACCGGAGATTTTGATGGCGACGGCCGCACCGACCTCTACGTTGTTTCGCCGGTGAGCGGTAACCATCTCTTCCATAACAACGGCGACGGAACCTTCAGTGATGTGACGGAGAAGGCCGGAGTGGCCGGCCATGGGTCCAGCCTTTCCGCCACATTTGCGGACTACGACAACAGCGGCCATCCCAGCCTGTTCGTTGTGGGCCTCGGCGGAGTGACGCTCTATCACAACAACGGAAACGGGACTTTCACCGACGTGACGGAGAAAGCGGGGTTGAAGGGGAAACCCTCCGAGCTCGATACGCGCGCGGTGCTGTTTGATGCCGACGATGATGGGTTTCTCGACTTGGTGGTCACGGCCTGGGGGGACATGACTCCGAGGCAAGACAGCGCTTCCGCCGTCTCCCCTGAGAATTCCTCAGGGCCTGTGAGCCATTTCTATCGCAACAACGCCGACGGAGTTTTCACCGACATCACCGAAGCCGCTGGCCTCAGTGCGGCTAAAGGACGCATGCGGGGCGCGGTCTTTGCCGACTTCAACAATGATGGTTACGCGGACCTGCTTTTCTTCCGTGACGATGATTCTCCGATGCTCTTTATCAATCAGGGCGAAGATAAGTTCGTGGATCGCACGGCAGAGGCCGGTGCGGCCCTTTCCCAAATCAAGGCGGTTGACGCGCAGGTAGCCGACTTCAACCACGATGGCAACTTCGACCTCGTGCTGTGGGGGAACGACACTTATTCGGTCCTGCTCAATCGGGGAAATGCCAGGTTCGAGAGCATGCGGAATCTGCCGCCACTCAATCTGGCGGGTCCGGCCTCAAATTTCCGTGGAACCGTGGTGGATGTGAATGGCAGCGGTTTCGCGGACCTGCTGGCTGTGGACTCTGAAGGTAAGTGGCACCTTATGGCCAATCGCGGCGGGCAATTTGAAGATGTCCAAGTGGATATTCAGGGCGTGGGATCGAAGGATTCCATGGTAGATGGTCTCGCGTCTCTAGTTCCCGCATGGCTCAGCAGCCCGGGAAAGCTCGACCTGCTCACAATGGCGCGCCGATCAGGAAAATTTAAGGCCTTTGAAAAAGAAGGCCCGCCGTCGCGCTGGTTGGAAGTGAAATTGACCGGCATGAAAAGCAACTTGCAGGGCGTGGGGACGATCGTTGAGTTAAAGGCAGGAAACTTTTACGAAAAAGTGATGGGCACCGGCGGCTCGGTGAAAATTTACGCGGGGAATCTCTCCAAGCTGGACGTGGTGCGGGTGACCTGGCCCAACCAGGTGATTCAAAATTCCATCAGCGTCGCCACTAATAAGCCTCTCGAAGTCCGTGAGTCGGAACGCCTCTCGAGTTCCTGCCCGTTCCTTTACGTTTGGGACGGATCGCGCTTTGTGTTCTTTACAGACATCCTGGGCATGGCGCCGATTGGCGAGTTGGCGCCTGACGGGTCGTGGTCTGTACCCAATCCCCACGAGTTTGTCCAGCTGCCCGAAAACTTGCACGACCAAAATGGTATCTACACGTTTCAAGTGACCGACGAGATGCGCGAGGCGGATTTTGTTGACCAGCTTCGCTTGGTGGCCATTGACCATCCCGCGACGCAAGAAGTCTACTCCAACGAGATTGCGACTTCGGCTCCCGTGACACCGGCACTGTACACGGTGGGCGGCGAGCATCCCCCAGTCTCGGCGGTTGACGATGCGGGGCGCAGCGTGCTGCCGGAGATCCTGAAGGCGGACGGACAATATCCCACGGGCTTCCGCCGCAACCGGATTCTAGGCTTGGCGGATACTCATTCTCTCACGCTCGATCTGGGCGAAATGCCGCAGGACGCGCCCGTCTCGTTGTGGTTGAAGGGTTGGGTCTTCTGGACTGACTCCAACGCCTCGCGCGCCCTGATGACGAATTCGAAACTCCAGATGGTTATGCCCTACCTTCAGGTTCGCGACACGAAAGGTAATTGGGTGACTGTTGTGCCAGACATGGGCTTGCCCAGCGGGACGAATCGCACCATGCGCGTCGATTTGACAGGGAAATTTATTTCGCGCGACCATCACGTGCGCATCGTCACCAACCTTTGCGTTTATTGGGACCAGATATTTTTCTCGACGCAGGAAGCTCCCGCGGCCACTCCCGTCGAGCTGCCGCTGGTCACTGCCGATCTTCACTATCGAGGCTTCTCGACGCCGGTGAGCGACCCCGACCACATCACGCCCGATTATTTTGAGTACACCAAGCTAATGGCTGAGGCCCCCTGGAATCCGATGAGCGGCCACTACACTCGCTACGGGAGTGTGGAGACCCTCCTTGATTCGCCGGACGACCGGATGGTAGTGATGTCGGTGGGCGATGAAATCACAGTGCAATACGACGGCCGCGGGCTTCCGCCGGTGAAGCCCGGCTGGAAACGCGATTTCTTCTTGTATACTGCGGGGTACGCCAAGGATGGCGAGCCCAACACGGCATACTCGAAGGTCGTGGGGCCCATGCCGTTCCGCGACATGCGGCAATACCCTTACAGTTCTCCTGTGCATTACCCTGACGACGCCGAGCACCAAAAATATTTACGCGAATTCGAAACGCGCCCGGGCCATTTGCTCATTCCACCCATTGCGCCTGCTCTGCATTAAACTCAGAGCAAATCTATAGTGAAACAAGCAACGCTCCTTCGCGGGCCGAGCGCCTTCGCCGCTATAGTAAAATGAAAGATTGCGGCTCCCGCCGCCACTTCGATATGGGAGCAGACGAACCCAATGTGATGAGCGCGACCCTCGTGGAGCCTGTCCCCGAACGAGGGCGCTTCGCCCTGATGTTCCGGTCACTGCGCACGCGCGACTTTGCGCTTTTCTGGACAGGAAATTTTCTTTCCAACATCGGCACGTGGATGCAGAACATCGCCCTTGGCTGGGTGATTCTGGTTAAAACCAATTCACCGTTCCTCCTGGGCCTGAACGGTTTTCTGAGCCAGGTCCCCTCGTTCCTGTTCGCGCTCCCCGGCGGAGCAATCGCCGATCGCCTCAGCCGGCGCAGGCTGATGGTGTGGGCCCAGTCGGCCATGATGATCCTGGCCCTACTCCTCGGCGTGCTGACTTCGATTGAACAAATCAAGGTTTGGGAAATTCTGGTGATCAGCTTTCTTGCCGGCACGGCCTCCGCTCTGAACTACCCGCCATACCAGTCCCTCTATCCCGACCTCGTCAAGCGTGAGGACCTGGTGAACGCGGTGGCGTTGAATTCCGCACAGTTCAACATGTCGAGGGCCATCGGGCCGACGCTCGCTGGTTTGACCCTGGGGTCGTTGGGCGCAGCCGCCTGCTTCTACTTGAATTCCTTCAGTTTCCTCGCCCTCATCATTGCGCTTGTGGTGATCGTGATCCCGCCGCGCAAGATCGAAGGCGGACCTTCGATTTGGGAATCGGTTCTGATTGGGCTTCGCTACTATCGCGCGAATCCTCTCTTGATGCTTCTGCTCACCGTGCCTTCAATGTTAAGTTTTCTGGGACTCCCTTTCATTGTGCTGATGCCGGTTTACGCGCGCGACCTGATTTTGGTGGGCGCCTCAGGGTTGGGCTACTTGATGGCCGGGGCGGGAGTAGGCGCCGTAATCTCCGCGCTGATTCTGGCGGTGCGCAGCAAAGCTGAGCAGCGGCGCGGGACGTACATTCTGGCGAGTGCATCGATATTCTCGCTGGCCCTCATACTGATGTCCAGGGCGCATAATTTCTGGTGGGCGTTTTTTCTGTTGATCGTGTTGGGTGCGACCATGGTGGGCTCGCTCACCCTCACCAACATGACGTTGCAGATGAGCAGCCCACCTGAATTGCGGGGGCGCGTCATGAGTGTGTTTTTTATGGCGATGTCGGGATTGCTTCCGTTCGGAAGTCTGGAGGCGGGCGCGGTAGCACAGTCGCTGGGCACGCGCTTCGCCTTGTCCATGGCCGGAGCAATTTGCCTGATTTATTTCCTCGCGGTCCTGATTCTGCTACCCCGCCTTCGCCGGGCGGCAGGATTGCCCATCGCGGCGTCCCGAATGTAGGGACCGAATCTTCTTTAGAGAATCTCATCCCGCGCGCGCGGAGGTCTATTTTTTCTTCCCGGCGTCCGCGATAGCCTCATCCACGGCCTGCGTGAAAACCCCGGGAACCAGGCCGACCATAATCCTTCCGTTGATGAAAAAAGTGGGAGTCATGTTGACGTTCAGGGCCGCAGCCTCTTTCATGTTGGCTTCAATGCGGGGGAGCGAGGCCTTGGAGTCGTAGCAGCCCTCGAGTTGCACCTTGTCAATGCCCACCTGCTGCCCAAAATCCATCAACATATCCCGAACCGCGGAGGGATTGGTTTTGATGGCCTCGAATCCAGCCTGGTGTTGGAAAATAGAAGTTCGATAGGGAAGGTAATGGGACGGATCAATCCGATAGGCGCACTGGTTTGCGATCGCCGCCGGCATCGCCCATTCGTGCACTTGCAGGGGGAATTCCTTGAACACCACCCTGACCTTGCCTTGATATTTGGGGAGAAGTGTGGTCTCAAGGAAGTCGTGGGCGCGCGAGCAAGTGGGGCATTCCAGGTCGGCGAATTCCACAATGGTCACGGGGGCGTTCCGGGCTCCCGTCTCGGGCTGGTTCTGGAGAATCAGAGTCCGCATCGCCTCACGCTTGGGGTCAATGCTCAGGTCGAATATGTCGCCAATCACGACGAAGCGGTGGTCTTTGGTTACGAAGGTTTCGACCGGCGATTTCTGTTTGCCAGTATCCACGGTGACCGTGGTCTTAATGAAGTTCGGGATCGGGGATGCTTGGGGCGGCCCCACCGTTTCCGTCATGGTGGGAGGAAGGTGAAAAGCCTCATGGACCTCGCGGCCAATGTACTCTTTTGCGGCACCCTTCAAGGGGAAGAAACTGCTTGCGCCCGGCCCGGTCGAAGGCACCCGGCTCATCACCAAGTAGTGGCCATCCTTGGAGACGCTGATCTCCGAGGAACGCTTGGAGGTTTTTGTGTTTTGGCCGTCGTCGACGGAGATCGTGGAATCCAGAAATCCCGGGGCCGCCGAATCGCGGTAGGGGGCGAAGATGATGCTCATCGTGTCGGCTACACCGTATTTTGCCCGAACGAACTGAATGATCTTTTCGCCCGACGGGGCTGCGGCGCCGGACTTTGCGCCCGCATGGGCAGCTCCCCTGGCAGGCGAGGAAGCGGGTTTGGTTTGCGCGAATAATAAGACGGATACGACGCACAGAATCGCGCCGGAAAAAATCCCGAGTCTCCTCGAAAAACGAATGATCAAGTTGTCTTTCTCCTTTTGCGAAATGCCCGAAAAATGAATTGTTGGCCCGACTTCGATTCTATCCAACTTGTCTTGTAAAAATCAATTTCGGAGAGCGCGCCGCGAGGCGCCTTGGATTGCGATACCGAAGCTGCCGCCTTTCGATTGCCGATTTTCGATTGGAAATTTTTCATTTGCGCCAGCGCCCGAAACAAAATGTAACGCAATACACGCCCTCCGGTGTTGCGGTTTTTCCATTTCTTTTCTTGGTTTGGCGTTTCTTATTCCGGACGTGTACAGAAAAGGTGTGGAAGAGGCGCAGGGCCGAACCACGGGTCCTTCGCTACAAGTCCACGGCCAATGTGGCGCCGTGGCGACAAAGGAATGATTCCTCGCTCACGCCAACGAAGCCATTCCATTGTTGATCGGCACGGCGGGATAATTCGGCGATCCGATTCCGCAACCGAAGGGCGAACTTCTCATGTTGGTCCAGACGTGCAGGCCCGGCGGGGAAAGCGTCCACGCCCTGCAGATCTCGTGACACGTAATATCGTTTGTTCAGGCTAACCCTCGATCCGATCAAACCCACGCTCACGAAGATTTAGCGGACATTAAGGAATGGATCCCGCAACCTGGTCCGTCGGCTGACGGACCAGTAATTTACACGGCGCTACGCTTGCTGATGCCGCGCGCATCGATGCCGCCCGGACCGCAAGCCAGCTAGCGGCGCTGAAAGCGCCAACAAGGTGCCTCACTCCAAGTTGCGCCTGTCATGTTTACGGCTTTCAGCCAATTAATGTGCGGTGATAGTCACGGGAACACGCACCAGGTCGCGATCCAAAGACTGATCGTTGAAGCGCGTGTAATAAAGGTAGGGAGTTCGTCCCGGCCTCTCGAAGTTCGCAGTGGTGTCGTCGTGGTCGATGAAAGAGGGGAAAGTGGCGCCCACGGTCCCGGGCGGGAAACACTGTGGAGACCAGGGGACGTGCGCCGAGCGCACCAGGCGCAACCGCGTCCAGTTAATCAAGTCGGAAGAAAGCGAGTAAAAGAAGCCGCATACGGGATCGGCGGGACCACCTACTAGTGAGCCCCCGATCACCACATATTTCCCGAGATATGTGTTGTACGTCAGGGTGGGCTGCGGGACCACGTCTGGAGGGAGTGCCACGGCGGCGCACATGGCGGGCGCCGGTCCCGTATAAGGGTTGGCCATTTGCAGATTGAATCCCGCGCCGTCCCACGCCCGCCAGCTCGTCGGATCGTCCAAGGTTTGTGTGCGCATCAGGCACAATCTCGTTGTGCTGCCCGTCCGGTCACCAGCAAGAAAGAGCGAATAATGAAAGCCGTCGGGCGCGAGCAAAATGTTGGAGGGCATAAAGTAGCCGTAAGGCGGCGGCGTACCCTGTGGGTCCCAAATCTGGAACGGCGGCGCAATGACCTGTGCGGGGGGAGTTGCGTGATTAAACGTGTGGCCGCCATCCGTCGAGAAAGCGTAAGTAATCGAGTTGTACCAGCACGGGTTGCCCGGGCCGGTGTAACCCGGCGAGCAATTGGGGGCAAAGGGATCATGGTACTCGTTGGTGATCAGAGCGTGGATGACGCCGCCTTCGCCATAGATGGAGTGAATCCATTCCTGGTTGTCATAACTGTCCGCATAGAGGTTGTCGTCGGAAACCAGCGCCGGCGCGGCGCAACCGCGGTGCAACGAGGAGAAGTCCGCTCCGAACATGGAGTAGTTTCGAGGCGCATCAGCCGCCATGAGCACCAGTGTGCCATCGGTGAGGCGAGCCGCATGGGCAGGAACGTCGGGAAGGTCGAGGTCTTCGCAACGGTCGGTGCTGTGCCTGAACACTGTCTCCTCGGCACCAATGGAAAACGTGACCCCCGCGTTCACGGTGATGGGCATCGACCCAGTAATCTTCCCACTCTTGGCGGAGATCAATGCCGTGCCAGGCGCGAGAGCGGCCAGAAATGCATCAGCAGTCACCATGGCGACGCTTGCGTCCGATGATGCCCAAGTGAATGAAGTGACGGAAACGGGGCTTCCGTATGCGTCGACGCCCGTGGCGCTCAACTGGATCATGTCTCCGGTTTCTACAGGACTGGTGAGGGGCGTTACGATGATGCTTGCCAAAACACCATGGACAGGCGGAGGCTGCTGTTGGATTTGACCCCCGCCGCAGCCGCCCAACAAAACGAGAATGATTGAGCCCGCGACTGAACCTGTGAGCGGGGTCCACCTTTTTAGTCGACTGCCATCGCCCAACTTCCTTATCGCGCCTTGCGGGACACGCCATCTGCGCATGTTCAAACCCCACCAGCTCCTCGACGGCACAAAGGTCTACGCTGCAATCAGCGCCGAACTCACCCACCGTCTTGTCCAGCCCGCGCCAAGTCCCGGCCCATGATGCTGTACTGAATCCCGATATAGCGCGAATTGTTTTCGCGATAAATAAGAGACGGTCCGTTGCCCTGCTTGATGTCCACGAGCTGGCTGAGAGGAATCTGTTGTCCGGCAGGCGTGGCCACCAAGAGGTTGGAGATTTCTTGCGCGTTGGAGCGGAATTTCGGCTGCATGCGCACGACCACGTCGAAAAGTTTCTCACCCTGGATTACCTGCGTGCCCCTCCAGCAGTATCCGGAATGGCGCTCTCCTCGTTCAGCACGGGTTCGCGCCGGTGCAGGATAAAGTGAAGGATAAACATCAGCACCAGAACGCCGCCAAAAGTACACACAATAGTGGCGCCGGTGGGCAGGTCCAAGGCCACTGAAAAATAAACACCCAGCGCGGAAACCAACGTTCCCATCGTCCAGCCGATCGCCAGGCGCCGGCCAATCCGCTCTGCAAATAGCATGGCCCCGACTGACGGAACGATCAGGTAGCAAAAAACCAGCAGTACGCCGGCGATGGCCACCGACGACGTAACCACGAAACCGAAAGAAGCATAGAAGAGGAAATCCCAGAAGCGGGTGGACATTCCCCGAGCCTCCGCCTCCCTGGGATTGGTTGATATCAGCAGGAACTGCTTGCGGAAAATAAAATGGAACAAGCCTATTGCGCCATAAAGCAGGGCTGTCTTTCCGACCTCCGGGCCTGAGACGGCCAGGATGTTGCCCACCAGCATGTCCTTCAGGTGCTCGGTCTCGCCCGTGGCCTTGCTCATGGCCAGGATGGCGGTGGCGGAAGCCACTGCGTAGGCGATGCCAATGATGGCTTCCTGTGGGATGCGCGCGTGGCGCAATCGAATGAGAGAAAAAATGGCGGCGCCGAGGAACGTAAACGCCAGGCTGATCCAATAAGTTTTACCTCCATGTGGATCGATCCCCATCAGGATGGCGACCGTCGCACCGAGGGCGGCGATCTGAGCCAGAGCGAGATCCACAAAAATCACGCCGCGCTCGACCACGTGGACGCCCAGATAGGCGTGGATTCCCGTCAGGATCAAGCTAGCCAGGAAAGGCATGAGCAAGAATGGAAGAACTTCCATCGAACCTCCTCGAAGTGCCTATTGAGCGGCCTTAAACGCCTTCGTCAGCAAGGCAATATCGTAATCGAAAAGCTTGAAATAATCCGGGACTTCTTTCTCGCCGCCCACCGAAGGCAGCAAGACGATCACCTGCGCTCCAGTCGCCGCGCCAATACTGTTCGGCGTCTTCATGTCAAAGTAGGGCTCGACCATCACTAATTTCACGTTGTCTCGCTTCATCATGCCGATGAGCTCGATGGTGTGGCCCGGGCTGGGGGGGATGCCCGGCCGTGGCTCAACGTAGCCCACCACATCCAACTGAAAGTGCCTGGCAAAGTTGGGCCACGATTTGTGATAGCTCACTACTTTGCGGCCGTGGAAAGGTTTCATCTCTTCGTCCCAGGTTTTCTCCGCGGCGGTGAGACGTTTGTCGAAATCCTGGAACCGTTGCTCGAAGTAAGCCGAGTCTTGAGGCCGCATCTCAACGAGTTTCATCTGAATCCCGCGTGCCATGCGGCGACCGTTCTCCGGGTCAAGCCAGTAATGCGGATTGCCCTGAGGGTGAACGTCGCCCATCGCCCGCGTAACTACGCCGGTCGGCTTCTCCAGGATCTCCGCGAATTGGGAAGCGTCGAGATAGCCGGCTGCTCCCACCTGAATCTTCGGGTTTCCGGACTGGGTAATCAACGGGGGCAGCCAGCCAATTTCCAAATCTAGCCCGACCAGTATGAGTAAGTCTGCTTTGCGCAATTTCAACAAAAAGCTTGGCTTGGCCTCAACAAAATGTGGGTCCTGGTAGCCACGCGCGATGGATTCAACGTCGATGCGGTCACCTCCGACCTCCTTGGCCAGAGCCGC
Organism: Terriglobia bacterium; assembly: GCA_041481635.1. Lineage (GTDB taxonomy): Bacteria > Acidobacteriota > Terriglobia > UBA7540 > UBA7540 > DASYXZ01. The sequence continues at coordinate 11,903 of JBGPCF010000084.1, read as the reverse complement.
CAAATCCGTGGTCGCGGTAATGACCTTGAGCTCTGAAGCAGCCTGGGCCGGCCCGGGGCAATACAGGAAAAGTACGAGCGCTAAAACCGAAGGCAAAAAGGCGGTGCCATAAGAATTGAATCGTCGGGTCATAAAACTCTCCTAGAAGGGATGGGCTCCGTGCGCCCCCAATGAATACTGGAATTGGAAAAGGAACTCGTTTGCATCACGTCCGTCCGCGTACCTTGAAAAGCGATATTGTCCGCGGATCTGGCTGAACTCGCTGGGCCAGTAGGTCAAGATCGTCGAAAAGCCGCTGTCAGTGAGGTTCGGGTCGCGGGCGCGATCGGAACGGTCAAAACGGCCTCCCACGAACCATCGCCGGGCGAGTTGGTAATCTCCCGAAGTATAGAAGCCGAACGCGCGTCGGACTACCATGGGCTCTTCGCGATCACTCCAAATGAGCTCAGTGCGGCCTACGAAAGAATGATAGATGGACCGGCGCAGCGGCTTCCAGCGCAAGGTCGCGTCCAAGCCGTAAAGCTGGGTGCGGAACGCGTTGCTGCCCCAAGCGGCACCTGCATCGTTATGCCCTCGAGCGTAGGAGGCGCCGAGATCGATGTTGGTCTCGTCGGTTATGTCCTTGTAGGTCCGCAAGTGCCCGACGAAGCTGGCATCCCGTCTTTCGGTGGATTGAAAAACGTCGGCGGAGTCTCCCCGAAAAACCTGCGCCGTCCCTTCCAGAAAAATATTCTTGGGAGCAGGCAAGATGCGGGTAATGGAAAACCCGGCGTCGTCAATGCCATCTTCACCACCCACCAGGTTGTCAGTCACCATCGGTCGATCCGTCCACGGAAGCACGTGGTTATGGAGGGTGTTTACTTTACCAAAGGCAGAGCGCATCTTGCCCACCTTGGCCACCAGTCCGCCCGGCAATGCCGTAAATGTGATGAACCCTTCTTCCAGGTTCACGCCTTGCTCGCCGAAAGAGATAAAAAAATCAGCGCGCGCGTAAGGGTCCACGATCGCCTGAAAGCCAACTTCCGACTCGTGCATTTCCAACGCCGGCAAAGGTCGCACTGGGTTTTTTCCTACCGAACCCAGGAAATCGCCAATCACACTGATGTCGGGATTGAGGAGCTTTGCCGAAGCGCTGGCGCCACCGTAGGTGGGTAGTTGACCCGAAGGCTCAGCCGCCAGTACAGGAGTCGGGTTCTCCGCAACAGTGGTTGGCGGCGTGGCCGGTGCAGATACCACTGCCTCTTGGCCTGACTTTAGTGCCTTGATCTCAGCCTCAAGCGCGCTGATTCGTTCCTCCAATGCTTTAAACCTGTCGTCCGTATTATCCTTGCTTTGTGCCAAGAGAATTCCGGGCAAAAGAAAAACAAGGCTGAAAAGAAGGGCAATTTTTTTCATTAGAGCACCCCTGGACAGGATTGACGAAATATTCGTTCAGAATAAGTGTGTCTTAGACATTTTCAGAAGCACCGTCTAAATAGACATTGGAGGAAGATGAGTTCACTCGCAGCCGCATCTTCCAATGGCGCTCCGGGGAAAAGCCCGGTGCAGGTAGCTTTGATAAGGGAAGAATCAGGAGAGGGGAGGGGCGCGGCCAAAAATAACAATCGTTTGGAGAGAGCTCAGGTGATTGCGAAGAACCGCAATCCGCAACGGCGCTGCGGACCCGGGCCGCGGCGCCTGTAGACTGAGTGTCGGCCGGAGCGCGCCTTGCCGGACGATTTGGCACGCCGTGCAAAGGAGACTGGCTTCCAACGCCAATGGTACAGTCCGGCTGCCTTCCTGAACGGTGGGCGGCTTAAGAGAAAACGGCGGCGACTCGTGTCGGTGGAAAACCGTGACCCAAGAGATGTGCAACTGCAACAGCGCGAGCGCGCAGGTGATCACCGACCGCGATTTCCGAGTTCTGCCAAGGCCACGCAAAGGCATATGATTTGACAGCCGTCCAGCCCGGCATCCCACTTTCAACTCCGCCAGGAAGTATCGACGCGAGAAATCAAGAATATCAGATTCCTTATGAAGGACTGATTCTACTCTTAACTGGATGCTTTTTCAATGGCTTAAGTTGCAGCGGAGGGAATACAAGATAGGGTCTGGCACAACAAGCAAAGGTCTACACCAGCCCCCGGAGTTTGGACTCCGATCGACGCTTTCAAATTTTGGATCACGCCTCGCGGGACGAACTAATTTATCCCGCGAGGCAATTGTTCTGCTTTCTAGTTTAGAAATGGAAACCCAGCTCAGCAGTATAAGTGCGCGGCGTGACGAAGTGGGTTCCGCTGAATGTCGAAAGGAAGTTGAAGAGCACATCCTGATTGGTGATGTTGATGGCCGTAAAGCGCAGGCTCCACTTGTAGTGGTCAGAGCGGAAGAGGTTGTCGTCGCCCACCGCCAAATCAAACAAGTGGCGGGGTGCGACCCGTGATGGATTGTGGTCTACATCGAAAGTTCCCGGTTTCGGGAACACCAATCTCTTGGCACCAAAGTTGGTCGCCCCGGCACAGATATCTGGAGTCAGAGGATTGGTGAGGGTGGCGACATTCGAGCCGCAGAAGAGCCCGACAGCGGCTTGCTGGTCCGCATCCAGAACCCCCAGGGCATCGCTGAATGTGTCCAGGTTGGGGTTACTGGCCACCAGCCCGCTGTCGTAGCGCCAGTTGAATCCAATCCAAGGTAGATTCTTCCAAGGCTGGTACTGCAAGTGCGTGGTCTGCTGAAATTTTTGGTCGTGGTCGATGCGGAAGACTTCCCCTCCGCCGACGGTGGCTCCCAATCCGCCTGATTGGGGCGGAAAGTACCGCGCGTTGACGTGGCCCGCAACTATAAAGGCCGACAAGCCATGATAATTAGGCATGCTGACGCGGACAGATATTCCATCGAGTTTCGATTTTGACCAAGCAATGGGAAAGAAGACCGGCGTCCCACCGAAAACGCTGAAGTCATAGCCGTTGGTGGTGTGCTTCCACATATAGTCAGCGTCGATGACGAGGAATTTTCCAAACGCCTGCTCGAAGCCGGCATTAAATTGTTTACGGTGCCCGGCCTGAATGGGTGCCAGGATCGTCTGGGAGTTTACGCCGTTGAAGACGGCGTTCACCGTGGGGTCTGTCGACCCCAGGCTGGCAAGAATCAAATTCTCGTTGAACGGAGTTTCCTGGGTATTTGCGTACGAGACGCGAATCACCGTGTTTGTCCTTTTGATGTTATAAGCGACTCCCATGCGGGGTTCCAGTTGAGTATCGCGCGTAATCCCCCGGTAGAGATCAGCGCGGGCGCCCAGGTTGAATGACCAATTGCCTTTCGTGATTGTGTCCTGGAAGTAGAGGGCCAGCTCCTTGATATCGGTGCGCCCGTGAAACAGAAACTGCGCGCTTTGCGCGCCCGAGCAGCCGTCGTTGGGTGACGGCGTCACCCGAGTTAAGTCGATGCATCCGAGGATCGGCAGAAAGGGGGCCGTCGCATTGGGATTGTCAACCGTGTTGGACTGAAACCCCGCGCCGGCACACTGAGTGGGATCGTTGAGAGTTATGTCGGCAACCGGATTGCCGCTGGCATCTATGCAGGGCGAGTTGCCAGCTGGATCCGTAAGGCCGAAATTGAAATTTTCCGTTAAGAAGGTATGCTGAAACGTCACGCCTGCCTTGAGGTTGTTAATCCCCTTCACATAGGAAACGTCGGCGCGTAGACCGGCGTTGGTTAGTTTTCGATCCTGGGTAAGGGTGGCCCCTTGATCCGCAAACACGTTCGCGCTCGGATAGTAATTATACTGGTCGTGACGTAGGAACCCGCCGAAGGTGAGGAGGGCTGTGGGGCCAAACAAGTGGGTCCAGGTCGGCGCGATGTTATAGGTATTGATCTGCGAACGCTGGTCGGTCGGCCCAAGGGGGTTGCCGTGGATGGGGTCAGTGGCCCCGACATTGAGATTATCGTAGGCATTGGGGTTCTGAAACGAGGAACGGCTGTAGCTAAGGTTTGCGTGGATCGAGTCCGCTTTCGATACCTGATAATCCACGCGGTCGAACACGTTCTCCTGGTTGCCGCGGTCGTGGAATGCCTGAAACTCAGGAGGGTCCAGGAATCGGCTGGTGTTCATGCCGCTGGCGGCGATGAAATTCCCCCACTTCTGGCCACCGATGCCGAAATTAAAACCACTCGTGACGGTACCAAAACTTCCGTAAGAGGTGGTGATAGAACCCTTGGGCTTGGTCTCACCGAGCGCGGAATTCGTCGTCACTTTAATGATCAAGCTGGTTTTGTCGCCAAACTCGGCGGGAGGTGCGCCAGACACGACCTCCATAGACTGAATGGATTCAACCGGAATCTGGTTCGAGAACACCTTGCTTTGCTGGTCGCCGATGGGTTGGCCATCATAAGAGAACGAGTTATCGGCGTGGTCGCCCAGCGCGTGGAATAGGCCGTTCGAGTCCGCGACAACTCCGGGAGTCGTCAGCGTAACAAGTGAACTCAGGGAGGAAGATTGGCTTTCGAGCGGGACCTTATCGAAAAGCCCTCGATCCACGTCGGTGTGAAAGGTGGAAGTGTTTTCGACCAGGTCTTCGGCCTTCGCCTCAACATTTACTGTGGTTGTGGCCGTTCCGAGCGTCAAGCTGATCGCCAAAATGGTGGGAACCCCTGAACGGACATCGACATCTTGTACGAACTGGGAGAATCCGCTCGATGTCGCCACCAAGTGATAAGTGTTAAATGGTACGTTGGTGAAACGAAATGTGCCGTCTATTCCTGTGGTCATCTCCCGGGTGAATCCGCTTACGGGATCCGAGATCGCGACCGTAGCGTTTGCGACCTCCGCGCCGGAGGGATCCTTGATAACACCTTGGATCGACCCGGAGTTTCCAGCCTGCGCCCTCGCTGGCGTCACTCCTGACAACATAAATCCGCAAAGTGCGGCAGCAACAAGAGCCAAGTTCCATAGTGAACACAGGCCGAAATGAATCCTAGATCTTCGATTAGCTCCATGGAAAATTAAAGACCTCCGCAAAAATGAATGCATTTTCCCTCCATATAGGAATGATTTGTAATACGCCGCGGTTACTTTGGAATGGGCACTCTTAGGAGAAGAATGGAGGAGCGCGGCCGTTGAAGGCGTCCTGCTGAAGGGAGTGAATCTTGATGAGAACGCGTTTAGGAAGGAAGGGGACTAGAGTTGCCGGAGCAGGCAGTTGGAATGCCACTGTGGGCTGCGCAGCGCCGTGCCGCATGATTTGGCATGCAGTGCAAAGTAGACTGGCATCCGCCGCCAAAGGCGTATGCTGGCTGCCCTCCTGGATCGTGGACGGCTGAAGGGGAAACGCCAGCGAATCGTGATGGTGGAAAACCGTGACCCAAAAAATGTGCAACTGCAGCAGCGCGAGCGCACAGGTGATCAGGGAGCGCGAATTCCGAGTTCTGCCAAGGCCACGCAAAGACATATGATTTAACGGACGTTCAGCCCACTACCGACTAAAAGCCCCGGTGAAGAGGGCCGGGGCGCGGGATTCAGGACATCCAATTCCTGCCTAAGATCTAATTGTACCTCCATCTGGATGCTATTTCAATGGATTCGGTTGCAGCGGGCAGAATTCAAATAATCGTGGACCGCTCCATCATAGAAATCGGTTTTTTAATGGCCCAATGTCAAGCCCCGCGCTTGGCGAGTTGTTCCGAGAGTTCTTTAACTTTTTCAAACAAGTCGGGCAAGCGGGACAGGTAGGCGTTCAGCCTCTTGTATTCCGCCAGCGGGCGAACCGGATTTCCCCATACTGCGCTTCCCTTGCGGATGACCTTACCGGGAAAAACCGCGCCTGCGCCGCCAATCATCACGTGATCTTCCAGGCGAACGTGATCCGCAATGCCCACCTGTCCTCCCAGCACGACATAGTCGCCAATATCGACGCTTCCGGAAATTCCGACTTGCGCGGCAATCACGCAGTGGCGGCCGATTTTAACGTTGTGCGCGATTTGGCACTGGTTGTCGATCTTGGTGCCCTGGCCGATCACCGTGGTCCCAAGAGACCCGCGGTCGATGGTGGAATTACTCCCAATTTCCACGTCGTCCTCAATGATCACTTTTCCCAATTGGGGAAACTTGTTTTGGCGGCCCTCCGCGAAGACATACCCGAAGCCGTCTGAGCCCACCACCACTCCGGCGTGCAGAATCACGCGGTTGCCGATCTTCGCGCCAGGATAAAGCGTGACGTGTGGATGGAGGACGCAGTGGTCGCCGATGCGAACACCTTCGCCGAGGAAAACGCCAGCCCCGAGCCGGGTGCCTGTGCCGAGGGTCACGTCGCGCTCGATGACCACGTGCGGCCCCACAGTGGCGTCAGCGGGTAACTCGACCCCGGGGGCAATGACGGCGGTCGAGTGAATGCCCTGAAGAGGAGTCACGGCGGGTCGAAGGGCTGCTGCGGCGCGGATGAAAGCGAGTTTGGGTTGCGCCACCTGCAAAGTGGTTTGGCCGGGGATGCTCTCACCTTCATGGACCAGGATGAGGCCGGCGCGAGCCGTGGCGGCTCGCTCCAACGCGCGCACCCCCTCCGCGTAGGTCAGCTCATCAGGTCCCGCGGTTTCAAGCCCGGCCACGTCGCGAATCTCCCGCGAGCCTTCCCCTTGAATTTTTCCGCCCAGCAAATCGGCAATCTGTTTGACGGTCATAAACGCCTCACGCAGGGCCGACCCTCGAGTCGGCCTCGAATTTCGCGTTCGCCGGGCCGGGGCAATCTGACAGTTGACGGACGGCCCTAAGAATAAAGCGGCGGCTCGCCCGGCGGCCGCGTTTTCCAGCGGCGGTGGACCCAGAGCCAGTGGTCGGGGTAGCGGCGCACATAATCCTCAATCAGGCGGGTGAAGTTGGCCGTGTTGGCCAGGATTTCTTCCTCCGCGTTTTCCCGTTTGATCCACTCGACAGGCTCAAAGCGCAGTCTATACTTTTTCTGCTTCGAATCCCAAATCACCAGGCCGAGAACAATCGGCACGCCGGTTCTGCGTGCCAGTCGCGCCGGGGCGGTGGTGGTGCAGGCCAGGCGGCCGAAAAAGTCAACAAAGCTGCCCTCGCCCGGCAACATATTCTGGTCCATCAAAATGCCCACCGCCTCGCCGTTCTTGAAGGCGCGCAACGCCTGCGCACCAAACCGGGTTTTTTCGATGGCCCGCCCGCCACTCCGCGAGCGGTAGCGCTCAATGAGGGCGTCGATCAGGGGATTGTCGAGTTGGCGCACCACGTAGTTACACGGATAGCCGTACAAGCCGTGGGCGAATGAACTGAGTTCCCAATTGCCAAAGTGCGCGGTGAGGAAAAGCACTCCTTTGCCCTGGCTTTGGGCACACGCGTAATTTTCAAAGCCGTCATAGATGATCAGGTGCTCGATATTGCCGCGATTCAGGCGGGGGAATTGGGCAAAGTCAGCGAGCATCCGTCCAAGATTCTGGAAGAGTCCAAAAAGAATTTTCCGAATCTCGCGCTCGGACTTTTCCGGAAACACCAGGCGCAGATTGTAAAGGCCCACGCGCCGGAGACGAGGCCACAACCAGTAGCTCAGCGCGGCGAGCAACGCGCAAAGACCCCGGGCCAGCGGCCGGGGCAGCCAACCGAGCACGCTCAAGATTCCGCGGGCCAAGAAGTATTCCAGCCGTTGAGAGAGCGTTGGGCGCCGGACCGCTTCGCCATGGCCGGCTGGAGCGTCAAGAGCGGGAGACCCGTTGGGCGTCATTGGACCCATTTACCCTTCTCATTATGATCGGCCAATGGATTTCGAGAAGCCGGGCCAGCCGCTTTCCTCCGGGAATTGAAAGGGGCACGATCAATCGGCCCGCAGGGGCAAATTCTGCAGGAAGAAACTGAGGATCTGATTTTCGTATTCTTTTTTCTCGGCGCCGCCGGTCTGGCTAGTTTGCGAGTGTTCCAGGATCCTCTGGGTTTTGGGATCAGGAGCGGCGTTGTAAAGGTCTTCGGTAACCGACGCGAGCAAAGGAGTATCCCGGCCGGAAATAAACATCTTGGGAATGCCGGACAGCTTGGACAAATTCTCACGAACTTGGGGTGCGTGGGTGCGCCAGTTGAAAAGTTTGAATTCTTTTTCCGCCATGAACTTGACCAGCGGGCTGGGGCCTCCCAGGACATTAGCGATTTCAGAGTCGAGCATCTGGGTGGGTGTTTCGTAAACGGAATCTACGGCGAGGGCTTTCACCACTTTAGTCCGCTGCGCGGCCACCAGGGTTGCGTACCCGCCCGTCGTCGCGCCGAACAAGCCCACGCGGTGAGTGTTGATGTCTGGTTGTTTGATGATCGACTCAATGGCGGCCTGAAGATCGTCAGCTTGGCTCACCCCCAGGTCGGAAAAAGTGCGTCTGGTTCCCGGGCCATGAAAATTGAAAATGTAAATATTGAAATGATTCTCCTGCAGCACCGCGCCCAGGGAAAGCAGGTCCGACCGATTGGTATTGTAGCCCGGGCAAAGAATAATGACCGGTGCTCCTTTCAGTCCGCGCAACAACCAACCGTCATGCACCCCACCCTGGTGGTCGGTAAAGCTGACGCTTTCGAAATTGGTCAGAAGGAACGAACCGGGTGTGACGTTTTCGGCGTCGTTGTGTTGCGTCATGATGCGGAAAGTAAAAAATCCCGCGGCACCCACCAATACAATCAGGCATGCGAGTCCCAGGATTACCACTCCGGCGACAATCCGGCGCACCAGTCCGGAGCTGACTCTGGGGGGAGATGCAACTGCGATAGCGCGCCTACGTGCCATAACCCAGTGCCTCTTGCCAACCTTTAATCAAAAGGCGATCCTCTGCTACCGAAGTGTAGAAAACCCAGCATGCTAGCACAAGCATTTTCTTCACACGAAAAAACTTTCTTCTTGATATTTCAGCCCATGGCAAGACTCGCCTGCCACACCCCTCCACCCGTGCCTACCCTAATACGCGAAAAGCGGGCAGTGACCAGGACGTTGCCGGTACTCTGACGAGCCGAAATAGCAGCCCTCCTCGAACGACGGTGGGGATCCGTACACAAGGACATTGGAGGCGGCCATTCTGCGGTATACTCTGCCGGGCATGGGGAGCCGGCTCCACGCCGTGGGAGTTTCGGATCACTTGCCGTCTGGCATGGCCTCCATTTTGATTGCGACAGGATCGCGGAAAGGGTGAAGCTGTTCCCTGATGGCCGAGATTGTTGACATCCGCCAATTCGAAGCGCACCAGTTTCTCCCCCTGCTTCAGGCCGAGTCGCACGTCTGGAACTCAAACCTTCGTTGGGACTATGCCTCATCGGTCCGCCTGATCTCCTCATGCCTGGAAGAAAAACGCCTGCAGGGTTATGCGCTGGTGGGCGGGGGCCACATCACCGGCTACAGCTTCTTTTTTTATGAAGGTGAAAAAGGCCTGATCGGAAACTTATTCGTCGAGCGGCAGGGCGCGGACCTCGCCCAAGCCATCCGCTTGGTTGAACGCGTGATTGGGTCTCTGATGGAGATCCCCGGCGTCTATCGCGTGGAGACGCAGCTTCCCCACTTCACCTTCGAAGAACTCAACCCGTGTTTCGTGGCTCATCATTTTGAAGGCTATCAGCGCCGTTTTATGGCGGCGGCCCTGGCCCATCGCAAGCCCGCTCGTTGGGGTATCCCAGGCGAGCGCCCTTCCGGAACATCGGGGGTGAAGTCCATGTTGGGCGACTTCGCGATTGAACCCTGGGAACGAAAGCACGACCGTCCCGCCGCCCAGCTTTTGTTCCAGACTTACCGGAATCATGTGGACGCCGTCATCAACGACCAGTACGCCTCCGAGGGTGGCGCGAGCCGCTTGATTGAAAACATCATGTACCAACGCGGATGCGGCGAACCTTTGCCCAAGGCGTCCAAAATCGCGATCCAGCGCGCCACGGGCAGGCTGGCGGGGGTTCTGGCTTTGACCTGCGTCCGCCCTCGCACCGCGCACATTCCCCAAATCGCCATCGCCAAAGAATTCCAGGGCATTGGCCTGGGGACAGGGATGCTTGAAACCTGCTTCGATGAATTGTGCCAGCGTGGTTTTGAAGAGGTTTCGCTGACTGTGACCGACATGAATGTCGGAGCGGTTCGGCTTTACGAGCGCTTGGGATTTGAGACCTTTCGCGGCTTCGGAGCGTTCGTTTGGAACCGAACCCCTTGAGTGTTGTCGTAGTCCTGCCGCCTTCCGGCCGCTTCACTTGTGCTTTGCCTTCAACAAATCCTTGAGCTCATCCATGAACTCGCGCACGTCCTTGAAATCCAGGTAGACCGAGGCAAAGCGGACGTAGGCCACCTTGTCCAGTTTCTTGAGCCGGTTCATCACCAGCTCGCCCACTTCGGTGGATGGCCTCTCGCGATCCCCCGCTTCGGCCACCAACCCTTCCGCCTCGTTGACAATCTCCTCCAGCTTGTTCATAGGGACGGGCCTTTTTTCACACGCCTTCAGCAGGCCCGACAGAAGTTTTTGCCGGTCAAATTTTTCCCGGCGTCCGTCTTTCTTCACCACCATGTAGGGGATTTCATCGGTCCGCTCGTAAGTGGTAAACCGGCGCCCGCATTCCACACATTCCCGGCGGCGGCGGATGGTGTCGCCGATTTTGGCCTCGCGTGAATCCACCACTTTGTCTTCCAGGTGTCCACAGAAAGGACATTTCATAGCCTGCGCCTCTCCTCCCGCGAGTGTGGCCCGCCCTCGCGTCTCTCGCTCAAACTTTTTGCATTGCCGCCTCGCGCTCTTTTTCCGCCATCTTCCCCAGTTTCCGGAACGACAAGCCTTCGGGCACCAGCAGAATCAAGCCCAGGACAACGCAGGGGACCGAGATCATCAGCCAAAGCAGGATGCCCGCGCCAGTGGCCGCTTCCTTATTCACGCGGAAGAATCCAGTGAGCACCTCGATGGCCACAAACTGGAACCCGCCCCCGATCCCCGGTAATTGGGCCAGCATTCCCAGAATGGAAAAAAACAAGACCAGTGCCGCGGCCAGCCAACTGAGGTTCGCCAGATCTCCTCCGAAGCTTTTGAATACCAGCCAGAATACACACGTGTTACAGAACCAAAGCAGAGCAGTGGATCCCACGCTGGCCAGAAAGTCTTTCCAGTTCTGGATCACTTCCAGGCCCTCGGCGAAAGACCTCAGAAAGTGCTCCAACCTTTGCTGGTTGCGCGGCGAAAGGAAGCGCAGAAACTTTGGCGTGCCGACAGTCAACTCCTCCGAGCGCAGGCGGAAAATCACCAACACCACCACGATCAGCACGGCTACCAGAAGGATGGCCAGGCCTACCCAGTGAACGGCGCGCAGGATGTGCCGCGCCCGCGCCGACCCGGGTTGCAGCGGCCCAAACGACAGCGCCACGGAGAATAGCAGGATCACGAAAACCATGTCGTAGATTCGCTCCAAAAGCCAGATGGCGAGTTGCGAAGTGAAAGTGACGTTTTCCTTTTTGGCGATATAAGCGGGACGGACGAATTCACCCGGGCGGCCAATCAGGTAGACGGCGCTAAAGCCCAGGATCTGTCCGACAAATAAATTCCACAGCGAGGCTTTCTTGATGGGGTCGAGAAAAAATCGCCAGCGATAGGCGCGCATGAAATACGTGGAGTAGGTCATGGCCAGGGCGGCCAGGAGGTAGAAGGGGTTCGCGGCTCTCACCGAAATCCACACCGCGTGCCAACTGAAGTTTTGCCATTCATCCCCCCGGCTGAGGTTGTAAAAGGCCAGCACCAACACGGCGGCACAAATCAACAATCCCAACCCGCGTCGCAGGCTTTTGCTCATAGGGGAGATGGTCGGATTATACGCCCTTTTTGGCCAAACCAGTGCCAGTCGGAATTTTCCTGGCTCATCCTGCGCCTACCGGGTTGGGAGATCTACGAAACCGCGTCGAGCGCCGCCTGCACTCGAAAGCCGGGGCGGGCTCGAT
>JBGPCF010000083.1:0-29585 GCA_041481635.1 Terriglobia bacterium | reverse complement strand
GATTGGCGCCCGCCGCCACGGTCTTCACGCCCTCGCGGAAAATCGCCTGGGCCAGCACGGTAGCGGTGGTGGTGCCGTCGCCGGCCACGTCGGAGGTCTTTGAAGCCACCTCGCGCACCATTTGTGCTCCCATGTTTTCCAGGGGATCCTGCAATTCGATTTCCTTGGCCACCGTCACGCCGTCCTTGGTGATGGTCGGGGAACCGAATTTCTTGTCCAAGACCACGTTGCGCCCCTTGGGGCCCAAAGTGATTTTCACGACGTCCGCCAGTTGATTCACACCTCGTAGAATCGCCTGGCGGCTGTTTTCGCCGTGTACAATTTGCTTTGCATTTGCCATCTTTTATCTCCTCCAAAATTTCTTTTTAGATATTTTGTACAACGTCCGTCGACTTCTTTAGGGCAACGGCCGCTGTTTCAGGTTGGCCGCTTGCCTCTTGCCAATTGCATAAGCTTACTTCTTGCCACCGGCGGCTTTCGCTGCTCCCTCAAGCACGCCCAGGACCTCTTCCTCGCGGATGATCACGTACTCTTCGCCGTCAAGTTTAATTTCGGTGCCGGAGTATTTCCCGAAGAGAATGCGGTCGCCCGCTTTCACGTCGAGCGCAATCACTTTTCCTTCTTCGGTTTTCTTGCCATGGCCCACTGCAATTACTTCTGCCTCCTGGGGTTTTTCTTTGGCTGTATCCGGGATGATGATGCCTCCCTTCACAGTTTCTTTTTCCTCGATCCGCTTGATCAAGATTCGATCATGTAGGGGTCTTACTTTCATCTGTTCATCTCCTTTCGTGGTCGTTTTTTGAAGAATGTAGAGCTGCGAAGCAGGACCTGACCTGCTCGTCCCTCGAGCCAGATGTCGTACTCAGTCTTATCTCGTCGAGGGCTATAATCTACTTGAGTTTCATTGGGCATGTCAAGGGGAAATTAGCACTCGGATCAGTCGAGTGCCAAAACTGCGAACTGGGTAGCTAAATATGCAAATTGGCGATCGGAAGTCAAGCATTTTATCGGAAGTTAAACATATTAGAATGAATAGAATAAGGTGTGAATGGGTCAGGAAAAGCCTTGAATGCTCAAGGGCACGTCGCCCTGGTTGGGAATACGCGTGCGAGCCTTATTACTTGGGTTTGGGGATGCCCCCAACCTTTATCCAAACAATCTCATCATAGAAGGTCAAGACGAGCAGGAAGAGAGTTGAATAGGCGATATATCGGATATTGATGTAGCATCTTTTTATTTTATCATTCTGATAAACAAGACCTGATGATCCGCCAATTGATAGCGCGATTTAGGAAGAATATCACGGCCAGGTCTATAATGAGCGCTACCCTATGCTGAAAACGCATCTTTCATTCGGACGGTCCTTGAAAATATCTCAATCGACGAGGGCGTGGCGCCACCGCAATTTCTTATTGCTCTTATTTTCGCTTGCCTTCCTTGTGGGATTCCAGAGCGCACACAATTCCCAAGCCAGGCCTTTGGCACGGGAGACATCGTGCAGCGCCCAACAAATCCCTACGGGCCCGGCGAAAACGGGAGAACTGCCCAAGACGAAGCCAGGATCATCGCCGGATTCAGTAGAAAACAACCTGGCCGTTGTACGGGATGCCTTGAAGGCCGTTCACGCTCACGACTCCCACACTCTGGAAGAGGCTTTGGGTGTTGATTTGGTTTCATCCAATGAAGATTTCGCAGATTCTTCCTCAACCGCCCTAGTGGAGTTGGGCGATCTGGACGGCGATGGAATTCCGGAGTTCGCGCTAAAACGAATGCGGCCGGAAACCAAAGAGGTGCCCGGAAACTCTCCAGAGGATAATCTTGGAGCATGGGAATTATTCTTACTTTCCTGGGATGGGACCGGGTGGCATGCTTCGCTGATTCAGCAAGGATCCTTGCCCTTTGAGATTTCTGTAATTTCGTTATTGTTTGCGGGGTCGCGCCAGATTGCGCTGGTAGTTTATGTTGGAACTGGGGAGATCCCTTACCCGTCAATCTACCGACTGAAGGATCACGTTGCATCGCTTTTATGGGACGGTCGGGCGGACGACAGCGATTATCAGGGCTACGCGCATGGCAAAGTGGAGTTTCGCGCCCTGGATGCTGGGAGTGCACCGCAGATGCTGGTGTCCGGCCGCGCCGACCCGGGCCTCCTGCATTTTCCGGCAGGCGGACATCGAGGATTTGACGCTCAAGCCAGTTATATTTGGGACGGGAAAAGCTATACCGAAAACAAGACGGAGTACTCAGCCAATGAAGATCGCACGCTATACCTGTTTATTTCCGCCCTGCACCTTCATGATTTCCGCTCCGCCTACGCCCTGATTGACCCCGCCAAGTTCTTGCAGACCGCGGAGCCCAGCCTGGACATGTTCCGCAAACAGATCGAGGGGTCATGGCCGGAGTTTCTTGAAGATCAGGTTTTTGAAGTGCCCGAAGAAGGCTCAGAACCTGCAAGCCCTTTCCAATTTGAACGTGATGAAGAAAGTAAGCACTACATCTACTTGCCTTCTTTCGGCACTGGCCTCAGTAAACTATTGACCGGCCTCGTGCGTCGAGAAGAATCTGGAAGCGATCAATAATGTTTGGTTCGAAGCAGGGTAAATTCCGCCCCTTCAAGTCAGTCAGCGGATTCGTGCTGGCAGGTGGCGCCAGCAGCCGGATGGGTTGCCCCAAGGCGCTGCTTGTCCTCGGAGGCGAGACAATGCTGGAGCGACAGTTGCGCCTCTTGCGTGGGGTGACAGCAAAAATATTTGTGGTCGGCTGGCCCGACGGCGTGTCAACATTACATTTGCGCAAGTACGCGCGCAAGGTGCCCTTTTTGCCGGACGAGCCTGTTGGCCGAGGTCCTTTAAGTGGGATTTGTTCAGCTTTGAAGCGGTCGAGGACGGAATACAATCTTTTTGTAAGTTGCGATATGCCCTTTATTGTTCCAGAATTCCTGGAGTATCTCTGCCGTACTGCACTTCGCACCCGGGCGGATGTGACGATTCCGAAGGCGCATGATCGTCGCCTGAATCCCGTTTGCGCGGTGTACCGCCGGCGGGCATTGCGGGCCATTCGTGCCAGCTTGGAGGCCCGTGAGTACAAGATTTCGCGCTTCTTTTCCCGCGTTCGCTCCGTCGTGATTCCGTGGCGAGAAATCGCTCGCGCCGGCTTTCCGCCCGCGATATTTGATAATATGAATACGCCTGAGGACTACGAACGGGCGAAGAAATACCTGATTCAAGAAAAAGCGAATGTTCAACAGCGAAGTTCACCTCACGCGCGTGGAGACTACCGGCATGAGGCGGCGCGAATCCCGGACTCCTCCCAATTCACCATTCGCGATTCAAAATTCCTAGCCACCCCCGAAGAATGAGTTATGTAAACGCAATCCTCCTGTTCTTTGCTGCCATGCTCGCCGGAGTGATGAACTCAGTGGCGGGGGGTGGAAGCTTTATCTCATTTCCCACGCTCATTTTCACCGGCGTGCTTCCGATTCCCGCCAACGCGACCTCCACCGTTGCCCTTTGGCCGGGGTCTGTTGCCAGCATCGGGGCTTATTGGAGAAAGCTACCCAAGAACGCGCGCCTGCTTGTGCCGCTTACCTTGGTGAGCGTCGTGGGTGGGCTCTCCGGCGCCCTGGTTTTGCTCAACACGCCGCAAGCAACTTTCTTACGACTGGTCCCTTATCTTTTTCTTGTCGCCACACTGCTATTTACCTTCGGCAAGAGACTCTCACAAGTGATAGGCTCTCTCGTGAAGAGCTCGGGCCCTCCATCCGTGTGGGCCGTGATAGGGGTCAGTCTCGCGCAGTTATTAATTGCTGTCTATGGGGGATTCTTTGGAGGAGGAATCGGCATCCTGATGCTCGCGCTTCTTGCCATCATTCAGATGGAAGACATCCACACCATGAACGCTGTGAAATCTCTGCTCGCGGCAGCCATCAATGGAGCCGCCGTGATCACGTTCATCGTCGCCAAGGCGGTATACTGGCCGCAGGCCATCCTAATGATTGTTGGCGCGATTGTCGGCGGTTATGGCGGAGCCCACATGGCGCAGAGGCTCAATCCCAAACTCGTGCGGGGATTCGTAATTCTAGTGGGCTTCTCGATGACAGCATATTTCCTTTATCGATACTAGAATTCACCCCTTTAGGCTTTACCGTTTCGCTTTTACCTTTTAAAATTTCTGTGAACATGGCAGAAGATCTTACGAAACGCGATTCCGAGGTCCCGCCTTATATCCAGTTCGTGCACGTGGACAAGGCTTTTGACGACTTGGATGTGCTGATCGATGTGAGCTTTGAAGTTCGCCGGGGCGAGATGGTAGTGGTCCTCGGGCGCAGCGGTGTAGGGAAAAGCGTCACGCTCAAGCACATCCTGGGTTTCATCCAGCCCGACGCAGGCAAGGTTTCTGTGGATGGCCGCGAAGTGTCGCGGATGAGTGAAACTGACCTGGCAGAGGTTCGCCGGCACGTGACCATGGTCTTTCAGTCGGGAGCGCTATTCGATTCTCTCACCGTGGGCGAAAATGTGGCCTATCCCTTGCGAGAGCGCTCTGTGCGCGGATCGGAGCTTGACGAGGACCAGATCCGGGCGCGGGTCAGCGAGCTTCTGGCGCTGGTTGACTTGGCCGACGCAGTGGACCTAAAGCCTTCCGACTTGAGCACCGGCATGAAGCGCGCAGTGGCCATCGCTCGGGCCCTTGCCGCCGAGCCCGAAGCGATACTATACGATGAGCCGACCACCATGGTCGACCCTCTGATGGCCCAAACCGTCGGCGACTTGATTTTGAAACTCAAGCGGCAAAAAGGTTTAACTTCACTCGTGGTGACCCACGACATGAAATTGGCGCGCAAACTTGCGGACCGGGTGGTCTTCCTGGAAGGGGGCCGCGTCGCCTTCTTCGGACCGGCGAGCGAGATGGATGTGACTTCCGATTCGCTGATGCGGGAATTCATCGAGCTGGACGAGGTTTCCTTTTTGAAATAGACGTAAGACGTCCGTTGTCAGTGGTCCGTGGTCAAGTGTCAGTTTGAGGATAGCGCGCTTATGTTGGGGCGCGAAGACAAAGAAGGAACCACGGACGACGGACAACGGACAACGGGCAACCAATGCTCATTCTCAACCGCCGCGAGGTCGAAAGCCTTTTGGACCTTGACCAGCTAATTGAATCACTTGCTCCTGAGATGATCGAATTGAGCAAGGGCTCAATATCCATGCCGGCGCGGGGCATCGTCCAGATCCAGGAAAAACACGGGATTCTCGCCACGATGCCCGTGTATCTTAACTCCTCCAAAATTCTCTCCACAAAGCTGGTGAGCGTTTATCCGGAAAACGAGAGCCGTGGCTTGCCTTCGCATCAGGCTGTGATTCTGGTCTTTGATTCCGCCACCGGAAGCGCCCTGGCGTTGATGGACGGCACATCGATCACGGGGGCTCGCACCGCAGCCGGATCGGCACTCGCCACCAGGACTTTAGCCCGCCCGGAGGCCCAAATTTTGGCGTTGCTGGGCACGGGCGTTCAAGCCCGGTCACACATTCGGGCAGTCATGCGTGTTCGGAAAATTCGCGAGGTTCGAGTTTGGGGGCGAAGTGCGGAGAAGGCCGCCTCATTGGCCCAAGAAATTTCGCGCGAACATGGAATTCAAGCGCGCGGCCTCACTTCGTTGCAAGAAACACTTGTGGGTGCAGAGATCGTTTGCGCGACTACCCATTCTGCGGATCCCGTAGTTCTTGGAGAGTGGCTGAAGCCGGGGGTTCATGTAAATTCCGTCGGCCTCAACGCGCAGGGCAGGGAAGTGGACGAGGCGGCGGTCCTCAAAGCACTGGTCGTGGTTGAGTCCCGCGACCAGGCACTGGCGCCCGCTCCGTCAGGAGCGAACGACTTGACGTGGCTTATTCAAAAAGGAGTCATCACCCGTGAGCACATCCATGCCGAGTTGGGCGAGATTCTCTCAGGCGCGCGGCCCGGAAGGACATCGCCAGAACAGATTACGCTCTATAAGTCCGTGGGCGTTGCAGTCCAAGATGCAGTTGCCGCCCAATTGGTACTGGACGCCGCGCGTCAACAAAAGATAGGGCGCGAGATCGATATTTAGCCCTCGCACTCCACTACACATGAAAACCAAGGAGACCATGACACTGGATCGCGTGCTCTCCCGCATGGGGCATGCTTCGAGGACCATGGCGAGGGAAATAATCGTTTCGGGCCGAGTGAGTGTAAACGGCCGCTTGGTTCGCGATCCGGATGTCTGGGTGCGGCCAAGCCACGATAAGGTCCAACTGGATGGCAACCGGGTGAAGCCGGCTCGCAAAATCCATCTTCTCTTTTACAAACCCAAAAGTGTGATCACCAGCCACGGCGATCCCGAAGGCAGGAAGACCATCTACGATTGCCTCGACGAGACCGTTCGCTGGCTGGCCCCGGTCGGCCGGCTGGACAAAGATACTTCCGGCCTGCTACTTCTTACCAACGACACGGATTTCGCGGATATGGTAACCAGCCCAGAAACTGGGATCCCCAAGACTTATCTTGTTAAAACCAGCGGCCTCATGAGTGATGAAGTGATTGCCCAGCTCGCAGCCGGCGTTGAGATGAAGCGCGGCGACACAGCGCAGCCGGTGAGCGTTCGCCGGACGGAGGACCGGGGCAAGTACACCTGGCTTGAAGTCGTCCTGACCGAGGGAAAAAACCGGGAAGTCCGTCGCATGATTGAAGCGGTGGGATTCAGCGTCCTGAAGCTCGTCCGCACGCGTATCGGACCACTGACGCTGGAGGGCTTGGAGGTCGGGAAGTGGCGGCCGCTTTCGCCGGCCGAAGTGGCCGGCCTAAGAAAGTCCGGCAATCCTGGATCCTTGAGGTAAGGGCACGCCACGGTGTGCCCTTACGACTTAAAATTAAAACAATTGGTTCAAGCGACTGGCGGAGGCAATCCGAAGGGCTCGACAGCGACTGCCAGTTGTGCCACGGAATCAAATTTAATTGCTTTCATCCCGAGTGCGCGCGCCCCGTCCACATTGGCCGCCATGTCATCAATAAAAAGGGTTTGGTCCGGGGGCGAATTGAGCCCCTGGAGGCACGCTAGGTAAATCCCGGCGTCGGGCTTAACAACTCCAAGCTCGCCTGAAAAGACATTGTAATCAAAGTCGCTCAGCCAGGTGGCGTTGGACCGCAGATAGCTTGAGAAATCGCGAGGCATGTTGGAAAGGATGGAAGTCTTTAGACCGCTCTTGCGCAGAGCGCGCGCCCACGCAAGCATCATGTCGTCGAGACGAGTCCACAGGCCCAGATCAATTTCAATCAGCCTGCGAATTTGCGCCTCGCTGAATTCCTTCCCATTCTCCTTCGCCACCTGTCTCCAGTAGGCAGGGCCATCCAGCGTCCCGCGGTCGTAATCCAGCCGGTTGCGCCAAAGGGACTGTAGAAACAGTGTTGATGGGATCCCCGCCGTATGTGCCAACTTCTCAAAGTCTTGTGGTTGGGGCATGGGGCACAAGACGTTTCCGTAATCAAAAATCACTACTTGCAGGGCAGAGGTCATAAGCAATCATGCGCAAATAGTTAGGGAAAAGGTCTTTGACCTTCGTGGCAGGAACCCCAGCTTCTTCTATGACTCGAAGAGCGACTCCACAAAGAGTTTAGGATTGAATGGCAGCAGGTCGTCGATTTTCTCCCCGACTCCCACAAATTGGATCGGCAGTCCCAACTCGCGCGCGATGGCGACGACTACGCCGCCCTTTGCAGTCCCGTCGAGCTTGGTGAGGATGATCCCTGTTGTTCCGGCATGTTCGGTGAACTGGCGCGCCTGCTGAAGGCCGTTCTGGCCGGTGGTACCGTCAATAACCAGGAGAACCTGGTGGGGAGCGTTGGGCACTTCGCGCCCGGCGATGCGGCACATTTTTTCAAGCTCCGTCATCAGGTTGAATTTCGTGTGGAGGCGGCCCGCGGTGTCCACAATCACGGGGTCCTGTTGCCGGGTCTTGGCCGCAGCCAGCGCGTCAAAGATCACGGCCGAGGGGTCAGCGCCGGGCCTTTGCATGATAATTTCAATCCCCAGCCGGCCAGCCCAGATTTCGAGTTGCTCATTGGCGGCAGCACGAAAAGTATCCGCCGCGCAAAGCAACGGCTTACGGTTCTGCTGGAGATAGTAATTGGCCAGCTTGGCGATACTAGTGGTTTTTCCGACCCCGTTAACTCCAACGACGAAAATGACCTCCGGCATGCCCGCTGGCGGTTGCTTGGGCACCCGCGTTCGTCCTGCTGCATCTCTCGGGCCCGCCGGGTTCTCGAGGATGGCCAGAATCTCCTGTTCGATGGCCGGGCGCAATTGCTTGGTGGCTTGAAGCTTGCGGCGGTTCACTTGTTCCTGGAGGCGGGACAGGATTTCTTTGGTAGTATTCACGCCGAGGTCGGCGGTAATCAGCGTCGCCTCCAAATCGTCGAGGACTGACCGGTCGATCGTCTCCTTGCCTTCTACAATTTCTTCAATTCGCCCAACGAGCTGCGCTTTCGTGGACGCCACCGCCTTCTTAAGGCGATCGAAAAGACCTGTCTCCTTTTCCGGGGGGCCAAATAATGTCTGAACCATACCTTGGAATTCTATCCTGAACCGCACATGTACGGGGGTGAATTCGAACGCAGGGATTCAATCGGGGCGGGCACCCGATGGACAGTGACAACCCTAATTCGAAGGAGTGGGTGCGGCTTCAGGTACCGTGATGAAGCTGGCCCGACGCGCTTCTGCCTTGCGCAGATCGCCCTTCTCGTAAGCCGCGTGCATGGCGTCGACGACGATAGGGTCGTATTTGGTGCCGGCAAGTTTGCGCAGGATTTGCAGGGCCTGGGGAAAGTCTTTTCCGGCCTGGTATGGCCGGTCGGTGGTGATGGCGTCGAACGTATCGGCCACCGACATGATGCGCACCATGAGCGGAATTTCGTCCCCCGTAATCCCGTCGGGATAGCCCTTGCCATTCAGGGCTTCGTGATGCCAGCGAATGCCGGGAAGCATTTCGGCGAGTTGCTTGACCTGGCGGACAATCTCGAAGCCCATTATGGTGTGGCGCTTCATGATCTCAAATTCTTCGTTCGTCAGCACGCCGGGCTTCTTAAGGACGCGATCCTCTATGCCGATCTTGCCGACGTCGTGCAGCGTGGCGGACACTCGGATTTTGTTGACCTCGTCCTCCGGCAATCCCATTTCTTTGGCAAGAATTACGGAGTACTGCGAAACGCGTGCGGAATGACCTTTGGTATACGGGTCCTTGGCGTCCACGGCCGCTGCGATCATTTCAATCGAGCCCATGAAGAGTTGCCGATTCTGCTCCGAGGCCTCGGTGAGGTTTCCGATGTAATGCTGGATGTCTTCGGCCATCAGGTTGAAAGTCCCGGCCAACTCGCCGATTTCAGTGCGGCTGCGAATGTCGGCGCGTTGCGAGAAATCACGTTTGGCGATGGACCGCGCGGTTTGGGTGAGTTGGTCGATGGGCTTGGTAATGGACTTGGCGGAGGCGATTCCAACACCGAGACTGAGGAGGATGACCACCAGTCCCCACAAGAGGGAGAGTGTCCTTGCCTGGTTGACGGCGAAATAGGCATCACTTTGTTTTCTTTGCACGATGATGCCCCAACCCTGGTCTTGAATTGGGGAATAAGTGCCCAACATGGGGACGGTTTTTTTGCCGTCGTGGAGCACAAACTCGGATGTTTCGGTCAGGCGTGCCTGACCTTGCCACATTAGGAATTTCTGGACGATGGGAATCTCCACCATGTCCATTCCAGCGACGTTTTTCTCGGGCTCATTGGCCGCCACCAGCCGGCCGGCATTGTCGACAATATAGGCATCCAGTCCCGTTCTCGTTCGAGTGTCCTGGAGGCGTTTCAGGAGCGGCTCCAAAGTGACTACGGCGCCCGCCATCCCCAGGAAGTTTCCCTTGTCCGTAATCGGTTGGGCATAAAGCATGACCGGCTCGTTTCGTCCGGCGCGCATGATCGTGATGGGAAGGCCCGCATAATCTGTATTTTGGTGCGCCGCCAGAAAGGCGGCTTCCAGAGCCTTGCGAAGAAAAGTGTCTGCGGCCGCATTGTATTCCCCGGCCTGCGCGCCTTTCGCCTCCTTATTCAGGACCGTTGCAAAGATCACGTTGGTGGCTTGTTCACTGGCGAAACTCCGCAGAACGGCTCGCAGCCGCGAATCGTCATCGAACTTGGAAGCGGGGATTTGGGGAGCCAGTGACTCCACCGCGTCAAAAAACCCGGTCACGTGCTGATGCATGTTTTCGATGGTGAGGGAGACTTCCTGGGCCAACGATTCAGAGGTAAAGGCCTGCAATTCCTTCTCTTTCGTTTCCAACGTTTCCTGATTGTTGGAAATCATTCTCCAGCCGTAAAAACCCAGCGGAAGGACGCTAATCCCAATCAGGATGACCAGGAGTAAATACAGAATCCTGAGGCGGGTGGGATGGCTATTTCTCAAGGGAACGAACGCATGAAGCAGCGGCCACACAAGGAGGAAGAACAGGAATGTGAGCCCTGGCGACGTGGCCAGTTCAATCGGAATTAGGGCGAGCGCCAGGAGGATTACGCCCCACCATGATGTTTTGACCCATCCTCCACAACTGGCACACCTAAACGCAATCGTTGGCCCAAAAATCATTTTACTGACTAACGAAATGGCAGGTTTCTTGCAGTGCGGACAGTGGAACATGGAAATAGATTCTAAGCTAAAACATGCTCAAGAGTCTATAGCGGATCACTGATTGAAGTGTGCGATTTTAGGGCGGTCCCATGTCTATTGCGAGGAGTTAAAGGGGTGGCCTGCTCAATTCCCCGGGGCATCGCCTGGAGTTTGACGCTGTTTATCGGCCAAATGGAGCGCGGGAACCCGATCAGGGTAATTCGGAGGGAGGTTCCGGGATTTCCATACCTTGCTCGAAGGGCTCTTGAATTCCAAAATCATCCTGGGGGCGCGGCTGGGATTTTTCCAGCTTTCGGGCGGCGCGCTTTTCCAGTTTTTGCCTCTGTTTTTCGAGTCGCTTGACTTCCTTCTGACGTTTCTGAAACGTAGCTCTCTGTCTGCCTGCCATTGAGGCTCCTTCCCTTGAAAAAGTCGAGATGTGGCGATGGCCAATCGGCGTATGCTTGCCGGGGGCTTGCTTCTTCGCCTTGGGGCGTCACTACTGTTACCAGCGAGGTTCGCGAGGCTGACGGGCGGAACCGCGATAATCATCCTGGCCGCCCCGTCGCTTGCCGCCATGGCCGCCGCCCCCGCCGGGACGGTAGCCGCCGCCGCCGGTCCGCTCCGGTTTGGGCCTCGCCTCATTGACGGTCAGCGCGCGCCCTTCAAATTCCTTCCCATTCAGGGCTGCGACGGCCTTGCTCGCGTCTTCGTCCTGAGTCATTTCCACGAAGCCAAACCCGCGTGGCTTGCCAGTGTCACGGTCGGTCATAATCTTTACTTGTTGAACTTCTCCGAACTGCGAAAAAAGCGTACGCAGCGCATCCTCAGTTGAACTGAACGGCAGATTTCCCACAAAAAGATTCTTCATTCCATCTCCTTATACATCTTTGGTGCCTATCGCCTCCTGCTTGCTGAAGCTCTTGGTGATCGGCACTCAAGTATGGGCCAAGGCCCCTGCGGTCAATCTGCTGCACCTCGAAAAGGCAAGAGAGTTCCAACTGGGTGCGTATCCGACAATGATCGCCGCTCCTCTTGGAGAAGATTGTCTCACATTTCGCCCTGCAACAGGGAAGATTATATTTATTCTCAGGCAATACCCCGGGAGGTCTCTAATGGGCTACAAATCGAAGATTGTGTATTATAATGTCCTTGGGCAATTCTTTCGTGTCATTCAGCCTGATCAGACCAGAGAGGGAAAATGTATCCAGAAGAAGTCGTTCGACCTATGAGGGAAGAATTAACACAGCTGGGCTTTAGGGAGTTGAGATCCGCTCAGGAAGTGGATTCGGTCCTGGCCGGTTCGAAAGGGACAGTCCTGGTGGTCGTCAATTCGATTTGTGGATGTGCTGCAGGCAAGGCTCGACCGGGCGTCGCGGGCGCGCTGGTCCACCATACGCGGCCTGACCTGCTCACCACCGTATTCGCCGGCCACGATCACGACGCCACGGCGCGGGCGCGCAGTTACTTTACCGGATACGCCCCATCCTCACCGTCGATCGCACTTCTTCGCGATGGCAAACTGGTTTTCATGCTGGAACGGCGTCAAATTGAAGGCAGAATGGCCGAACAAATTGCTGCCGACTTGACCGCTGCCTTTGACCGTTTCTGTACGCCTGCGACCGCCCAAGCCGGTGCCTGACGGCCTATCAACCTGAGGACCCGACACGTCCTCCGCATTCTACATGGAACGACATCAACAAAAGTAGTGTGTCACGCCGCCGCCGATTTTCCCCAGAGCTTTTTCTCCGTTCCATTCAACATCCGACGGATGTTGGCTTGATGCTTCGCGATGATGATAGCTGCCCCGATTGTCGTCCCGATGAGCAAAGGTGCCGGAGGGTGACTCAGTGCGTAAAGCAGGACGGGGAAGCTCGCCACGGCAACGATTGAGCCCGCAGCAACGTAGCGCGTAAGAGCGGCCACTGACAACAGAATCAAGAGCCCAACGCCCACCAAGATCGGAGCGATTATGAGGAAGATGCCCGCTCCAGTGGCCAAACCTTTTCCTCCGCGAAACTTCAGCCACACTGGAAAACAATGACCCAGGATTGCCGCCACTCCCGCAGCCGCGATCCATGCGGCGTTATTGGATTGAGGAGTGGACATCCTTTCGGCCAGCCACACCGCCCCCGCTCCTTTCCCGGCATCCAAGGCCAGCGTTGCAAACCCTCCCACCCATCCCAGGTTGCGCATGACGTTGGTCGCGCCGGTGAATCCGCTCCCCGTCCTTCGAATGTCGACGCCGCGCAGCCATCGAACGATGAGGTAACCGAAGGGAATCGACCCGAGAAGGTAGGCGAGTGCCGTGGTCAATACTTCAGACATTTCTTCAAAATCAACGGCCCATGATGTCGTGGGCGCTCAACGCGGGAAGCGCTCAACCTTGCGATATTCCGCCCCGTGCGGGGAAAGTTTACTCTCAAAAAGAAAGAATTCGGAGGCCTCAAATTTTCCCAGCGAAGGATTGGCCTGTTGTTCGACCAGCGTCCGAAGAGATGGAATAGGCCGGGGATCCTTAAAGCGCGCGAGCGTGAGGTGCGGATTGAAGCTCCGCTGTTCGCGGGGAAAGCCCAGCCTCTCCATGAGATCTTCAATGCGACCCGCGAGCTGGGCCAAGTCAGCCGGCGCTTCCACTCCAGTCCAAAACACCCGAGGGCGCGCGGGCCCCGGGAAAAAGCCGAACCCTTTGACTTCAATGGGGAAGCTCCTAATTATCTCGAGGGCAGCAAGGCCATCGCTAACTTGCTTCACCTGGGCATCCGAAATCTCCCCAAGAAACTTTAATGTGAGATGGATTCCTTCGGGGCGGCTCCAGCGAATGTCGGAAACCCGATCGTGTTTTGCCGTGTCTAAGTGTGCCAATGACGCTCGCAATTCAGATTGTTTTTGAGCAAGCGCTTCCCGAACGCTCACTGGTAGGTCGATGGCGATAAAGGCCCGCATCTGTGAGTCCGGAAATCCTTTCCTTAACTTCTCACGCGTCTCCGGATCAATTCCAGGGCAGCCTGTGTGGCCCAGTGACGGATTCTCTCCCGGTTGCCGGGAAATCGAAATTCACGAATCTGCGTGCCGCGCTCGTCGGCGAGTGAGATGAACACAAGTCCTACGGGCTTTTCAGGACTTCCCCCACTGGGTCCCGCGATGCCCGTGATTCCGATTCCGATGGAGGCGCCAGAACGTTTCCGAATTCCTTCCGCGAGCGCCTGCGCCACGGGTTTGGAGACGGCTCCGTTCTGCCCGATAAGGCTTTCAGGAACGCCGCACAATTTCATTTTCAATTCGTCGCTGTAACAAATCACTCCGCCCAAAAAGAAATTGGAGCTGCCCGGAATCCTGGTCAGGCGCTCGCCCATGAGGCCGCCCGTGCAACTCTCTGCCACGGCCACGGTCTTGCGTTTCATCACCAGGTACATGCCGACAATTTCTTCCAGCGATTCGCCATGGGTTGAAAAAATATGTTCCCCCAACACAGCTTCAATCTTGTCTCCCAATTCTGTTAGGAGAGCTTCGCCCTCCGCGTCATTGGTCGCCCGCGCCCGGAGGTGGATTTCAATGGCTCCCGGGGCGGCTAGGATGGTGGTGGTGGGATTTTCGTATTGCTTGTATATGTCGGCGATGCGTTGATCCAATTCGGATTCCGGGAGGCCTACTACTTTAAGAACGCGGCTGAGGAGTCGCTGTTTTCCCTCTACCGGCGCAAGGCGTGGCAGACATGCGGATTCAAATAACGCTTCCAGTTCCCGGGGAGGGCCGGGCAATAGGATGACGATGGTTCCTTCGTGATCGATCCAGAGACCAGGGGCAGTCCCGTTCTGATTCTCCAACCACACCGCGCCCTCAGGCACCTTGGCCTGTCGAAGGTTATTTTCCGACATAGTTCGACCGATACGGGCAAACCGTTTCTCGATCTGTTGCCTGATCTCTGGAACTTCATGCAAGGGCCGCCCGAGGACATCGGCCACTGCCTCTCGAGTGAGGTCGTCCTCAGTAGGGCCCAGCCCGCCCGTAAGAATAATTAACTTGGAGCGGCTGAGAGCGGTGCGAAAGGCGTCCGCCAAACGTTCGCGATCGTCCCCCACCACTGTTTTGATTTGCACCTCGATACCCAAGCCGTTGAGCTTATCAGTGAGATAAAGTGAATTGGTGTCCGATCGGAAAGGGGTGAGCAGTTCAGAGCCGACCGCGATGATTTCTGCATCCATTGAGTTCTGGCTACCCAAAGCGAGAATTCTGGAACAAGGTGACAAGTCGCAGATGATGGCATGTCACTAGAGCCAAGGCTGACCCTCGATATCCAGGAACAATTCAATCAAGGAATTCCCGGTTGTGAGAACCATCGAGCGATAATTGGTAAACGCCAATCCGACAATTCCGTATCCTGAAACCACCAACTCAGGTTTTCCGTCGGGTGTGAAGCGCACGATGCCGCGCTGCCCCGCGAGTGAGGCCGCGACATACAGATTGCCCTGATTGTCAAAGGCCAGGCCCTGAGGCCTCCCCAGCCCACGATAGTATGATGATACCTGTCCCGCGGGGGAAACGCGGATCACGTGATCAAAACTGGAGGTTGTGGGGCCGGTGACAAAAAGATTTCCGCCCGGTCCGAAGGCGAGGTGATAGGCGGCGACGCTCGGTTCCAGTGTCGCAAAGACATAAATCTGCCGGTCACGGCTGATCTTGAAGATTGTACCGCTCCGATCTCCGACGTAGAGGTTTTCCTCGTGGTCAAATGCGATACCGGTGGCGACGCCCATGCCCTCGGCGTAAACCGAATGAACTCCGTCCGGAGTGACCTGGTAGATTGTCCCTTCCAGGCGGCTCGATATATAAAGAATCCCGTCGCGATCAAACGCCAGGCCGGTAGGATTCATTAAGTCCTGCAGGAATGGCCGCATCACGTGGCTGCGATCAATCTTGTAAACCGAGACAGGAACCTTTTGCCCACGGCTCCCACTGAAGGTCGTATAAATATTGCCCGCCGTGTCGATGGCGGGATTCGCGACGGGATGCAAATTCTCCGCGATGGTAATGCCCACCGCCACGGATACCGGGGCGCTCACGCCTCCTCCGTTTTGCACGGTCAGTTCGCCGCTCACCGCACCCTCGGGAACGCGAACCACGATGCGATTGGAAGAACTCAGGAGCAGGCTGCCGGGCTGGCTGCCAAAGAGCACTTGAGGGCGGCCCGAGCCGTTTTCAGTGAACCCGCGTCCTCGAATGGCGAGCTCTCCGCCTGAAATCGCAGCGCGGGGCGCCACTTGTTCAATATTGGGTTTTCCGTGGGGTAATCCCAAATTATCCATGGTCATTCGTTCCAACTCTAGACTCGTTCTGTCCGCACTTGATTAGACTGCTTTCAGCACCCATCCGAACAGAGCCAGAGTTCCCAAACCGTATAATCCCGCCGCAACATCATCCAGCATGATACCCCATCCGCCGGAAGCGTGTTCAAGACGGCGCGCGGGGTAGGGTTTCACCACGTCGAAAAGCCGGAACAGAATAAACCCACCAACGAACCACTGCCAGGCCGCGTCGGGTTGCAGCAAGAGCGTAAGCATTTGCCCAACCACTTCGTCAATCACAACTTCCCCGGGATCAACACGCTTAAAATGCTTTTCCGCGCCGGTGGCGGCCCAAATGCCAACGACACCAATGCCCAACGCCACGAAAGCTACCAAGGCCATCAACCAAACGCGCGCGAAGGGCAGACGCCCGATGGCAACCACCAGTGCAAGTCCGACCGCGGATCCCGCCGTCCCGGGAGCGAGCGGAAAATATCCGGCACCGAAACAAGTGGCAATCCAGACTGCCGCCTTCGGGGCCTTGTCAGTCACGTTTTCCCTTGGTCCCTTCGTCCGAAAGGCCCGTCTCAAGAGTTTGGTCCAAGCTTTCAGTTTCCACCGGCGTTGAAATCCGGTAGCGTTGGGACAGCCAGTTGTCCAAGTCAAGCAGCCGACAGAGCTCGCTGCAGAAAGGTCGATCCGGGTTCCCCTCGTAAGGGGTTTCCTTATTACAAATGGGGCACCGCATGGCCTGTGTTTATCGTCACGGGAGTTGCCTGTTGGATTTGAATCATCCGCGGCCCCGGAGCATTTCGGCGGATCGGGATCACTCGCGGAGCAAAGGATTTTTCCTCCAATCGGACCACCAAGTCATAATCAGAAGAGTCCGTCACCGTTGCCCAGCGGAAGTCTCCGGGTTGGGGCTCCTCGCCCACGAAATCGTTGATGAAAACCCGACCGTCAATCTCGGGCGCCTGCGATTCGAACCTTCCGGTGAAAAGTAAATCTGTTTCTTCCGATCGCCCCTCCACGAGCACGGGGTAGGTTTTGTCCACCTTTTTCTTGAGCCTGCGGCGCGAGATTTTGCGCTGCAACGCAAGAAGGGCTTTCTGTCGCCGGCGCGCCACCCGGCCCGCCACCTGGTCAGGCAGGGAAAAGGAGCCGCTGGATTCCTCGTTCGAATAAAGGAAAACCCCCAGGTGATCGAACTCCGCCGCTGCAACAAAATCGAGCAAGGCTTTAAAGTCCTCTCCCGATTCGCCCGGAAAGCCGACTATGAAGGAAGTCCGAATCGACACGTCAGGGATGGCGACCCGAATGCGCTCCAACATCTTCAGGAAGTGATCCCCGCTCGAGCCGCGGCGCATCAGCTTGAGAACCGGTCCACTTGCGTGCTGGAGCGGGATGTCGAAATACTTGCAGAGTTTGGGCGTGTCAGCGACCGCGGCAATCAGTGCGTCATTCAACCGGTTGGGGTAGCAATAAAGGAATCGCACCCAAACCATTTCGGGGATCTTGCCCAACTCGCGCAGGAGTGTAGCCAGACCATCGCGCAATTCGAGGTCTTCGCCGTAACTGGTGGTGTCCTGCCCGATGATGGTGATTTCGCGCACGCCTTGGCGAGCCAGGTTTTCCGCTTCGCGTACCACTGATTCAAACCGCCGGGAGCGGAACTTACCCCGCATCTGAGGAATCACACAGAACGAGCACGGATGATCACATCCCTCGGCGATTTTCAAATAAGCGGAATAGGACGGCGTGGAGAGAACTCGGGGAGTAAATTCGTGATACAGGTAGGGAACGGGCAGCCCCTTCGCCTCGCGTATGGCGTTATCGCCGCTGCACGCCTCCAGTACGCGCTCGAGTTCATTCGTCCCGATGACGAAATCAACTTCGGGAATATCTTTCAGAATTTCTTTGCGGTAGCGTTCCACCAGGCAGCCCGCCACAACCAGCCGTTTGGCGGAGCCTGTCTTCTTGTATTCCGCCATTTCAAGGATCGTATCGATGGATTCGCGCTTGGCAGGGTCGATGAAGCTGCATGTATTGACAATCAGGACGTCGGCATCTTCAGGCAGCGCGGTCAGCTCGAAACCCTGGCGCGCCAGGATGCCGAGCATGACTTCGCTGTCCACAAGATTCTTGGGACAGCCCAGACTGACCATTCCCACTTTGGGCATAATTTCTGATGCTTGACCTGTTTCCTCTTAAGTTTCGCCCGAAGTAAAATTCTAACACGTTTCCAGGGAATTGGGCGATTGGGGACATGCATGACCGAAGGAAGGAATTGCGCCGCTTTAACCGGTTAACAAAACGGCAGAGGCATCCGCGCGCTTAGTTTCGTGATCGCTCCCAAATGAAGACAGAATGTTCCGCAGTGGCGGCGACAAACTCGC
This sequence comes from Terriglobia bacterium, assembly GCA_041481635.1. Taxonomy (GTDB): domain Bacteria; phylum Acidobacteriota; class Terriglobia; order UBA7540; family UBA7540; genus DASYXZ01. Next base: position 11,247 of record JBGPCF010000083.1, on the reverse strand, counting down.
CGTTGGGTGAAAACGCGGCCGTCAAAACAGGTGCCTGGCTCTCTCGTAGATCCGCGACCCCTTTCCCGTCCGCCCCCGACCATATTCTCACCGTCGTGTCTTCGCCGGCTGAAACCACCCATTTCCCGTCCGGCGAAAATTCCGCCCAGTGGACCGGTCCCGCGTGCCCGGATAACGTCTGCAGAAGTTTCCAATCAGAAACTGAGTAAATTCGGACCTTGCCGTCTTCGCAAGCGGTGGCCACACGTGATGAGTCGCGAGAAAAAGCAATACTGAGAACTGTCCCTTGGTGGCCGCGCAGGGCGTCGACAAACTGGTGTTCACTCAAGCGCACCACAATGGGGTCCGCAGTGGAATTGCCTTGCACTTGCCCCAGGATCAGCCAATGCCCGTCGGGCGAAAGTGCATAGAGGTTTGCGGGCTGAGTGAGTGAGGGGATAGTGATGCGCCCCATGGTTCCATCCAAGGGATTCCAGAGGTCAAAATTGTTGTCCTTGTTGAGCCCCACATACCGAATGTCGGGAAAATAGCGCGGGAGGGAGAACCCCCCCTTTGCGCCCAAAGCATTAACCTTGCCCGACAAGGCATCCTGGTTGGTGTCCCACTGGAAGGCCAGTTCGGCGGATGGCGCAGAGGCTCCCTTGGTCTTCGTCTCAACCAGCCCGCTGGCTAGAACGAGGACGTGGTCAGCGTTTAGGAAATTTGCCGATTGGATTTCAAGATCGGCCAATGAGGGGAGGTGCGGGCGCAAGACTTTCGACACACCGCCCTTTTTGACGTCCAGAAGGACAATTCGGTTTTCGTTCGCAATTGCCACAATAGTGCCGTCCACGGAAAATGCGCCGGCGGGAGAATATTTGAGCGCCAGATGACCTTCGACCCGTCCGTGGCTCACCCAGGTGTAACTGGGAGTCCCACTCTCCACTGTTTCCACTTGGGCGGCTAGGTGCCCAACTCCCGAGACCACGCACGCGAATCCGCCTATGAAAACAAACAGGGTCGTAAGACGTTTGCGCTTCACTTTCGGTGATTGCAGTTCTCCCATTGAAATGGCCTTAAACAATTTTCCCCCGGGCAATTTGATTCACAAGTTTGCGATCCGCTTCCAAGAACTTGTAGGATTCAAGCTGAGTTCGCGGCGCCCACTCAATCGCCTCAAAAACCCGATTTGACATAGTCCCTTGAAAAAGCGGAACAGAAAAGAATACGACTTCCACATACCGGTCAGGATAGTGATGGCGCAGGCGAAAAACCTCCTCGCCGATATCCGCTTCGATCGAGAGTTCTTCCGCCAGCTCTCTCCGCAGCGCTTCCTTCAATCCTTCGCCCGGATGAACCTTCCCGCCGGGGAACTCCCACTGCATTCCATAAGCGTCGGAGTGATGCCTTTGGCAAATCAAGATTCGATCCCCGCTTAGTATGATGCCGGCGGTGACCAGGATGGGTTGCAGGTCGGCCATGCGAACTTCGGATTGTATCAGGAAAGGAGAATCTCATGTGAGACGTAGAGGGAGCAAAAGGAATGCTCAGCTAAGAATGGATGGTGTGCCGCCATGTTCCTCGCGCGAAATTGACTCCGCTAAGACTCCACGCAGGACACAAAGGTGAAAGCATATGCTTCAAGGCCAGGGTCGGAAGTCGTCAGCTCAAGCAATCTTGAACTCACTTTGTTCATTTTGATCAGCCTGTGCATTCGCGGTTCTCGCACCACCACGACCGAGGTGTCGGCCTTGCGAACAATATCCGCGCCCGCGTCTTCAACGGCCACTGGGCGGCCGTCCAACTTGATGCCGACCGTGGCCTCGCTGCCTTCCGGCGGATTCATCACCAGGTTTATTTCCGCCGCAGTATAACGAAGCAGAATTCGTGATGAGCGTTTCTCCAGCGGACATGCGGCAATAAACTCCTTGGAGGCAAACCAAGGGCCATCGAGGTAAGCCAGGTCGGGAACAAGCTCCCCGGGCGCCTGATAATCCTTCACTTCATTCTCCGCGAAACCCGACCCGTTACCCAGATTCCCGCGACCAGTTCCCAGGTAAAGCTCGGGCGTGACCGTATAGCACCGCGCGCCCGGGCGATCGGACTCGCGCAATGGCTCCATCGGCGGCGACAATACAAGGGCAGGGTTGATCTCGCGAAGCAGTGTTTGGATTGCCTCCTCGGTCTCACCGTACCCTCCTTCGCCAAAATGGTAGAAGCGGACGTAGCCATCCTTGTCGATCAGATACTTCGCCGGCCAGCATCGGTTGGCGAACGATTGCCAGATTTGGAATTCGTTGTCGAGGACGATTGGGTACGTCAAGTCGTGGCTTTTGATTGCATTTTCCACCAGCCCTACGGTCCGCGCGAAACTGAATTCGGGCGCGTGGACACCGATCACAGTCAGTCCCTTGTCGGAATATCGCCGGTGCCATTCCTTCATGTAGGGCAGGGTGCAAATGCAATTCACGCAAGTGTAATCCCAGAAATCCACCAGGATGGCGCGACCGCGGAGATCTCGAGTACTGAGGGGAGACGAATTGATCCAGGCGCGACCAATTTCGGGGGCATGGATTTTTATTTCGTGCTCAAGCCACATGGGGAAGAATTGAGTGAATGAGTGATTGGGTGATTGTGCGATTTATGAATGACGCGCACTGCCTTTGCCAGATCACACAGTCTTCTTATCACTCGATCCTTTTCTTTAGAGTTTCTCCGCCAGAATCAAAGCGACCGCCTCAAGAAGAGCGCGATCTCGCTCTGTAAACGCAGACGGAACATCGCTGTCAATGTCGATTTCACCCAGAACGATTCCTTCGCGGGCGATGGGCACCACGATCTCCGAGCGTGTCTCCAGGCTGCACGCAAGATAACGCGGGTCGGAGTTGACGTCCTCCACGATCACGGTTTGCCTGCTCGAAGCCGCAGCGCCGCAAATTCCTTGATTCAGGGGAATGCGAGTGTGGGGCGTGGGCTTGCCAATGTAAGGGCCCAAAACTAGTTCGCCGTTTTCCAGGAGATAGATTCCTACCCAATGGTAGTGGGGTCGCTCTCGTTTGAGCAGCCCGACTGTTTCAATCATTAGCGCGCGCCCATCGGCTCCGCTCACCGCTGTTCGTTCTATCAGATCAACAATTGTTTTGTTGTCGAGCATATATAGAGGCTGATGAGCAAGATCCAGCGCGGTCGGCTCCTCTGCCCCGGAATAATACAACATACCACGATAGTCCTACTCTTCTCTCACCGTGCGCTTCTCAAGATTTTGCACATATTCCGCGAGTAAAGTCCGGCAAAAATTCCCGCAACTATTCTCCCGGCCGGGTGTTATATAAAATGTGGCGACCATGGCCATGGATCAAGACCTGGAGTTAATGCTGCGGGTCCGGAAAGGGGACTCGGAGTCGTTCGAAGTGTTGCTCTGTCGGCACAGGGCTCCACTGGTAAGCTTTTTCATCCGCATGGTCCGGGATCAGGCGCTGGCCGAAGACCTGGCACAAGAGGTTTTCCTGCGCGTTTACCAGGCTCGGCATCGTTACCAGCCTGAAGCTCGATTTACCACCTGGCTCTATCGCATCGCCACCAACCTGGCTTTGAACGCCATTCGTGACAGGAAGGGAAGTCCCGCGGGATTACATTTCGAAAATCGCGAGGGCGAGTCCGAGGCGGCAAAAGTTGCTGATTCCCAGCAGGCCGCTGACCAGCAAATGATGCAGCGGGAACGCGAGCGCCTTATTCGCCATGCCGTGGAATCGCTGCCCGACAAACAATGCGCGGCGGTGATCCTCCACAAATACCAGGGTGTGGATTACCGCCAGATTGCAAGAGTTTTGGGTGTGTCAGAAAGCGCGGTGAAATCGCTGCTGTTTCGTGCCTACGAGAGCCTTCGCGCGCGCCTGGAGCCGCTGCTGAAGGAGGGCAGGTTATGATGGATCAAGAAAAATGTTGGATTAGAGAACAACTCTTTGCCTACGCAAGCCATTTGCTCGAACCTCGCGAGGCCGATAGCGTGCGACTGCACGTCGAGCAGTGTGATGAGTGCTTGCGCATTGTGGCGGAGTTTCAGAGACTGGACACGGTCCTTGATGAGTGGAAGGCGGTGGCTCCTTCGGGCGCATTTGGCGCTCGAGTGCGTGCCGCGGTCGCATCGCGCCAGTCGCATACTACGTTCTTTGGCCTGCGATGGACCCAGGTATTGGCGCCGGTTTGCCTGCTGGTATTGATGGTGACGACCTCGGTGATTTTTCTGCGGGTTCGGAAGGCTCATAAACTGAATAATGGGTCGACTCAAACGACTCAAATTCAGAATGCATCTGCTGGCCAGGCCGAAGAGGAATTGACGCTCTACCAGAACCTGCCGGTCCTCGAAGACGAAGACTACGACATGCTGGCGGACTTTGATGTACTTTCAGAACTCCCGCGCGGAGATAACAAGGTTGCAAACTGAAGGACTGAGAATGAATTCGAACCCGCGCCATCGGCTGCCGAGCTTGGACTTGGCATGTGGCCGATCACCGTTTGGGCTTACCTGCACCTTCGTAATCGTGTTCTTAACGCCGGTGATTGGATCTTCGCTGGAGGCAGCCCAGGCTGGAGGCGGCACGCCGCGAGTCAATCAAGAAGACAACCAGCAGAGAAGGGGCGGGCCAACACAAGGCCCGCGTGCCGGGCCTGACCGGCACTCACACCCCCCCGCATTTTTCAAGCGCCTGCGCGAATTGCCGCCTGAAGAGCAAGAGCGCGTGATGGCCAATGATGAAAGGTTTCAGCGTCTGCCTCCCGCGCGGCAGACTATCATTCGAAGAAATCTGGAAAGGTGGAATAGCCTCACGCCACGCCAGAAAGAGCAGATTCGTGAACGGCAAGAGATTCTCGAGAGCCTTTCTCCAGCCCAGCGCCGGGAAGCTCGCGCCCTTTTTCCGCGATACAATCACTTGCCGCCTGATCGCAAGAAGGCAGTCAGGGAGGCGTTCCTTCACGCCCGCGACCTTTCCCCTTCCCAGCGCGAACAATTTCTTTCCAGCTCAGAGGTGACGGACAATTTTTCACCCCCGGAGCGCCGATTACTTCGGGGCCTCACACGATTGTTGCCCGACTCCAAGGGAGGGCGGAATGATAATTCCGAAGATGAGCCCTAAGACTGGTCATGGGCGCATGGCGATTCTCAAGTAGATCCGTTTTGCTTCATCAACAGACCACACCGCAAGCCATGAAGCCTGTCCATTAGATTCCTGTTATACTCGCGCCCCAACACAAAAGAATTCCGTACTTGTAAGGAGGGGAAATGTCCCGAATGCGTGTCCTCAATTCACTCGCCGGCCCGGCATGTGCCATACTGTTTGCGCTTACTTCCGCGGCACAATTCCTCCTGGCCCAGACTCCGGGCAAGCCAACCACGAATCAAGTCCCTGCCGTCACCTACGTGGCCTGCGGAACTCTAATGGATGGCACAGGGCAATCGGTGCGCAAGAACGCCATAATTCTAATCGAAGGGGGAAAGATAAAAGCTATTTCGGACTTCTCCGCAGACCTTGAGAAAAGTCACCCTCAGGGATCAACATTTATCGATCTACGCCCGGAGACCTGCCTTCCCGGACTGATTGACACGCATACGCACGTCCTGTTGCAGGGCGACATTACGGCTGCGCAATACGACGAACAACTTCTGAAGTGGTCAGTGCCGTATCGGACCATCCTTGCCACCCAAGCTGCTCGCAAGGCGCTCTCCTATGGTTTCACAACCATTCGCGATCTGGAGACGGAGGGCGCTGGGTATGCCGACGTGGCGTTACGTGATGCCATCAACCAGGGTGTGATTCCGGGACCACGAATGCAAGTGGCAACGCGCGCGCTGGACGTGACCGGAGCCTACCCGCTACAGGGCTATGCCCCGGAGGTTCCGGTTCCCCATGGCGTCCAACTGGTGGACAGTCCTGAAGAAGCTCGCAGATCTGTGCGCGAGCAGATTTCGAACGGCGCCGACTGGATCAAGGTTTATGTGGACCGGTCGTACTTTGTGCGAAAAGACGGAGTGTTGGATGACGTCCCCACCTTCACCCCGGAGGAGCTGGGCGCCATCGTGGATGAGGCGCATCGTGAGAGGCACAAGGTGGCGGCGCACGCAGCGGCGCTCCGAGGGGTTCACAACGCGGTCGAGGCGGGGGTGGACTCCATCGAGCATGGGATGTACATTGCCGACGATGATCTGAAATTGATGGCGCAGCGCGGCATCGTTTATGTTCCAACTCTTTATGTTGGCGAGTACGTCGCCGAGGGGCGCGCGGCTGAGGGACATCCCGTGTGGGTCCAGATGATCAACATTCACGCCGCCACATTTCGGAGGGCATTGAAGGCTGGGGTGCGGATCGCCTTCGGCACAGACGCGGGAGGTTTCGACTGGAACACCAATCCTGCGGTCGAGTTCCCTCTGATGGTCAAATACGGGATGACTGCTCAGCAGGCTATCCGCGCCGCCACGCAGACCGCGGCCGAGTTGCTTGAGATGTCGGACGAAGTGGGGTCGATCGAGCCGGGGAAATTGGCGGACATCATCGCAGTCCCCGGCGATCCGCTCGCCGATGTGGGCGTGCTGCAACACGTCAGCTTTGTGATGAAAGGCGGGGTAGTCTACAAGCAAGGAGAATGATGGTCAAACTTCCGATTGAAGTACGGCGGAAACCTCTTCCCATTCCTTGAGGAGGCCCGCCAGATTGGAACGGCATTCTTCGAGCAGTTTGTTCAGGCGGATGGATTCTTCGGCACTCTTGAAATGGGCAAGGTGCGCCTCTATTTCCGCGATAGTGGCTTCGTATTCTTCAATCTCCTCTTCGAGTACGTCGCAGCGTTCTTTCATTTGCTTCAGCTTGATGGGATTCACTCGCAGGGCTTTGTGTGCCGGCACGGGCTCGGGTGCAGGCGTCACTGGCTCGGCGTGTGAGACTTCGCTGGGCAAAGGTTTGCCCTGTTTTCGCCACAAGTAATCCTCATAATTCCCCGGGAAAACGCGGACTCCTCCTTCGGCAATTTCAAAAACGCGTGTGGCGAGCTTGTCGATAAAATAGCGGTCGTGAGACACGAACACAACCGTTCCGGTGAATTTCTCGATGGCCTCCAGCAATACGTCTTTGGCGCGCAAGTCGAGATGGTTGGTGGGCTCATCCAGTAGCAAGAAATTGCGAGGCTGAAGGAGCATGCGCGCCAGTGCATAACGATTGCGCTCGCCTCCGGACAGAACGCCAATGCGCTTGAAAGCGTCGTCACCCGAAAACAGGAAACATCCCAACAAGCTGCGCAATTCCGTCTGGCTGCGGTTCGCCACGCTGGATAGGTCGTCGAGCAGCCGAGCGTCGACGTCCAACTCCTTGTATTGATCTTGGGCGAAGTAATCGGGCTCGACGTTGTGGCCCAGGCGATACTCACCTTTCGTCAAGGGCTCAGTCCCCGCCAGAATCTTGATGAGTGTCGACTTGCCCGCGCCATTCACCCCCACCAATGCGATTCGGTCACCGCGATTGATGACAAAGTGCACGTTTTGAAACACAAGCTTCTCTCCATACCTTTTCGCGACATCGTGAAACTCAGCTACCATTCGCCCGCTTGCCTTGGGCTGCTTGAATGAGAAATGGATTGTTTTTTCTCCCTCAGGCAACTCGATCTTTTCCATTCGTTCGATTTCCTTGATTCGGCTTTGCACCTGCTTGGCTTTGGTAGCCGTATACCGGAAGCGATTGATGAATGTTTCGAGCTGGTCGATTTTGTCACGTTGGTTCCGATAAGCGGACTCCAACTGGCTGAGCCGCTCCTGCTTTTGAGCGAGGTATTTGTCGTAATTGCCGGAATAAAAATGAACGCGGCGATTCCAGATTTCTACGGTCTTGCTCACCGTGACATCCAGGAAATAACGGTCGTGCGATATCAGGACGAAGGCGTGGGGATAGGCGTTGAGGTAATCCTCCAACCAGTTGCGCGCCTCGATATCCAGATGGTTGGTCGGTTCGTCGAGCAGGAGCAAGTTGGGTTCTTGCAGCAGCAACTTGGCCAGGGCCAGCCGCATCTGCCAGCCACCGGAAAACTCGTCTGTCCTGCGCTTCCAATCCGATTGCGGAAATCCCAACCCTCCGAGCACCGCGCCCACCTTTGATTCCAATGCGTACCCGTCGTTGGCGCGAAACTGGCCATCCAGAGAATGGTGACGCTCCGCCACCCGATGGAACTCCTCGCTCTCCGGGTCCAGTTCGGACATCTTGCCCGTGAGGGTTTCCATCTCTTGTTCCATATCGAGCAAGCTGCCGAAAACCGACATGCACTCATTGAACACGGTCCGTCCGGAAAGAGAGAGGCCATCCTGAGGCAGGTATCCGGCGGTAATTCCACGCTGCGAGCTCATTTCTCCGTAATCGAGCGGTTCCAATCCGGCAAGAATCTTCAGGAGAGTGGACTTTCCGGTTCCGTTCGCACCGACCACTCCCACCCGGTCCCGTGGCGTAAGAAGCCAGTCGAGATTCTCGAAGAGAACCTTGGGCCCAAACCGTTTTCCCGCTGCAGAAAGTTGAATCATGGATGTTGTTATTTCGAATCACCGCGACGTCTGAGGGGATCCGTCAACTCTATACGATTATAACGGATTGGCTGAAAACGTAGGAACCCCATTTTCTATGCGGCAACCTGAGACGCCTCCCGCTCGTCTTAACTTTTGGCTGGACACGCGAAATTTCCTGGAACTTTCTCTTGCCGGAAAGGGAATAATGTGTGAAGGGAGATCGCGAATCGCCAGGGCCTATTGATGACTGACCCAATCTCCACCAGTGAGAACGATCTACTCGAAAAGATCAAGGCGGGCGATGAAGCGGCCTTCATTCAGCTCTATCGCGATCGTCAAATGGCGATCCACCACTTTGCGCTCCAAATGAGCGGCTCGCAGACCATCGCGGAAGATGTGACCCAGGAGGTTTTCCTGGCCCTGATTCTCGAGGTCCCCAAAATCGATCCAAGGCGCGGTACGCTTTCCGCCTATCTCTACGGGATGGCAAGGAACATGGTACTCGACGACATCAAACGGAGCCGCATCGATGTGCCGCTGGAGGAGTTTGAGACTCAGGACAGCCGCGCGTCTCAAGCCAAGCTGGTCGTGATGGGAGATCCCTTGGGGGATCTGACGCGAGGCGAGGCCGTGGAATCCTTGAGGAAGGCCGTCCTGGCTCTGCCCGAGCACTACCGTGAAGTGGTAGTGCTCTGCGACCTGCATGAAATGAACTATGAGCACGCTGCCAAAACTCTCGGGTGCGCCGTCGGAACTGTCCGCTCACGATTGCACCGGGCCCGCGAGATACTCCTGAAGAGAATGACCACAAGGAAAGAGGTGGCAGAGCGAGTTGGAGAAATGAAACCGGCGAGGTATGCCTTATGAACTGCCATGAATTTGAAGCAATCGTCGTCGATTTAGTTCGCGGGGAGGGAATCGGCTCCGAGTTGGGGACGCGCTGCTGGGCACACGCGGCCAATTGTCCCCACTGCGCGGAGCGGCTTCTCCAGCAGGAAAAATTGACCGCCGGGCTTGCCGTTCTGGCCGCTAATACTGAACAGCCGGTTCCCAAGAATGAGTTTGAAGATGTGTTGCGACGGGAATTTCGAAAGCAGTTTGCCAGTCCGGAAGTGAAGCGAGCAGGTAAGGTACTTACCATTGAAACTTCCAATCAAGGAGCGAGGTTCCAACCTCGGTGGGGTTGGGCCGCGGTGGCAGCGGCGGTACTTCTGGCATCTGTGGTGGGAATTCTAGCGGTGCGGTCGCATTCAATAACCGGTTTCACCCAGACCGCGCAAAACCAAACTCCGTCGCAGGCAGGGATAGCACACCAGCCCAATGCGGTAAAAAACACATCGACGCAAACTGCTTCGACTGGACACTCTGAGGCCCGGCGCGTCTCCTCAACTTCGGTCTCGAAAAAGCGTCACGCTGGGAGCAGGAAAAAGGATACGGCGCCTGCCTCTCACCCAGCGAACCGCCTGAACCCCAATGATGAAGTGGCGACTAACTTTTATCCCTTGCCTTACGGCAGTGGCCTGAGCATGGACGATGGCTGGCAGATTGTACGGGTGAGCTTGCGCCCCGATGCGCTTGCATCATTGGGGCTGGTCTTGCCTAACCTGCCGGCGGGGACCATCAAGGCTGACCTGGTGCTCGGTGAAGACGGCATGGCGCGTGCCATACGGTTTGTCGAATAACGCGTCCTCAATCAGGGCCGGGATAATGCAAGGGAGCAAGGTGTCAAGCTTCGATGAACTTAAGGAGAAATATGAGAAACAAAAATCGAATTGCCCAAACGATCTTCGGCACATTAGTAGCATTCGCTCTGGGTGTGGGCCTGCGTGCCCAGGAACCGCCTCCTCCTCCGCCCCCACCTCCTCCGGGTGTCATGGGTGCGGATGTCTTTGTCTTTAACCGGATGGAGGAAGCTTCCTCAGAGAAGCCTGTCAAAGGCGCTCCCTATTCAGCGCAAGCGGTCACGGAATTCACTCAGACCTTGAGTGACGGAAACCAGATCCACCGCAAAACCGCTGCGACTTTGTATCGCGACAGTGAAGGGCGCACGCGGCGCGAGCAAACGTTGGGCGGGTTCGGCCCCTGGTCACCCCCGGAGAACAGCACGCAGCAGATTATTCGGATCAGCGACCCCACGGCTGGTGCCAGCTACATCCTGAATCCTGCCCAGCGCACGGCACAGAAGTTGCCCGCCATGCAGGGTGGCCCGCGCATGATGCGTCAACGCGCCTCAAGGGAAGGGGGGCCTCCGTCGTCAGATGAAGGGCCGAGCACGATGAGAGTTGCGGGTCCTCCGCCACCCGCGGGCGGCGAAGGGCCGTTGGGATTTGAAAGACATCTTGCCGCCGAGGGCGGGACTGTACAGACGGAGTCTCTCGGATCCCAGGTGATTGAAGGGGTTCAAGCCGACGGGACGCGCACCACGATGACTATTCCTGCAGGACGAATCGGAAACGACAAGCCTATTCAGATCGTCACCGAGCGTTGGTATTCCAACCAACTTCAGGCTGTGGTTCTGAGCAAGCGGTCGGACCCCCGAGTCGGGCAAACCGTATACCGCTTGACCAGTGTCACTCAGGCGGAACCTGCAGCGGCGCTGTTCCAGGTTCCTTCTGAATACACTATTCACGATGTACCTCAATTTCGCAGGCACGAAAACAGAGTCAGGCCGACTCCGAACGCGAACCCGGAGCCGAACCCGAATCCGAACCCGAATCCGAACCAATAACCCT
>JBGPCF010000082.1:0-29681 GCA_041481635.1 Terriglobia bacterium | reverse complement strand
GCCTCCGCAAAGCCGCCAAGCGAGATATCGATGCCCTGTGGAGGGAAATCGGGGAATTGCTTAATACTGTCTCCCCAAGCGAATGCACAAACTTCTTCGCCTCTTGCGGGTATGTAAGCACTTAAATCGAAACCGCTCTAAGCGATGTATCGTCACACGGAAGCGTTTGGGGTAAACGACGCATTGCCGTGAGGTAGGAAAACGCAATCCAGGGATCTGTGGCGGGTAAAAGGTTAGATGGGAATATCAACGCGAGTCGTCGGTGGGAATACGGCGCGCAATACCCCCCTCATCGCGCCGGGCGCGGTGTGTTCGTCAGAGGAGCGCATTCGAACGGTCGCGACACTACTGAAGCGCGAAGTAAGCAAAGAACCCAACTACACCTGCGACTACCACGAACGCCACGGCATAAGCCGCGACCTTGGTGAGAAATAGCTTCCTCTGCTCTGGACCCGTTTTTTCCTCGTCGATCATTTCAAACATGGGGGCCTCCTTGTTCGGCCCTTTGCCCCTCAGGAAAGTGCTGCCAAGCGTCCCGATGCATCGCAAATCAAGTGGGAGGCCTCGCCGCATTCCACTAAGGAACGTGGAACAACTATTGATCGATTGACCTCCTTTCTATGACGCCGCCCCGTGCGATGCGGGCAGCTCAAAAACATAAAGAGAGAGCTAAACTTCAGCGATTGATTCTTGCCAGTGGAGATTCGCGCCAGAGTATTGCCCCACCGCAAATCTCTTTAGAAGAGAGCCCACGCCGAATCTAATGATGCCCCTCGACGTGGTCCCCTGCTCGCGGTGGGGGACCCACTTCACGATGGGTCCACTCACCTTGTCGATTCTGCCACGGGTTATCCAACACGAGGTCCGGACGCTCGCGCCGGAAAATCTCGACCATGTGACAGGTCCAGCAAACTGGAAGCGACGTACCAAGCACTTCCGGCAGCTTCTCCGGCCTGATTTCATCCCATTCCACCGTCTTTCGATCAGAGCCCGACAAGGCTGGCTTGTGATGAAAAATATCGTTGACCGTCTCGAAAGGCTTCAAACAATAAACGCACTTTTTCCCCTGATACCACTTGGCCACGATGTTTCGAACCAGGCAGTCTTCCGGGGAGCGTTCAATCTGGCGGAGGCACTCCTGGCCACAGCCTTCCCGCTCCGGCCAGCGGGAGCATTCACTCAGACGGAATTGAGGCGGACCCAGAATCGATTCCGTAGCGGCATGCCGGACGTCTAAAGCAACCGCGGCAGGCTTCTTTGTCTCCGGGCATGTCACCAAGCGGGTTCCGTAAAAGCGGAAGTAGGACCGGATAGCCACAACCCCCACATAAACGAGTGCGGCCAACGCAACCAAGCCGAGCCCATAAATTAAGTAGGCGCCCATGGGACCCCTCCTCAGGCGGGAAGTATTCTCCGTCTGCCTTAAAGGTACCAAGGGAGGACACAGGCTTCAGTGACCCACGTCACTCCGGCCTGTGACCCGAAAAAACACACTATTTCCTGTAGATATCGGGGAACTCTCTCTGAAGCGCGCGAAGCTTGGGTAAGTCGTTGAAGACAATATAGGGCTGAGTGGTATGGAGGGTGAGATAATTCTGGTGGTACTCCTCGGCTGTGTAGAAGCCCTTGAAGGGAACCACCTGGGTGACAATGGGGCCGGAGAAAACCCTGGCCTTATTCAACTGATCGATATAAGCCTCCGCCACTTTTTTCTGTTCGTCGCTGGTATAGAAGATCGCCGAGCGATACTGAGTACCGGTGTCAGGGCCCTGGCGATTGAGCTGGGTGGGGTCCGTGGCCACCGAGAAATAAACTCGAAGCAATTGAGCGAAGGAAACCTGCGATGGATCAAAGGAGATCTTTACCGTCTCAGCGTGTCCGGTAGTACCGGTGCTGACTGTCTCGTATTGCGCTGTATCCGCGGTCCCTCCGGAATAGCCCGACTCCACGTTTTTGACACCCTTCACGTGCTTGAACACAGCGTCCACGCCCCAGAAACACCCCCCGGCGAGCACGGCGGTCTCTTTGCCCTTTGTGGCAGCCGCGGAAGAATCTCCACTGAAGGCGGGAACTTGTCCGTGGACAGACGTGCAACCTGAGGTGGCTAACAAAATCATAAGTATGAATCCGCCCGATTTGCAAAACGTGTGCGAATTACTTTTCATGTGAATGCCTCCCTAAGGATAAATCTCGAGCCGGATCACTGGCTTTCGCTCCGCGACGCCGGGGAGCTGGCGAATTTGGCCAAATTCATGCGGCTTTGATGAATCGCAAAGAAACCGAGTTCATACAATAACGAAGCCCGGTGGGCGGTGGGCCATCGTCGAAAACGTGCCCCAGGTGCGCATCGCACCGGCGGCAGGAAACCGCCGTCCGGGTCATCCCAAAAGTGAAATCGGAAATCTCCTGGATGTTATCTTTGGCAATAGGCTCCCAAAAGCTGGGCCAGCCAGTGCCTGAATCAAACTTCGTCTTGGAGCTGAAAAGGGCCGTGTCGCAGCAAATGCAGCGAAAGAGTCCGGGCTCGTGAAGGTTCCAGTATGCGCCGGTGAACGCTCTCTCTGTGTCCGCGTGGCGCGTGACCTCAAAGGCGGTGGGGCTGAGCTGCTTTCGCCACTCTTCATCGCTCTTGACGGTTTTCTGGACTTCCAACACGCTCTGGCGTACGCCGGCGTCAGTGAATTCCGCGATCTTGACCGTCTTCGGCTTGCCTCCTGATTTTCCGCCCGCCTCCACGGGCTGAGCCTTCAAATACTGCCGGAGGGCCCAGTAGCCGAGCGCCGACGCTGATATCCCGATGAACGCACGGCGGGCGATGCCAAACTTGGAATCATTCTTTCCCTGGTCGAGATCAAACATGGTGACCCCCCTGCCACAATTTTGGAGCGGGGCCCAGACCCCACTCCGCGCCGGCCCGATCTCTCGACGCCTACGACCTTTCGATCAAAAAGTGAAAGTCTCCTCTTCAGCCACCAGGAAAATCGGCGGGCCGCCGGAAGAAATCGAACTTCCGATTTTCAACTCACATCCCTATTTGATGCACGAGGGCATCACTTAGAGACCCGGAAAATGCGCCTCAGCTGCCCCCAGTATTTTATGATCGTCCTGGACCTGAACCCATACCACCGCCCGTAAGTCGGCACGTTTCCAACCCTTTGAAATCCCAACCACCGGTTGCCCCGAGAATGTGGCCTCCGGCGTGGCGTCCAGGTGCCCAATCGATTTAAGCTCGCGAACCACTGCGGTGTGAGTGAGCAACCGCCCCGAATTCTCGCCAGCCGAAACGCTGGACCGGAGATTGCTTTCAGTGATAGCCAAGAAGACCACCGCCTTCTTCTTTCCCTCCAGGGGCGGAAGCTTCTCTACCCGGACGGAAAATGAGACTTTGTCGTTCGCCCGCGAATCGGCAGGACCGTTGAGCTGAATCTGGACTTTGGCCTTGGGCAGGCGCGACTCATCGGAAATGACCTTCATTGCTTGGTGGCTGTCGCCGCCTACAAAGCCGACTTTCCCATCCACCACCATCTCAGGCGTATAAACCCCGGTGCCGAGCGAACCGGAGTACTCTTGCTGCCTTTCAGTGAAGGCGGCCGATGAGTACGGGTCGGCCCATCCCTGGTGGTTCCAATAATCCACATGTTCGCTCAATGGAATTATCTCGACACCCGAAAGGGGCTGCTGGTCCGCCAACCACGTGAGCAATTTGTCGGCGGGTGGGCAACTTGAGCAGCCTTCTGATGTGAACAATTCAACTACGACGGCCTGGCGGGTGGCAGAAGCCACTTCCACCGCAGGCTTGGTTTCTGCGGATCCGAGTGCACAATTCTTGCCCGTCCAGACAAAACCCAACGCACTCGCCATGCCCACAATCAAGAATCCGAAAACGATTTTCTGCTTCATCTATGAGTCCCTCTTGACATTTCGATCTGCTCCGCTGCGCCTCAGTGATTCAGTGGAAATAGGTGGTGATTCAATTCGGGCCGTTCCTACATTCTTGTTTCTCCTTTTATGTTTTGATTTGCACAGCTAAAGCCCGATGTACCAGTCGTAGCCGCGCTCCGCCCAATAGTCCGCCGGGCGCAGTGAGGCATAGCGAATGGTGCCGATACGCTTAAGGTTTTTCACACCGTATTTCACCGGAATCACCAGGCGCAATGGCGCGCCGTGGTCCTGGGAAAGTGGTCCGCCATTGCGCTCGTAGCAAAGCATCGTTTGGGGATGCAAGGCGCTCTCCATGTCGAGGCCAACGTAGTATTCGCTGTCCGGAGTTTCCATGCTGACGTAAGGCGGCAAATCCTCCACATGGTTCAAGCTGAATGCACCACCACTTCGGGTGGTTGGAGGGTAAGCTTTCATGAAGTCGGTAAGGCGCGCGCCTGCCCATTGCACGATCACGCTCCAACCTTCGATGCACTTGAATTCCGTGATCATTTCCATGCGCGGGAGTTTCTTGATGGCGTCAAGATCCAGCATGAGCGGCTCATCCTGCCCCGCGAGGCCTTCCACTTGCAGCTTCCATGCGGAAACGTCCACATCGTCGTCAAGCCCCACATCGCCATTCACGCGATCTTCACTGATGCGGTCTTTGGAAAACGTTGGGGACAGGCGGCCCGAAGTGAGATAGTCGTGCGCGAGCTGTTCGTTCACTTCCAGGGTTTTGCGGAAGGGCCACGGCACGCCATCGATATCACGGCGCGTGGTGAGCCACTCGAATGCTCCAATTCCCGCCAACAGGCCGGCGCCTAATCCCAAGAAACCTCGGCGCGACTGAATTCGCATTCGGCGACGGACTTGCCGGTTCCACTCTTCCAGCGCCTGCGGATCAGGAGGCGAGACCGCAGGCGAGGCGGAGCTTGCCACCTCCGGCTTCGCCGCCTCAGCGCTGGTAGATTCCACATGCAGGGCAGCCGAATCCATCGCTGGCTCCCCGCGGGGCGATCCGCTTTCCGGTCCACCGGCAGGATTGCCTGGATCGTCGGATTGTTTTCTTGGGTCACTCATGTGTGCCCTCTTCAACTGAAACTAATTCGTAGCCGCTCACCATGGCGCGGAAATTATTCCATCCCGCCCGGATGACCTGGGCGACGTGAATTAAAAAGAAACCGACATAGCCTGCGGCCAACAGGAAGTGCTCAAAGCGCGCCCACATGTAACCTCCGAGCAAACTGGCCAGCCAGGAAAACTGAGTCGGCTTATAAATGGCAAGGCCAGTGACTAGCGATCCAGCCCCCATCAGGATGACGCTGGTATATGCAATTTGCTGCGCGCCGTTAAATTTGCGCTCGGGGAGCTTTCCTTTCCACAATCTGAGGTCGTGCAACATGACGAGTATGGCTTCGCGGAACGATTGACGATTCGGAATTAGGTACCGCCATTCGCCCGACAGGATGGTGTAGGCCACGTAGACCACGCCATTGACCGCGAAAAACCACATGAAGAAGAAATGCCACGCCATGCCTTTGGCGAGGCTTCGGCTCAGTCCAAACGTGCGATAGAAACCCTCGGGGAAAAATTTAAAAAGGGTGAATGACCCCAGGCCGATGCGATAAACGTCGTTGGCCCAATAGATCCACAGCCCGCTCCAGATCATGAGCGCCAGCAAGGGGAAATTCACCCAGTGGCACCAGCGGATGGCCAGGGGATGTTTCGGCCTCATTTCCAATCGCGTCACGCGATTCCTCCATTTAATTCCAAGCCTTTTTGTGAAGCGCCCTTTGCCCTTCATTCCAATAATACCAAGAGGGGGGCGGAATATTCCCTTTAGAGAAAAGAATTAGTATTGAGGATTACTCGGACGGCGCAAGGGGGCCCGGGACTCCCCACCATGATTGCTGACCTTAAGAATTCATTCCGTGGCATAATGCGCCTCCGGGGGTGAAGCGATGACGGTTCCTAAGGACACGAGTGATCACAAAGTTCTGGTGATCGATGTTGGAGGGACGCACGTGAAAGTGCTCGCCACAGGCCAAACCGAAGAGCGCAAGATTCCCTCCGGTCCGAATTTGACCGCAAGCCTGATGGTAAGCCATGTGAAGCGCCTGGCAAAGGACTGGGAATATGACGCGGTTTCGATCGGTTACCCGGGGCCGGTCATTCACGGGCGCCCCCTGCGCGAGCCCCACAACCTTGGAAAGGGCTGGGTAGGATTCGACTTCCGCAAGGCTCTCGGGCATCCGGTCAAGATCATTAACGACGCGGCCATGCAGGCGCTGGGCAGCTACGAAGGTGGACGAATGCTTTTTCTGGGGTTGGGGACGGGCCTTGGCTCGGCCATGGTAGTGGACGGCCTGATGGAGCCCATGGAACTCGCCCACCTGCCTTATAAGAGCAAGACGTACGAAGATTATGTGGGGCTGCGCGGCCTTAAAAAGCTGGGCAAGAAGAAATGGCGGCGCAAAGTGGCGGAGATTGTCGAGCAACTTAAGGATGCCTTGGAAGTGGAGTATGTGGTCCTCGGAGGAGGCAACTCCAAGAAGCTCAAGGACCTGCCGCCGGGCGCCCGTCTGGGAGACAACCAAAATGCTTTTCTGGGAGGGTTTCGACTGTGGGGCCTATCGCATCATCAAGGCGATGCGGCTGCAGCCCATGGCGAAGATGCATAAACGGCCCACGGAGCGCCCCCTCGGCACCTCGGGAAGGTCGCCCCAACGGCTCGAATCCGCAATATCCCTTGACCCTGATTGCACTTTGATGAACAATAAAAGCGTCAGTCCGCTTTGCCTTTCTTTGCCATGAGTGGAACACCCAAACAGCATCCTCACGAACCGGGGCGCAGTTATGAGGTTGAGTGGACAACTATCTCTTACCGCACTATCGCGTTCTTTGTTTTTTTGGGCATACTGCTCATCTGCTTCATCATCTATTTAATTGCCCCGCATTACGTCGCCGCAAAAATTGGAGCGATGATTGACGCTCTTGCCTCATCTCACCCTTTGCAGCCGGAAGGCACCAAGAAACACGATGCGCACTTTGTGAATATCGACGGCACGGTTCGAGTGAAGAAGGCGCAAACCCAACAGTGGATTCGCGCCGACTTCAACACCAGTTTGGAGAAGGGCGATTTCATCCAGACTTCCAGTGACGGCGTGGCACGGATCATTTTCACCGACGGCACCAATTATGTCTTGAAGCCTGACTCCCTTATCGTGGTGGAGGAGAGTCACGAAGATCCAGTTACGAAAGCCACCAAAGTAGCCGTGCAAGTGAACATGGGAGCGGTCGATCTCTCCACGGGAAAGTTCGGGGCGCAAGGTTCGACATCACAAGTATCATTTCAGAATGCGACAGCAAGTTTGGGAGAGGATAGCCGCGCGGTAGTCCGCAACGATCCCGCCAAGGACGTGCACGAGATCACTGTAGACGCCGGCCAGGCGAATGTGACAAGGGGCTCCACCAGCCTGCGCCTGGGCCAGTACGAGCAGGTCACCTTCAGCGCCGACACACCCGGGTTGAACAAACAGACGGTGATTGCCCCCCCATTGCTCGAAACACCCCCCAACATGGACCTGCGACAGGTGAAAGATCCCAAATCGACCCCGGTGGATTTCGAGTGGAAGGGCGTTAATGGCGCGGTCGCCTACCACCTGATGGTTTCCCCGTCGGGCATGTTTTCCAACCTGGTGGTCGATAAGAAAATCACCGCCAAAACCTCCGTGCAGGTTACCGGACTGGATGAAGGCAACTACTATTGGGTGGTCACCGCCATCGACGGTAAAGGGGTTGAGAGCCAACCCAGTTCCCCCAACAAGTTTAACCTCGTGCAACAGGTGGAGGCAGGCAACAAGGCATTCCTGGAAGTGAGAGAGTTAACTCTGCACGGGCGCGTTGTGGAAGTGGTGGGACGAACCGAACCCGGGACCACGGTGATCATCAACAATGAGCAAGTGTTTTCGATTCAGCCCGACGGAACATTCCGGTTCTTCACCTCGCCGTTGCCCCGGAACGGGGAAAATCAGATTACGATTACCGCGCAAAACCGCAAAGGTGAAACGAATACTATTCACAGGAATATTGTGATCGAATGACGGGACCCGCCACGCGCAGTCCTCTCTGCTACGAAGGTGAAACTTAATTGGGAATGAATCTTCGTTCTCTTTTCAGCATGTTTTCGTCGGACCTCGCGATTGACCTGGGCACCGCGAACACTCTGGTCTACGCCAAAGGCAAAGGTATCGTGGTCAATGAGCCTTCCATCGTCGCCATCAACAAGATGACTGGCGAAATCGAGGCCGTGGGCCGCGAAGCCAAGGAAATGCTGGGCCGCACCCCGGGCAACATTGTGGCCATCCGCCCCTTGAAGGACGGCGTCATCGCCGATTTCAAGGTGACGGAAAAAATGCTGAATTATTTCATCCACAAGGCGCACAACCGGAAGATGTTTGTGCACCCCCGCATCGTGATCGGCGTGCCCTCGGAAATTACCCAGGTGGAAAAACGCGCTGTCCAGGACTCCGCCATGCGCGCTAAAGCCAGTGAAGTCTATCTGGTGGAGCAGGCCATGATGGCCGCCATTGGCGCGGGATTGCCCATTACCGAGCCTTCCGGCAGTATGATTGTGGATATCGGCGGCGGAACTTCAGATATCGCCGTTATTTCGCTTTCGGGCATCGTTTACAGCCGCTCCGTGCGTGTGGCAGGCAATGAGATGGACGAAGCCGTCACCGCCTATCTGAAAAGGAAGTACAACCTCCTGGTGGGTGAACGAACGGCGGAACAAGTGAAGATCGAAATCGGCTCAGCCTATCCACTGGAAAAACCTCTCACCATGGAGATCAAAGGCCGCCACTTGTTGGAAGGCATCCCGAAAACCATTACCATCGACGATTCCGAAATCCGAGACGCGCTTTCGGAATGCATTGCGACCATCCTGAACGCCATCCGCGTGGCGCTGGAGCGTACTCCGCCCGAACTTTCCGCTGACATTTCCGACCGCGGCATCGTGCTGACGGGCGGCGGCGCGCTGATCAAAAATCTCGACAAGCGCATCCGCGAGGAGACCGGCCTGCCTGTTTCCATCGCCGAAGACCCATTGGCCTCGGTGGTTTTGGGCACCGGCAAAATGCTCACGGATTTCAACCTCCTGCGCCGCGTCGCGATAGAATGAAGAAGAATTGTGTGATTTAGTGATTGAGTGATCGGGCGATTGAAAATTTACTGAGACGAATTGATGGTGCGGCCAGTTCTTCTTCAATCACTCAATGACCCGATGGCTCAATGACTCAATGAGTTTTTCTCATGGTCGAGCGCGATTCCACTCATTTCTTTAGTGCCCCCGGACATTTGCACCGCGAAGGCCCGGAAGTGATGCAGGCCTTTCTTTCGCGACACCGCGCCTTTTTTGTTCTAGTGGCCGTGATCGTGGCGCAACTCCTGCTGCTTTCGCTTCAAATCACACGCGCCCACAACGTGCGGCTCATCCAGGTTTGGGCGGTGGCGGTGTTTGAACCGTTTGAGCGCTCTCTGCATTGGACGATCAACAAAACGACGGGCACCTGGAGACATTTCAGCGGGCTGTGGGGCGCGCAGCGGGAGAACCAGCAACTCCACGAAGAACTTGCGACTGCGCATTCGCAGGCCCTCCTGCTTTCCGAAAAGGCGGCTGAGGCCGATCGTCTGAGGGCATTGCTGGACTTCAAGGACCATCAGGCCTTTCAAACGGTGGCTGCGGAAGTGATCGCCACAAGTCCCGGCGAGAAATCGAACGCCATCTTTATTGGCAAAGGGTCGGAGGAGGGCCTCTCCACCGACCTCGCCGTCATCACTCCGGAGGGCATCGTCGGCAAGATCATCGCCGTCTTTCCCCATTCCGCCCAGGTCTTGCTCATCTCCGATCCTTCCAGTGGTGTCGGATGCATCCTGGAGAAGAGCCGGCTTCAGGGCGTTTTGAAGGGGACAGGGGAGAACGCGACCCAACTTCACTACATCATGAACAACCAGCCAGTGGAAGTCGGAGAATCCGTTCTCACCTCAGGGCTCGACCAGATTTATCCCAAAGGCCTCCCCGTGGGTACCGTAGCGCACACCGCCCCGGGCAACATTTACCAGGACCTCGTCGTGACACCCGCTGTGCACCTCGATCGGCTGGAAACCGTTCTGGTCGTGCTGAAAACGTCCAGCGTGCAACTCCCCGCCAGCGCAAAGAATTGATCCACTGCACCATGGTCCGTCATCCAAACCCAATAACCAAGGGCTGATAACCACTCGCGCCTTTATCATCCACTGTTAACATTCCTCCGCATCTCTGCTAATCTCATCGTGCCATGGGCCTTCAAGCCCACCGAAGGGTGGAAGTTTTTCGCATCAATCCGGTTATACTTTGGGTGACGGTCTTTGCCGCGCTGCTCTTGCAAACTGTTTTGCCGCTCATTCATCCCGTGGCGCGACGGCTGGATTTCCCTCTTCTGGTCACGATATATTTCGCCCTGCTGCGGCGCAGTCAGGTATTTGGAATTGGGCTTGGAACTGCCGTGGGCCTGACCCAGGACGCCCTGGCGCATGGACTGATCGGCACGTCGGGTATCGCGAAAGCTCTGGTGGGTTATTTGGCGGCATCTTCGAGCGTGAAATTTGACTTGGAGCAGTTCTTGCCACGCTTCTTATTTGCCGGAACCCTGATATTGGTTCACCGTATTTTTCTTTTCGCTATCGAGCGCGCTTTGCTCGACCCGCCGCCAGCCTTTCGCCCCACCGAAATATTGACCGGCGTCCTGATGAACGTCGTGCTCGGCCTTTTCATTTTTCAAGTTCTCGATCACTTCAAGCGGTCGGCGTGAATTGGCGTCCGTAGGCAGTGGGTTTCCGCCTGAAGACACTCATCCATAGAGACGCTTGTCTTTCCATATTTCGTCCCTTCGCGTTGTTTCAAGCAGCGTGTGGAGTGTGAGAATCAAGAACGAGCGATCAATTCTTTAATTGCAGGGGCGTGTGTCGCGAACCGAGGAGTTTCGGGGCGGGAATGTGGAAGAGGTCTGAGGGCCAGCCTCTCGCGACCCCAAGAAAACGAGAAGTCGCCAAGCCCTCAGTGTTAGCGGGACATCCGCGAGTTTAATTTCCTGACGAATTGACCTTAACTCGCTGCACGGAATTCGCCACTTGTTCGATGTTTTTCCTGGCATTCTTTGGGACCGGGAAGTTATAGACCAGCCCCAAATCGGAAATATACAACGAACGAACCACCGACTCACCCCCCACCCCCTGAATCCTCAGTTCGCTTGCGGCCGGGGATTCTTCCTGCGTGCCAACCTGGGGCATCACCATCACGGCGATGTGAGCAGATTCGGACCTGACAATTCCAAACTTCTGCCCACTGGGTGAAGACGTAAGGGTCAGCGTGTATTGGCCGGCCGGCAAATTGGCTTGGTCCCATTTGACCGGGGCAGTCAGGGTAAATCTCCCCTTGTAAGTTTGCGCTTGGGCCGCGCCTGCGCCAATGCAGAGCGCTACCAGGGCCATGAATACCGTAATTCCCCGCTTGAGTGTCTTTGTCGACTTCATGTGAAGCCTCCTTATTCAATTTCGCAGCCGTTCAGCCCGACGTAAATCCAAAGATCAGCCGCGTTGCACTTGCCACTTTCGCAGGGACGGAGCAGCGTCTCAATGGATTGCTTGTCCTGAACGAGTGGAAACTTCCTCCCCTAATAACAGCGGAGGGCTCACGCACTTCCGGGAAAACATCCCCCGGTAAGGGACGGGCTTGGATGCCTTTCTTGGGCAAGCGGTTTGATTTATGAAGGATTGCAAATGGTAGTTGCCAGGAGTTTGTAGTGTGATCTTCGACTGAAGTGGTTTCAGTGATCCGCGTCGTTCGAGACACTTACTCAATGCCAGCCATTACGCGTTCAGAGCGTGTATCCACGCCACGCCTTTGCAAATCGCGGAATCTTATATGGAGGGAGCGCTTTTCAGCGGATCAGCGTTGCTCTGCACTAAACCGACGTTGGACCAACAGCGCGGCGGCGATGAAAATTGAAACAGTGCTTGCAATCAGGAACAACCACCCCGCGTACTGTCCCGGATGTCTGAATACCTGCACGAAGTGCCGGCCGTAGTGCGAGGCAATAGCTCCAATGGCGAAATAGCGTGCGGCTCGGGCAGAGGCGACAACGATGAGAAACTTTTCCAACGGATAGTTCAAAGCCCCGGCCGCGGCAAAGAATGCACTGGTCGGAAAAGGAAATGGGACAAGTGCTGAAAAAATCAGAACGCCTGTCCCCCATTTCTCAAAAAACTTCAGAATCGTGGCGACCCGGCGCTCACCAAATTTCTTCCCCAAATAGGCTGAACCTGTGGCGCGCGCGACGTGAAAGGTAAGGTAGGCACCAATCACAGATCCCAACGTCGCGGCCGCCGAGTAGTAGTACCACGGTTCTCCGCGACGCGCAGCGAGGATCGCCGTGAGAATGTCCGGACCCCCAAACGTTGGCACGGGCGAGCTGTCCAGAATCGCGATGACAAATAGCCCGAACGCGCCCAGATGGCGCAAGACCGACGTGTAGCTTCTGGTGGCCCTTACAGGTGCCTGAATCAAATTCGCAATTTTATCGGGAAATAGCACACCGCCCTCCGCAGATACAATAAACCCAGGGCGGTCGGCGCACGCGGTTAAAAAGGTAAGTGTTAGATTGAAGGTGGAAGGTCGAAGGGAATTCAAGTGGACGAAAGGCCGGGGAGGTCTGAGAACAGAATGCCCGAGCGGGCCATCATATTAACTCCAGCGCGCGTGGCGAGAATTTTGGAATTTGGAGTCTCGCCACGCTCGTTCAGTCAAACTATCTTGCTAACCCGCCACCCAGGACAGGCTTAACGAGGGCCGAAGCGGCGCCATCCCGCACCCACTACTACACCCCGTCCCACTCCAATGCTGGCCGCGACTCCGGGGCGACCGTAAACATAAGGGGGATAGTAGCAAGGACCCCACGCGGGATCACAGAATGGCCGGTAATAGCCGGCCTCGTATACGACTGGCGAACTGTAATAACCAAATCCGACTCTCCACGGACGATAGCCATATCGGCCATAGGCATAGCCCCCACGCAATTCGCCACGGTAATTTCCTCTGCCGTAGCTTCGTGCACTGAAGCCCCCGCTGTGGCCACGTCCCCCGCCGCCACTAAACGCCTGACCCCTTCCGGCTCCCGTGCTGCGTCCGCCTCCTCCACCATGACTGCCCTCCCGCTGGGCGAACGCGGTGGTGGCCAAACCAAGAAACATAATGACGACCATGATTTTTTTCATATTCGGCCTCCGTGTGCTCTCTGTTTTCGAGAGACCACACAAGCTACATAGCAATCCGCCGACCAATCGAATGGTGCTCCAAGTGCTTTACAATCAGTGTCCACAGCCCACCTTGCTGGCCAGGATGCACCGGTTGGGTGGTTGATTTTGGCCAGATGTCTGAGTTTAGTTTTCCAGAAACGCCGCGATTCTGGCGCGGCGCACGCGCTCTGCTGGGCACATTTGGAAAGGCAGATCGCGGGCTGCAGGTATTAGGTGTTAGGTATTGG
Source organism: Terriglobia bacterium (assembly GCA_041481635.1). Classification (GTDB taxonomy): domain Bacteria; phylum Acidobacteriota; class Terriglobia; order UBA7540; family UBA7540; genus DASYXZ01. The sequence goes on along the minus strand of JBGPCF010000082.1, from coordinate 16,179 downwards.
GTGCGACGGGTGGCCGGCACTTTGCGACTATGAGCGTTATGTCGTCATGTTGTTCATAAGGACTGAATTGTCGAACTTCTTCGACGATCGCCTCAAGCAGTGCCTGCGATGACAAATGCCGATGCCGCCGCAGAGCTTCCATCAAGCGCTCTTCTCCGAATTCCTCTCCCGCTCCTTTGAAGGACTCGATGATGCCGTCCGTATAGATCGCTAGTGTGTCTCCCGGGAAGAGCCCCCGTTCCTCCATTTCGCAATCCCAGTCCTCGAAGAGACCCAACACGGTGCATGTTGCCCCGAGCTGCTCCAGAGTTCCGTCGCTTCGCAGCAGAAGCGCGGGGAGATGTCCGCAACTCGCGTAGCGCAAGAGCCGCGCCTGGTCGTCATATTGGGCAAAGAACAGAGTGGTGTAAACGGTGTCGACACTATTCTCGTGAAAGAACTGGTTCACTGACCGCAGGAGGCGTTGCGGCTGATCCACGGCAAAGGCAAGCTGGCTGCGCAAGCTTGCGTGCAAACTGGCCATCAGGAGGGACGCCGCGATGCCTTTGCCGGAAATGTCTCCAATCACCAGCGCCACCCGGTCCTGGCCGAGGTCGATGAAATCGTAGTAATCGCCTCCCACCTGGCGAGCCTGGATGCACAGACCCGCGTAATCAAGTGTCCGTAGAGGGGGCGAAGTTTGGGGGAAAAGCCTCGCCTGCACCTGCTTGGCGATTTCAAGTTCCTGGGCGGCGCGGCGCTCAGATTCCAATTTCTCGGCCACTGCGTGCCGCTGAGATTCGATTTCCCGGGTCACCTCATCGATGCCCACCAGCCCAAAGGAATTCCCGTCCGCATCTTTGAAGCTCGCGAACACTCCGCCCCAAATAATTCCCTGCTCTGCGCTCGATCCGGATGGATCAGTTGGGCCGGGTGGCGGGAATTGCCGTTCATACTTCATGCGCCTCAGGCGCGGCACTTGGTGGAAGAGAACTCCACGCTTGCGCCATTCGTGGAACTTGGCGTTGAAGTCTTCCGTGACAAAGACAACATTCGTGGGCCGGCCAATGAACTCACACGCTTTTGACCCGGGCTTCGGCGCAACAAGCGAGAGTACGGCGGTGCCATCGGGAGGGGCGACCGCCACCCACCGGTTCCCGTTTTCGAAACGATAGTCACTGACCAGCCTGAATCCAAGCTGGTCGAGAAAGAATCGCAGGCTGCGGTCCTGATCCTGAACAAAAACAGTGACGTGCTGAAGACTGAGGAACGGGTCGTGCCGGTCCAGGCGCACCACGGACCGCTCCGCCCCGTGGATTGAGGATGGGATGCCCATCGGCAGGATTATAGATTAAATTGCCGCTTCTTCGCAGGGGATGCACCTAAGCGACCTCGGACGAATTGACAAAGGGGTTGGCCGTGCCTTCCTCCTGCGGCTCGCGGAAAAGTGGGGAAATAGTGTATGGTTATGGACATTATGAGAATACTAATTGTGACCGGCGACGCCGGGGAATCGTACGAGGCGCTTTATGCAGTTCATCGCTTCCGCGAGGCGCGCCATGAGCCCGTAGTCGCAGCTCCGTCTCGGCGGAGGCTCCATCTGGTGATGCACGATTTTGAGCCCGGCTGGGACACGTATATTGAGCGCGCGGGCTACGGCCTGGATGCGGATATCGCCTTCGACCAGGTGAAGGTGAGCGAGTATCAAGCGGTTCTGGTGTTGGGCGGGCGCGCGCCGGAGTATCTGCGCAACCATGCTCTGCTGCTGAAGATCGTGCGCGAGTTTGCCGAGACAGGCAAATGGGTGTTTGCCATTTGCCACGGCATTCAGATATTGACGGCCGCCGGCCTGGTCTCCGGCCGGCGCGTAACTTGCTACGAGCATGTGCGTGTGGAGGTAGAGCACTCTGGCGGAACATTCAAGCCCGAACAGGCGGTCCGCGATGGCCGCATGGTGACCGCCCAAACATGGCAATCGCACCCAGAGTTCTATCGCGAGGTTTTCGCGTGCCTTGCGGAAGACGGTAAGCAGTAGACAGAAGGCCGTAGGTGGTAGACAGGAAGCGTCGCCAGGAACGTGATTTAGCTTCCCTCGTTCTTTTGCTCCAATCACTTAAATAAAACGAATGGCATTTCTCACTCAGGCCATCAAGTCGTCTCGGCCTGGATTGCGAACCATTTTTTCTTCCGAACGGCTGCTAGTGCTTTGAATCGCGTGCAGCTTTCTTGGCAAGCAATTGATTGAGGCGTGCAGTCGCCTGAGGATCGCCCGGCTTCAGTCGTAACGCTGCCTGGTATACCGCAATGGCTCCGTCAAGGTCACCCTTGAGCCCAAGGGCGTAGCCGAGATTATAGTGCGCTTCGAGGTAGTCCGGCTTCAAGCGCACAGCTTGGCGAAGCTCAGTGACGGCTCCGTCCATGTCGCCCTTTTGCCCGAGCGCCGTGCCAAGGTTGTAGTGCGCTTCGGGGTAGTTGGGCTTCAGGCGCAACGCCTCGCGATACTCGGCAAGGGCTCCGTCCAAGTCACCCTTACGCGAGAGCGCGTTGCCGAGATTGTTGTGCCCTTCGGGGAAGTCCGGCCTCAGCCGCAACGCCTCCTTGAACTCGGCGATGGCTCCCTCCACGTCACCCTTACGCCCGAGCGCATTACCGAGATTGCTGTGCGCTTCAGGAAAGTCCGGCTTCAGGCGCAAAGCTTCGCGATACTCTATGAGGGCTGTGTCCAAATCGCCTTTGGCTTTGGAGGCGTCCCCAAGATTGTTATGCGCTTCGGAGTTGTCCGGCTTCAGGCGCAGCGCCTCACGGTACTCGGCGATGGCTCCTTCGATGTCGCCCTTACCTTTGAGTGCCACGCCGATATTGTTGTGTGCTTCCGGGTAGTCAGGCTTCAGGCGCAACGCTACGCGCCACTCGGCAATGGCTCCGTCTAGGTCACCCTTCTTTCCTAATTCCAGGCCGCGGTTGTAATGTGCCGCGGCATCGTCGCCTTTGGACTGACCGCCCGCTGAGCCAGCAGCGACCAAACAAAAAATAACCGCGGAAGTCATTAGCCTCACCTTGGCCCTCCTGACATAGAATCGTGGTTCATTGAGATGAGATCCCTCACAAGCAAATCGGTCCAAGGATTATAAGTTCGAACTTGGGAATTGCATCCCGTGCGAGGAAAGATCTCTGGCTTGGCGGCCACGCCGTCCAACCCAGCAGTTTGCCTTTCCGTTCAAAAAGTGACGCGCACACCAACCTGCGCGGCGAAGGGGATGCCCACCGTGGTTCCAGGCCCAAAGAAATCACCCAGCGCTCCAGCGGGAACGCGCAAATTGTTTAATGAACCGATGGGGCGGGTTTGCGTGCAACTCGCGTCCAGGCAGAACGCAGTAGCATTGGCCAGGTCGTTCACCACGGTGGGCATGGCCGAAATATCGGACAGAAAGTTATTTCCGGGGTTGACTCGGTTGAAGAGATTGAAGAATTCGATGAACGGGCGGACGGAAACTTTCTCGCCAAAGTTGAAGTCGCGGGTCACCCGCAAATCAACCTGAGCATACGGGGTGCCGCGGAACTGGTCCAAACTAGTTTGCACGCCGTTGACCACCGCCCGATCATTATTATCGACACCGTCGTTATTGACGTCCACGGGCGTGACCATGGTATAAGGGCGTGCGCTCTCCGCCTGCCCGAGAGCTGAAACCTGGAATCCGTGCGGCAGGTTCCACTGCGCCGCCAGAACCAATCGATGCCTGATGTCCTCCCCGGCGGGCCCGTAATCACCCGGACCGAAGGCGTTCCTCGGGTCCCCCACCAGATTGACGTAATCGAACAACTCACCCACCACTGCGCCCCAGGTCGCGGCGCTGGCCAGGGTGTAATGCGCGGACAAATCCAGACGACCCGCATGGTGGCGAATGGCGATGGAGGCGCCGTCGTACCGCGATCGATTATCCGTGCGATAGAGATTGATGAAGGGAGCGGTGGCGGACAAGATGAAACCGGAAGCGTACTGGTAGGCCCGATATTGATGCACGCCCTTGTGATGCTCGAACTGAAAGGTCACATCCCAGGCGGAATTAAATTGATGTTCGAGGCCAGCGCTCGCTTGAAAGTCGTATGGCGAATGGTAGTCGGGAGAAATCACCGAGCCCGCGTCATTGGGCCCCAGCAATGCGCCTTTGAACGGCGAGTTCACCGCCTGGAACGCCTGCACCCAACCGCTTTGGGCCAGGTCATTGTAGTAGAGTCCGACGCCGGCGCGAATCACCGTCTTGCGGCTGCCGCCAGGCGAATAAGCCAGTCCCAATCGTGGAGCGAAGGCACCGCGATAGTCGTGTGGGACTCCGGGGGCAAGCGGCACACCCAAGGCCCGCAACGTCTGAACGGCGGGATTCTGATTCTGGCTCCTCCCTTCCGCCGTGAACAGGCCGAATGTGGTGTCGTAACGCAGGCCGAGATTCGCGGTGAGATTCGGGCGCAAGCGCCACGCATCCTGCAAGTAAAGTCCCAGCCGCTTAACATTCTGCGAGAACCCGCCATCAAAACCGGGCGTGATGGGCGTGGATTGGATAATGGGCAAGATGCTCTGCCCATGGGCAAGATAAAAACTCGGGTCCTGGGGGAATTCCACCAATTGCTCAGGCGTGTCGGCCAATCGCCCGCCAAGCACCGGTTCGTGAATAAAATTCACGCCGAACTTCAACGTCTGGCCCGAATCGAAATGCGTGACGTCGTAACGATACTGATACTTTTCCTGCGCCCGATAGACAGGAAATGCCGTGATCCCGGTAACAAATTGATTGTCACCGAAGGTTTCAAATCCCGACGTGGTGATAATAGTGGAGCTGAATGGAAAGGCCAGCGCCATGCCAAGATTTGAGTTGCGCGTCTGATGATTGCTGAATGTTCCGGCCTGAAATGTAAACGAGCCCAGCCAATTGGAATTGAAGGCGAATTGTTGGTTGGCCAGCAAGCTGTAGTAATGTGCGTCCGTGGTGACTCCGGTGGATGGTAGCGTGCCCTGCTGCACCAGATTGTTTTTCGTATTGTTGAGATCGAATGCGCCGCGGAAAAACCACTGCGCCCGTGAGGATTGGTACCAATCAATTCGACTGTCAAAAAGCTGATCGCGGAACGGGACCAGCGTGGACGAAGGAACATCGATGGATGAAACTCCGGGAATCTCCCCTTGGGCGGCGAGCTTCGACAGGGCATCAAACTCGAAAAGGTTGGACGCGCCGTAGGAAACGCTGGCGTTCTCACGAACCAGTTCGAGTGAACTGAAAAACCAAAGCTTGTCCGGCTTGATTGATCCTCCCAAGGCCATCGTGCCGTTTTGGCGGGAGAGTGGCGCTTTGGGATTGGGTAACGGATTGTCCAGAGGATTTCGGGCATTCAAACCTGCGGTACGGTCGTAGAATGAGCCGCCGCCGTGCCACTGATTCATGCCGCGGCGCGTGACGATGATCACCGAGCCGCCGTTGGTGCGGGAAGTGTCGGCATCATACTGGGCTGTGCGAACCACAAACTCCTGCATCGCATCGGGCGAATAATTCTGGAGGAAGCCGCCGATGTAGTCGTCGTTGTTGTCACCACCATCTACTGAAAGGTCTACGTTCAGTCCTGAGCTTCCCGAAAAGGAAACTGCCGTGATACGTGCTTTGGTTGGATCTGAGGGCTCCACGGGCGCGGTCATGGGGGCAATGTAGGCGATGTTGGCGAAGCTCCGTGCCGCCAGCGGCAGGTCCGTAATTTCCCGCCCGCCGATCATGGCTTTTTCAACGTTGCTGGTAATTCCCACGGCTCGTTCAAAAGATCCGCCCACCTCCACGCTTTGCCGGAGAGCCTCGGGTATAAGTTCTACGGTTAAGTTGCGTGCCGTACCCACAGAGACTTCCACTTGAGGTAAATCCACCGGCGTCCAACCCGACAACCTACAGCGGACGCGATAATGACCCGGAGGAAGGGGCCCGAAGTTAAACTCACCCATCCGGTCGCTGGTGGTGGTTCGGGACAGAGGGAATCCCAATGCTTCAGCCTGGACGGTTACACCGGGTAGCCGGCCGCCGGTGGAATCCTGCACCAAACCCACCAATTCCCCGTTAGGATTTTGCCCCGCCACGTAACGCGCGCATAGGAGAAACAAGCCCAAGAGAACACAGTTTTTGACAGCAGCCTTGGCTTGAAATGTCTTCTTTTCCATGGAGTCTACAAAACTTATTGTGATTTAGCTGGCGTTCGCCCAGTTGCTTTAATGACGGAATTGAACCCAAGTGCCAAGTGTGGTCAAATCCTTCGTCAATATGAGTGAAAGCAGTCACCGTCCCCAAAGATACCCGTAGGTCCGATGCTTGTCAACGCACCCTTATGGCACCCTTAAAGCCCCCCATGGAGTCCAGACTATACAGATTTAGAACCACCATCTTGCTGTCCGGCAGGGGTGAGAGCCCCCAAATTTCCACAACTTTTCCACAGGATTTTCAACCCTTGTTTTGCCTGCTTCCGTATGTTATTCTCCCCTTTAGCTGGTGGTTTTTTCAAGGGTTAGCGTTCAGTGGGTTCAGCTAGGTGAGTTCGGCAGCAATTCTCTCAATTCGCCGCGAACCAAAAGTGTAGCAAGCCCGGGTGGGTGTCCAAGAGGATGCAGTTTCATTTTCCGCAAGATGACCGCTTTGCGGGATGGAAGATTCCGTTCCTTCAGTATTCGATTGCCGCAGCGTTTGCCGTCCTGTTGATTGGATACTGGCGGCTGCAGATCGGCCAACACAATCTCTACCTCGATCAGGCGGAACGCAACCGGATCCGCAACCTTCCCATTATTGCGCCCCGCGGAAGAATTCTCGACCGAAATGGTAAGGTGCTGGTGGACAACACCCCCGCCTTCAGCGTTTTGTTGATGCGCGAGAATTCAGGCGCAGTGTCACCGGAGCGCTTGGAAGGAATGGCTCGCGGATTACAGATTGATCCCGAGGAACTCAAGCAGCAGGTGGCGGATGCCGCTCTCCTGCCTCACTTCCAGCCGCTGCTCTTGAAGCAGTCCGCCACCATTGAAGACGCCGCCTTCGTTGAATCCCATCAAACAGAATATCCCGAGCTGGCTGTCATCCAGGTACAACAGCGATTGTACCCACTGCACACTGCCATGGCGCCGGTGCTCGGGTACGTGGGCGAAGTTTCGGAGGACATGATTGCCAAGGACGAAACGCATTACAAGCCGGGCGATCAGGTAGGCAAATTCGGAATCGAACGCGCCTACGACGCGGCCTTGTCCGGCCGCGACGGAATGCGCCGGGTGATTGTGAACAGTCGTGGGCAGGAAGTCGGGTCGATGAATACCATCAACGCGTCGCCCGGAAACGATTTTCGCTTGACCATCGACCTCGATGTCCAGATGGCTGCCGAAACTGCTTTGGGTGACCGCGAGGGGGCTGTGGTCGCCTTTGACCCGCGGACCGGCGAAGTGCTGGCCATGGTGAGCCATCCTTCATTCGACCCCAACGAGTTTGCCAAGCGCATCGACAAAGCCACCTGGCAACACCTGATGGACGATCCCGCGAAACCGATGATGAACAAGGCCATCCAGGCGCAACTTGCCCCCGGGTCGGTCTTCAAGATTTTCACCGCGACGGCAGGGCTGGAAACGGGGGAAATCAAACCCGAGTTCACTGTCTACTGTCCCGGGGCGGTCACCATCTACGGCCACACATACCACGACTGGACTTTTGATAAGGGCCACGGGCACGGCAGCGTGGACATGCACAATGCCATCGTCCATTCTTGCGACGTATATTTTTATACTCTGGGCAAGATCATCGGCATTGATAAAATCGCTTACTTTGCCAAGAGCATGGGATTGGGCGCGCGGACTGGCATTGATTTGCCCGGTGAAAGCTCGGGCCTGATTCCTTCCCCCGAATGGGTTGAGGCCGCCTTCAAACGGCAATGGTGGGCGGGAGAAACCATGTCGGTGGCAATTGGCCAGGGCGCGGTAGAAGTCACTCCGCTGCAATTGGCTTACGCCTACGGCGGAATTGCCTCAGGCGGAGTTTTTCGCCGGCCACACCTGGCTTTCCCGACAGAGCCCAATTCCCTTCATGTGAGTTTGCCGCAGAATACCGAGCACAGGTTTCCCTTAAAAGAACAAACATTGGACACCCTTTTGAAAGGATTGTGGGGCGTGGTGAATGAGGGCGGCGGAACGGGCGCGGGGGCGCGTTGCCCGGGTCTCGAAATTGGCGGCAAGACGGGCACGGCGCAGGTGGTGAGCGCTGAATTGCAGAAGTCGGCGCACAAATCGAACTTCAACAATAACGCGTGGTTCGTCGGCTTTTCACCGGTCAACGAACCCAATATCGTTGTCGCCGCGTTGGTGATGCAAGGTGGACATTCAGCCGTCGCATCGCCCATAGCCAAAGAGGTTATCAAGACTTATTTCGACAAGAAGAACCCGGTGAAATCCCCGGCGCAACAGGCGCAGGCGAAATTGGTGAGTCAGGTCACCGGAAACCCGCGCGACGCTGCTGGCAAGACGGAACATCGCTGAGGCGGCAGGCCATTTTATGATTCGTAAGGTTTTGAATTTTCATGACACCGATTGGCTGCTCCTCGCCATCGCCGTGGCGATTGCCGCCATTGGCGTGGTCGAGATTTACAGCACCACTGCCCACTCTGTCCTGGCCGCAGAATACAAATCACAGATCAAGTGGATACTGCTGGGCTGTGTGGCCGCGCTGGTGATCAGCCGGATCGATTATCATGCCATCATTGAGCGCGTCCCGTGGTTTTTCGTGATCGGCATCATCGCCCTGGCGGGCGTTCTGGTCAGCGGGCATTCCATCAACAAGGCGCGCCGCTGGCTGTCCCTGGGTGGGACCACTTTACAAGTGTCAGAATTGGTCAAGTTGGTTATAATACTGGGTGTGGCGGCTATCCTGGCGGATAAGCGAGGAAAGAGCGTCACGTGGAAAGATTTGGTGAAATTGGGGATTCTGGCCGGTGTACCCGCGGTGCTGGTGATCTTGGAACCGGACTTGGGGACAGCGCTCACCTTCTTCCCCATCGTAGTCGCCGGAGCTTTCCTGATTGGAGTTCAGCTACGGCAGATCGCCGTGCTGGCCTTGCTCGGGTTTCTGATGCTCCCCGTTGCATGGCATTTTACCAAGCCGTATCAACGCGAACGCGTAATGACTTTCATTCATCCTACGCAGGATACCCGGGGCTCCAGCTACCAAGCCACTCAATCGAAAATAGCCATCGGGTCCGGCGGATTCTGGGGCAAGGGTATTGGCAACGGGACTCAGTCCCGCCTTGGTTTTATTCCGGTTTCGCACGCTGATTTCATTTTTGCGGCATTCTCGGAGGAACAGGGTTTTGCCGGCACACTGTTTGTCATGCTGCTTTATTTCGCCCTGCTCTTACGCCTGCTGGATGGGGCGCAAATGGCGGGCGATCGTGCCGGAACTCTCCTGGTAGTTTGTTTTGCGTCGCTGCTTTTCTTTCAGATTTTTGTGAACGTCGGGATGATGATCGGGTTCCTTCCGATCACCGGCATCCCGCTCCCGCTGATGAGCCAGGGGGGGTCTTCGGTCCTATCGACATTTTTGGGCCTGGGCCTGGCTATGAGCGTGAATATGCGGCGGCTGGTCAATTAGAAGAGGCCGCCCTTTTGCCGGGGGCATCGGGAAAGTTGAGGTTTATTAGGAGGACCGGCGGTAGCCGGAAACAGATTTAATATCCCGTCAGCATTCGCTGCCTGGACGGGATTCAGCATGAGTGGCCCGCAGGACTTCGCATTTAGGTTCGGGCCCTGTCGACCACCTGAGATCCAAATTCATCGGCCGAGTGGAAGAGCTTCCGCAAAGTTCGGAAGGCCCGGCCGGACCAGGAAGGCACGGAGTTGATCTCTCGGAGATGCGGGATTGATCCTCACGGTGCCTCCTGACGAAAGGAGTTCCCATGTCTAAGGAGTTGTTTATTTCAGCGTCTCCACACGAGACCAAGGTCGCCGTGTTGGAAGACGATTTACTGGTCGAGGTGTATCACGAGCGTGACACCAACACAGGTCTTGTTGGCGGAATCTATAAGGGCCGGGTCAACCGTGTACTGCCTGGCATGCAGTCTGCGTTTGTGGACATCGGCCTGGAGCGGGACGCCTTCCTCTATGTTTCCGATTTCTTTGAGGACGCCGAGGAATACGACAAGATTGTGGCGGAAGCTGAAGCTCGAGTCACGACCTTTTCAGAGACAGGGCTGGCCGCGGCGCCGGCCCCAACCGTAGCCGAGGCAACGGCCCCGTCGGTCGAGCCGCCGAGTGAGATTCATGTCGCCGAATCCCCTATTGAGCCAGTCGCGCAACCTCCATCGTCAAGCGCAGCCGTGACGGTATTGGAGCAGCCCGCGCCTGCCGAGGTCGTTCCTCCACCGGCAACTTCTGCACCGACCGCCACTCCTCCACCTTTTGCAGGGCCACGGTCCTTTGACAGGGGATCTGGCCCGCCCTCCGATTTTCGCCGCGGCGAACACCGAGGACGCCGCCGGAGACGGCATGGCCAGGGTTTTGGAGACCGGAAGTTCGGTCCTAAGCCCGAGTTTCGCGAGCGCCCTGTGGAGCGACCCGCGGCCCCCGAACCGACCCCAAGCTCCTCGTTTGAAGTCTTGCCCGGAGAGTCGCTGGCCAAATATCGAAATGCAAGCTCTGTGTCGTCAGCGCCGGAAATCCCTACTGTTTCCGAGGAGCCTTCGGCAAAAGGTTTGGAAGAATTTACGGGACCTGAGCTTGTCCATGAGGAAGTTGTCCCGATTGAAACATCGAAGGCCGAATTGGAGTCCCAGTACACTGAAGCGGGTATTGCAGCGCCGGAAACCATGAGCGCTCAAACCCCTGTCGCAGAAGAATTTCCGGCAGCCCAGATTCCTGCTCCACCAGTTCCGGAGATCGAGGGTACGCCAATCATCGAGGATACTTCACCCCCGGCTCCGCATGTTGAAGCAACGCCCACTATTGAAAGCGCTCCGAAAATCGTTGAGACTCCCCCCACGGCAGGGCCAGTCGAGACTCATGAACCAAGGCCCGAATCCAAACCCCGCCCGCTCTGGAACCGTTTGGTCTCGAGCGTGATGGGAAAGGCCCAGGAATCCTCCGAGGATCAAGAGCCTAAACCTTTCGGAGCTGCCTCGCCCACTGAGCCTGCGCACGAAAGTGCTCCTCACGAAGTCACACCAGTGGAATTCGGGCACACTGCAGAGGAATCCGGAGAAGTTCCGGCGGGAACAGAACCAACTGCGGGCACAGAGCATGCGATGGAGGAGGCTGCCCCCGGCGAAGCAACCGCCGAGACAGCAGCATCTGGACCAAGCCCCGAAGCTGGCGCCCCCACCGGGCGGCCTGCTCGGGAATATACTTTGCGCGAGCCCAGCCAGCGGCCCCGATTTGCTCCTCGCCGCAGGGGCCGGCAAGGTCGAAGTAATCGCGAGGTCACGCCCGGAGGCCCTCCTGCCCCACGGCGCGAAGCGCCACGGGCCGGAAACCACCAGCCCATGCAAATCGCGGAGTTGCTGAAGGAGGGCCAGGAAATTCTGGTGCAGATCGCCAAGGAACCCCTGGGTCGCAAGGGCGCGCGCATCACATCGCACATCGCTTTGCCGGGGCGCTATCTGGTCTATATGCCCACCGTCGATCACATTGGAGTTTCGCGCAAGATTGCGTCTGAAGAAGAGCGCCTGCGCCTCAAGAACATCATCCTCGACAATAAGGGGCCCGTTCCGGGCGGATTCATCGTGCGCACTGCCGGAGCTGGCCGTCCGGAAGACGAACTGAAGGCCGACATGAAGTTTCTCTCCACCCTCTGGAGTGACATTCGCACCAAAGCCGAGCGCACAAAAGCGCCCGCACTCCTCCACCGCGACCTGGACTTGATGCAGCGCATTCTGCGCGACATCCTTTCACCGGATTTCAAGACAGTGCGCGTGGACAGCGAAATCGAATACGAGCGCGCCCTGGAATTTGTGAGTCGCTGCCAACCTTCGCTGGTCGGCCACGTCAAGCTTTATACGCGCGACACGCCGATCTTCGAGGAGTTCGGCATTCAGGCGGAAATTGACAAAGCGCTGAAGTCCAAAGTGTGGCTGAAGTCCGGCGGCTACATCGTGATCAACCAGACCGAAGCTTTGGTGGCCATTGACGTGAACACAGGGAAATACGTCGGCAAAACCAACCGACTGGAAGACACCATCGTCAAGACCAATATCGACGCGGTGAAGGAGATTGTGCGCCAGATACGCCTGCGCGATTTGGGCGGGATTATCGTCATCGACTTTATCGACATGGACGAGCGGCGCAACCGCAACCGGGTGGTCCAGGCTCTCGAAGAAGCCCTGCGCTTCGACCGCGCGCCCACCAAAATTCTTTCCTTCAACGATTTTGGCCTGGTGGCGCTCACCCGCAAGCGCGTCAAACAGTCTCTCGAGCGCACGCTTTGCGAACCTTGCGCCTACTGCACCGGGACGGGCTGGATCAAATCCATCACCACGGTTTGTTACGAAATCCTGGCAGAGGCGCGCAAGATGGCGGCTGAGCATGAAGGCGTTTCGGTCACCTTGCGCGTGCATCCGGAGGTGGCGCGCGCGCTGAAATCGCGCGAAGGCGTGGTGCTATCAGAACTGGAGTCCATTACCCACAAAGACGTCATCGTGAAAAGCGACCCGAGCGTCCACCAGGAAAGGTTTGAAATTTATTAGAAGGCAGGAGCCAGAAGACAGGAGTCAGGAGACAGAATAGAAGAACCCGGGCCAGAAAGGGTGGTTCACCACAAAATCCTGAACGGACTTCAGTCTCCTACCTTCTTGCTTCTGACTCCTGACTTCTGTCTTCTTCAAATCTCTGTTCCTTAAACGGATCCCCGTACATGTGGTAGCCGTTCTGCTCCCAGAAGCCGGCCCGATCGTGTGGAAGGAACTCGATGCCGCGCACCCATTTCGTGCTTTTCCAACCATAGAGTTTGGGGACTACCAGGCGCATCGGGCCGCCGTGCTCCGGCGTCAATGGCTCCCCATCGTGCGACAACGCAAACAGGACATTATCCGCCACCAAGTCGGCGAGGGGTACGTTGGTGGCATACCCTTCCGCGCCGTAAATCATCACATGACTTGCCTCGGGCCTGGGCCGGGTCAAATCGTGGACAGTCCGAAATGAAACTCCCTCCCAGTGATTGTCGAAGCGGCTCCAACGAGTGACGCAGTGAAAATCTGAGGTGACTTGCACTCTAGGCAGGGCAAGGAAATCCTTCCATTTCAGGTGGAGTGGAGCTTCCACCATACCGGACGTCCGAAACTCCCACGTTTCAGGATCAAACGCCGGAACATCGGCGTAATGAAGCACCGGCCATTTGAGCGTTAATGATTGGCCGGGCGGAAGTCGTCCTTCGCGCCGCATTTTTTCTTCGAGCGGCTTGCGCTGCGAGTTATTCCAGAAGATACCCACGGGTTGGCACACTCCTAGCAGGACTTTCGTTAGCCTCCAATTAGATTCCGAGGACGCACAATAGTTTCGCCGCGCGATCGCCTCAATGAACGCTGGGGGCAGGCACGCATTCCGATTTCGCTCGGATTCGGTTACAATTCAAAACTTCGGTAACTGAATTATCCATCAAAAAGAGGGACGCCCAATCATGAAGAGATTGAACTCTCCTGTTGTTTTTGCCTCTGCCCCAAAGCCCAACGCGATCATCTTTTTGCCAATCTTGTTGCTCGCTCTCACTCCATTCGCCCGGGCCGAGGAGAATTCTGCACGACCCAAAGTGCGCGCTATTACCGCGTTCATTCGATTGGACCGAGCCAAATATGAAGCGCAGATTCAGGGCACACTCAAGATGTTGCGCCAGGCAAAAACAATGATGGTGGAGGGCGGCTACACGGTCGAATCGATTCGAATCACCACCCAACCTTTTCCGGAATATATTCGCGGTTTGAGCAAGGAACAGTCGCTGGCCTTCTTTCATGCCTACGATGATCTGGCGGCGAAAGAATCTTTTGACGCGAACATCGGCCCCGCGATGCTCCACGACGATGACGACACGGCCCCAGTAGAACTGCTGGCTGAAATCCTCTCCAAAACAAGATCTCTGGAGTCCAGCCTTCACGTGGCGGGCGAGGACGGCATCCATTGGAACGGCGTGCGAGCCGCGGCGAAACTGGTGAAATACGTTGAGGAGCACAGCGCGCACAGCCAGGGGAATTTTAATTTTGCCGCTGTCGCTATGCTGGAGCCCAATGGCCCGTTCTATCCCGGATCGTACCACACGGGTGCCGGGCACCAGTTCGCCATCGGACTGGAGTCGGCCAACGTTGTAGATGCCGTATTTGCGGCGACAGCGCACGATCCCAAGGCTGCGAAGGAACAACTCACCAAAGCCTTGAGCGAACACGCGCGCGCGGTGGAGGCAATTGCGCGCCGCGTGGAGAAACAAACGGGCTGGACTTATATGGGACTCGACCCAACGCCCGCGCCCCTCATGGACGCATCGATTGGCGCCGCGATTGAAAAATTTACCGGAGCGAAGTTCGGGTCAAGTGGCTCGCTGACCGCTGCTGCTATTATCACTCAGGCGGTCCGCGCCGTTCCCGTGAAGCAAGTTGGTTATTCCGGGCTGATGCTTCCGGTGCTCGAAGACAAATTGCTCGCCCAGCGATGGAGCGAGGGTACCTACGGCGTGGACGCACTGCTCGCCTACTCCGCCGTGTGTGGCACAGGACTGGATACGGTCCCGTTGCCCGGCGATGTCTCCGAGGAACAACTGGTGCGGATCATTGGCGACATGGCTTCCCTCGCCGTCAAGTGGCACAAGCCGCTCACCGCCCGGCTCCAACCTGTGGCGGGGAAAAAGCCCGGCGAGATGACCGAATTCCAAGACCCTTTCCTTGCCAACGCGACCCTACAACCTTTGCCATAGACGGTCGCCTGCGAGGAGCGTCCAACCAGTCATTGTGTCCCAAAATGAAACCGAAAGTTGCCGAAGGCGTTCGCTTGTTCAACTCGCGGAAATTCTTTGAAGCTCACGAAGCCCTCGAAGAGGTGTGGCTGAAAGCGGAGGGCGGTCAAAAAACCTTTCTTCACGGCTTGATCCAGGTTGCCGCCGCGTTCCATCACCATAGCAAGGGAAACCAAGCGGGCTTCCGCTCACTGCTGGGAAAAGGCTTGAATAAATTGGATAAGTTTGGCGACCACGTGGAAGGAATTGACCTGGGCGCGCTTCGCGAACAACTCCACCGGTGGCGCGACCGACATGACGGCGGCCCACTTGGCAGTGACGCACCGCATCTCGCATTCCCTCAAATCAAATAATGAATTTGGCGGTTCCAGACTGAGGCGTTTTTTCGATTGAAGGGCGGCCAGATCCTTGCCTGTCATTCCGTAAATGGCTCAATTACTCAATGGCCCAATTCTTCTCTTACTCTTCGACCACCAACTTGCCCTTCATCTTGTGATGTCCCATGCCGCAGATCACCGAGCACTGAAAGGGAAACTCTCCGGCCTTGTCGGCAGTGAACTCCACCGTAGCGGGCTCGCTTTTCTTCAAGTGCTGGTTAATCTTAAAGGCGTCGAGCTTGAAGCCGTGGTCGCGGTCGGTGGCAGTGATCACCAGCTTGACGTGCTCGCCTTTTTTCACCGTAATCACGTTGGGATTGAACTCATACTTCTTCGCCGTCACCTGGACCTCATGCGGCGCCGCGGTTGAACTCTCTTGAGCAAACGTAGTGGCGGTTAGCAAGAAGGAAAAGACAAGAATGGCACAGCCCATGTATTTGTGTCGCATATTCCCTCCCGTATGAAGGATTCAAAGAACAGCAAAAGGGTTTTCTGCCAAGCCACAAGGGCCGTTAATCCGTCACTCGCCAGCGAGTTTCCTGGAGCAGTCGCTGTCCAAGTTTGGGCAGCGCTTTCGCCATGGAGGACTGGAGGCTTGCTGGGGCTGAGACGAGCGCGCGAAGGAGCCCAGCCACAACATAACTTCGGCGTACGGATCGGCCCAAACGGCGCTGGTACGATTCCGCCACTTTGCTGGTGTCCACGCCCACGCATGACCACGCCTTCGCAATTTCGCTGGCGGCGAGCCGGCCGCTGTGGAGCGCCATAGAAATGCCATCACCGGTAAAGGGGTCCAGAAACCCCGCCGCGTCGCCGGCCAGCAGGGTCCCTTCGCATTCCCCCCGTAGCCG
>JBGPCF010000081.1:0-29710 GCA_041481635.1 Terriglobia bacterium | reverse complement strand
GCTCCCGAAGGCCAACGGAAAGGCCTCCGGCAACCTCGCTCGCGTCGCCTTCACGACTCCCGAATGTGGAATGCAACGAAAATGGTTCACTGATGCGCATTTTTCATCGGCCTGCTAAGTCTGTAGCAGTGGTCCCTTACCGCCCATCGGCGCCCTGAGAGCGCAGTTACAGCCGCATAAAACGAAAAGGGCCATCATCCTTGGATTGGATGATGGCCCTTAAAGACCTTCGATTTTTGGCTACATCATCCGCTATGTCCTAGGGGTGCAAGCACCAGGCCACGAATGGCCACACTAAGGGCCAGTAGCGGAAGCAAGCGCTCCTCGCGTTCCTCGCAGTTCGGGCTGGATGAGATTGAAATCATTTGAGCCAAAGGCGTCTTTTAACTTATAAAGCCTTTCGCCAAACAAGTCAAGACTTTTTTGGCCACCAAGCGAATATGAGCGCAAGAAAAAGTGCAAAATCACGAGTTTCTGCCCAATGAAATGGTTGAAGTAGGCTTGTAAGCCATTGGTTTTCAATCGAATGGCTTGATGGCCCGAAAGCGAAAAAGTTGCAAGAAGGGATTACGAATAGACATGTGGTAATAGCATTCGGCCTTGCACTTGGCATTGAATTGCAGCAAAACCTGCTTTGAGATGAAACATGTCAGTCTTGAAAGTCTGGTAAGATATGAATTAAGTATTGACGACGACCAGTTATCGGGGTAACCATGCGAGACCTACCCCAAAGTTCGAGGCTTCCTTACGTACTTCTGTCGTGGCCAACGGCTGCGGCTGGCGTGATCCTAATTCAAGCGATCCTGTCCTTCGGATTCAAGCCGAGCTTGGGTCTCTCAGAATATACGCTGATTCCCTATTTTCTCTTATTGGCTATTGGCACTTCGGTCGCTGCTGCAAATGCCGTCCATAAAACCCTGGAAAGGCGCACGTTTTGGGTATTCCTCGCCATTGGATTTGGACTCTGGACTCTGGACCAATGGTTTTGGGTCTATTACAAGCTCGGGCAGCAAATCGAGATCCCCGACAGTTCCGTGGCGGAGCCCGTCTTGTTTTTGCACGTGATCTTTTTCCTGGCAGCGCTGACAGTGCGCCCTGATTGGGGCCAGCCCGGTCAAAGCCATCACCAGACAACACTGAACTTTCTCCTTATTTTATTGTCATGGACTTTTCTTTACTCCTTTTTTGTGTTCCCGTATCAATTCTTGTTCGTAAACTCCATTCTCTACAATCTACGTTTTGACCATGTATATTTTGCGGAAAACTTTGCGTTGATCGCCGTGCTTGCCATCCTGATATTCCGCGCACAGCAGCCGTGGAAGGCAGTTTATTGGCATCTGTTCGGCGCAGCGAGTGTTTACGCCGTTGGCTCTCTCGCCTCTAATACTGCCCACGACCTCGGTGGCTACTACACGGGTCACTGGAGCGACTTTGTAATCATCATCTCCTTTTGCTGGTTTGTTTGGGTCCCACTCAGTGCGCGCAGGCTGGCCGTTTCGCGCGTCCCGGAGCGCCAGGCCAGTGGGGCGGGCCTTCAAACTACTTCAGTACTGGCCATGTTGGCCATTCCCCTGCTTGGAACATGGGAGCTGTATCAGGGTGACAGCGAACCGATGCAGAGGGTTCGCCTCCTTGAAGTTTTAGGTTTTATGATGCTCCTGGCGCTGGGCGTATTCATCAAATGGTATTTCGAAAATCGCGAACTTAAACAGGTGGCGATCCTCAGTGAAGAAATGCGGCACAAGTCTGAGGAGCGCTTTCGAGGGTTGGTGCAGAGTGTTGACGCGATCGTCTGGGAGGCGGATGCCAAGACTCTTCGCGTCTCTTTTGTGAGCCAGGGCGCGGAAAGGATTCTGGGCTACGTTCCACAAAGATGGACGGAGACGCAGAACTTCTGGGCGGACCATGTTCATCCCGACGACCGGGCCCGAGCATTGGCTTGCGAGCGAGAGGCTGTGACGAAGGGCAAGCCCGTCTCAGTGGAATACCGGATGATCACCGCAAATGACCGCGTAGTCTGGTTTAGGGATTTCATGCACCCGTTTCTCGGCGCTGATGGCAAACCCGAGTGGCTTCGCGGCATCATGCTGGACATCACGGAGAGCAGGGAGGCCGAGGAAGATCTGCGCCATAGCGAAGACCGCTACCGCGACCTGGTGGAGCACAGCCGGGACCTGATTTGCACCCACGATCTCACGGGCAAGCTTCTCTCCGTCAATCAGGAACCTGCGCGGATCCTGGGTTACACGCGCGAGGAATTGCTGAATAAAGACATGCGGGCCATTCTGCCTTCCGAAGTTCGTGACAAATTTGACGAGTACCTGGCGAACATCAGTCGCGACGGGAAGGCCCAGGGACTACTGGTTGTGCTGACGCGGAGTGGAGAAAGGAGAATTTGGGAATACAACAACACCCTCCGCACCGAAGGAGTCCATGAGCCGGTGGTCCGCGGGATGGCCAGCGACGTGACGGAGCGCATGCGGGCGGAAAAAACCCTGCGCAAGTCCGAGGAGCGTTTCTCGAAGGCCTTCAATGCCAGTCCCGAGCCCATGACCATCTCCACCCTTTCCGGCGGGGACTACATTGACGTGAACGAAGCCTTCCTGCGCATCACGGGCTACCGGCGGGAAGAAGTTGTTGGCCGCAGCGCCCAGGACATAAAGTTTTGGACAGAGCCGGATGCCCGGGCCAGGCTTCTGGGGGCGCTGCAGCGGGGCCCGGTGCGCGAAATGGAAATAAGCTTTGCCACGAAGTCAGGCGAGGCCCGGTCAGGGCTCTTATCCGCGGAAGTCATCGAGGTTGGCGGCCAGCCCTGTTTGCTGGCGGTCACCAAAGACGTTACCGAGCGCAAGCGTGCGGAAGAGGCGCTGGCCGAATCGCAGGTGCGGATGACCGCACTGGTGGAAAGCACGGGCGACATGATCTGGTCTGTGGACGCGCAGAATTTCCGCCTGCTTACGTTCAACAACGCTCTCAAGACCTATTTCGCCCGGACTCCCTGCCCCGAAGTGCGCTTGGGCATGACGCCGGAAGATTTGCTGCCCCCACAACTCGCCGTGCAATGGCGTGAATTCTACCAGCTCGCTCTGCGGGAGGGGTCCTTGACAACGGAGTATGTCTCCGGCCTTCTGTCACGCGTGCTGCTTTTCTCTTTCAACGTCCTGAAGCGCGGTAAAGAGGTGTTCGGCATTTCGGTCTTCGCCAAAGACATCACCGAACGCAAGCAGGCTGAAGAGGCGCTGCATCAAAGCGAACAACGGTACCGTGATTTCGTGGCACATTCGGCGGAAGGCGTGTGGCGAGTGGAATTCGAGCAACCGATCCCGATAGACCTCCCTGAGGAAGAGGTGCTCGAAAAGATGCGCCGGTATGGGTACTTGGCGGAGTGCAATGAGGCTCTGGCGCGCATATATGGTGTCGCCAGCAAGGCGGAACTTGTGGGCGCGCGCTTCGGTGATTTGGTCCTGCCGTCGGACGTGCAATGGGCTGGCCGTGTTTGGGAACTGATACGTTCCGGATTTAAGACCAGGATTGTAGAGGCTCATTTCAATGACAGGCAGGGGTATCTGAAGGACGTGCAAATAACCGAAACCCCTATCGTCGTGAATGGAATGTTGTTGCGCATGTGGGGAATTACGCGCGACATCACAGAGCACAAGCGGGCGGAGGAGGCGCGGCGCGCGTCAGAGGAACGATACCGGCTGATGTTTGAAGCGAATCCCGGCCCCATGTGGGTCTATGACCTTTCCTCTCTCCAGTTCCTCGCGGTCAATCAAGCCGCGATTGAGCACTATGGATATTCACGGGACGAATTCCTTTCGATGACCATCAAGGATATTCGTCCCTCCGAAGATGTCCCTGCGCTGTTGAATGAAATTGCCCATCTCAAGGCGGGGATTGACCGGGCCGGGACCTGGCGGCACCGGAAGAAGGACAGATCATTAATCGATGTGGAAATTACCTCCCAACAGGTTGCTTTCGGGGGCCGCTCAGCAGAACTGGTTCTGGTGAATGATGTCACCGAGCGCAGGCGGGTGGAAGAGGGTTTGCGCGAAAGCGAAGAGCGCTTCCGAAGTCTCGTGGAAAACGCGAGCGTTGGCATCTATCGCACGACACCCCAAGGCCGTATCCTGATGGCGAATCCCACGCTGATTGCAATGTTAAGGTGCAAGAGCCTGGAAGAACTAATAACCCGTAACCTTGAGGAGCAAGGGTTTGAGCCGGATTATCCCCGGCGGGCTTTCCGTGAACGCCTGGAGCGGGAGGGTGAGGTCAAGGGTTTGGAAGCTGCTTGGACCAGGCAAGACGGGTCAGTAATTTTTGTCCGGGAGAGCGCGCGCGTGGTGCGGGGAGAATCCGGAAATGTGTTGTATTACGACGGAATCGTGGAAGACATCACCGAGCGCAAGCGGTCAGAAGAGGCATTGCGCAAGAGCGAGGCGGAACTGAAAGAGGCGCATCGCATTGCTCGCCTCGGCAACTGGTCGATGAACCTGAAGACGGGGAAGGCAAGGTGGTCCAACGAAGTGTACCGAATGCTGGGCCTCGATCCTTCCCTACCGCCCCCTCCATACTCGGAGCATGGACGACTCTTCACGCCAGAGAGTTGGACGCGGCTCACCACCGAGTTGGACAAGACAGTGCGCACCGGCGTGCCTTACGAATTGGAGCTGGAGACGGTCCGACCAGACGGGAGCCGAGGGTGGATTCTGGATCGGGGCGAACCAGTTCGAGATGCCGAGGGCGCCATCACCGACCTGCGCGGCGTCGCCATGGACATCGCGGAGCGCAAGCGGGCGGAGGAGAGGATCAAGGCAAGCGAAGAGAAATTCAGGAAGGCATTCATGACGGGAGCCGATGCCTTCTATATAGCGACGTTAAATGAAGGCAGATTCATGGACGTGAATGATCGGTTTGAAGATGTATTCGGCTATCACCGGAACGAGGTGATCGGGAAAACCGCTCTCGATCTTGGCCTTTATGCCGATCCCGACGATTGGCAGAAGGTGGTTTCCCAATTCAAATCAAATGGGTACGTAAGAAACATTGAATTGACAGGCCGGAAAAAAAGCGGTGACCTGATCAAAGTGCTGCTTTCGGCAAACCTTTTGCAGGGGAGTGATGAGCAAATCATTTTGGGCGTAATCAGAGACATTACGGAGCGAATACGAGCTGAACACGCCCTGGTCAGGCTCCGCCAGGCCGTGGACACCTCGGGCGAAGTAGTTTTCATGACGGACCCGAAGGGCATTATTACCTTCATCAATCCTGAGTTCACACGGCTTTATGGCTACGAGGAGGAAGAGGTCGTCGGCAAAGTTACGCCGCGTATTCTGAAAGGCGGCAGCATGCAGCCGGAGGACTATGCGACCTTCTGGAAAACTATTCTCGACAAGCGCGTAGCGCGGGGTGAGATGTTTAACCGGACGAAAGACGGGCACCTCGTGTCCGTCGAAGTTTCGGTTAATCCTATTTTGGATGAGCATGGAAACATCACAGGATATCTTGCCATCCAAATCGATGTCACGCGGCGCAAAGAGCTTGAGGAACAATTTCGCCAGGCGCAAAAGATGGAAGCGGTTGGGAGGCTGGCGGGCGGCGTGGCCCACGACTTCAATAACATCCTCACGGTGATTAACGGCTACAGCGAAGTTATGCTGGAGCAGGCGAAGCCTGAAAACCCTCACCTGAAGTACGTCAATGAAATCAAGAAGGCGGGCGAGCGCGCCGCAGCGTTGACGCGCCAACTCCTGGCCTTTAGCCGCCAGCAGGT
Source organism: Terriglobia bacterium (assembly GCA_041481635.1). Classification (GTDB taxonomy): domain Bacteria; phylum Acidobacteriota; class Terriglobia; order UBA7540; family UBA7540; genus DASYXZ01. Next base: position 23,937 of record JBGPCF010000081.1, on the reverse strand, counting down.
GTTGGCGCCCCAGGTGCTGGACCTGAACCAAGTTATCGCCAATGTGCATGCCATGTTGAATCGGCTGATTGGGGAGGACATCGACTTGGTCATGATTCCGGGGCAGGGTCTGGGACGGGTGAAGGCGGACCCGGGTCAGATCGAGCAGGTCCTGCTCAATCTTGCCGTCAACGCCCGTGATGCCATGCCGCGGGGCGGGAAACTGAGTATCGAAACGACGAATGTGGAATTGGATGAGAGTCACGCTCGCGGAGACTTCGTTGTAAGACCCGGACCCTACGTGATGTTGGCGGTAAGCGACTCGGGCACGGGTATGGACGCTGAGACCCAGAAACGCATCTTCGAGCCTTTCTTCACCACCAAGGAAAAAGGGAAGGGAACGGGGCTGGGGCTTTCCACCGTGTACGGGATCGTCAAGCAGAGCGACGGGTACATTACGGTGTACAGCGAGGTTGGGCACGGAACAACGTTCAAGGTTTACCTGCCACGCCTCGATGCGCCCGTAGAGGTTGTGGGGCCGGCAATAACCGTGGCCGGAATGGCCGGTGGCCAGGAGACAGTCTTGTTGGTTGAAGATGACACCCCGATACGCCGGCTCATATCCGACACCCTGAAATCGAAAGGGTACAAAGTCCTGGAGGCATCGAACGGGGAGGAGGCGCTCGCGACTGCGGGAAAGCACCGGCAGCCAATCCAACTCCTCTTAACCGACCTCGTGATGCCGGGGATGAGCGGGCGGATTCTCGCCGAGCGCATGGCCGTATTGCACCCGGAATCAAAGGTTCTCTACATGTCAGGCTATACGGACGATGCCGTCATTCGCCACGGCGGGCTGGGGGCGGGAGGGGCCTTCTTGCAGAAGCCGTTCACCCCGGATGCCGTAGCGAACAAAGTGCGCCAAGTGCTGGATGCAACATGAAGTGCAGCCGGCTTGGTCAATAGTCCGGAGCGTCGAACCCACCCGCCGCGGTAAGCAGTGATATTACCTCCATGTCCCACCCACATTCCATTACTCCGGGTTCGACACCCATCCCTGTGTCCACAATCACAGTGAATAGTGACGGCTCTCACATACACAAATCTCTTTATTCATTAAATTGGTCTTGAACTTAGCATGACAAAGAGGAGACGAATGGGCGCCATCTTGAGCCCGTTCTTAATTCGCGGAAACGGCCCAGCCCTCCCGGGGCTGTTTGAGTTTCATCGACAATATAATTGCGCAGTCTTTAAGGTGCCTGACCTCGGCGGGTGCTGCTGTCCTCAGCCTCCGCTCCATGGAAGGAGACTCTGATTCTTTTTTGGGAGGCATCTCCGTGAAGCCGACACTCACGGGCCATTCTGAAAATTCCATCGGCAAGATAATTTTGAGAAGTCAAAAATGTTAGGCATGGTGACAGAAGGCGTCCAACTCCCGGCCCAAGCAACCCCCTGGTTGATTACTGCACAAGTCTCTTTTGTTATTATTCATCTGTTGGGGATCGCCTGCTTTTCCTATATTTTGGCGAGGCGCTTGGCGCCGCTTTTGCGTGCCGAGCGCGACTTCCGCTTTGACCGGCCGTGGACTCGATTGGGAAGGGTTCTTAAATTCTGGCTGGGACAGTGGAAGCACCCACGGTACATGACCGCGGGCTTTATCCACATCCTGATTTTTGCCGGCTTCATCGTCCTGGCGATTCGCGCCCTCTCCTTGTTGTTTCTCGGGATGTCCCCCCATTTCGCCATTCCCGGGCTCTCCGGGACTGCCCTGCATATCTACGACATCATCACCGACTACGCCGCGACCATCGTTTTCATTTGCATGGTGGTGGCGACAGTCCGCCGGCTGGTTTTCAAACCGGCACGCTACGCTGTACCGGCGCGGTACGGCAAGGCCCACACCGCCGACGCCATCTTTCTTCTGGGGTTGATTGCCCTCCTGATGGTTGCAGACAGTCTCTATACGGCGAGCCAATACACGGCTGAATTGCGGCAGGGCCTGGCAGTGGAATCTCTTGCCGCGCTGTCCATGCCATGGTTTTTCAAGATTGCCTTCAGTTCAATGTCGGTGTCATCGCTCGAAGGAATTCGCATTGGCGCCTGCCTTTTGCACCAAGTCACCTTTTACTTCTTATTGTGCTACCGGCCATTCGGAATCCAGTTCCACGTGATCACATCGTTCTTTAACGTTTACTTCGCCAAGCTGGACCGGGGGACGGTGAAGCCGGTCAGGTGGGGCATCCCAGAAGCGCAACTGGAGCAGGTGAAATCATTTGGCGTTAAGAAATTTGAAGACTTCACATGGAAGCACATGCTCGATTTCTATTCATGCGCCGACTGCGGGCGATGCTCGGACAACTGCCCGGCCAACGCGGTGGGCAGGCCGTTGTCACCCCGATTCATTTCCATCAAAGCCAGAGATTACAGTTTCCAACACTACCCGGTATTTGGCCGCGCGAACCACGCCAAGCCGGCGGGCAGTGTGACGGCGACTCCGGCCACCTCCCTGGTGGGCACCATTTATTCGGAGGATGAAATCTGGTCCTGCACAACCTGCGGCGCGTGCGAAGAAGAGTGCCCGCTGTTGGTGGAATATATCAACAAGATCGTTGACCTGCGGCGGGGCATGGTGGATGCAGGAAATGTGCCGCAATCCATGCAAAAGCCGCTGAAGGCTTTGGAGAGCCGCGGAAATCCTTACGGCAAAATGGAGAAAAAAAGGGCCGAGTGGGCCAAGGCCAAAGAATTCCAGGCCACCTGCGACGTCAAAATCCTGGACGGAAAGAACGGCGCGGACACTTTGTATTTTGTCGACAGCATTACTTCCTTCGACGACAGGATGCAAGCCATTGGGCGCGCTGCGGCCAGGATCCTGGACCACACGGGCATGAAATTCGGAATCCTGGGCGCGGCAGAAAAAGACAGTGGGCATGAGGTGCGGCGGTTCGGAGAAGAATTTCTATTTATGGCTTTGCGCGATCAGAACACGGAGGCTATCAAGGCTTCCGGAGTTCAGAAGATTGTTACCGCGGACCCCCACGCGTACAACGCGCTGAAGCATGACTACAAGGACGTGCCGCCGGTCGAGCACATCAGCCAGGTCATCGCCCGCGAAGTGGAAACCGGCAAGATCAAACTGAATCGGGTTGTAAGCGAAGAAAACGTCTACACCTTTCACGACCCTTGCTACCTCGGTCGGCACAACCAGATTTACGACGCCCCGCGAGCCGTGCTCGACGCGATTCCCGGACTGAAGCGAGTGGAAATGGCGCGATCTCGCGACCGGTCGTTTTGCTGCGGTGGGGGCGGTCTCATGCTGTTCTACGAGCCGAAAGAAGAACAGCGAATGGGCGTGAAGAGGGTGCAGATGGCCGCCGAAGCCGGCGCCAATGTGATCGTGACGGCGTGCCCATTCTGCATGGTGAACATCGAAGATGCGATCAAAGTGGCGGGCCTTGAAGGGAAGATGACCGCCATAGATTTGGTGGAACTGGTGGACCAACAGATGGTGCGCGATAGCTAAAGCGGCGTTCTTTGTGCGCCGTCCGGCGGTCTCGCGCATGGGGGGTTGAATGAAATTCGACCGCCGCTACAAAAACGCAAGGAGGGATGGACGTGGACATTTTGGTTTGTGCTAAGAGAGTGCCGGACACATCGGAAAACGAAATTGCACTGAACAGCGCCGGAAACGACATCGAGCGTGACGACCTGGTGTACTCGGTGAACGAGCCGGACAATTACGCGGTGGAAGAAGCGCTCCAAATCGTCGACCGCGTCGGGGGCAACGTCACCGTGGTCACGGTGGGCGGCGAGGATGATGAGGAGATTCTGCGCCGTGAGATGGCTATGGGCGCTAAGAACGCCGTGCTGCTCGCCGACGATGCCTTTAGGGGATCGGACGGCAAGGGCATCGCCACCATTCTCAAGGCATTCGTCGCGAAGGGCCATTACGACGTGATCCTGACCGGCGTGCAAGCCGAGGACGGTGCCGCGCAGGTGGGCGGAATGCTGGCGGCCCTGCTGGACTATCCCTTTGCCTCGCTCGTGAATTCCATCGAGGTCCTGGAAGGCAGCAAGCTGCGCATCAGCCGGGAAATCGAAGGTGGCAACAAAGAAATTAATGAAATCGACCTCCCGTGCGTGCTCTCGATTCAGACGGGCATTAATGAACCACGATATGTGGGGATGAAAGGCATCCGGCAGGTGGCTTCGGTGGAGATTCCAACTCTTGGCGCCGCGGAATTGGGAGTTGACACGGGCGCAGTTGGAGAGACCGGGGCGAAAGTGAGACGCACCGACTACTTTGTGCCCACACTGGGCAAGGGCGCGGAAATGCTGAAGGGCGACAGGGAAGCCATCATCGACCAACTGATTGAGTTGGTGAAGGCCAAAGGAGGGTTGAACTAATGGCTCGCATTTTTGCTTATATCCTACAAAAAAACGGAGTAGTTGGAGATTCAGCCGCGGAGTTGGCGGCCGCGGCGCGGAAGATCGATCCCGCTGCCAACCCGACGGCTATCGTTACGGGCATCGGCGCAGAGCTCGATGCCGCCTGCACGGCACTCCGTGGTTCCTATAGTGAGATCTGGAAAATCGCCAATCCCGCGCTCGCCTACCCCAATGCAGAGCTCGTACGGAAAGCCCTGGAGAAAATCCTGCCGCAACACTGCATCGTGTTGGTCTCCAATGACCATTTCGGCATCGATCTCTCCCCGGGGCTTTCCGTCAAAATGAATTCAGCATATGTCCCGGACGTCCTGGGCATCGAGGGCATGGAGGGTGCCTATCTCAAATTGGTGCGCCAGGAATTCGGAGGAGCCGTCAGCGCGCACGTCCGCTGCGATGTTTCAACCGGCGCGGTAATTACTATACGCCCGGGGGCATTCAAGCCCGTGGAGGGAGCTTCGTCCAACGGGAATGTGGTGGACAAATCGCCGGAGGTTGGAGCCCTTGCAGCACGACGCCGTTATCTCGAGACGGTAGTGCCCGAAGCAGGCGACGTCGATATCACCAAACATTCTGTTCTGATTTCGATTGGCCGAGGCATCCAGGAGCAAGACAACGTGGCTATCGCCCAGGAGTTGGCCGACGCATTGGGCGCCGCAGTGAGCTGCTCACGACCGGTGGTCGACGCCAAGTGGCTGCCCAAATCGCGCCAGGTGGGCTCGTCCGGGCAAACCGTCAAACCCAAGGTATATCTTGCCTGCGGTATCAGTGGCTCATTCCAACATCTGGCCGGCATTAAGGGCAATCCCTTCATTGTGGCCATCAACAAAAACCCGAAGGCCCCCATCTTCCAGGTGGCCGATGTCGGGATTGTCGACGACATTCTGGAATTCCTGCCGGAAATGACAAACAAACTCGCAAACACTGTGAGCAAGAAGTGAATCCACAGATTGCGCAGATTGCACTGAGAGCAAGGGCCGGCAGGGACAATTCGATTTCTTCTGAATCTGCAGAATCTGCGTAATCTGTGGATTCTGACATTACAAAGGTGCTGCCAATGATTACTAAGAGAACGTTGAAACTGAGTTTGAAATCTCTCCGCGAGTTCGCCAAGAAGCGTTTGACGGATGAAACGCTTCAGGAATTGGACGCGCGCGATGAGTGCCCGCTCGAGATAGTCCGGCATATGTGCAGCCCGGACAAGCTGGGCATTCAGCTCTTGTTCATTCCCGAGGAATTCGGCGGCTTCGGCGGAGGCGCCTTCGATGTGTATTGCGTCTGCGAAGAAATGGCGCGCATCGACCTGGGCGTCGCCACCGCCGTGCTGGCTACGTTCCTGGGCAGCGATCCCATCACTGTTGGGGCCACCCCGGCGCAGAAAAAGCTCTGGCTCACTCGCATCGCCGAAGAGGGAATATTGTTCGCCTATGGCGCCACTGAGCCGGACGCGGGCAGCGACTTGGGTGCACTGCAAAGCACCGCAGAGCGGGTGTATGAGGGTGACCGGGTGGTCGGGTACAAAATCAATGGCAGCAAACAATGGATCAGCAATGGCGGCATTGCGGATGCCTACTCCGTGTTGGCCAGCACTGCCAACGGTCCCAGTTGGTTCATAGTGGAAAAAGGTGCGCCGGGTTTCACCCACGATGAGCCCGAAGACAAACACGGCATCCGCACCAGCAATACGGCCGCTCTTGCCTTCAACAATGTCTACCTTGATGCCGACCGGCTTGTCGGAGGCGTGGAAGGGCAGGGGTTGCTCCAGGCGCAAGCTGTATTCGGGTACACACGGTTGATGGTGGCGGCTTTCGGGCTGGGGGCGGGCTGGGCCGCGCTCGACCGTGCGATTCCATATTCCACCAAGCGTATCCAGGCGGGAGCGCCGCTCTCCGAGAAACAAGGCTACACGCATAAGTTGATTGTGGCTCCTGTAGCACGTCTGGAGGCCAGTCGCGCCTACATTGAAGAAACCGCCGAGCGCATCGACGCGGGTGAAGGAAGTTTGAACACCGAGGGCGCAATCGCTAAGTACATGGCGACGGAGGCGGGCAATTTGGCCGCCGATTGCAGCATTCAGGCGCTAGGCGGTTATGGTTACACGCATGAGTACATGGTGGAGAAGATCAAGCGCGACGTGCGCATCACCACAATTTACGAAGGCACGTCCGAAATCATGGAAATGACCATCAGCCGCGACCGGTGGCAGTCTCACCTTAAAACGCGCGGTCAGCATTATCACGAGCAAGCGCGCAAATTTGAGGCTCTGCACGCTCAACACTCAGAAGTAGGGGCTGACGTGGCTGCACTGAGTTTGCACGCTCTGGCTGAGGTAATGGAACGAGCGCGCGCGGCACGCTTGACCCGCCACCAACATATCCTGCTGCGCCTGGGCGAGTTGATTGCCTTCGCGGAATGCGCGGGCAGTCTATCGCGCCGCGCCGCGTTGATGGCGGACGGCCGACTGAATGAAAAGGCCAACGAGCGTTTTGATGCACCAGCCCTGGCGGCTCTCGGACGAATTTTTGCCCGCGAGGCCGCCCTCAAAGTGGCCGAAGAAGGATTGCGCTGGGTGATTGGAGCGGGTGGCGTGAGCGATGCTGAGACGGCAACGTTTGAGGCCGCTCTGGGTCTTCCCGCCATCCATCGCGCCCAAGCTGGTTTGGTTTCGGACATGGATTACATCAGCGACGTGCTCTACGGGCGCGTGGCGAAGAGAGCGGAAGTGGCCGCGTAGCAGGGCCGATCGGCGTTCGGCCACTGGGAGAGCGCCGCTTGCCCCTACCGGCAAGAAATGGATAACAGGAGCGTCATCATGGAAAGCACAGCTAATCGAGCGATTGCGATTGTGGGAGTGGGGGCCATTTTGCCCGATGCGCCTAATGTTCCGGCGTTCTGGGACAACGTGAAGCGCGGTCGTTACAGCGTCACCGAAGTGACGCCTGACCGTTGGGACCCGGCACTATACTTCGACACCGATCACAATGCCCCGGATAAGTCCTACTCAAAGATCGGCGGATGGGTGCGCTCGTACGAATGGGATCCCCTGAAGTGGCGGCTGGCTCTCCCTCCACGTGTAGTGAATGCGATGGACGAAGGCCAAAAGTGGGCCATCGCCTGCACACGTCAAGCGCTCGAAGACTATGGCTACCCCAAGCGCGCGCTGGATCTCGATCGCACCGCGGTGATCCTCGGCAATGCGATGGCTGGCGAAAGGCACTACTTGACCGCGTTGCGCATTTATTTTCCGGAATACGCACGGGAGTTGGCCGAAAGCGCCAGTTTCGCCGCACTGCCGGAGACGATGCGGCGCGACATTACCCGTGAGTTGCACCAGCGGATTGGCAAGCTTTGTCCTGAGATCACCGAAGACAGCATGCCCGGCGAATTGGCCAACTGCATTGCCGGACGTGTGGCGAACCTCTTTAACTTTCATGGCCCCAATTTCGTGACGGACGCGGCGTGCGCTTCCGCGATGGCAGCCATCAGCTCGGCAGTGGAGGGGCTGGTGCAAAACGATTTTGATGTCGCGGTCACCGGCGGCATTGACCACAACATGGGCGCGACGTCCTTCGTCAAATTCTGCAAGATTGGCGCGCTCTCCGCCACCGGAACTCGACCCTACGCCGATGGCGCAGACGGGTTTGTGATGGGCGAAGGCGCTGCGATTTTCCTGCTCAAGCGTCTGGCGGATGCCGAGCGCGATGAGGACAAGATCTACGCCGTATTGCGTGGTATCGGCGGGGCGAGCGACGGGAAAGGGAAGGGCATCACGGCCCCCAACCCAGTGGGCCAAAAGATGTGTCTCGAACGCGCCTGGCACAACGCTGACTTGTCGCCTGCCACTGTGTCCATGATTGAGGGTCACGGCACGTCGACCAAGGTGGGCGACGTTGTCGAAGCGCAAAGCATGGCCGAGGTGCTCAGCAGCTTTCATCTCCCCACCGGCTCAGTGGCCTTGGGTTCGGTGAAATCAAATTTCGGACATCTAAAAGGGGCCGCGGGTGCAGCCGGACTTCTTAAGACCGCACTGGCGCTGAGGGACAAGGTCCTGCCCCCCAGCGTCCATTGCGAACACCTCAACCCGGACATCGACTTTGCGCACTCCCCGTTACGGGTCAATACGGAGTTAAAGCCGTGGCCCGTCCCGGCGGATGGCGTGCGGCGCGCCGGCGCCAGCGCCTTTGGTTTTGGCGGTACGAATTTCCACGTGGTGCTCGAAGAACACATCCCGCACCGGCTGACCGGCAATGGCAAGCGGTCGGTGGCAGTGGGTGAAGTCCCGGCGGCTCGCGGCGGAAATGGAGGCGCCACAGCGAAGGATTTGTCCCTTGCTAATCAAGCTGAAGCGTTAAACAAGGCCCCGTTGCGTGGTGCGCTGGTGGTGGGCGCTGATTCAAACGCCAAGCTGGCCGAACGATTGCGCTCCATCCAGAAGGCCGCGGAGGCAGGCACGGCACCTGTCCCGGCCGCGCCCTCGGAATCGGATCTGCGGGCTTCCGAACGCGTAGTGCTCGACTATGGCGACGCCGCCGACCTGGTGGAGAAATCCTCCAAGGCGCTTAAGGCATTGGCGGTGAACGAACCCGCGATGTGGAAGGCTCTGCGCGCGCAAGGCATCTTCCACGGTCACGGTCCCGCGCCCAAGTTGGCTTTCCTATACACCGGCCAAGGCTCGCAATACGTCAACATGTTCCAGGCGCTCCGTGCGGCAGAGCCGATTGTGGCCGAGACTTTTGCCGAAGCGGATCGCGTGATGACTCCGTTGCTCGGCAAACCACTCAAAGATTTTATCTTCGTCGACAGCGCCGATCCCAACGCCATCGCGAAGGCCGAAGAAGACCTGCGCCAGACGGCTATCACTCAGCCGGCTGTCCTGGCGAGCGATTTGGCCATCACCCGCCTCTTTGCCGCTTACGGCATCCGGCCCGACATGACGATGGGGCATAGCCTTGGTGAATATGGAGCGCTCGTTGCGGCCGGGGCTATGCCCTTCGAAGACGCGCTGGAAGCGGTCAGCGCCCGCGGGCGGGAAATGACCCGCTTGTCGATGGGCGACGATGGCCGGATGGCAGCTGTCTTTGCACCGTTGGACGAAATCGGACGAATTTTGAAAACGATTGATGGTTACGCAGTCATCGCGAATTTCAACAGCAACCGGCAAGCGGTGATTGGCGGAGCGAGCAAGGCGATTGAGCAGGCCATCGAGGTCTTTAAGGCAGCAGGGTACAACGTGGTGCCCCTGCCAGTCAGTCACGCATTTCACACCTCCATTGTCGCTCCGGCCAGTGCGCCGCTCCGGCGCATGCTCGAGCGCTTGCATCTAGAATCGCCGCGCATTCCTGTGGTGGCCAACGTCAGCGGCGAGTTTTATCCCATGGGGCCTGGTGTTGTGCCTCAGATGCTAGATATCCTCGGCAAGCAAGTTGCCTCGCCCGTGCAATTTGTGAAGGGGCTGCACACGTTATTTGATTCCGGCGCGCGCATCTTTGTTGAGATCGGGCCCAAGAAGGCGTTGCAGGGATTTGCCGATGACGTAGTGGGCGACCGTGGCGACGTGGTGGCGCTGTTCACCAACCATCCGAAGGTGAGTGACGTCGTGGCATTCAACCAGGCCCTGTGCGGCCTTTATGCGGCAGGATTGGGCGGCGGACAAGCAAAGCTATCATTGGAAGCATCAGCTAGGCCCGCCGCGGTTTCGACCGTCCCGGCGAATGCTGTTGCCTCAGTCTTCACTCAACCTGCCAGGCCCGTGCCAGGCGCTTCCCACGCGGAGACTGCGCCGCTGAGCGCGGACAGCTACGTCCAACTGGGCCATTTGATGGCCGACGTACTCGAGCGTGGCTGGAAACTCTATAACGGTCAAAGCAAACCTGCGGCCGAACTTCCGGTGGCGATCACCGGAGCGGCGTTGGGGTTGCCGGGCACCGAACACATCTTCGACGATGCCAACCTCGGCCGCATCCTGCGTGGCGATCAGTTTATCGATTGCATTCCCACACGGTTCCGCCGCGCCATCCTCGACAAGCACATCACGCGCCTGGTGAAAAGTGAAAACGGCGGGGCGACATTTGAGGCCATTACCAATCTGGACGATGTTATTAAGCTGGCGGGCCGTGGAAACGCATTCGATCTGGAAAAAGAATTCGGGGTTACCGCTGAGCGAATTGCTGCCCTCGACCGGGTTACGCGTCTGGCGATTGCCGTGGGCTTGGACGCCTTGCGGGACGCCGGTATCCCGCTCGTGATGCGCTACAAGACAACGAGCAAAGGCACGCAGTTGCCAGATCGTTGGGGGCTGCCGGACGCGCTGCGCGACGATACTGGAGTGATTTTTGCTTCCGCATTCCCCGGCTACGATTCCTTCGCCCACGAATGTTCAAACTATTACGCCGACCAAGGCCGGCGCGGGCAACTGGCGATGCTCGAAAGCCTGCGCTCCCGGACGGCAGACGGAAACGGCCATTCTGTACTGGGGCAGGAGATGGAGCGGCGGATTGTTGAGCTGCGCGAGACCATCGAAAAAGAACCTTATGTCTTCGATCGTCGCTTCCTTTTCAGGGTCTTGACGATGGGCCATTCGCAGTTTGCCGAATTCATCGGCGCGCGGGGTCCCAATACAGCCATCAACGCGGCGTGCGCAAGCACCGCGCAAGCCGTGGCGCTGGCAGAGGATTGGATCCGCGCCGGTCGGTGCCGCCGGGTGATTGTGGTTTCGGCGGACGATATCACCTCCGACCATCTGATCGACTGGTTCGGTGCAGGGTTTCTTGCGTCAGGGGCCGCCGCCACAGACGAAGTGGTGGAGGATGCCGCCACGCCTTTTGACCGGCGCAGGCACGGCATGATCATCGGAATGGGTGCCGCGGGATTGGTGGTGGAGTGCGCGGAGTCTGTCCGCGAGCGGGGAATCCAGCCGATCTGCGAAGTATTGAGTGCGGTGACGGCCAACAGTGCCTTCCATGGCACGCGCCTCGATGTCCAGCACATCAGCCAGGTGATGGAGGATCTGGTGTCCCGCGCCGAAAAGTTTAGCGGGATCGATCGCCACCAAGTCGCGTCCCAAACCGTTTTCGTCTCACACGAGACTTACACACCGGCTCGCGGAGGCAGCGCCTCTGCTGAAATCCACGCGCTCCGGCGCGTTTTTGGCGAGGACGCGGATCGCATCGTGATTGCCAATACCAAAGGCTTCACCGGCCATGCAATGGCCACAGGTATTGAGGACGTAGTCGCGGTGAAAGCGCTGGAAACGGGTTGCGTGCCGCCCGTGGCTAATTTCAAAGAAATCGATCCCGAACTGGGGCCGCTGAACTTGTCGAAGGGCGGCGCCTACCCCGTTCAGTACGCAATGCGCCTGGCCGCTGGGTTTGGGTCGCAGATTGCCATGATGCTTTTACGCTGGGTGGCAACGCAAGATGGAGTCCGGCGTGCCCCCGGCGCACTGGGCTACGCTTATCGGATTGTAGATCAGACTGCTTGGAAGGCCTGGCTCACCCGCATGGCGGGCCATCCGGCCGCTGACCTTGAGGTCGTCCACCGCACATTGCGTGTGCGGGACGAACGAGTGTCGGCGCGTGCCGCCGAAGCCGCGAAGGAATTAAAGCAGGCGCCTGAACCAGTTCGTTCACTTATTGCAACTCAGCCGGCGCCGGTTACACCCGAACGGGAAATCAAGGTTGTGCCTCCTCCGAGCGTCGCGAAAGTCGTCCAACCAACCCCGGCCATTTCTGTGCCTGCGCCAAAGCTACCCTCACCGCCCAAGCCGGCGGCAAATGGGAATCCTGTGAAGGATCGTGTGCTGGCCGTGGTGAGTGAGAAGACCGGTTACCCGGTCGACATGCTCGACTTGGATCTGGACCTTGAGGCGGACTTGGGTGTCGATACCGTGAAGCAGGCGGAAGTGTTCGCATCCATCCGGGAAGCTTATGGCATAGCCCGTGACGACCAAATTAAACTGCGGGATTTTCCAACCCTGGCCCATGTTATCAGGTTTGTGCATGAGCGCCGGCCGGAACTCGCGAATCAATCGCCTTCCACTCCTGAAGTGGCGGCGAGCCCCAAGACGCCGGTTGTGGCTGCCGTTGTGACGAAGGAAGAAATCAAGCCTACCGTGCCGGCACCAGCCGTGATTTCGGCGCAAGAGAAGACTGGCGACACTGTCAAAGAGCGCATTCTGAATTTGGTTGTGGAAAAAACCGGCTACCCGAAAGATATGCTCGACCTCGACCTGGACCTTGAAGCAGACCTCGGCGTTGACACGGTCAAGCAGGCGGAAATGTTTGCGGCCATACGCGAAATTTACAACATCCCACGCGACGAAAACCGCAAACTGCGCGACTATCCCACACTGGCACACGTAATCCGGTTTGTACACGAGCGGCGGCCGGATCTTGCGAGAGTAGCGCCCTCCGTCCCGGAAGTGACAAGCAGTGTCAAGGCTCCAGCCTTGGCTGCCGTAGAGGCGACGGTAGAAACCAAGCCTAGCGTCCCGGGACCTGCCGTAGTTTCTGCGCAAAAGGGAGTGGATGATTCCGTCGAAGATCGCATTTTGAATTTAGTGGTGGAAAAGACTGGCTACCCGAAAGACATGCTGGACCTTGACCTGGATCTCGAAGCTGACCTCGGCGTCGATACGATCAAGCAGGCGGAAATGTTCGCGGCCATCCGCGAAATATATAACATCCCACGCGACGAAAACCGAAAACTGCGTGACTACCCCACACTCGCGCACGTCATCCGTTTCGTATTCGACAAACGGCCGGACCTGGCCGGAACAGTTGCGCCAACTCCCGCAGCCAACGAAGTGGCGCCGCCCGAGCTGATCCCCGTTGCTGAACCATGGGTCACGGACGATTCGATTCAAGAGAAGGTGTTGGCAATCGTTGCTGAGAAGACTGGCTATCCCAAAGACATGTTGGACCTGGATCTGGATCTTGAAGCCGACCTGGGCATCGACACGGTGAAACAGGCGGAGATGTTCGCGTCGGTGCGCGCGACATTCAATATTCCGCGCGATGAGAATCTCAAGCTTCGCGACTTTTCAACGCTTGCCCTGGTCATCAAATTCGCGCGCGACAGGCAGCCTGGCTCAACCGCCACGGCCACAACAAGCACTGCCGCCGCGAAGCAGGAGCAGAAACCCGCGGACGCAGGAGTTAGAGAAGCGCTCCCCAAACCGGCTGCGCCCCGGGTTCTCGCCAGTCTGGACGCGGCAAACCGCATTCCACGCCGCGTTCCGGTGCCGAACCTGCGCCCGCCCCTCGATCTCTGCAAGTCCACCGGCGTGACGTTGGATTCCGGTCGCCGCGTAGTGCTGATGCCGGATCAAGGCGGAGTTGGTGAAGCTCTGGCAAAACGATTACAGACCTTGGGCGTGGAAGTCCTCCGAATAGAGGGCGCGCCGGACTCAGACGCTCTCGCTAGTCAACTCAAGGAATGGTTGGCCCATGGTCCCGTGCATGGAGTTTACTGGCTCCCTGCGTTGGACAACGAGGGCAACCTCAATCGAATGAGCCCGGCTGCCTGGCACGAAGGCCTGCGGGTTCGCCTCAAGTTGTTTTACACCACCATGCGCCTCTTGCACGAGCACGTTTCCAAGCCCAGCACTTTCCTGGTCTCTGCGACGCGGCTCGGAGGCCAGCACGGCTACGACGCGGCTGGCGCATTGGCTCCGATGGGTGGCGCGGTCGTGGGTTTCACCAAAGCGTACAAGCGGGAGCAAATGGATGCCCACGTCAAAGCCGTTGATTTCGGAATCGACGTTGAGCCGCAAGAACTCGCCGCAATCCTAATCCATGAAACCTTGCGCGATCCCGGCGCCATTGAGATCGGATACAAGGGAGAGCAGCGCTGGGCCATTGGGCTCCAGGAGCTGCCCGCGGTCGACGGCAAGCCCGGCATGACGCTGAGCCAAGACACGGTTTTCCTGATCACCGGCGCGGCGGGGAGCATTGTTTCCGCCATCACCGCCGACTTGGCAGAGGCTTCGGGCGGCACATTCTACCTGCTCGATTTGGTGCCCGAACCGAAACCGGATGATCCCGACCTCAAGCGTTTCGCGAGTGACAAAGATGGACTCAAGCTCGACTTGTTCGCGCGCATCCAGGCGCGGGGCGAACGGGCCACGCCGGCGCTGGTCGAAAGGGAGCTGGCCGCTCTGGAGCGGGCGCAAGCAGCTCTAAGCGCCATCGAGGCTGTACGAAAATCAGGCGGGACGGCGCACTATTTGAGCTTGAACCTCACGGACGCGGAGGCAGTTGCGAAGGTCATCGATCAAGTGCGGGGGCGCCACGGGCGCGTCGACGTTCTCTTGCACGCTGCCGGGATTGAGCGCAGCCACTCTCTGGCGGATAAAGACCCCAGAGAATTCGATTTGGTCTTTGACGTCAAAAGCGACGGTTGGTTCAACCTCCTTCATGCCATGGGCGACATGCCTCTGGGGGCGACGGTAGCGTTCAGCTCGATTGCCGGCCGATTCGGCAACGGCGGACAGACGGACTACAGTTCCGCCAACGATTTGCTGTGCAAGACCACATCGAGTTTTCGCACCACACGGCCCGCGACTCGCGGCATCGTCATCGACTGGACGGCGTGGGGCGGCATCGGCATGGCCACGCGCGGCTCGATCCCGAAAGTGATGGAAATGGCAGGCATCGACATGCTGCCGCCCGAGGCGGGTGTTCCTTTGATCCGTCGCGAATTGACCGCAGGTGGGACGCGCGGCGAAATTGTTATCGGCGAGCGTCTCGGCGCACTACAGAATGAATGGGATGCAACCGGCGGGCTGGATATCCAGGCAGCATCGGCCGAAAATCGCCAGCCACCTCAAGGTCCGATGATCGGAACAATTACCGGCATAGGCCTGCACAGCGGATTGACCATCGAGACGACCCTCGACCCGGCAAATCAACCTTTCTTGCACGATCACCAAATTGACGGCACGCCGGTCTTGCCGGGAGTCATGGGCATCGAAGCCTTTGCGGAGGCTGCCCTCTGGATGCTTCCCGGCTGGCATCTCGCTGCGGTCGAGGACGTGAACTTCCTGGCGCCGTTCAAGTTTTACCGGAACGAGCCGCGAACGTTGACCATCCAGGCCATCTTCCATCCGGAAGGTGACGGAGTGGTGGCGGAGTGTCGATTGATCGGCCGCCGGTCACTTCCCAATCACGCGAAGCCGCAGACTACCATTCATTTTACGGGCCGGGTGCGGCTGACCAAACAGGCTCATGATGCAGAGACGGCAGCGCCGCCAGGAGCGCCGTTGCGGCCCACCTACGATGCTGCCGACATTTATCGTGTTTACTTTCACGGGCCGGCGTATCAAGTCCTGGAGCGGGCTTGGCGCGACGGCGAGCGGGTCGTCGGCGAGATGAATAAAGATCTTCCCAACCATCACAATCCCTCGGGACGGCCAACGCTGATGGCGCCTCGCCTGATCGAGAATTGTTTCCAAACCGCCGGCCTTTGGGAAATCGGAATGCTGGGCCACATGGGCCTGCCGCAGCACGTTCAAAAGGTGTCGATGTGGCGCGCGCCCGACCGGGCGGCGTCCCCATTATTTGCCGTAGTCACTCCCTCCGCCGACCAAGGGAGCTTTGACGCCGACGTTGTGGATAAAACAGGTAACCGGTACGTCCATCTTAGCGGCTACCGTACGGTGGCGCTCCCCAACAGTGTGGACGCCGGAGAATTGAAAGCGCTACAGGCTGTCATGTCTGCGCAAGCCGCCGCGGCGTGACCTGGTGTGACCCGGTCGCCAGGTAGATCGGGTGATGGGGGACGTTATGGAGTACGAGTTTGAGCGCGTGGTGATTGTCAATCGGGGTGAAGCCGCGATGCGTTTCATCCATGCGGCGCGGGAGTTCAATCAGGAGAATGGCACGTCGCTGGTGACGATCGCGCTTTTCACTGAACCTGACCGCCATGCTATGTACGTTCGTGAGGCGGATGAGGCGATATCACTCGGTGCGGCACAATTTATCGATCCCAGTTCGCACCAACTCAAGAGCTCTTACGTCGATTACGGGCGGCTCCAGGAGGCGTTGACCGCTGCTCGCGCAGACGCGGTTTGGGTGGGATGGGGCTTTGTTGCCGAGCACCCCGATTTTGCGGACCTCTGTCACAAAATGGGAATCGTGTTCATCGGCCCGGATGGGGACGTGATGCGGCGGCTGGGTGACAAGATCTCCTCGAAACTACTGGCCGAGCAAGTGCAGATTCCGGTGGCTCCCTGGAGCGGCGGGCCGGTAGACACACTTGCCGACGCCCGGCGGCATGCCGCGCGCTTGGGCTATCCCCTCCTGATCAAAGCCACGGCTGGAGGCGGTGGGCACGGGATACGCAAAGTGCATTCTGCGTCAGAGCTTCCCCTCGCTTTTGAGAGAGCGCGCGCCGAGGCGCTTAAAGCCTTCGGGGATTCGACCGTATTCATGGAGCAGTTGGTGCAGGCGGCGCGCCACGTGGAGGTCCAAATCATCGCAGATCACTACGGGACCACATGGGCTGCCGGGGTTCGTGATTGCACCATCCAGCGGCGCCATCAGAAGATCCTGGAAGAAGCTCCATCGCCCGCACTTTCCGCTGAGCAGGATCAGGCGCTGCGAGACGCTGCTGTGCGCTTAAGTCGGGCGGCGGGTTACCACAATGCAGGGACGGTTGAATTCCTGTACGACGCAAAGACCTGCCATTTTTTGTTCATGGAAATGAACACCCGGCTGCAGGTCGAACATCCTGTAACCGAGTGTACGACCGGCCTCGACTTGGTTAAGCTTCAGATACACATTGCACGCGGGGGACGTCTGGAGGGTGAATCGCCGCGCACGGTAGGTCATGCGATTGAGGTCCGGCTGAATGCGGAAGATCCGGATAATCAATTTGCTCCCGCACCGGGCGCCATCGTGCGTTTCCGAACTCCCACGGGGCCGGGCTTGCGAATCGATACAGGGGTGGGGGTGGGCGATGCCATCCCAGCGGAGTTCGATTCCATGATGGCCAAAATCATCGCTTACGGCCGAAACCGGAAAGAAGCGCTCTCGCGGCTCCAACGTGCCTTGCGCGAGACTGTGGTGGTAATCCAGGGGGGGGCTTGCAACAAGTCATTCCTCCAAGAATTGGTGGAGCGGCCCGAAGTACAGAGCGGGCAATTCGACGTGGGGTGGCTGGAGCGCCTGGCAGCGAACGGCGACCACATTTCCCGCCGAAACGCCAATGCGGCATTGGTGCATGCGGCCATCGAAGCCTATGAAGCCGATTTGGCGGTGGAAAAGGCTCAATTCTATGCCTCGGCGGTACGGGGCCGGCCAAACGTGCGGAGCAAGATAGGCCGCAACGTGGCCCTCCGGTGTCGGGGACAAGCCTACTCGATTAAAATTTTTCGCCTCGGCCCACAGCAGTACCGTGTCGAGACAAACGGATCGCGCATCGATGCCCACATCGACAGCCTGGGCCAGTTTGAATACTGGCTGGCAGTCTTCGGACGGCGTTATCACGTGGTTTCCGTGGTTCAGGGACTAAGTTACCGGATTGAAGTCGACGGCATTTCGCATCGGATCGATCGGGATGACGGAGGCGTGGTGCGCGCACCGGCCCCGGCCGTTGTGGTCTCGATTGCCGTGAAGCCAGGAGACACGGTGGCGATTGGTGATCGCCTGGGTGTTTTGGAAGCGATGAAAATGGAGATGCAGGTGGTCGCTCCGTTTGCAGGAAAGGTTCGCGAGGTGTTGACCATTCCCAACGTCCAGGTGGACACAGGAGCGCCGCTGGTCCAGATCGAACCTCTAGCAGGGGAAGATTCGACCGCCGTCGGGGATCGAGTGGTTTTTGGCAGTTCGCCTGCCCAGCATGGAAGCGGGGACGCCGTTGACTTCCGCTGCCGTCAAAACCTGGAAGAACTCCGAGAACTTATGTTGGGCTTCGATGTGGACCCGGCAGACACTGGGCGTTTGGTCGCCGATTGGAACCAGCATTGCGAACTGCCTGCGGATAGCAACGACATCAGAGAGCGCGAAGATGAGATCCTGAGCATCTTCGTGGACATCTGCTCCTTGTTCCACCGCCAGCCGGAAATGGAAGTTTCGAACGGCGGTGAGTCGCCCAGTTCCGAGGCCTACCTTTTTTCTTACTTGCGAATGCTCGAAACTTGCGGTGAGGGATTGCCGCAAACTTTCGTCGACGCACTCCAACGCGTCCTCGCTCACTACGGAGTGCAGTCGCTGGATCGCTCGCCGGAACTCGAGGAGACCCTTCTTTGGATCTACAAATCGCACCAGCGAGTGGAGCAGCAAATCGCGCCGATCCTGAGCGTCCTCGAAAGGCGATTGGGACGCGTGAGTGGCCTGGCGCCGAAGGCGGATGAATCTTTTCGAACCCTCCTTGACCGGATGGTCTCCACCACTCGCGGACTCTTTCCTGCGGTCAGCGATTTGGCCCGAGAAGTCCGTTATCGCTGCTTCGATCAACCGATATTTGAGCGCGCGCGCAAGCAAACCTATGCGCAGGTGGAAGAGCACCTGGCTTATTTGGCCACCCATCCGGATGCGGCGGACCGTGGCGAAAGAATTATCGCGCTGGTCGAATGCCCTCAGCCGTTGGTGAGCTTGTTTTCGGGCCGATTTGCAGACGCCGCCGCTGCCATGCGGCAATTAATGCTGGAGGTGGTGACCTGCCGATATTATCGCATTCAAACCCTCGCCAACCTCCGCTCGCGTGAGGTGGGTGGGCAGTGTTGTTTCTCAGCCGAATACGATGAGGACGGGCGGTGCGTCCACCTCTTCGCGACTCACGCTGAATTTACACACTTCCCGCAGGCGGTGCGGACGATTTTTCCGATGATTGAGGAAGTGCCTGTGGACCATGATGTCGTCCTCGACTTTTACGTTTGGCACTCCGGCTCACCCGGCGATTCGGACGCAATACAACGTGAAGTCCACGCCGCGCTCAATGCGGCACACTTTCCTCGTACCATCCGCGGCATCCTGGTTGCCATCGGTGGTCGGGGCCGTGGCCCCGGCATGGGCGGAATGAAGCATTTCGCCTATCGCCCGCAAGAGAATGGGTATGAAGAGGAGAAGCTTTACTGCGGACTGCACCCGATGATGGCCAAGCGGCTCCATCTCTGGCGTTTCGACAATTTCAAGATTGAGCGATTGCCTTCGGTCGAAGATGTCTACCTCTTCCATGCCGTTGCGCGCGACAACCCCAAGGATGAGAGATTGTTCGCTTGCGCTGAAGTACGCGACTTGACACCAGTGCTGGATGAATGGGGCAACATTTTGGAACTACCGCACCTCGAGCGAATGCTGACAGAAGCCGGGGCGGCGATCAGACGGTTCCAGACGCAGCGGCCTCCCCAGGGACGCCTTTATTGGAACCGAATCCTCCTCTACGTTTGGCCGCCTCTCACTCTTCAGCCTGATGAATTGCACCAAATCGTGCACAAGTTGGCTCCGGAGACTGAGGGCCTGGGTTTGGAGCAGGTGGTGGTGCGGGCCCGCATTCCCAAGCCGGAGACGGGTGAGCTGCGCGATATGGTGGTGCGCATTTCGAGTCCGGGCGGGGCGGGTTTGCTAATGACTTTCCAGCTCGCGGCCAAAGGGCAACCGATGAAGCCGCTGGCTGAATACGACCAGAAAGTGGTTCGGATGCGCCAGCGCGGACTCATGTACCCCTACGAAATCATAAAGATGCTTACGCCCCCTCCGGCAGACACGAGAGCCGAATTTCCTCCCGGCATTTTTGTCGAGCATGATCTTGACGCCGCGGGAAACCTGATTCCTGTCGAGCGTCCTTATGGTCAGAACAAAGCCAACATCATCACGGGAACGGTCTGTAACTTCACGGCCAAGTATCCCGAGGGCATGAAGCGGGTTGTGCTGCTTGGGGACCCCAGCAAGGATCTCGGCGCTCTCGCCGAACCGGAGTGCCGGCGCATCATCGCTGCCCTGGACTTGGCGCAAGAAATGGGCGTGCCCTTGGAGTGGTTTGCCATCTCGGCCGGAGCGAAGATCTCCATGGATAGCGGAGTGGAGAACATGGACTGGATTGCTCGCGTCCTGCGTCGCGTGGTGGAATTCACGCAAGCGGGTTTCGAAATTAATTTAGTGGTGAATGGGATCAATGTGGGGGCACAGCCCTATTGGAACGCCGAGGCCACCATGCTGATGCACACCAAGGGCATCCTGGTAATGACTCCCAAAGCGGCGATGGTGCTCACCGGTAAGCAGGCCCTGGATTATTCGGGCAGCGTGTCGGCCGAAGACAACCAAGGGATTGGTGGGTATGACCGCATCATGGGTCTCAATGGCCAGGCGCAGTATTGGGCCCGGGACATTGACGAAGCCTGCCAAATTCTCTTTCGCCATTATGATCACACCTACGTCGCACCCGGAGAGCGGTTTCCACGCCGGGCTGCTTCCACCGACCCGACCGACCGGGACGTCCAACTCTATCCTCACAGTAAGGACCCTGAAGAAGGCTTTGCGCGAGTGGGCGATATCTTTTCAGACGAAACGAACCCGGGCCGAAAAAAGTCATTCGATATTCGCAAAGTTATGATGGCGACTGTTGACCAGGATCACGCGCCGCTCGAGCGTTGGGCGGGCATGCGTGCGGCGGAGACGTCGGTGATTTGGGACGCCCACCTCGGAGGCTATCCCGTCTGCCTGATCGGTATCGAATCCCGGCCGGTGCCGCGGCTGGGATTTGTCCCTGCCGACGGGCCCGACCAATGGTGCGCGGGGACACTCTTTCCGAACTCCTCGAAGAAGGTGGCTCGTGCCATCAATGCGGCAAGCAACAATCGCCCGGTGGTGGTCTTGGCCAATCTCTCCGGATTCGATGGCTCGCCGGAGTCGATGCGCAAACTGCAGCTCGAGTACGGCGCGGAAATTGGGCGGGCGGTGGTGAACTTCAAGGGCCCCATCGTATTTTGTGTGATTTCCCGATATCACGGTGGTGCCTATGTGGTTTTCTCACGGGCGTTGAACGAGCAACTCGAAGTGGCAGCGCTGGAGGGCACATTCGCTTCGGTAATTGGCGGCGCGCCGGCAGCGGCAGTTGTCTTTGCTCGTGAAGTCGACGCCCGCACTCGCAAAGATCCTCGCCTGCAAGCGCTGTACAAGGCAATCGATCATGCCGATGCCATGGAGAAGAGCCGCTTGCACACCCAATGGGATGAACTCTTCAAGGTTGTTCACTCGGAGAAGTTGGGTGAGATGGCAGGCGAGTTTGACCGCGTCCATAGCGTGCACCGAGCCCTTGAAGTGGGCGCGCTGAATTGCATTATTCCTCCGGCGACCCTTCGTCCGTACCTCATCCACTCCGTCGAAGTGGGCATTGAAAAGGAGAAGGATCTAGCGCGCGCTATTCGAGAAGCCAAGGGGATTACCTTGGAGGAATACACAACCAAAGAGATCGTTTCGTGGCCGTCGGTGTCGCGGGTAAAGAGCCCTGATCCGGACGCGGGCCCCCGCCCGGACTTCATCAATGAAAAAATAAGCGAACTCCCAGTGCTGCCTTCCACGATTATGAACAGTTGAGTGGACGATCGGCAAATGGATCGGGGCAGGGAACTTTAGGTCAGCATCTAATGGCTCAGGTGAAGTGAACCAGATATCTCAATGAACGTCTATTGGTTGGAACAGGTCGAATCGGATGTGCCGGCGAATGATGATTGGCTCAGCGCCGGTGAAGCTGTCCGACTCGAAGGCATGCGCTTCCCCAAGCGGCGAACTGACTGGAGGCTGGGGCGTTGGACGGCCAAACGCGCGGTGGCCGTTTACCTGAAGCTTCCCCAAGATCCGCTGCACCTCGCCGGGTTTGAAATTCGGGCGGCGGCGTCTGGCGCGCCGGAGGTCTATGCGCTGGACGAGGCGATGCCCGTGACAATTTCAATTAGCCACCGCGGTGGCGTGGCCGCATGCGCCGTCGCGTCCCCCGGCATTCTCTTGGGTTGTGATTTGGAAGTGGTCGAGTCGCGGAGCGACGGCTTTGTTGCAGATTATTTTACGGAAGAAGAGCAATCGCTGGTAAGCCGAACGCCTGAATCGGATCGGTCGCGGCTTTTGGCTCTGCTTTGGAGCGGAAAAGAAAGCGCACTCAAAGCGCTAAGCGAAGGGCTTCGACTTAACACTCGTTGCCTTACCGTTTGTCCGATCGATGAGCCTGGTCACGCCGATCAGAGCGGCAAGGTTGGCGGGGACTCTATATTTGCTGGGTCGGGGACCAACAGATTCAAGTCTTGGCGCCCGTTTTACGTCTCCCAAACTGACGGTCAAATCTTCCATGGTTGGTGGCGAGAGACGGGCGCCCTGCTACGAACTATGGTTGCATCTCCCTCACCAACCCCGCCGGTCTTTCTGCTCCTCGCCGGGCACTCCACACAAAGCACTTCATGGGTTGCATAAGACGCCTGTATTTCCATTGGTGGGCTTGATTCGCAACTTTAGTTCATTTTTATCCAGCAGACCCAGTTAGTGGGAGTTTGGCGGCCTCCCATCCTGCAATGCCGCCGGCAATTTCAGTGACCCGGTCAAAGCCGCTGCGTTGCAGCAAGCTCGCGGCGATGGATGACCGGTAGCCGCCGGCACAATAGACCAGCAGGGAGCGGTCGTGTGGGAGCTCGCCCAGATTCTCTGTCAGGTGATTGAGTGGGATGCCCATGCTGCCGTCAATGTGCTTCTGTTCACGCTCGCGCGGTGTGCGGACGTCGATCGCCAATGGCGGCAGAGTTGATGAAAGAAGTTCCGCGGCGAACGGAGCGCTGAGGCGCTCCGTTGTGACTGTCAGTTCCGGCCGTGATTCCAAACTGGACAATCCATCCTTCAAATATCCCGCCACGTGATCGAAACCGATGCGTCCCAGCCGGATTGCCGATTCGTTCTCCCGACCGGAGTCCGCGATGATGACGATGGGGTGTTTTCGATCCAGCACGGTTCCGGCCCAGGTTGCGTACTGGCCGCTGAGGCCGATATTGATACTGCCGGCCAGGTGCGCTGCGGCAAAATCGTTGGGATCGCGGGTATCGAGAATCTGGGCCCCGTCCGCCTGCAGTTCGAGCAGATCGTCGAGTGACAGCGGGTTCATCTCCCGCGCCAGCACTTCGTCCAGCGTCGGTCGCTCCTCGCTGTTCAACACGGCGTCATAGGTAAAGTACGGAGGAGCATCCGGCTGATCCGCTGTTACCAGCTGGATGAATGTTTCCTTGCCCATGGGTTGCAGCGCGTAGTTGGATCGCCGCTGTTCACCCAGGGTTGACACCGTCTCCTTGCTGAGCGCCTTCCCGCAGAGCGAACCTGCGCCGTGAGCCGGGTAAACCAGGCATGGATCGGGCAGCGCCATTAGCTTTTGGTGGAGCGAATCGAACAGCAGGCCGCCAAGTTCGCTTGCCGACCAACCCAGAGCCGCCCGCAGGTCTGGCCGCCCTACGTCGCCTATGAACAGCGTGTCTCCAGTCAGGACGGCATAGGGTCGCGCGTCGCTCACAGTGAGGTCGTAGACGACGATGGAGATCGATTCCGG
>JBGPCF010000080.1:0-29864 GCA_041481635.1 Terriglobia bacterium | reverse complement strand
TATCGCAGTGGCGGTTCGCGAACCGCCCCTACTTGCAACAGAGGACCGCATGACATCAAGCTCCACTAGTAAACCAGAGTTCGAGGTGGTGTCACCCGAAAATATCAGATCCCATTTCCCCGCGCTCAAACGCCGCCACAACGGCCATCCGGTGGCCTATTTCGACGGCCCGGGCGGGACGCAAGTGCCGCGCCAAGTGGGTGAGGCAGTCGCGGATTATCTCTACCACCACAATGCCAACACTCACTGGGCGTACCCAACCAGCGCGGAGACGGACGCAGCAATCGCGGAAGCGCGCCATGCGCTGGCGGATTTTCTCAACGCCGCGCCGTCTGAGATTGTTTTCGGCGCAAATATGACCACTCTCACATTCCACCTGGCCCGAGCGCTCGGAAGGCAGTGGGGAGCGGGCGACGAAGTCGTGGTGACCGAGCTGGACCATCACGGTAACGTCGCGCCATGGCAAGCCCTCGAGCGCGAGCGGGGAATCACGCTCCGGATGGTGCGTATGATTCCTGAAACCGGGCAACTCGATTGGCAGGACCTCGAGCGGAAGATCGGCGCCAAGACTCGCCTCGTGGCCATGGGAGCGGCGTCCAACGCTCTGGGCACCATCAGTGATGTCCGCCGGGCAGGGGAGTTCGCGCACGCCGCCGGTGCGTTGATGTTTGTGGACGCGGTACATTCCGCGCCCCACGTCCTCACCGATGTTCGCGCGCTCGGTTGCGATTTCCTGGCCTGCTCAGCGTACAAATTCTACGGCCCGCATATCGGAGTGCTTTACGGCAAGCGGGAATTGCTCCAGTCGGCTGACTTTCCCAAATTGATTCCCGCGCCGGAGGCTGCTCCCGAGCGCGCAGAGACGGGAACGCAAAACCACGAAGGCATCGTCGGCGCGGCCGCGGCAGTGGATTTTCTTGCTTCTCTCGCCGCTGGCGCCACACGACGCGAGCGTCTGAATGCTGCCTTCGACAGCCTGCACTCCGGGCATCAAGTGCTCGTGAAACAGCTTTGGGAAGGGCTAACGGCTATCAAGGGTGTGACAGTCTATGGATCTCCGCCAACAGCGCAGAGAACCCCAACCCTCTCCTTCACGGTCAAATATGTCGCCTCCAGCAAAGTGGCGGCAAGCCTGGCTGAGCACGGAGTGTTTGTGTCGCACGGCGACTTCTATGCCATGACCATCATTCAACGGCTGGGGTTGGGAGATGAAGGGTTGGTGCGTGCGGGATGCGCCTGCTATACGACCGGTGAGGAAATATCGCGCCTGGTCGAGGGAGTGCGCGCGATTGTAGTGCAGCACGGGTGAAACTGGGAACCTGTTTGTGAATTCCTACGGCAATCGATTAGT
The DNA here is from genome assembly GCA_041481635.1 of Terriglobia bacterium. Taxonomy (GTDB): domain Bacteria; phylum Acidobacteriota; class Terriglobia; order UBA7540; family UBA7540; genus DASYXZ01. Next base: position 28,513 of record JBGPCF010000080.1, on the reverse strand, counting down.
CGCCAGCTTGGCGAAATAGAGGAAGGTATTGGGCATCAGGCCGAGGTAGAAAATGCCGAACAGGCTGGCTGCGATGGCTGCACCCAGCGCCAAGGGCATGTCAGCCTTCGAGACTTCTGCCTTGCCCTCGCGCATGTACATTACCACCACCACGCGCAAATAGTAATAGACGGAAACCACGCTGTTCAGGACGGCCACGATGGTGAGGCCGATCAGGTTGGCGTGCACAGCGGCACGGAACACGTAGAACTTAGCGAAGAAACCAACCATCGTTGGAATCCCGGCGAGCGAAAACATAAACACTGCGAGGCATGCCGCCGCGCCCGGGCGCTCAAATCCAAAGCCCACAAAGTCGTCCACATTGGTGAAGCGCTCCCCCGGCCCCGCCAGGTGCGCGATCAGGACGAATACTCCGGCATTCATCAGCGCGTACCCAGTGAGATAGAAAAGCACGGAGGAGGTCGCCTCAGCCTTGGTCGCTTCGGCGCTGCCGGCGGCAACCGCGGCGGCAACCCCCACCAGGACGTAGCCCGCGTGCGCGATGGACGAGTAGGCGAGAAATCGTTTCACATTGGTTTGCCAAAGCGCCGCCAGGTTGCCCAGCGACATGGTGAGAATCGCAGAAACCCAGATCAGCCAGAAGGCGAGCGAGCTTGCGCCGGCAAACCCGACCAGAAAAACTCGGAGAATAACAGCAAACGCCGCCGCCTTGGGCCCCACGCTCAAGAAGGCCGTGACCGGCGCGGGCGCGCCTTGGTAGACATCAGGCGTCCAGATTTGAAAGGGTACGGCGGACACTTTGAATCCCAGGCCCACAAACATCAGGAGCAGGGCCACCGAAGCAAGAGAAGACCAATCGGCGGAATGTACGAGGTGGGTGTTCAAATCGGCGAGGTTGGTGGAGCCCGTCAGCCCGTACGCAAACGCAATACCATACAGAAAAAATGCCGTGGCGAATGAGCCCAGAAGGAAGTATTTGATCGAAGATTCGTTGGACTGCGCGTTGTTGCGCTTGAATCCCGCGAGTATGTATGTGGAGATCGACGAGATTTCGAGCCCGAGGAAAATCATGATGAGCTCGGTGGATGCAGCCATAAAGCACATGCCCACCGTGGCCATCAGAACCAGCGCGTAAAACTCCGCGTGGTTGATCTCATCGCGCTCCAAATAATTCACCGAGCCAAGCAGGGTGAGGCCGGCGACGAAGAGGAAGAGCAGGATGAAATACAGGCTGAAATGATCAGCGGCCACGCTGCGGTTGAACGCCGGCCCGAGGTCGAGTGAAGTCCAGTAAGTGGAAACAGCCGCGGCGGCCACGCCCACGATGGCCAGCCAGCCCAACGCTGATTTTCGCCGGGGGCTGACGAACGGGTCGAGCACCATCACCAGAATGGCAAATCCGGCGAGCACGACCTCGGGGAGAATGCGAATCATGTCGGAGGGCTGGACGAGGGTCATCGTGCTTGCCCTCCGCCTCTGGCAGTTGGATGGCCCGCCATTTGAGGCGCGCCCGTTTCCAAGTGTTGGATCACCTGGGCGGCGGTGGTATCCAACCGCCTGAGGAACGGATTTGGATAAATACCCATCCACAGGATTACCAGTACCAGAGTGACCAAGATGAACTTTTCGCGCAGGTCGCAGTCCAGAAGCTTGCGGTTCTTTTCGTTCGTGACCTCGCCGAAGAAGACGCGCTGGTACATCCACAATAAATAAACCGCCGCCAAAACCACTCCGACCGCCGCCAGCGCCGCGTAAACCACCTTTACGTGGAACGCGCCGACGATAATCAGAAATTCACCCACAAAGCCGTTCAGCATGGGCAGGCCGAGCGATGACAGCGTGACGATCAGGAAGAACGTGCTGTAAACTGGCAACGCGGTGGCAAGGCCACCAAACTCCGAGATCAGCCGCGTGTGCCGACGGTCGTAGAGCATGCCCACCAGCAGGAAGAGCGCGCCAGTCGAAACTCCGTGGTTGCACATCTGGTAGATCGCGCCCTGAATGCCGTTGATGTTGAATGCAAAAATACCAAGCACCACAAAGCCCATGTGCGCCACGGAGGAATAGGCCACCAGTTTTTTCATGTCGGGCTGCACCATGGCCACCAGCGCGCCGTAAATGATGCCGATGATGGCGAGAACGATGATGACGGGCGCGAAGTGTTTCGATGCCTCGGGAAACAGCGGCAAGCAGAAGCGGAGCATTCCGTAAGTGCCCATCTTGAGGAGGACCCCAGCCAGAATCACTGAGCCTGCAGTGGGCGCCTCCACGTGAGCGTCGGGCAGCCAGGTGTGGAACGGAAACATCGGCACCTTGATGGCGAAGGCGAGGAAGAACGCAAGGAAAAGCCACATCTCCGCCGTGCCGGAAAGCTTGCCTGGCAATGCGAGAAGGATGGCCTGAAGGTCGAAAGTCCCCGTCACATTGTAGAGGTAGATTATGCCCACCAGCATGAGCGCAGAGCCGACCATCGTGTAGAGAATGAATTTGACCGCCGCATAAATCCGCCGCTCGTGCCCCCACACTCCGATCAGGAAATACATGGGGATGAGCATCACTTCCCAGAATATGAAGAAGAGGAACAAGTCGAGCGACACGAATACGCCGATCATTCCTGTCTCCAGCGCGAGCAGGAATAGGAAGAACTCCTTAACGCGAGAGTTCACGCTCTTCCATGAGGCGAGGATGGAGAGCGGCGTCAGAAACGCGCTGAGTAGAATGAGGAGCAGGCTCAAACCGTCCACGCCAACGGAATAATTGATGGGGGGCGAAACAATCCAGGAATACTGCTCGGCAAATTGATAGCCTGAAACCGCAGGATCGAACTCGACAAAAGCAAAGATGGCGACTGCCAGGGTGGCGAGCGAATAAATAAGGGCGACCCAGCGAATGCGCGAAGCCGCCTCGGGGCTGATGAATGCAATGGACACCGCGCCTGCCAACGGCAGGAAAGTCAAGACCGATAGTAAATGACCGAAAGGCTCAAACATAAGCGAATTGTGGGGCGCTCATAGCCCCGTCTTGCCCCTAGTGAAAAAACAATATGTAGCCCAGCCAGGCGACTGCGCCTAACAGTACCCATCCGGCATAGCTCCGCAGGTTTCCGGATTGAATAAGGCGAAGCACGCCGCCGGCGTCCATGGCTCTATTGGCGGAGCCATTCACCATTCCGCCATCGATCATGCCTTCGTCGAATACGCGCCAAAGGACTTTTTCCGACCCCACGCGGATCGGCTTTACAAATATCCAGTTGTAGATTTCGTCCACGTAATACTTATGGATCAGCAGTTCGTACAGGCCGCTGAAGCGCACCGAAATCCGCTCCGGGGTTTCAGGAGACTTGAGGTAAAACCACCAGGCCAGCAAAATGCCCAGCGCCGCAGCGCCCAGTGAAAATCCCATCAGGGTCAACTCACTCATTCCCTCCGCACCTTGCGCAACAGCGGTCGAGTGAAGCAATTCCTCGGAAGAGCCAAAGACCGGATCGAGAAAATGGCTAAGGCCTTCAAGAGGGTGCGGCAAGCCAACATAGCCCACGAAAACGGAAAAGACCGCCAGCACGATCAGCGGAATCGTTATCTTGGGAGAACTCTCGTGCGCGTGATGTTCAACCTGTTCATCGAGCCGCGACTTGCCGTAGAACGTCATGAAGAGGCCGCGGAACATGTAGAACGCCGTCATGCCGGCGGTGAGGGTGGCGAGCCAGTATAGCCAAGGCTTGCCCAGCGGCCCTGAATAAGCCTCAGACAGAATTTGGTCCTTGCTGAAGAACCCGGAAAGGCCAGGGATTCCGCTGATGGCCAAGGTTGCCACGAGGAAAGTCCAGTGTGTGGTCGGCATCTTGTGACGGAGGTCGCCCATCTTGCGCATGTCCAACTCGCCGCTTAGGCCGTGCATCACACTGCCCGCCGCGAGAAAGAGGAGGGATTTGAAGAAGGCGTGGGTCATCAAGTGGAAAATTCCGGCGGCAAACACGCCCACGCCGCAGCCCACAAACATATAGCCCAACTGGCTGATGGTGGAATACGCCAGCATGCGTTTCAAATCGTTTTGGCAGAGGGCAATGGTGGCGGCGAAAAACGCCGTGACGCAGCCGATGGCGCTCACCACTTCCAGCGCCGTGGGGGCGTGAGCAAAAAGGACATTCGAGCGGGCGACCATGTACACGCCCGCCGTCACCATGGTCGCGGCGTGAATCAACGCGCTGACGGGAGTGGGGCCTTCCATGGCATCGGGCAGCCAGACGTAGAGTGGAAGTTGGGCGGACTTACCGACTGCTCCAAGGAACAGGAGGAGGCAGATGGCGGTGAGAAGGCCTTCGCGTTCATGCATCGGCCAAGCCGACGCGATTCCGAAGACCTTTTGAAAATCGGCCGAACCGAAAGTCCAAAAGATGAGCGCAATGCCGAGAGTGAATCCCACATCGCCGATGCGCGTGACGATGAAGGCTTTCTTGCCCGCATCGGAAGCCGATTTCTTGGGGAAATAAAAACCAATCAACAGGTATGAGCACAGGCCCACGCCTTCCCAGCCGACAAACATCAGGGGATAGCTCGCGGCCGTCACGAGGGTGAGCATCATGAAGAGGAACAGATTCAGGTAGGTGAAGAAGCGGTAGTAGCCGCCCTCGTGCTCCATGTAGCCGCGTGAATAAAGGTGGATTAAGAACGCGACCACGGTCACCGTGGCCGTCATCACCAGGGTCAGGCGGTCATAATAGAGTGCGAAGTCCGCCACGAAACTCCCCGACTGAATCCAAGTAAAGTAAGAGTGGATGAAGGGGTCGGTTGACGAACTGCTGCTCCTATAGGTCCATGCGGAGAGGAGCGCAAAGACCATGGACAACCCTGAGGCGCCACACCCGATTGCGGAGACAATCGTATTGGAAAAGCGCCGGCCGAGGATGCCGTTGAGTGCCGCTCCCAGCAGGGGAGGGCACAACATGAGTAGCAGGAAAATTTCCATAGCAAACCCAGGATTGTCCCGGTGAGCCGCGCAGACCCGGCCAGGGGTCTGCCCTTGCGGCCGTCACGCGGAACTCCTACATCTTCATCGAGTTCAGATCGTCAGCGCTCAACGATTCCTTGTTTCGGTAGAGAGCGATAATGATGGCCAGTCCCACCGCCGCTTCGGCCGCGGCGACGACGATGACAAAGAAAGCGTAAAGCTGGCCGTCCAGTTGGCCGTGCTGGCGCGCGAATGCGACAAACGCCAGATTTACGGCGTTGAGCATCAGCTCAATGCACATGAAAATTGTGATGATGTTCCGCCGAAAGATAAATCCGGCGGCGCCCAGCACGAAGAGAATCAAGCTGAGCGCGAGCACATGGGACAAGGGGACCATTCTTCAACCCTCACAATTCCTTTTTCGCCAAAACCACTGCGCCCAGGACAGCCACCAGCACGAGCACGGAAGTTACCTCAAAAGGCAGCACGTAGTTTTGAAAGAGCAGATGACCTATAGGAACTGGGCCGGCCGGCTTGGGCGCGAACCACGCTCCACTTTCCTCCGGCACATAGCGCGACAGGACAATGAACATCTCCACCAGAAAAGCCGCCAGCAGGGGGAAGCCCAGCCACTTGGCCACGTGACTGCGAGAACTGGGAATTTCATGCCCCGCGTTCAACAGCATAATCACAAGAACAAAGAGAACCATGATGGCGCCGGCGTAGACGATCACCTGAATGACCGCGATGAATTCCGCGCCCAGCAGCAGGTATTCCACGGCGAGCGAACAAAGAACCACGATCAGCATCAGCGCGCTGTAAACGGGAGTGCGCTGAAGTACCACTCCCAGTGCCGCGATAATCGTAAGACCCGCAAAAATGTAAAAGAGAGTCGGCATTGATTTTCTGAGGCTTAGGCCGGAGCCGATGCTCGCGCCCTGCCTTAACCAAAGCAATTTCTTACTACGACGTCCACCATGTTATGACGAAGCTGGTGACCAGGATATTCAAAAACCCAAGCGGCATTAGAACTTTCCATCCGAAGGCCATCAACTGGTCATAGCGGAAGCGGGGGAGCGTCCCACGCATCCAGATATAGAAAAACAGGAAGCAAAAGACCTTGGCGCCAAACCAGAAGACTGGCAGGATGACTTGCACCCACGCCGGGCCGAACGTTGGTCCCATCCATCCGCCAAAGAACAACAGCGTGGCGATGCATGAAACGGTGATCATGTTGGCGTATTCGGCCATAAAAAACATAGCGAATTTCAGGCTGCTATATTCGGTGTGGAAACCCGCCACCAATTCGGTTTCCCCCTCCGGCAAATCGAAAGGCACACGGTTCGTTTCTGCGATTGCGGCGATGAAATAGACCACGAACCCCAGGGGCTGGACAAAGATATTCCAGTGGGGAACGTAGGTTTCAGCGCCATGCAAATGCCAGGTGCCTTGCTGAAGCAGGACGATGTCGCGCAAGTTCAGCGTGCCCGAGAACATGAGGGCCCCGATCACGGCCAAGCCCAGGGCAAGCTCGTAACTGATCATCTGGGCGGAAGAACGCAGGCCACCAAACAGGGGATATTTACTGTTGGACGACCATCCCGCCAGCGCGATGCTGTACACACCCAATGAAGTAACCGCAAAAATAAACAAAAGCCCCACATCCAAGTTGGCGATTTGGAGGAAGACGGTATGGGACCCAATCTTAAAGGACCCGCCAAACGGAATCACTGCGAAGGACAGGAAAGCCAGAGAAAAACCCAGGAAGGGCGCCAGCAAGTAGATGAAGCGGTCCACCTCAAGCGGCATGATGTCTTCTTTGAGGAGAAACTTAATGCCGTCGGCCATAGGCTGGAGCAATCCGTACGGACCGACGCGGTACGGTCCCCAACGCGATTGAATATGCGCAATCACCTTGCGCTCGAGCCAGCTGATGTAGGCGACGACAGTCAACAAAACTAAAAGCACCACCGCTACTTTCACAAAGCTCTCGACCAGGAGAAAGGTGTTATCAGAAAATGTGGTCATGAGGTCTCTTAGCTTCTTCCACCGAGTTCAAGGCCTTGCTGTACCTGCTGACCGTCCCCGAGGTGAACAGCGAATCGCCGGAAGTAAAAATCAAGTCCGCGCGCTCGAGTGCGGGTGGATTGCCTTCCGGAACTGTGGCGACAGCCCCGCCCAAAAGTAAAGTTGGCAAGGCAATAGAGTAACCGCGAACCTTCGCCAGCATTTCCCGAAGCACATCGTCGGGTGAGTTGTAAGGCCACTTGCGTCCAAACTGGCGGGCCAGCGCCATGATGATTTCCAAATCGCTTCTTGTTCCGGGCTTGCGCATGGTCCGCGTGACGGCCTGCACCTGGCCACACGTGTTCGTGACCGTGCCCGCCTTCTCGGCAAAGCTGGTGGCGGGCAGGAAAACGTCCGCGAGCGCGCCCGTCTCGGTGGGGAATAAGTCCGCCACGAGCAGGAAATCGAGTTTGCTCAACGCATTCCCATCCAGCTTGAGAGTTTTGATAGGATTCGATCCGAAGACGAGAAGAGTTTTGATATCGCCCGCATGAATTCCGGCGACAATCCCCCGCAAATCGCGACCGGGCTTCACCGGCAGCTTTTCTCCCCAGACAGTTTCGAAATACGCGCGCGCCTCCCGGTCCGTGATCGATGAATACCCGGGAAGATTCCCCGGAAGCAATCCCATGTCGGCCGCGCCCCGCGAATTGGCATAATCGCCTAACGCGATAAAGCGAGTGCGGCCCGGAAGCGTCAGCCCCCAGCGGACCAGTTCGCCCACCATTTCCCCGCGGATTTCGTCGCCGAAGATAATGATGGTGTTCGACTCGGTCTTCAGTTTCTCAGCCACCGCGCTAATCGGCGTAGAGCCCGCAGCCAGCAAGTCCGCGGCGGGCCCTAGGTTGCCGATCAGGGCACGAACCGCGTCGGCCTCGCCGCCAGGTTTTACCTGCACGTAGAGTGTTGCCTGTCGGCGTAATTTGATCTCATCGCCGTTGATCACATAAAGGCGCGCCCGGTGCTGGCGAACAGCCTGCCGGATTTGGTAGGCGAGCAGGGGATGCTGGTGTGTCGGATTATTGCCAATCAGCAGAATGCTGGAGGCTGTCGCGACACCCTGCATCGTGGCGTATCGGTCGGTGGCGTGTGAATTGGTCAATGCGCCCACCAGGGAAGAAAAATCCGCCGTCCGGTGATGGTCCAGGTTGTTTGTGCCCAGGACGGTGCGAGTGAAGCGCGAGAGAAGATAATTCTCCTCGTTGGTCGTCCGGTTGGATCCAATTACTGCGACCGAGTCGGCGCCATGGCGTGTGATTATATTGTTCAGTCTGGCCACGGTTGTGCCCAACGCTTCTTCCCAGGTGCTATCTTCCTGTTTCCCATCCCGGCGAATGCGGGGCGAGGTCACGCGCTGTTCGCTGTTCACAAAATCCCATCCGAACCGTCCCTTGGCGCAAAGGAACTCACCGTTGAACCCCGAGTGGTCCCGATTGTTGGCGCGGATAATCTCGTTGTTGCGGATGGAGAGCGTCGTTTTGCAGCCATCGCCGCAGTGATTGCAAATCGTTCCCTTGTAAGTCAGTTCCCACGGGCGCGTCTTGTATCGATAAGTACCGCTGGTAAGCGCCCCGACCGGGCAAATGTCAATGCACATCCCGCATTCTTCACACTCCAACTTGTCGCCGTGGTTGGGGATGATTTCGCTGTGCGCGCCGCGGAACCCGATGCCATACGCGTTGACGTCCATGCCCTCGTCGCACACGCGGATGCAGCGGTAGCACAGGATGCAGCGCGGCCGGTCGTAATAGACCAGGTTGGAAAACTTTTTCTCTTCCTCGTGATGCTTGATCTCCAGGAAGCGCGTCTCCGCGGCGCCGTAACGGAACACCGCGTCCTGCAACTCACATTCGCCACCCTTGTCGCACACCGGGCAATCCAGCGGGTGGTTGGTGAGCAGGAACTCCAGCATGGCCTTGCGCGCGTTTTTCACTTCGTCGTTCGCGGTATGGACCACCATCCCGTTGGCCACGACGGTGGTGCAGGCGGTCTGCAGCTTGGGCATCTTCTCGATGAGCACCACACACATCCGGCAGGCGCCTTGCAATGTGAGACCCGGGTAGTAGCAGAAACTGGGGATGTCAATCCCACTCTGCTTGGCCGCTTCAATCAGAAGCGTCCCGGGGGGAACGGTCATGGACTTGCCGTCAATCGTTATGGTGACGGTGGTCGGCGGTGCGGCTGTCGTTGGTTCGGGCATTATTTGCTCAGTTCGATCTAACTCGCTGTCACTGCGCTTCTTTCATACGGGCACGCGCCCAACTTCAGATGGTCTTCAAACTCGTGGCGGAATTTTTTCAGAATGCTGATCACCGGCAATGCAGCCGCGTCGCCGAGAGGGCAAAGCGTTTTGCCCAGGATGTTGAATGCCACGTCCAGTGCTGTGTCGGGATCTTCCGCGACGCCCCCACCGGCATGGAAGCGTGTGAGAAGAGTTTTGAGCCACGACGTGCCTTCGCGGCAGGGAATGCACCAGCCGCAAGACTCGTGTGCATAAAACCTCGAAATGCGCAGCGCGGCCTTCACCATGCAAGTATCTTCGTCCATGATCACAACGCCGCCGGAACCCAGCATCGATCCAATTTTCGACAGAGAATCGAAATCCATCGGCACATCGATTTCCTCAGGCGTGAGCACGGGGCAGGACGAGCCACCGGGAATAACGCACTTCAATTTCTTGCCGCCCGGTATGCCGCCACCCACCTCTTCGATGATCCGCCGAAGCGGGAATCCCATGGGCAATTCATAGACGCCGGGCCGGTTGATATGGCCGCTCAGGCAAAACAGCCGTGTGCCGCCATTTTTCGCACTGCCGAGTTTCGAATACCAATCCGCTCCATTCAAAAGAATGGATGGGACATTGGACAGAGTCTCGACGTTATTGACTACGGTGGGCCCGCCATAAAGGCCGACCACAGCGGGGAAGGGAGGTTTGACGCGCGGATAGCCACGCAGTCCCTCAAGCGAGTTCAGCAGAGCGGTTTCCTCACCGCACTCATAAGCGCCAGCGCCCGTGTGAGTGGCGATATCGAAATTGAATCCCGTGCCCAAGATATTCTTGCCCAGGTAGCCGCGTGCGTACGCCTCCTGCAGGGCGCGATCGAGGATGTCCAGCAGGTATCGGTATTCCCCACGAACATAAATGTAGCCCTGGTTCGACTGAATCGAATAGCCGGCAATCGCGACGCCTTCAATCAACTGGTGCGGGTCAAACTCGATTAACGGGCGGTCCTTGCAGGTGCCGGGCTCGCTTTCGTCCGCATTGCAAACCACGTATTTCGGTTTGGCAGACTGCTTGGGGACAAAACTCCATTTCATTCCGGTATTAAAACCGGCGCCGCCGCGCCCACGAAGTCCGGAGTTTTTCACCTCATTGATGACCTCGTCGGGCTTCATGGCAAGCGCCTTGGCGAGTGCTTTGTACCCATCGTTCTGGAGGAAGACGTCAATCGAGGCGGAATTGGGGATGCCAATCCGCCGCGTAATGACTTTAACCTCCAACGGCGACCCCTTCAGATAGTTTTCGTAATCACCCATGAGCTTCTCTGGAGATCAAGCGCTGCTGTTCTTGCGCAGCCTCTCCAACAACGCGTCAATTTTTTCCGGCGTCAAATTCTCATAAAAATCGTAATTCACCTGCATGGCGGGGGCGCCGCAACACGCGCCCAGGCATTCCACTTCTTCCAGTGAAAACTTTCCGTCGGGCGTCGTCTGTTTATGGCCGATGCCCAGCTTTTTTGAGCAATGTTCGAGAATCCCCTCGCCGCCTCGCAGGAGGCACGAGATATTCGTGCAGACCTGCAGGTTGTATTTCCCGATGGGCTGGCGATGGAGCATCGAGTAGTAGCCGATATCCTCGATGACCTCGATGGGGCGGACGTCCACCGCTCGCGCGATTTCCTCGATCAATTCGTCGCTCACGTAGCCGATCTCATCCTGGCCGAACATGAGCAGAGGGACGATGGCCGAGCGTTTGAGCGGATAGCGAGCGATGACTTGATCGAATTTTGCTTTCAACGTGTCTGATAGCATCGTCAGTTGTCCGTCGTCAGTGGTCCGTTGAAAAACCTGTGCGTCGATTCATCCGGGGCAAAAAACTAGCCACGGACAGCTGGCCACTGACAACGGACGCCTTCTTATCGATCAATCTCTCCCAACACCACGTCGATACTTCCGATGCACGCCACGACGTCGGCGATCAACCGCCCTTCGATCATTTTGGGCAGAGCCTGCAAGTTGGCGAACGAAGGCGCGCGAACGTGGCAGCGCCAGGGCTTGGGCGATCCATCGCTGACTACGTAGACGCCCAGTTCGCCGCGCGGCGATTCAATCGCGTGGTAAACCTCGCCAATCGGCGGATGGAAACCCTCGGTCACAATTTTGAAATGATAGATCAGCGATTCGATGCTGGTCTTCATGCTCTCGCGGTCCGGCATGACGATATGCGGGGCGTTGGCTTTGATGGGCCCCTCGGGAAGTCCGTCCATCGCCTGTTGAACGATTTTGAGCGACTGGCGCATTTCTTCAACCCGGACTTGGTAACGCGCGTAAACGTCGCCTTCCGGCCGCGTCGGGACATCGAACTGGAATTTGTCGTAGCTTGAATAAGGTTGTTTCTTGCGCACATCAAAGTCGACGCCCGAGCCCCGAAGCGAGGGCCCGGAGAGTCCATAGGCGACGGCATCGTGTTTGGATACCACGCCCACGCCTTTGGTTCGGCCCAGCCAGATGGGATTCCGTGTAAGGAGCCCTTCGTACTCGTCAATCTTCGATGGGAATTTTCTCAGAACTTTTTCCACGGCCTTGAGCCAGCCAATGGGTGGCTCCAGCGCCAGCCCTCCGATGCGGAAGAAACTGGTCATCATCCTCTGGCCTGACACCATTTCAAAAATGTGCATCAGGTCTTCGCGCTCGCGGAAGCAATAAAGGAAAACGGTCATCGCTCCAATGTCAATGGCATGCGTGCCCAACCAGACCAGGTGGCTGCCAATGCGTGTGAGTTCGGTGAGGAGCACCCGAATCCACTGGGCGCGGGGCGGAATCTCCAGATCAAGCAGCTTTTCCACCGCCAGACAATAAGCCAGATTATTGGACAAGGGCGCCAGGTAATCCATCCGGTCGGTGAGGGTGATGCCTTGCGAGTAGGTCTTATCCTCGAAGGATTTTTCAAAGCCCGTGTGCAGATAGCCGATATCGTAAATCGCCCGGACCACCGTTTCGCCATCCAGCTCGAGGACCAGGCGTAACACGCCGTGGGTGGAGGGGTGCTGCGGCCCCATGCTGAGGATGACCTTCTCCTCGTGGCCCGGAATTTTTTCCAGCGTTACGGCCATCGCGTGATGCTTCCTTGGACGGGATAATCCTTGCGCAAAGGATGTCCTTCCCATTCTTCGGGCAAGAGAATACGGCGCAAGTCCGGGTGACCGTTGAAGTGAATTCCAAACAGGTCAAAAATCTCGCACTCAAAAGCGGTGGCCGATGGCCAGATCGGAACCATCGAGTCCACTTGCGGATTCTCGCCTCCGATTCTTACCTTTAGACGCAGGCGCTCACTGCTTTCAATTGAAAGAAGGTGATATACCGTTTCGAACCGGGGCTCATTGGGATAATGGTCCACCGCGGTCAGGTCCGCCAGGTACTTGAAGGAAAGCTCGGGCTCATCCCGCAAAAACTCGCAAATGTCGCGCAGGCGGTGGGCGCGGATATTGATGGTCAATTCGCCTCGAAAGGATTGAACCTCCTCGACCGCGTCAGGGTCGAACTGCCGGAGTTTTTGAAGCGCGGGATTGGACTCATCCAATGTCATAAGTGGGCATGGCGAAAAACGCGAGTTGCGGTCTCGAAAGAACTTCAGGGAAGGAGCGAGTGCGAAGGATAAAGGCTAAAGGATGAACTTTGAATGGGCGACATTCTCCCTACTCATAAATCACTTTTTAACCTTTACCCTTCAACCTTTACCCTTTCTTCGTCACCTGCTCCAATCCAAGGCACCCTTCTTCCAAATATAGACGTATCCCGCTCCCAGGATGGCGATGTACACAAACATCTCCAAAAAGCCGGACCATTTCAGGCTTTGGTAAACCACCGCCCACGGATAAAGGAAGACAGCCTCAACGTCAAACAAAATGAAAAGCATTCCCACCAGGTAGTAACTGATGGAGAAGCGCTCGCGGGCGTTCCCCACCGGCGTGATGCCACATTCATAGGGCGAAAGTTTTTCGCGAGTCGGGCGCTTGACCCCCACCCAGGCCGACAAGCCGATCATGATCGCCGCCAGCAAGGCGACGACACAGGCGTGCACAAGAACGGGAAGGTAAGCTCCAAGCATTGCAATAGGTTACAGATAAGTATGAGATGCTCTTGTAAACAGAACACTATAAGAGTCGGGAAATAATTGTGTCAAGTTTTTTCTTGCCAACCTGCGCCGGAAGCCGCTAACATCACAAAGTGAAAAGGGTTTTCCGCACCGTTGAGGGCCTCAAATATGGTCACAGGGTTTAATACGGATATCAAGCACGAGGGCGTCGTTTATCACATCCAGACAGAGCGGCGAAAAAAGGACGCGGGCATTGAGACGATGGTCTACATTCGCGGGGCTGTTATCCATTCCTTGACGACCTCTTGTGAAGAATTCCTGCGCTCCCCCGATTACAGTGACGAAAAGCTGAAGGGCATGTTGGAGAGCCAGCACCGGGCGGTGATCGCGCGGATTCGTGCCGGCGAGATTAAGCCTCCTGCCCCTCCGGCCAGCGGCGCTTAGCGTTGTCACAGCCATTGACTTGGGCCGGACTGGCTTTAACTCGGAGAGCTTGTTGATGGAAATTTTCTTGAATGGCGAGAAGAAAGAGGTCCCGGAAGGCCTGACCCTCGCGGCATTACTAGACTGGCTGAAACTCCCCCAGGACCGGATAGCGGTGGAATACAATCTGGAGATTGCGCCGCGAGGTCACTGGAGCGAGACGTCTGTTCATGGCGGAGATCGGCTCGAAGTGGTGCATTTTGTCGGAGGCGGTTCAAGTATTCTTCACAGAGAGTCTTCGTAATCGTTTCCATGCTCAGCGAAGCGGCCCTTGATTTAAGAAGTGACTGTTACCGCGGCGCGCTTTATGAACCCCAATAATACTCCTGCGCTCATCTTTGTCACACTGCTCATCAAGCTGGGCGTCGTTGCATTACTGGCGGGATTCATCGCGCGTTTCGCCAGGTTTCGGCGCTTGCTTATGGAGGAGCGCCGGTCCCCCCGCCAAAAACTACAGTTCGTGGCTTTCTTGGGTGTGCCTTTCGCATTGGGCGTCCTGGCGCGTGTGGTGGCTGGCTATCAGGGTGCTGACCTCAGCCTGGAGGCCACGGTCTTGTCTGGTCTTCTGGGCGGCACCATTGTGGGGCTGGGCGTTGGGATCATGGTGAGCCTGCCGGCATGGCTGCTTGGTCAACCCCATGAGTTTGTCGCCCCCTTGCTGGCCGTCCTTTACGCAGTGGTGGGCGGCTCAGCCCGGTACGTTTGCCCGGACAAAGAAGAGATCTGGAAGTTTTCCCCCTTCATTGATCTCAGCCTCTACCGGTCCATCAAGAAGAGGTTCAGGCATCCCGCCATCGACTGGCAAGTTCTATTCTGGCTCGTGTGCGTAATTCTCGAGATCACGCGTCTGAGCATTGGCCGAATTTCCCTCGGCCATCTTTTCTTCCTATCTTCCACTCACCCTTGGACCAATGTCCTGATTGTGGTGACGACATTGATTGCGGTGGGCCTTCCGGTCAGGATCTGGAACAACACGCGCATTCAACTGAAACTTGAAGAACAGGAACTGGCCCTGATGCAGGCCAGGGTGGATGCGCTAATCAGCCAGATCAACCCGCATTTCCTCTTTAACACGCTGAACACGGTCTCCTCGCTGGTCCGCTTTGATCCGGATACGGCACGCACTGTAGTCCTGAAGCTCTCCAACATTCTTCGGCGGCGTCTCAAGACGCAGGTTCACTTTTCGCCGCTCAAGCAGGAGATTGAGTTCATCGACGACTATCTCGACATCGAGGTGGTGCGCTTTGGGCGGGATAAGCTCCAATTCCGGAAGGAGATTGACCCGGAAACCATGGAAGTGGTGGTGCCCAGCATGATCCTTCAACCTCTGGTGGAGAATGCCATCCGGCACGGCATTGGGCCCAAGATTGAAGGCGGCACTATTACTTTGCGCTCCTGGCACAAGAACGGACGGCTCTCAATCGAAGTGGTGGATGACGGGGTGGGCATCCCGGACGAAAAGCGCTACGACGTTTATGACTCCGGCATCGGAATATCGAACATTCGCGAGAGGCTGAAAGTCCTCTACGGACAGGAATTCGTGTTCGAGATCGATAGCAAGCCGGGTAAGGGGACGGTCATCCGCTTCGAAATCCCCGAGATTAAGGCCACCGAGACCGCGGCCCAGGTTGTGCCCGCCCACGCGCCTTCATAAACGTATATCCCCTCGGACTGGCTCCCACTTTCGTCCTCCCGCCAGCCGCAAGGTGTGCTAAACTTTTCCACCAGGGCTCAAAAATATTTGTTTGATGGCCGGGCTCGTTGGAGATAGGTGAGATTGTTAGAGCAACCAATGGGGAGGAATGTCTATCTCTCTTGCAGTTGGCGTGGGGCTTTCTAAGGCAAGGCTCCACCTCCACATTATGAATCCACAGGAGTGAGTATCACTTATGGCAAAACATGATATCGCGGAAGAAAAGATGACTCCGGACTCATCCGATGAAACAGGGAAGGCCGCAGGCTCTGCGAAAGATGGCAAAAAGAGGGGCCCAATCTCGATGAGCATGATCGAGCCCCGTTTTCGCAATATATATAAGACATTCTACAAAGAAACCTACTTCACTCCGACGGCCCTGGATTTAAAAACGAAAGAACTCATCGCGATCGGTGTCTCGCTGGTGGCGAAGTGCGAAGGGTGCCTCCAAGGGCACATCAAGAAGGCGCTGGAAATTGGCCTGACCAAGGCGGAAATCAGCGATGCGATTGTGATTGCAGTGGGCATTGCGGCCGCCGGCGTTGTGGACATTTCCGACCGCGCCGCCACTAAATTGGACCTTCATCACTTCGAGTAGAGAGTGCCCGGAGGTTGTCTCGTTTCTCCGCCGGGGATGATTGCGGCGGGAAATGTCTTGGCACCGGCTTGAGATGTCGATCGGACAGCGGTTGGAAGGCAGCGATTGGATTACAGGGTAATCGCCAACTTGTTTTTGCTGCTCTTCCTGGGTGTCGCTGACAACCAGATGATTGCCGCGCTCCTTCCCCTGCTGGAGGGTTCGTTCAGCAAGGGTGTGGAAGCGGCGAGCCTGCTGGTAATGGTCTATTCGGTGATGGCAGCCTTTGCCTCATTCATATCCGGGGCACTCTCCGACCATTACGGACGTCGCAAATTCCTGCTGGGCGGCGTTGTGCTTTTTGCCGTGGCTTCGGGGATCTCTTCACAGACCCGGACATTTGAAGAATTATTGCTGGCGCGCGCCCTCACAGGCCTGGCCGCAGGGACAATTTCCACATGTTCGATCGCCTTCGCCGGCGATTGGTTCGACTATCGCGTTCGCGGCAAAGCGATCGGCCTGGTTTCCTCGGCCTACTTTGCCGCTCCTATTGTCGGCGTCCCGCTCGCCGGACAGATTGCCGACCACTTCGGCTGGCGCCGTGTTTTTCTTTTCTTCGCCGGATTGGGTCTCATGGTTGCCGTCATTTCCCTCTTGCTGCCGCAGGAAAAGTTGGTCTCTCAGTCCTCGTCTGGCAAACTCCGCGCGACGCTCCACGTTTTTGGCACCTTCCTAAAGAGGAGCGACATTGTCGCCGCGCTGGGCGTGGCATTCTTTGTCTCTGCGGGGCTGGTGGGTTTTATTACTTATATCGGACAGTGGCTCAGCGACCATTTCAAGATACCGACCAGCGGCATCACCCTCGTGTTTATGGTGGGAGGCATCGCGTCACTGGTGGGCGCTCCGCTCGGAGGCATTCTCGCCGACCGGTGGGGGAAGCGCCCCGTTTCCATCGCCAGTAATGTTCTTCTGGGGTTGGCAGTGGGTTTGGTGCCGTTCCTGCACTGGGGGTTGTGGCTCTTTTTGGTATTCGGTGCGACAGGATTAGGGGCGGCATTCCGCCAGGGGCCATTGACCGCTTTGATGACGGAGATGGTCCCCACGGCGCAGCGGGGTATTTTCATCGCCCTGCGGAACATCGCATCGCAATTGGGCATTGTGACCATTGCCTTGGTCGGCGGGATCCTCTACCAACATAGCGGGTATTTCGCCGTCACCAGCGTTTGCGCCGTGATGACGCTTCTGGTGGCCGTTTTGCTCACCACCCATATTGTAGAGCCTCGACCGGTGAGCGAAGGAGCGCATTAGTGGCGGTTGTGGTGGGTGGTTGAAATAAATTGCGACCGATTTTTCTCTCGGACACTAAAAGGAGATACCGTTGGGTGCCGCCTCAAGAATTCGGAAAATAACCAAGTGGGTGCTCTTCGTTTTCGTCTGCCTTTTCTTTGTATTTTTCTATGGCGTAGTGCCGTGGTTCCTCACGGGGATTGCCACCACCAGCCGATTTCATTTTCACGATCCGAATGACGGGAAGACGCCGAAGGATTTCGGCATGGATTTTCGCGCCGTGGAATTCCATTCCACCGACGGGCTGCTTATGAAGGGGTGGTACGTCCCCGCGTCAGGGGCCGGCGACCAGGTGCGAGGCACGATTGTCTATTTGCACGGGCATAACCGGACGCGCGTCGAGATGCTGCCTGAGGCCGAATTCGGGCACCACCTGGGTTACAACGGACTCTTATTTGACCTTCGCCATCAAGGGCAGAGCGCCGGAAACATCAGCACGGTGGGCTATCAGGAGCGCCTGGACGCGGAAGGCGCGGTGAGTTACGCGCTCAACGACGAGAAGGCCAAGCGCCCGATTATATTGTGGGGGGTTTCGATGGGCGCCGCCGCAGGGCTCATGGCTGCCGCCGATTCCCATGATGTCTCCGCAGTGATCTCCGACAGCACCTTCCTGAACTATTCGGAACTGATCCGGCATCACTATAATCTTTTTCTAAGCATCATCCGCCGACACTGGTGGTGGTTTCCGCCCCTGCCCGCTTTCCCACTAGCCTATGAGGTCCTCTACTGGTCAGCGTGGCGCGGCCATTTCAGCCCCTCGGACTTTGATTTGGAGAAGGCGGTTCGCGAGATCAATCCGCGCCCCATTTTGTTTATCGCAGTTGTAGGCGACCCGCGGATGCCTCCTGAATACGCCCAGACTCTCTTCGCGGACGCCACCAGCCCGCAGAAGAAGCTGGTGGTGCTGGGGGGAACTCGTCACGGAGAGGGATTTCGATTGGCCACCAAGCAGTACGAGGAGGCAGTCACTCAGTTCTTGAGCACTTTGCCCGGCGTCGGGCCGGTGGCATCGTCGGGCCGGTAATAAACCGGTGTCCCAGTCATGCCACCTCGGGTTCTTTATTTCTTCTCGGCTGCTTCCTTCTTGCCTTCCCACGTTCCTTGCGCCTTGTCATCCAATGTGACGTTGCCAGAAAGCTCGCCATCCTTCAGTTCGGCGCTGAGGACGTAATTCCCCTGTGGGGTTTCCAGGCGAATCTCCAGCTTATTGTCCTTAAACGTTCCAGAGGTGATGTCCATGCCGCCCTGAGGCGAATCCACAGAGCCAGTCACTTTTTCGCCGTCCTGTTCCAGTGTGAGTGAGAATTTCGAGTCGCCTTGATCGCCGCCGTGTGAGCTACAATCCCACGTGCCAGTAATCGGGCCTGCATCCGCCGATTTCCCTTGTGCCCATGCGGCTCCTGCAACCGCCATGGCGAGCACGAAGATTCCCAGTGCGACCAGATTTTGCTTCTTCATAATCAGTTTCCCCCCTGAGAGTATTCGTCTACTGAAATTAATGCCGCGGGTATCAATTCTACTTGCCTTCCAGAACCCTCTTATAAAGATTTTCGTATTGCGGGATAATCTTGCTGGTACAAAACTGGCTCAGGGCCCGGGCCCGCGCCGCCTCGCCCATTTGCTCGCGCCGCTCCGGGCTGGTGAGGATACTGAGGGCGCGCGCCGCCATCGTATTCACGTCTCCGGGCGTCACGAGAAAACCTTCCACGCCGTCGGTAATGACCTCGGGTACGCCGCCCACATTTGAGCAAACGGGAGGCACACCGCACGCCATCCCTTCGAGTGCCGCCAGTCCAAACGATTCCAACTCGCTGGGCAGCAGGAGCACATCCGCGCAATTCAGGATAGTCTGCACCTGGTTTTGTTTGCCCATGAAAATCACGTCGTGAGACAACCCCTTTTTCCGCACCAGCCATTCCGCCGTGGTCCGCTCAGGCCCGTCGCCAATCATCAGAAGCTTGGCGGGAATTTCTTTGCGCACCATGTGAAAAATTTCCACAACGTCGGGCACGCGCTTTACCGGCCGGAAGTTCGACAGGTGGATAAGGATTTTTTCACTGTCCTTGGCAAACTCATCCCTCCGGCAATCGCCATCCGCCGGCTGGAACACGTCACAGTTGACAAAATTCGGAATCATGTCGATGGGCCGCCGAATCTCAAACTCACTCACGGTCACCTGGCGGAGGTATTCGGAAATCGCCGTCACCGCATCGCTTTCTTCGATGGAGAATTTGGTGATGGGCAGGTAGGAGCGGTCCGCGCCGACCAGCGTCACATCCGTGCCGTGGAGTGTGGTGACGTACGGCAGATGATGCGGAGCGACCATGGCGCGGGCCAGGTAGGCGCTCACCGAGTGGGGAATGGCGTAGTGGACGTGCAACAGGTCCAGGGACTCGTTCACCGCCACGTTGCGCATCATGCTGGCGAGAGCCAAAGTGTACGGCGGGTGATCGAAGAGAGGGTAATTCATCACCTCCACTTCGTGGAAATGAATGGGCTCCGAGGAAGAGGCGGTCATCCGCACTGGGACAGCGTAGCTGATGAAATGAACGTCGTGCCCGCGCGTCGCAAGCTCGATGCCCAGTTCGGTGGCCACCACGCCACTTCCGCCATAAGTGGGGTAACACGTAATGCCGATTTTCATTTGGATTCGCCCGCTGTCGCCTGCCCTGGTTGCCGGTGGGCAACGATCACGAGCTATGAGGGAGGTGAAGCTTTCTTGTGGTTTTCGGTGCTGCCGGGAGCCAGGACCACAATTTCTTTGATCGAGCGCCGGTCGTCTTTTACGTCGTAATAAATAATGACGTCGGTCCCTTCTTTTAATTGATCCAATTTCAACTTCGCGCCCGCCGCCGACGTGACGGGAACACCGCTCTTAAGGGGAAAGATTTCCATGCCCGTGCCTTCTGCGTGATTCACTTCCAGAACGTGGCGTTTCAGGTCAACGGCCTGCACCTTACCACTGAAGGCTTGGTGGCTGTTCCCCCCGGTGATTTTGTCCACTACCGGTATTTTGCGCTTCTTTTGGTCCTGGGCCCGGGCGCCGTTGGAGCCGGCAACCATGGCCACGAGAATCGCCAAGCCGACCAGCCACCGGGCGGCAACCAACCTCCGTGCCGCGTCCTCTCCGGAAAGGCATTCCCTCGTGATGGCGCATCGCGTCGGTCGAAAACTCCGAACGAACGCTATCAGTAATTGCGGACGCCGTGTAGAAACCATCGCGTACTCCTTCCAGGCCATGATAGTCCCTGAAGGCCACGAAGCGGGCTATTCGTCGTCGCTATTTCGCCCCGAGTTCCCATCTCCCCGCGCGTGTCCGTCTCCCCCTTCTTTCACCTCGTTTTGCTTGTACATGTACCGGATCACCGATTTCATGATCAGGAGGTTAGGCTCATTGGTGCGATGGACTTTGATGCAGTTCTTGTCGTACCACTCGATCACTCCGCGGATTTCTTCGTCATCATCCAGCACCACCACCATGGGAGTCCGCGCCTGCATCTGCTTAATATAGTAAAAGTTCTCCGCGTTCGTTTGATCGGGCGGGGCCGGCTTTTTCCGCTGCATTCGCGAGCCCATCTGGTCTTGAATTTCAGAAAGTGAGGGACGTATCAGTTTTCGGTTCACCATTGCACGCTCCTTGCGCCCCATCGGCGGGGCTAATAGTTCGTGTCGGATCCAATGATATGATTCGGGCGAGACACCCAACCACTTAGATGGTCTTGAGGGTGACTCGGTTACTTACGAATTGAAAACAAATCCCGAAGTATCGACCAAGCCAGATTTGTCAGGCCAGGCAGATCAATCAAGCTTCAATGATGGCTTTGACTGGGCAAAGTCTATCACAGCCTTTGAGGGTCCGCAAATCGATTTCGGGCTTTTTTCATGGTGCGAGACAGGTGCCACGGTGGGAGCCAGTCGAGCGCCGGCCAGGATGCCGCGACGGCGGGATCAAGCGCTCAGCCGAAAAGGAAATCCCACGGGCCCGATGAGGAAATGGCTCGGGGCGGGGAAAACATCGGGAAGGGCGCAGCCAGGGGGGTCGGTGGACTTGGGGAAAGGCGTGGCCGGGGGCGCGACGAATTTAGTGACGGGCCACCCCATCGATGCCGGAACCTCGGTGGGTCAAGGGGCCGTGGGATTTGGCACGCACGTCGGCGTAGGGACAGGTAAGGGGATTGACAAAATTGGAAAAGGGATCGGCGGCGCGTTTATAAAACTAGGCAGAAAATTGTAGAAAAAACTCAAGCACCTGCACTTATCGCCGGAAGAAATATTCAGCTTCCGCCATTGATTCGCTTCAAATCCGCTTTGGCTTTTTCGAGGTTGGGGTTCATTCCAATTGCTGCGCCCACTTCGGAAGCTGCCTCTCCCTTTCGGCCTTCCTTCTCGAGAACCAGTCCCAGTCGCCAGTGGGCCTCGGCCAGACTTGGCGAATCACCTTCAGGTTCTTGCGCGAGGTATTTACGTAAAAATCGCTCGGCGCGGGACAAATCCTTGCTTCCAACTGGGCTTTGGGCCAGAAGAACTTGCCCGGCGCCGAAGTATGGAGTTAAATTGTCTGGCACTCTCTTCTCACTCTCACCCAGGGTTGAGTCGAGCTCCTTCCAGCGCCTTTGGCCCGCATACAAGCGGGCGAGCGCCACATAGGCGTCCACACGGCCGGGTTCTAGTTGGGCGGCTTCGCGGGCAAGTTTCTCCACCGCGGCCGGGTTGGCGGGAGGGCCACTCTCGGGCTCACTACCCGACTGGCCCAAGCTACCCGAAGGGCGAAGGAAAAAATTGGCGATCGAAATGCGGTCTTCGTAGGTTTTGGGTCCAGCCGCGGCTGCCTTGCCGTAAGCTTCGTGCTCCCTCGTGGGGTCCTTGTTATCCTCGGCCACGCGAGCCTCCGCCAAGTCACCTGAAACAGCGTCGAGCTTGGCGATTTCCTCCGCCATGGCGCGCGCCTTATCTTTCCCTCCACCCATCAATCGGGGAGCTTGCAGATAATATTCGAGCAAACCGAATCGCGCCTCCATGTTCCGGGGGTCCAGGCTCGTAGCCGTTTCCGCTTCCTCTTTGAATCGTTTGGCCCAATGGGCCTTGGAAAACAAACTAGCCTTTTCCGCCGTTCTGCCGCAGGTGACGGCAAGTTGATAGTGGTAGCTCGAGTTCTTGGGGTCGAGCCCTACCGCTTTTTCCGCCAGGCTCAGCGCGGCATCGAGATCGTCGAAGGTCAGCTTGACTCGGGAAAGCAAATAAGCTGCCTCCGCGTCTTGGGGGTTCACTTGGTATTGCCCCTCGACCAGCGTGCGTGCGCGTTTCCAATGTCCGGCCTTGATCAATGCTCCGGGCGCGGAATCCCCTGCCCAGGCCGCCGGCGTCAGCAATACAAACGTAAGAGCCGTGAGCATTGTCGCGAGCGCGGCATGATACTGGGGAGTCTCTTCGGCAGGTTTACTTCGCGCTTGAATCATCAGGTCATACAGCGCGTGGCACGACAGACCGCGGCCTTTCGCACTGGCTCTCCATTTTCTCGATGGCACCATTTCAGCCCTCGTCATTCTACACTCGGATGAAGCTTGCCGCGCGCCCGGAAGATATTTATGCCCGACGGTCGGTGAGGGGCGTATAATCATTTCATAAGGAGCCTTTTAAATAAATGAGCCGATGTATTTCGGATTTTTTGTTGCACGAACACCATGAACTGACTCAACTTCTTAACAAACTCTCTCAAGAACTTAAATCGTTGCCCTTAGCGCGAAACGCTACTCAATCCGTTGAACGCCTGGAAGGTTGTTACCGGCAGATTTCCCAAACGCTCCGCACGCATCTGGATGAGGAAGAAAAGGTCCTCTATCCGGCGCTGGAGGAGCACGTGGAGGGGATCTCGACAACCCTCGACCGCATGCGCCACGCCCGCGACGCTGGCGAGGCGGCGGAAAAGGCATTTATCGAATGCCTGAAACATCTGGGGCGGAGCAGCAAGAACCGCACGGAAGCAGTCCAAGCCGGCCGGAGTTACATCCAGTGGGTGCGCGGGCTTCTGATGAATGAAAATGGGCGGCTTTTGCCGTTGGTGGAGCGTCGATTGGATCCGGCTACTCAAAGGCTGGTTCGCAAGGCCATGGAAGAGCTGGCCCGCGAGACCACGGCGCGGATTGCCGAGAGTGTTCCGCAGGGGGAGCAGTCCTAGGTTGAGTCCGGGTTTTCACTCGCAGTTAGTCTGGGCTTTTGCGCACGCGAAGTGTGTGCTGATACCATTGGGTGCCCTTCATTTCTCATCAAGGAGAATTTCACATGCCTCGAAACAATCGAATAACGCGGCGCGACTTTATGCGGACTACAGCGGGTGGAGCCGGCGCCGCGGTGGCCATGCGCGGAGTCATGCTCAGCCCTACAGCGATCGAAGCCCATCCCGGTCCCATTGCGCCCAGTGACACGGTTCGTTTCGGCATCATTGGAATTGGGATGCAGGGCAACGGCCTGCTCCGTACTTCCATCCGCCTGCCCGGAGTGGAATGCGTTGCGGCCTGTGACCTCTACGACGGCCGCCATCAATTGGCGAAGGAAATTGTGGAAAAGCCCATCATCACCACCCGCCGCTATCGCGAGCTGCTGGACAATAAGGAAATCGATTGCGTGATCGCCGCGCTGCCCGACCACTGGCACAAGCAAGTGGTGGTGGACGCCTGTAACGCGGGCAAAGATATTTATTGCGAAAAGCCCATGACCCATCTCGTGAGAGAAGGGTTTGAGATGATCGATGCGGAAAAGAAAAACAACCGCATCGTGCAGATTGGCAGCCAGCGGCGCAGTTCTGTCATATTCGCCAAGGCCAAAGAACTGGTGGAGCAGGGGGCGATTGGCGATCTCTACCTGGTGGAAGGCACGATGGGCCGCAATGACCCCTGCGGCGCGTGGGAATACCCTCCGCCACCCGACTTGTCACCGGAAACTTTGGATTGGGACACCTGGCAGGGGACGGCGCCCAAGCGCGACTTCGATCCCATCCGCTTCGCTCGCTGGCGCGCCTTTACGGACTACGGCGAAGGCATTCCGGGCGATTTATTTGTTCACCTGCTGACCGGCATTCATTACATCAAGAGCATCACGTCGCCGCCCGAACGCGCCCTTTCTTCCGGAGGCCAATTCCGCTGGAAGGATCATGGTCGCGACGTGCCTGACGCACTCACCACCCTCTATGAGTACCCCGGTTTCCGCGCCATGATTCGCGTCACGCTGAATACCGATGCGCCGGAATCCACCCGCTTCCTCGGGACGCACGGGATTATGGAAATTCACGATGATGCCGTGACCATCTTTGCCCAGGACGGGATGGAGCATGGTCCCTGCTACTACACCAACAGCTACGCCGCCAAACTCCGCGCGGAATACGTGCAGCGCTGGGAATCCGAACACGAAGTAAAGCCCGGAACCCAGAGTATCATTCCCAGCAAGAGCTTTTATACCCCGCCCGATTACAATGACGATCGCGAGCACCTCTGGAATTTCTTTCAGTCGGTGCGGACCCGCCGCCCCTCTGTGGAGGACGCGACCTTCGGCAACAACACCGCCATTGCCTGCCACATGGCGAATTACTCTTATTTCAAAAAGACCGTCGCCGTGTGGGATGCGGCGACAAAAACGATTACCGGGTAACATGATTCGTATACGCCCCGGCCTCATCCGGCCGGTGGCATTTTTGCTTCTCTTATCCACGTGGTACTTGTCCGCTGCGAATCGCGTGGGCCCGGAAATGCGCACTGATTTCGTTTTTGAACGCGCGCCATTCCAACAATGCCACGCTTCAACCATCGTCGAGACGGCGGAAGGTGATTTTCTGGCTGCCTGGTTTGGGGGGCCGCACGAAGGCGCGAACGGGGTTGCGATATGGATGTCCCGGTTGTCCGGAGGGCGGTGGTCCGAGCCAACGATCGCGGCCTCAGAACGCGGCGTGCCCGCGTGGAATCCCGTTCTTTTTCGCGGGCGGGATAATCGCCTCTGGCTCTTCTATAAATTTGGACCTTCTCCCGACACCTGGACCGGCGCCTACAAAATTTCATCTGACAGCGGAAAAAGCTGGGGCGACCCCGTCCGCCTGCCCGCCGGAATGTTGGGGCCTATCAAAGACAAACCTATTCTTTTGGCCAACGGCGATATTGTTGCCGGCAGTTCCGTGGAGAGTTACGAAAGTTGGTCGGGCTGGGTGGAACGCAGCGCCGATGATGGGAAGACTTGGACGAAACACGGTCCCATCGTTATCCCCGGCGAGCCTTACGGGCTGATTCAGCCTACCCTGGTGGAGTTGCGCCCGAATGTGTTGCGACTTTTTGCGCGGACTCGGCAGGGATTCATTTACACGGCCGACTCATCGGACGGAGGGCGCACCTGGACCGGGGCGCGCCCAACTTCTCTGCCGAATCCCAATAGTGGAATCGATTGCGTGCGCCTCGTAGACGGGCGAATCCTGATGGTTTATAACCACTCCTCGCGCGACCGCTCGCCGCTGAATGTGGCCATATCATCCGATGGCGGCGAAACGTGGACGCCGTTTGCGAAACTCGAGACCGCGCCGGTTGAGTTCAGTTATCCTGCCGTCATTCAAGCCTCGAATGGGGATGTACACATTTCCTACACCTGGAAACGAGAGAGGATCAAACACGCGGTCATTCCCGCGGCGGCTTTGAAGGAGAATTAATCCCGCACCGGAACGCGTCGAAAAGATTTGGGGGCAAAGTCTTCGCGACGCGTTTCCGATGCTTAAAGGGACATGAACCTATTTCAAATGAATTCCCCCTTTCTGTCCAATCGATTCTCTTTATACCGTTAATCAACAAAATTGCTGCCTTCGGCTGCAACCGATTTCCTCCCGGTCCTGAGGGGTTACGGGATAAAATTGAAACGGCCTTGATCTGAGGACCAGCCAGGCCAGCCGATGGCGCGGGTCCGGGAAGACCTCACTAGATTTAGTTTTGGATATTATGACTCAAGGAATAACCAACGAGGTACTATTGGCGCGGGTTGCGGAACACGACGAAGGCGCACTCAGCGAAATCTATGATCGCCTGGCCCCTGCCATCCTAGGCCTCCTCGTGCATATTCTCCCCAACCGGGCCATGGCTGAAGAGGTTCTGCAGGATGTTTTCCTGCGGCTTTGGGTGGAGGCACGGCGCTGGAGGAGGGAACACGTGAGCGTGCCCGCAGCCCTCGCCCTCCTGGCTCGCAATAAAGCGGTGGACCGCCTGCGCGCCGAGCGGAACAATGCGGCAAGAATTTCAAGAAAGGACGAGGCGGGGCTCAAACTCTCCTCCTGGTTGCCCCGGCCCGAAGAAATCGGTTTGCTCGATGGCCGCCGCGACTTGTTCAAAAAAGTCATTAACCAGCTCCCGAAACCTCAGCGGGAAATGTTGGATTTGGCGGTGTTCCAGGGCTACACGGAAACCGAGCTTGCCGAAAAGCTGGGTGAGCCGCTGGCCAAAGTGAGATCGGGATTGGTGGCCGGTGTCGGCTTCGTACGGCATCGCCTGGCGGCGGTGATGAGAACATGGGCTGCGAACATCTAGAGGAATTCTACGAGCTTTACCTGCTCGGCACAATTGCCGGGGGCGCTTGCCTCGATATCGGCGAGCACGTTGAGCGGGGATGCCCGTATTGCCTGGAACACCTCCGCGAGGCCGCCCAATCCGTGTATCTTCTCACCATGACCGCGCACACCGCGCGCCCCGACCATAAACTCAAATCGCAAATCTTGAAGCGGCTGCGAAAAAAGTAACTGCGTCCGGCATCGTCTCCCGGGGAACATTTCACGGCCGTGGCCCTCTTGAGTTTATTTTAGTACCATGGTATTTTGGTACCAGCCAAAGGAGGACCTATGACCGAAGACCGGAAATTTGTAGTCCAGCGCGTGCAAACCGGAGTGCGCATGGAAAAGCGCCTGTTGAAAGTGCTGAAGGCCCTGGCGGAGTATCACGATTTGACTTTGGGGGACCTTCTTGAAGGCATCGTTCTGCACGCATTTGATGGCAAGTGCCCGTTCGGGCCGGATTCGCTCCGCCGGATCAAAGACCTGAAGAAATTCTACGGCCTGGAACTCGATTCCCGCGCCAGCCATCGCCTGGTTGAAGCTCGCGTGAGCCATCCCGCCCAAAAGGAGAAGCGGCGCCCATGACTCAACGCTTAAAACATATGATTGCCCTTCTACGCTGGACGCTTGGCCTGGTCGTCTTATATGAGTCGTGTCTTTTGGCGTTTGAACCGGGCAGGATTCGCTCGTTCGAGCATGCGGGCCTGCCCCACGTCATTCGCCCCATCCTTGCGGGGGGAGAAATCGCCGCCGCTGCACTCTACCTTGTGGGGTTCTCCGAAGTGGCGGGCAGTTATCTCTTATTGATTGTTTTCGCCTTTGCGGCCGTAATTCACGTCCTGCATGACCAATACGATGTTGGCGGACTGTTCGTCTACAGCATGGCCGTGTGGTTGACCTTGGCGCAGCGTGAAACAGAAAAGCTCAGGGTCCAGCATGAATGATGATGAGTTGTTGGCGCAGTTCGAGAACTGTACCTTGCCCAAAGAGTCGTTTTATCACCAGGACCATGTGCGGGTGGCATTCCTGTATTTGAGCAAGTACCCGGCACTGGAAGCCCTCGCCCGGTTTTCATCAGCCTTAAAGCGGTTTGCATCGGCGCTTGGAAAGCCTACGCTCTACAACGAGACCATCACGTGGGCTTACATTCTCATTATTCGGGACCGCATGGCTCGATCAGGCCGCCCGCAAACCTGGGTGAAATTTGCGGCGGAAAACCCGGATCTTTTAAATTGGAAGGACAACATCCTGAGGAACTATTATCGCGAGGAAACTCTCACTTCCGAACTCGCGAAGACCACTTTTCTTTTTCCGGACAAACCCGTTGTATTCAGGTTATGAGATCCCAGCCGGCCTCATGTTGTAACGGCGGTCATAGACCACGGCTGTCCAAATTAGCGGAGGGCCGGGGCCGGGCGTGCTGCACGGATTAGGTTTAGAAGGCTCGACCAAAGGTTTTGTCGAACAGGTTGGGTTCGGACTTGGCTGGGTGCTGTCCAAGTTCAGGCCTCGACTCCC
>JBGPCF010000079.1:0-30084 GCA_041481635.1 Terriglobia bacterium | reverse complement strand
TGGTGTGCACACCCAATCTGAATGGTGACTACCTTTCGGACGCGTGCGCGGCGCAAATTGGCGGGCTTGGACTTGCCCCGGGCGCAAACATTGGGGATGGCTACGGCGTTTTTGAAGCCACGCACGGCACCGCGCCCAAGTACGCCGACAAGGACATGATTAACCCCGGCGCCGTCATTCGCTCCGGCGCGTTGATGTTTGAATTTATGGGCTGGCCTGAAGTGGGCGACCTGATTGAAAAAGCGCTAGCCGCAACCATCTCCCAGCGCCGTGTGACATACGATCTCGAACGTTTAATGAAAATGGAAGGCGCCAAGAACGTGCAAAAACTCGGTACCAGCGCGTTTGCGGACGCAATTATTGAGAACATGAGATAAAGAAAGAGTAGGTAGTAGGTCGTATGTAGAATATGGGAGGAGGCTCTTCTAGTTTTCCCACCTACAACATGCCACCTAAGACCAACCTTTTAAATGGAGGAATGATGCGCAAGAAAGTTACGGTAGTTGGTTCAGGCAATGTGGGGGCGACGCTTGCCCAGCGCCTGGTCGACAAGCAGCTGGCTGACGTTGTCATGATCGACATTCTCGAGGGCATTCCACAAGGCAAGGGATTGGATTTACTGGAAGCGGGGCCCATCGAGGGCTACGACTGCAAAGTCCGCGGCACGAATGACTACGCGGACACACGAAATTCTGATTTGGTGGTGATGACCGCGGGGTTTCCGCGCAAGCCGGGCATGAGCCGCGATGACCTCTTAAAGGCGAACTACGAGGTGGTGAAGAGCGCGATCACGCAGGTTGTGAAATATTCGCCCGACTCTATTTTGATTATCGTCACCAATCCCCTGGACGCCATGGCGCAGACGGCCTTCAAAGTGAGCGGCTTCTCAAAGAACCGGGTGATCGGGATGGCCGGAGTCCTGGACACCGCGCGCTACCGGACATTCCTGGCCGAGGCGCTCGGCGTCTCGGTGCAAAACGTTCAAGGATTTGTTCTGGGCGGGCACGGCGACACAATGGTTCCTGTCCCGCGGTACACCACCGTGGCCGGAATTCCGGTAGGCGAGTTGATGCCCAAGGATCAGCTGGATGCCATCATCAAGCGTACGGCTAATGGCGGCGCTGAAATTGTGAATCTGCTGAAAGCCGGGAGTGCGTTCTATGCTCCCTCAGCGGCGGTGGCGGAGATGGTTGATGCAATCTTTAACGATCGCAAGAAAATTCTGCCCTGCGCCGCGTATTTGGAGGGGGAGTACGGAATCAATGGCCTTTACGTCGGCGTTCCGGTGAAACTGGGAGCGCGTGGTATCGAGCAAATTCTGGAAATCAAGTTGACTCCGGAAGAGCAGAAGGCTTTGGAGAAATCCGCTTCGTCGGTTAAAGAACTGGTGGGGATTATCGGAGTCTAACAAAATCGAGCGCGAGGGAAGAGAGCAGCAAGCATTCCAAAACGTCCAGATTATGGTGGACTGGGCTGGCGCCGAAGAGCCAGCCCAGTCGCGCGGCAATTTAATTGCCCGTTAACCTTTCCGATCTACATCACTTCTTCAATTCGAATTGCGTTCATCACCACCGGGGTCTGTGGCCTGTCCTGCCGGTCGCGCGGGGTCGCACCTATTTTTTCCACAATGTCCTGGCCTTCGACGACTTCACCAAAGATCGTGTGGCGTTGATTCAGCCAGTCGGTTGGCGCGAGAGTGATGAAGAACTGGCTGCCATTCGTTCCCGGTCCCGAATTGGCCATGGCCAGCTTGCCCGGTTTATCAAACCCGAGGTCTTTCGAGAACTCGTCGGCGAACTGATAGCCCGGCCCGCCCGTGCCCGTCCCCTGCGGGCATCCGCCCTGGATCATAAATTGAGGGATCACGCGATGGAAGATCAATCCGTCGTAGAATCGCCTTTTCGTTCTTTGCCGGGTTTGGGGATCGAGAGATTCCTTGGTTCCGTTGGCAAGGCCTACAAAATTCTCCACGGTCTTGGGCGCTTCATCGGGGAAGAGCCTGCATTTGATTTCACCCAGCGTGGTATCAAAGATTGCGTACGAGCCCGGTTTCAACTCGCTCATTGCTTCTCCTTTTTGGGCAGGAGGGGTTTGTCCTCCGGCCGCTCAAATTAATGTGCCCAATCATTTGGTTTTATTAGTTGTGTCGCGCGGCCCGAAGATGGAGAGCATATGTCCGTCCGGATCCTCAAAATTGGCTGCCCACTGTGCTTCGGTCACGTGGTGAGGGCTGCGGATGAACTTGACGCCTCGCGCCGAGAGTGCTTCGAACCCGACTTCGATGTCTTCGACTGAAAATACCAATTCGGCTACGCCGCCCAGAGGCTCATTGGGCTTTGCGAGTGCCCTCGCCAGGGATTCGCTGAGGCAAAGCGTGACGCCGCCTGCGTTCAAAAACGCGAAGCCGGGGATTTCAAACTGGACAGCCAATCCGAGCTGGTCGCGGTAAAAGGCCACTGACCGTGCCAACTCGCGCACTCCCAGCATAACGTTCGAGATTTTACTCAGCTTAAATTCGGATTTTTCCATTCAACCAACTTCCCGCCATGCCTGAATCGATGTCTACTGCGGAGTTTTCGCGGCAGGTGTTGCCGGCTTCGCCGGAGCTTTATGCGCTGCCGGCGCCTTTACCGGAGTCTTGGATGCTGGACTCGCCGCACTCATGATGGCTGCAGACTTGATGCTATCCAGCTTTGGAAAATTCTTGTCGAGGTAAGGCTTGCCTTCTAACTGAACCCGGCCCTGGTCCGGTCCGTTTCCTCCCGGGGCGCCTTCTCCATATTCGCTATATAGCTTATCCACCACGTCCATGCCCTCGATCACCTGGCCGAAAGGCGCGAAGCCGTCCGAATCGAGCCGGGAGTTATCACCATAATTGATGAAGAGCTGTGTAGTTCGCGAATTCGGCGCACTACTTTTTGCGAAAGTTACATACCCTCGCTTGTTGCTTTGTTTCACCGGATCGTCCTGAATATTTGCCGACTGCCATGCCGCGTTGATTGTCGGCTTTGCGTTGATGCCAAATTGCGCCATAAACCCGGCAATGACGCGGAAAAAGCTGGCGTCCGTAAAGAACCCATTCTTTACCAGATTGTAGAAGCGGTCCGCGCCCAGCGGCGCCCACACTCGTGTGACCTGAATTATGATGTCGCCCTTGGTGGTCACGAATTTCACCTTATAAATTTCGGGGGCCTTTTCGTTCAAAGACACGGGATTCAGCAGGGAACGCCTGGGCGGTATCGCAGTCTTCGTCGATCTTGGGG
Organism: Terriglobia bacterium; assembly: GCA_041481635.1. Classification (GTDB taxonomy): domain Bacteria; phylum Acidobacteriota; class Terriglobia; order UBA7540; family UBA7540; genus DASYXZ01. The sequence continues at coordinate 26,821 of JBGPCF010000079.1, read as the reverse complement.
TGGCATTCTTTGTCTTGGTCCCGGACGATTTGCTTTGCGTCTGGGCCCCAAGCGTTCCTGCAGTCAAGATCAATACCAGCAAAGAGATCAGGAATCTCTTCATTTCACTTTCCTCCTTCGGCTTGCATCTTTTTTGAAATTTCCTCCACCTGGTGCATGACGCGCAAGAGATTGCCTCCCAGGATTTTTTCCAAATCTTCGGCGCTATATCCGCGGCGTGCCAATTCGCGCACCAGATTAGGAATCTTGGATGCGTCCTCCATTCCACTGGGAATGGAATCGACGCCGTCGAAGTCTGACCCGAGCCCCACGTGATCCACTCCGCCGATTTTTACCGCATGGTCGATATGATCGGCGATGCGCGTGTAGCTGGGGAGAGGAATGTCTGCTTGAAATTTCCGTTGAATTTTCACTTCCTGGGCGTAGCTCAAGTGTTTGCCTTCCTTGGCCATCTTGGCTCGAGCCTCTTTAACCGCAGCCTCCATCTTATCGGAAACCTTATGGTGTGCGGCGGCAAACTCGGGGTCCAGGAAGGGGGTATAAAAGTTGATGTCGATTACCCCGCCGTTTTTGGCCAGGGCGAGGATCATGTCGTCGGTCATGTCGCGCGGCGCGTCGCACAGTGCCCGGCAGGAGGAATGTGATGCAATCACCGGGGCCTGAGTCGCCGCAAGTACATCGTAAAATGTTTTGTCGGAAACATGGGAAATGTCCACCATCATCCCCAACTCGTTCATCCGTTGGACAACCTGGCGGCCGAAATCATTGAGACCCATCGAGGGGTCTTTCACTCCGGACGAGCCGGCCCAGTTGGTGTTTTTGGTGTGGGTCAGCGTCATGTAGCGTGCGCCCAGCCGGTAGTAATTTTCGAGGGTGCGCAGATCGTCTTGAATGGCATGCCCGCCTTCCACGCCCATGAGAATTGCAATTTTATTCTGGCCATGGATACGCAAAATGTCATAGGCAGTCCGGGCCAATTCCACGGCATCCGCATGGATGGCCACCTGGTTCTTTACCACATCAATCAAGGCCAGCGCTCGCGGGATCACATCCTCTCGGGGCCAATCGGTGTCCACCCAGATGGACATGAACTCGGCGCCCATATGCCCCTGGCGCATTTTGGGAATGCTGATCATGTAAGGGCTCTTGGGGTCGGCGAGATCGTAACCTTCGTCGAGCATCATCTGCGGGGTGTCCGCGTGCGTGTCGATAATGATGGCGTGGGCGAGAACCTGTTGCGCCACCTTTTCCGCTTCAGCCGGGGACCGTTCCGCTGCCCAAAGGGGGGAGGCAAGAATGAAAGACACGATCAGAACAGCTCGGGCGCGCCACGCTAGCCGCATTTTGTTATTCCTTTCCGAACCGCAGGCTCACGATTATCCGAAGGGGTAGAAGAGTTTGTCAAACTAATTCTCGGCAAGGGCCTTCTATACGGGCCTCCGGCAAATGGCGGACCGTGAGGGAAGCGCGGCTGATGAAAATTAAAAAGGCCGCATTGGTTGATTGCCTTCGCCCCTTTCAGTATAATCCCGGCTGGATATGTGCGACCGCCTGGGGAGGGCGGATGAATGGCCGAAATCGATCTGAGCTTGACTGTGGCGAAACTGGTGGAGGAGATGCGCAAGGAGGGCGGGTATCCCAGCGAGGACGCTCTGAACCGGCTGGCTGCGCAGATGACCCCGCCATTCAAGGCCAAGAAGGATGAGGTGGCGATTATCCGGGTGTCGCCTGACGGGAGGATGTTGAGTTTCGTCTATCCCACCAAGCTTACCCGGGTCGGTGCCATTCCCTTGACCTCATCGAGTTCGCTGGCCGCGAAGACCATTCGAGATAAGCGCGGCGAATTGGTGAACAATTTCTCTGTGTATAAGCACCCCACGGTTTTTGAAGCAGTGGACCTTTCCGCGGAAGAAAAAGCCTCGCCGATTCAAAAAATTATCAGCGCCCCAATGATTGTGGATGGAAAAGTGGTGGGTGTGATACAGATCAGCCGAAAAGCAAAACCTGGTGATCCCGTTGGGCCGGATTTCACGCCGCATGATCTCGCGGAACTACTTACGGTGGGCACTATTCTGGGAAAATACATTGTTACTTTGCCGCCTCCGCCCACTTCGCATGGTCATCCTGCAACCCCGCCTCCCAAGGCCTGAGAGTCCGCGCCGAGCCCGAGGCGAAAGCAGCAGGGCAGGTTTCGTGGTTGTGATTTTCTCTCTGGTCCTCCCCTTTAGTCGTAATACTCCAACCCCAAGTGGGTAATCAGTTCCTCGCCTTTCAAATAGCGAAGTGTATTCTTCAATTTCATGAGTTGGATAAAGAGGTCGTGCTCGGGATACAAATTGGGCGCGCACATCGGGCTCTTGAAATAGAACGAGAGCCACTCTTGAATGCCCTTGTGAGCCATCTCAGGGCAGCGGTGCGCCAGATCTAGAAACAGGACCAGATCGAGCACCAGGGGCGCGGCAAGAATTGAGTCGCGACAGAGAAAATCAATTTTAATCTGCATGGGGTAGCCGAGCCACCCGAAGATGTCGATGTTGTCCCAGCCTTCTTTGTTGTCCCCACGGGGCGGATAGTAGTTGATTCGGACCTTGTGATAGAAGTCTTTATAGAGCTCCGGATAAAGGCTGGGCTGGAGAATGTATTCGAGCACTGAGAGCTTGCTCTCCTCCTTGGTGCGGAAGGACTCCGGATCTTCGAGCACTTCGCCATCGCGATTTCCAAGAATGTTGGTGGAAAACCATCCGCTTAATCCCAGCTGGCGGGCCTTCAAGCCGGGCGCTAGGATCGTCTTCATCAACGTCTGTCCTGTTTTGTAATCCTTACCGCAAATCGGGGCATTGTTGCGAATCGAGAGATCCAACAGCGCGGGAATATCCACGGTCAGGTTGGGCGCGCCGTTTGCAAACGGGATGCCGAGTTTCAACGCGGCGTAAGCGTAAATCATGCTGGGCGGGATGTCGGGGCTGTTGGTCTGCAGCCCGAGTTCAAAAGCCTTGAGACTCTGATGCACCATGCCGGGCTTCAGGAAGGCCTCGGTGGAGCCGCACCAGATCATCACCTGGCGGCTCACGCCGGTCTTCTTGGTGAATTTCTTGATGTCGTCGATCACTTGTTCGGCGAGGTCCATCTTGGTCTTGCCCTTCTTGATGTTTTCGCCATGCAGATTTTTCACGTAGCGTTGTTCAAAAACGGCGGGCATCGGTTTGATGTCCTCCAGAAATCCTTTCACCGGATCCAGGTGGGTCCGCTCCAGCACGCCCGCTTTGCAGGCGGCCTCGTAAGAGTTGTCGTGGAAAAGATCCCACCCGCCAAAAATCAGGTCATCCAAATCCGCCAATGGAACGAAGTCCTTGATGCGGGGCGAGCGCGTGTCCGTGCGTTTGCCCAGCCGGATGGCGCCCATTTGGGTGAGGGAGCCGATGGGCTTGCCGACCTGCCGGCGAACCGCTTCAACCCCTGCAATAAAAGTCGTCGCCACGGCGCCCATGCCGGGGATAAGGACTCCCAGTTTTCCTTTAGGTTCAGTAATTTGAATCGATTTTCTAGCCACTAGCCTTTTCCTCCTGACATGATGCAACTATTTTGATTGCTGATGGAAACTAGCGATAATGCTTTATCCAGCCTAATTTTGCAATTCATTTCAGTGAGCCCCTTCTCCCGTTTGAAATCATTTTTCGCTCTCGAGCTTCAGTTTTAGATTAGACCTGATCGTGTCGGTCCATGGAGAGCAAAGTGCCAGGCCTTGTGGGGTACCCAGAAAAACGGGATTCAAGGCGCACCGTCTATTATGCGCTACCCAAATCTTTGGTATACTACCGGACATCGTTCTGGAGAATTCATTCGTTATGGCGAGTAGCCTCCCACACTTGTTGGTTCGCGACGCTTCGGGCAACGAGCGCGAAGTGGAAGTCACGCACACTCCTTTCACCATGGGCCGGCAGAGCGACAATGACCTGGTGCTTCTCGACAGCCGGATTTCGCGGCACCACGCGAGAATTTTTGTGGAGGATGGCAACCACCTCATTGAGGATATGGGGAGCCGGCACGGCACTTTTGTCAACAGCGAGCGCATCACGCGCTGCCTGCTCAAGTCCGGCGATCACGTCAGCCTTGGCGTGACGGATGCTTATCAACTGACATTCGTCGAAGAGCGCGTGGCGTTGCCCCGGCTTCTCGAGCAGATGGGCAAGGCGAAGGAAAGTCCCGCTCCCCAATTGCAACACCTGGGCCTGCTGCTTCAGATGGCGCAAATGTTGAATCGCGCGCCGGCCCTCGAAGAAGTCCTGACGATGCTGGTGGACTCCGCCATCCAACTCACCGACGCGGAGCGCGGCCTGCTCTTCCTTCTCGACGAAGCGGGCGAGTTGAAGCTCCGCCTGGCGCGCGGCCGCGGCGGAGTGTATCTCCATACCGGCCTGGACGCGTATTCGAAGGCGGCCGTTCAGCGCGTGGTGAGCTCGGGAAAGGAAGAGGTGGGGCTGGAAGAAGAAGGGACCGGCCGCTCCGCTAATGAAACTGCCATCGTGCAGGCGGGCGTCCGCGGGGTGGTGGCCGTGCCGCTCCAGAAACATCCCATGATGGAAGTAACGGGGGAGACCATCACCGCGACCGCTCCGGAGCTGCTTGGCGTGCTCTACCTGGACAGCCGCACGCGTGCCACGGCGCTCACCGGCCTCGACCGGCAGGTACTCCAGACGTTCGCGGTAGAAGGCGCCACGGTCATTGAGAACGCGCGACTCTTCCGCCTGACTCGCGAGCAGGAAAAGATTCAACACGAATTTTCCCTGGCCAGAAATATTCAGCAAGGCCTGCTGCCCCGCCAGTTGCCCAAAAGCAAGTTCTTTCAAATTCACGCCATCAGCATGCCCTGCCAGACCGTGGGAGGCGATTACTACGATGTGATCCACCTGCCGGGCGAACGATTCGGGTTGACGGTGGCCGACGTTTCGGGCAAGGGATTGCCCGCGGCAATGCTCGCGGCCACGCTGCAGGGGGCGTTCGCGGCGGTGGCGGCTGGCGACCCCAGCCTGGAAGAATTATTCCGCCGGGTAAACGATTTTCTTTGCGAGCGCACGCCAACAGAAATGTTCGCTACAATTTTCTACGGCGTGCTGGATCGATTCGGGCATTTCAATTACGTCAACGCGGGCCACGCCACGCCGCTGGTGGCGCGTGCCAACGGTCAAGTGACGCGCCTGGACTCTTCAAATTTTCCCCTCGGATTTTTCCCTGGCGTGCCCTTTAAGGTAGAGAGTACCCAATTGGAGTTTGGCGACCACGTCCTGATTTTTTCCGATGGTGTGACCGAAGCCCAAAATGCAGTGGACGAGCTTTACGGTGAAACCCGCTTGAAGGAGTTCCTGGAAAACTGCACTTGCCAGGCGGCGCCGGAGCTCTGCGAGAAAGTGATTGTCGCCGTCCAGGATTTTGTGGGCGCCGCTCCCCAGGCGGATGACCTCACACTGACCGTCCTTCGATTTGGGCCGTCCTGATTAGTTCATTCCATTATTGAATTAATTCACATCGCGTGAAGTTGAGCTCCCAGACCGCCCTTTGGTGTACAGCAAAGTGATTGCCCGCCGCCGCAGTGATTTCACCGATTCAATTTCAGGTTTTTACCGTATTGACCGGTCTTAGGCAGGGGGTTACGGTGGTTTTGAGTGGCGAGTGGGGTGAATCTGAATTCAAGGATCACCACCGATGGAGTTGCGGGAAGCGGGTCATTGAGAAATGAGGCGGCCGACGGGCCGCCCTGCTCATGGATCATATTCATCATATTTTTTATTCGAGCGCCGCTTCCTATTTTTTCTGAAACTGGAGGATGTGGGGGCGAAGGTTAGGATTCGAAATCGGTTTTTCCAAATGCAGCGTGCCGGTTAGGCGTTCGGGAAGAGTTGCCGCAGAACTTCCAAATTCACTTCATGAAACCCAGGTACCGCTAGGTCGGCGCCGGTCTGACTTCTCAGTTCTTCGATGGGAAAGCTGGATGCGATGGCGACGCATTTCAATCCTGCGCCCTTGGCAGACTCAATCCCTACAAAGGAATCTTCAAAGGCTACGCAATCCTCCGGCTTAAAGCCCAGATGCTCCGCCGCCTTCAGATAGATCTCGGGGTCGGGCTTGGGGCAGGCGACCTCGTCCCCGCTCACCAGAGTTTGGAAATATTCGCGAAACCCGAGCGCGTCGACAACGAAATCCACGTTCTTCCGCATCGCTGAAGAAGCCACGGCCATGGGCACGCCCGCACTCTGGCATGCCAAAACCAACTCAGTGAGGCCGGGTAGCGGCTTGGCGTGAGCTTTAAAGGCCTTGCGGAACGTCTCCTCCAATTCCTCTTCCAGCCGGCGGCAATCCTGCTTGGTCAAACTCTCTCCGAAAAAATAGCGCAGCGCCGTGTCATTGCGCTGGCCAAGAATCAGCCTGGGCAGATCGTCGTGGCTAAAAGCGATGTGGTGCAGGTTCAGCAGGGCTTCCCATTTTTCGAGATGGAACGGATTGCTGTCCACCATCACGCCGTCCATGTCAAAGATGAGCGCCGCGGGCAACGAGTTGTTAGTTTCCATTTTCTCCTTGGTCATTTTCAGTTCTTAGGCAGTGGGCGCAATGCGGCCAATAATTTTTCCGGGGGAAGGGTATTCAGCACGCCCTTCTTTTCCATCCAACCTCTTCGCGCTGTGGTGACGCCAAAGCGCATGAATTTGAAGTGGTCGGGGTGGTGCGCGTCGGTGGAGATAATCACCTTCATACCTTTGTCGCGCACCAGGCGCACGTGGCGGTCGCTTAAATCGAGCCGCTCCGGATTGCCGTTCAGTTCCAGGATGACCCCGCGCTGGCGCGCTTTCTCAAAAACACGCTCGATATCGAACAAGAATGGATCGCGTCGTAAAATCAGACGCCCAGTGGGGTGTCCGAGAATTCTGATATAGGGATTATCCAACGCCTTGAGCAGGCGGGCGGTCATCTCCTCGGCCGGCTGAGTCATGCGCGAGTGAACGCTGGCCAAAACAATGTCAAACTGTTTGAGCAGTTCGTCCGGGTAATCGAGCGTGCCGTCGCCCAGAATATCCACTTCCGTGCCCGCCCAAATCTCGATGCCTTTCACTTTCTCTTGCGCCGCCCTGATCCGGCGGATATTCTCCACGGCGCGTTTTTCATCCAGGCCGTTGGCGATGGTGACGGCCTTGGAGTGATCGGTGATGAGGATGTACTTGTACCCAAGTTTCTTGGCGGCCTCCGCCATTTCTTCCGGGCTTGTCTTGCCGTCCGATGCGGTGGTATGCATTTGCAGGTCGCCCCTCATATCCTCAAGCTCAACGAGCTTGGGTAAGCGCCCTTCTTCCGCCGCTTCGATTTCCCCCTGGCTTTCGCGGATTTCGGGCGGAATCCAATCGAGGCCGAGCTTCTTATAGATTTCCTCTTCTGTCTTACTGGCCACTACTTTGTCGCCCTTGTAGAGGCCGTATTCATTCAGCTTCATGCCCTGGCGCTTGGCGCGGTCTCTCAGGACTACGTTGTGTTCCTTGGACCCGGTAAAATACATCAGCGCTGCGCCGTAAGCCTTGCGATCGAGCATGCGGACGTCCACCTGCATGTCATTTTTCAGTTTCACGCTCACCTTGTCTTCGCCCTTGGCCAGAACCTGATTGATCTCGGGGTGCCGGATAAAGTGCTCGGCGATTGCCACAGGGTCAGTCCCAATCACCAGCAGGTCGAGGTCGCCCACCGTCTCTCGCCCCCGGCGCAGCGAACCGGCCGGGGTTACTTCTTCCACTGCCTTGCTTTCGCGCAAGAACGCACCGAGTTCGTTGGCGAGATCGAAGGCCGTGTCCAGGTGAAAGCGACCCGCGGCGCGGCGCAACACCTCAATGGCTTTCAGAATGTTCTCCTCGGACTTCACATCCATCTTGGGAAGGGTGCGCAGGCGACCGGCCTTGGCCGCGGCCTCCAGGTCGTCCACGGTTTTGACCCCGAGTTCCTTGTAGAACAGCCGCACCTTCTGCGGGCCGATGGTCTGCAGTTGCAGCAGGTCGAGCAGGGTTCTCGGAATCTTGCCCAATTGCTCCTGGTGATACTGAGATTTGCCGGTCTCGATGAGTTCCTTGATTTTGTTTGCCAGGTCTTCGCCGACCCCGGGAATTTCCGTGAGCTTGCGATTGGGCGAGCGAGCGATGTCTTCCAAGCGCTCGGGATAACTTTCGATGGAGCGCTTGGCGCGATCGTAGGCAGCGGCTTTGAAAGTCCACTTGGGATCGTCCTGAATGATTTTCATCAAGTTCGAAATTTCCTCGAACACGGCGGCAATTTCCTGATTCTCCATGGTACCTCCTTCGACCGTTTGGCGACTGTCCCGGCTGAGCTCCTTGGCAGAGGGGATGGAACGGGTCCAAGTTTACGTCCACCTTACAAAATAGTTTTAATTCAACTCTTTAAGAATCAACATATTATGACCCTATTCCATGTGTGGCATTTTGCCCCACCCAGTGATATGATGACCCGGTTGGGATTTAACACCATGCAATTTTCGCGCTTCAGCCTGCAGAACAAGATTATCATCATTATCGCCGTGGCGGTCATTTCTGTGGTGGGTGTTTCCACTACCATCGCCATGCTACTCACCCGGCTGCCGGTGGAGGAAGAACTATACCGCAAGAATCTGGCGCAGGCGCGGCTTACTGCTCAGCATTTGATGGATGATCATGCGCTCACCAACCCTCAAGACCTGATCGAGAATTTGAAGCAAATGCAGGCGTACTTCCCGGGCATCCAACAGTCGGATGTCTACGTTCATTTTCCCACGCACCGTTTAATTGAGACCACAGCGCCCGACCAGGAGCACCTTGAGCTCGACAACATACCCGGCATCGAGCACTATAACGAATACGAACCCCCCAATGAGGATCAAATCACCATCGAAACTCCGGATGGGAAGTTCTGGATTATTGGGACCATCCTGCGCGAAAAAGGCCAGCCTGTCGGGTGTCTGAACCTGAAGATTTCCAAAGCCCGGTCCAATCTTATTACTCTGAATCTGGTCAAGCAGAATTTGGTGCTGATGCTGGCGAGTCTCGCGGTCCTGATCCTGGTCATCCATTTGTTCTTTCTGCGCAGCGTGCGGGCGCCCATGCAGGAAATGGTCCGGGTAATGGAAGGCGCGGAGGGCGGCCAGCTCGATATCCGCGCGCACGTTTCAAACTCGGATGAGACCGGCCAATTGGCCATGCACCTGAATCAGATGCTGGGCAGGATTGAGAATTTCAATATCGAACTTGGCCGCAAAGTGGAGGAAGCGACTTTGGAATTGGCGCAGCGGAACGAAGAGTTGAGGCGGATCAACGAGGAACTCTTTGAGACGCAGAAAAGCCTGGCGCGCTCGGAACGCCTGGCGGTGGCGGGGCAGTTGGCCGCCAGTCTCGCGCACGAAATCGGGACTCCGCTCAATTCCATTTCCGGCCACGTGCAATTGTTGGCCCGAAAAAAAACGGGCGACCCTTCCTCCGACCGGCGACTACAAATCATCGAAAGCCAAATCGATAATATCGTACGCACCGTGAAGCAATTGCTTTCCTGGACGCACAAGCTGGAATTGCGCGTACAGCCCCTGGATTTAGGGCACGTTTTGGAAGAGTCCATTCTCCTATCTTCGCTGGCCCTGCAACACCGCAAAATCAAAGTCCAGATGGACCGGGACAGGGCCATTCCGCGGATTTACGGGGATGCGGGGTACTTGCAACAGGTGGTTCTGAACCTGATCAACAACAGCATGGACGCCATGCCCAATGGGGGCGAGCTGAAATTGACGCTGCGCAATTCCACAGGGGGGGGATCGCAAAGTGTGGTGGTGGAAATTGCGGACTCGGGTGAGGGCATCGCTCCGGAAACGCTGGCCCATATTTTCGAACCGATGTTCACCACCAAACGCATGGGCACCGGCGCGGGCCTGGGGCTGGCCATTTGCGATCAAATCATCCGTCAGCACGGCGGTACGATTCAAGTGGAAAGCGAATTGAAGCGCGGCACGCGCTTCATCATAGATCTTCCGCTGGATTGCCGCGACAAGTTGGAGGCTCCGACGGCAGGCCCCGCCGTGTCCACCGCCCACGCGGTCTGAAAGTGGGCCGCCTGCTCGGAGGGCTGGACAGGAATTCATCTCCCGGAAATCTATGCCAACTGCCACGCTTTCCCACATCTTGGTGGTCGATGATGATCGCGTAACCCGCGAATTGCTGCATGAAGTCCTGGCTGAGGAGGGCTACCTCGTGGTGACCTCGGGTAGCGGCGAGGAAGCGCTGGAAATCGGCAAGCAGGAATTATTTGACGTGATCATCAGCGATATGAAACTGGGATCCGACCTCAACGGGTTGGATGTCTTGCGCGCCTACAAATCCATCCAGCCGGAATCCGAAGTGATCCTGATCACCGCCTTCGGGTCGATGGAAACCGCCATTGAAGCGGTGAAGGCCGGAGCGTTCGATTATCTATCCAAGCCTTTCAAAATCGAAGAAGTCCTGCTGCACGTCAAGCGCGCGCTGAATAACCGGAACCTCATCCGCGAAAATCGCAATCTGCGCCAGCAGCTTGGGAGCCAGGTGCAACTGGCGAGCCTTGTGGGGCGGAGCCGGTCAATGCTGGACGTCTATAAGAAAATCGCGATGGTCTCCGACTCACGCTCCACGGTTCTGGTGTATGGCGAGAGCGGCACCGGGAAGGAGTTGGTGGCCAAGGCGATTCACCACAACGGACCGCGCGCCCAACAAAGATTCTATGCCGTAAACTGCGGGGCGCTCACGGAAACATTGTTGGAGACCGAACTTTTTGGCCACGTGCGCGGCTCATTTACCGGGGCAGTGGAAAACAAGCGCGGCATTTTGGAGGAGGCGAGCGGGGGAACGGTTTTCCTCGATGAAGTTTCCGAGATGAGCCCGGCCCTGCAAGTGCGGCTGTTGCGGTCACTCGAAGAACAGGAAGTCCGGCGGGTGGGCAGCAACCAAGTGATCAAAGTCGACTTGCGTGTGATTGCCGCCAGCAATCGCAAACTGGCGGAGTTGGTGGAGCAGGGTAAATTCCGCGAGGACCTGTACTACCGGCTGCGCGTGGTGGAGATTGAGATTCCGCCCCTGCGCGACCGGGCCGAAGATATTCCGCTGCTTGTGGAACACTTCCTGAAAGAGTTGGAGCGCGCGCGGGGCCGCGCGTTCAACATTTCCCAGCCCGCCCTCTCCTGCCTGGCCAGCTATGCCTGGCCGGGGAACGTGCGCGAGCTGGAAAACGCGCTGGAGGCCGCGGCTGCGCTCAACCGCTCCGGAATGATCGTCCCGGAAGATCTGCCTGCCAAAGTGCAAGCCGGGTCCGGGAATGGAGACCAATTGGCGGGTCTGTTTGTGGATTTACCCTCACTCGAAGAACTGGAACGAAGGTACTTGAGTCATGTGCTCAGGATAACCCGGAAAAACAAGGCCATGGCATCGCGGATTTTGGGGATCGATCGCAAGACTTTGTACCGCATTGAATCGAGGCCCAAATCGCGGCGGGCCAAGTCCGCGGAATGATGCAGTGCATCGCGAAGCCTTTTAGTGGTATCCTGAGAGGTCCTCGTATGTCGGGCCGGAAGTCCTATGAAATATTCCTATATCGCCAAATCGCTCATGAAGCAGATTCGCGCGGGCTTCAAGCTCCCCTATATGGTGATGTTTGAGACCACGCTGATGTGCAATATGTTTTGCGAATACTGCATCTTTGGCGAGGAAGGCAAGTTCAACGATTTGCAGACTCGCGCTACCCGGGACCGGATTTTCAAACGCATTGACGAATTCTGCGATATGGGGATCTTTGCCCTTAGCTTTTCCGGCGGCGAGCCCCTGCTCAACCCCAACACCAGCGACTTTATTGCCTACGCGGCTGACAAAGGCATGTGGACCTCCATGCCCACCAACGGCCTACTCATTAAAAAATACGCTGAGGGCGTGGCACGGCTCGATATGTTGGAAGTTTCCATCGATTCGCTGAATCCCCAGCGTTTTGCCAAGCGGCGGGGCGTGGATGGCCTGCCCAAAATTGTGGATAATTTGGATTTTGTTTTGAAAAAACGCCGGCCGTTTACCACCCAGATCAATGCCGCGGTCAATATGGAGAATTTGGAAGACCTGACCGGGCTGGCGGAATTCTGCAAGTCGCGCGACCTGGTTCTTCATCCCGAGGCGGTCCACAATGTGATGCGCCGGGGCGAGTTGCTGCCGGATGCTGAGTTGCACGGGAAACAGATTGACGCGGTAGAAGCCGTTCTGCGAAATCTGCGGCTGAGTTATCCCAAGAACGTCCGCTTCTATACCCACTATTACGATTTCTACCGCAAGGGCGGGTTCGGAGCGCAGTTCCCATGCCGTCATCCTTCCAAACTGATTTCCATGAAGCCCGAGGGGTCAATCCATTTGCCCTGCGCTTTTGTAACGCTGTTTGAATCGCAGGCGCCGCTTCAAGAGATTTTCGCATCCAAGCAAGCCAAGATGATCATTTCCCAGGAAGCCAGTTTGTGGGACTTTTGCAAGGGCTGCAAAATCGGCTGTCCTTATGAGGTCAGCGCGTTTACCAACAGTCCCATGCTGGCGCTCGAGTCCGGTTTGAATTTCCTTCGATTGATCTAACCAAATTCTCCCGAAGCCAACTTGTTTGAGCGTTGTGAGTGATTCAAAACGAATGTCCTTTCTTGCCCCATTAAGCACAAACAAGAAATCCTAAGACTTCAGATAACATATTTTATTAGTTATAGATAGATGTTATTCTTCCAAGAGAATATTCGGCATGAGGCGAGACGTTTTATAGAGGGAGGATTAGCGAAATGGGGCAAAACGCCACACTTTTTGTCGGATTTCTGGATGGGCGCGCGAGTGCCTCCATGTGTTTTGATATAAACATATTATTATCAATATATTAGAATCAGTTTTAGAATTGGTGATCGGCGTGCCGTAAAGAGTATCGCACAATAGGGACTTTCTATGTCCTCACATAAGATTCTCGTGGTCGATGACGACGCCGAAAGTCGCGGGCTGATTTGTGAAGTCTTGGAGGCGAACGGATACGCCGTAGGTGCGGTAGAAGATGGTGCCGCTGCACGCCAGGCGCTGGGCCGCGACGGGTTGTACCGGATTGTCATCGCTGACCTTCGCATGCCCAATGAAACGGGTCTGGATTTGCTCCGCAATCTGCGCCCCCAAATTGCGAAGCAAGATATCTCCTTGATTCTGATGTCCTCATTCATCAGCGGGGCCGAGAGAAAGTCCGCGAAGGAATTGGGCGCGCACGCCATGCTGGAAAAGCCTTTTCGGCTTTCCGAACTGCTCCAACTAGTGGGCGAACTGACAAATAAGAATCCGATGGGCATCGCGCCTTAAGAGAGAATAAGTCGGGCCTGCTGCTGGGCCGAAATCAAATTTAGAGGGGTGGCAATGAACGTAGCAGACAAAGTGGTGGAAATCATCGCGCGGGAACAGCACCTGGAGCCTGGGACGGTCAAGGTGGAGTCGACTTTCGCCGAATTGGGTATCGACTCACTGGATGGCGTCAACATCCTATTTGCGCTGGAAGAGGAGTTTAAGGTCGACATTCCAGACGCCGTGGCCCAGAACATGAAGAGCGTACGACAGGTGGTGGATAGCCTGACCCGGGTTATTGAAGGGAAGGACATTTCCGATCTCGTCGCGCTCGCCAAAGGCGGGGCTCCGGCCGCCAGTGCCTAATTCCGGCGCCAACGATGAGGTCCGAAATGCGAAGAGTTGCCATTACCGGTCTTGGGGTGTTTGCCGCCACCGGCAAAGACCGGGAAAGTTTTTTTTCTAATCTGACCAAAGCCGAGACGGGGTTTAAGCTCATTGAGCAGTTTGATGCCTCGCCGCTCAGCGTTCAAATTGCCGCCGAGGTCCCTGGATACGTTCCCACCGATTATTTTCCATCCAAGCGATTGGACATATTGGATCGCTTCACGCAGTTTGGGCTGCTGGCCGCCCGCGAAGCCATGGAATCGAGCGGACTCCAGGTTCAGGAAGCCGAGCGCCCGAAATTCGGCGTGGTGATGGGCTCCGGCATGGGCGGGGTGTGCACCATTGACACCGGTTTCCACAGTCTGTACGCCAAGCAGGCGACTCGCCTCCATCCTTTCACGATTCCCAAAATAATGCACAACGCGGCCACCTCGCAAATCTCCATGGAATATGGGGCTGAAGGGCCGTCCATGACCACGGCGACCGCCTGTTCATCCTCCGGGCACGCCATGGGCGAGGCCTTCCATTTCATCAAGTACGGTTTGGCGGACGTGATGTTGACAGGCGGGAGCGACGCGCCCATTACCTTCGGCATGATGCGCAGTTGGGAATCGGTTCGCGTGCTGGCCAATGGGAATGGGGACCTCCGCCACGCTTGCCGGCCATTTTCCGCCGACCGCGAGGGTTTTGTGATGGGCGAAGGCGCGGGCGTTATTGTACTCGAAGAGATGGAACGCGCGCGGAAGCGTGGGGCGAAAATCTACGGGGAGGTTGTGGGCTTTGGAATGACCTCCGACGCCAGCCACATCACGCAGCCCACCATCGTTGGGCCGGCGCGTGCTATCCGCATCGCTCTGGAGGAAGGCGGAGTGCAGCCCGAAGAAGTGGATTATATCAACGCGCACGGCACAGGGACGCCGTTGAATGATGTTACGGAGACCCAGGTGATTAAGGAAGTTTTTGGGGAGCACGCCCGGCGGGTGGCCATCAGCTCCACCAAATCAATGCACGGGCACGCCATGGGAGCGACGGGAGCGATCGAAATGGTGGCGACCGTGATGGCCATGGATCGCGGAGTTATCCCACCCACGGCGAATTACCGGAAGCCCGATCCGCAATGCGATTTGGACTACGTGCCCAATGAGGCGCGGGAAAAACCCGTGCGCGTGGCCCTCTCCAATTCCTTCGCGTTTGGCGGGCTCAACGCAGTCCTCCTGGTCCGCAAGGTCTAATAGGTATCGGCATGACCCGGAGGTTGTGGTAGCATCCGGAATCATCATCATGGCCAAAAGAATTGCAATCCTGACGTTGAGTGTCGGCTCGGGGCATGTTCAGGCTGCGAAAGTCATTGAGCACGCGCTCGATGACGGCGCGGAGCCCGTGGAAGTTCGCACCATTGACGCCCTTTCCCTGGCGAGCCGGTGGTTTCTTTGGGTCTACGTGCATTCGTACTGGTGGATGCTTCGCCACGCCCCGGAGGTGTGGAGACGATACTTCGAGCGCCGTCAGGAAAAACGCCACCGCGCCACCGCGCCCGATTGGGTTTTTCGCCGCGGGTGCAGGGCAGTGTTGCAGCAGCTCAAGGCGTTTTCGCCCCACCTGATTATTGTCACTGAGATCGGCGCGGCGGAAATCGCTTCGTTGGGGAAGCGCGAGGGATGGTTTAACGTGCCGATTCTGGCCGTACAAACCGACCTGGATACCGAACCTCCGTGGGCCCAGAAAGAAATTGACATCTATTGCGTGGCGAGCGAGCAGGCCCGGGGGCAGTTAATTGAGTGGGGGATCTCAGCCAACCGCATCCTGGTATGCGGCATTCCCATTGATCCCGCCTTCGCGTTGCCTTTCGATCGGCCCGACCTTTTGCGCGCCTTTGGCTTGGACGTTCACCGCCCCGTCGTGCTGGTGATGGGCGGAGGCATGGGCCCGGCGCCGCTGGATGAGATTGTGCAAAGCCTGGAAAAATGCCGCCTGCCCCTCCAAGTGTTGGCGGTGGCCGGACACGACCAGGTGATGCGTGGGCGACTGGAGGCGCTCCGTGGAAAAATCGCGCTCAATTTTTTCACCTTCGGCTGGAGCGACAGCGTTCCGGAATTAATGGCGGCTTCGAATTTGCTGATCACCAAGCCCGGCGGCGTGACGACGGCGGAAGCGCTGGCGGCGGGACTACCCATGATTCTTACTCACCCGATCCCGGGCCCGGAAGAAATTCATATTCGCTATCTGGAGCAGAATGGAGTGGCGTTTCGTGCACGAAACTTGGGCGATATTCCACAACTCACTTTCAAATTGCTGAACGATTCCAAACTCCTCAACGAAATCTCGCGCCACGCCCGGGAAATCGCGCGCCCGGATGCCACCCATGCCATTGCCCAGATCGGACGGGCGATGCTGGAGAAAAGTACTTATATTGATTTGCTTGCCTCTCCGCCCGCGCGCTCGGGCGAGTCGGCCTATTTAATGTAGAAGGACGTCCTTAGTCCTTGGTCATTTGTCAGTTGTTGCGGTCGTGCACGTGAGCAAAGGACAAATGACGAAGGTTTACGGAAGGTTTCTCATGCTGGGTAAATGTCGAAAACTCGTTGAGCGCGCCCTCATCGGCAATTCCGTCCCGGCGCTGGTTCGGTGGGGGAAGTCCGTCCCACGCGCCGCGATTCGCCGCATTCAGGGTGACGCTTTTCGCGAAGTGGTTCGCTATGCCGCACGCCGGCAGAAGTTCTTGGCGCGTCAACTGCAAGAACACGGCGTCGATGCCAGGAAGGTTCGGAAGCCGGAGGATTTGAAGGGCATCTTTACCACCGCTCAAGACCTCCTCACGCTGCCTGCTGAAGATTTCCTTTGCCGCGAGCCGGAAGCTGTTTTTGAAACCACGGGGACTTCGGGCGTCCCCAAGCGCACATACTTCGGCTACGACGAGTTGGAGTTCACCGCGCGTTACGAGGCGGCGGCATTTTACGAGAACGGCATGCGCGCCGGCGATCGCGTGGTCTGCACCTTTGACGCGGGATACTGGATCAGCAGTTGGATTACCTTTCTTGCTTGCAAGCGCATGCGTGTTTTCTGTTCGGCTGTGGGCAAGCCGCACCCGCGCGACGCCTACTCGCGCCTGAAGCTTTATCAGTACAACGTGATTGTGGCCGACCCTACTTGGCTGGTGCGCCTGAGTGAAATCGCCGAAAAAGAAGGCACGGTTCCGGTCAAATTAATTTTCGCCGCCGGCGATCGCATGACCGATGTCTACCGCAACTATGTGCAGGACGTCTGGAAGGCGTCCGTGATTTTGGGCTATGGTTCCACTGAGATGGGTGGCGGCTTGGGCATGGAGTGTCCCCGGCGCGACGGCTATCACGTGGATGAATTCAATTTCATGCTGGAAATTCTCAATCCCGATGCCGAGGGTTATGGCGAACTGGTGATGACCACGCTCTCCCGAAGGACTATGCCGCTGATTCGCTACAAGGTGAGCGATGTCACGCGCTTTATCGACGCCCCGTGTCCTTGTGGCGCCACGATCCGCCGAATCGAGAGAATCAAAGGCCGGCGCGATGAGATGGTGGTGATGGGCGCGGGAAACATGTATCCGGAGATCTTCGAAAAGGTTTTACACGACGTGGACGGGATTTCCGAGCGCTGGCAGGTGGCGGTGCGCCAGGAGGGGACTCGCGACGTTCTCGAATTCCGTCTCGAGCTTCTGAACGGCATCAGTCATTCATCCATTGAGCAGACGGTTCGCAAGAATTTGGAAGCGCGTTTTCCGGATGTCTGGGAAAATCATCTTTGTGGGATGTATGACGTGGCGATCCGGTGCTTGCCCGCCGGGACTCTTGCGCAAGGGCGGAAACCACGACGGCTGGTGGACGAGAGGGAAGGCTGATTCACAGTTATGAGTGATGAGTTCTGAGATATGAGTTGGGTCATGGTTCTCCCGAAGGGGCCATTGTCTCCTGCTCAACAAAGTATTTTCGCAACTCAGGTCTTGAAACTCATAACTCTAAATTCATAACATGTTTATGATTCCGACCATTTTCTCCGATTTCGACGGCACGATCACCCAGGTGGATGTCACCGACTTGGTGCTGACGCAGCTTGCGCACCCGTCATGGCGCGAGGTGGAGCAGGAGTGGTCCCGCGGGCAAATCGGCTCGCGCGAGTGCCTGGAACGCCAGATGGCGTTGGTAGACGCTTCCAAGAAAGAATTTCACGCCCTCGTCGATTCCGTGCCCATCGACCCGGATTTTGGGAAATTCTACAAATTCATCCAGCGCCACTCGCTTCCGTTTTACGTGGTGAGCGATGGGTTTGACCTGGTGATTCGCCGCGTGCTCAAGAATGCCGGGCTGAATGGCCCCTTGCACAACGGGAAGCACCTGTTCTCGAGTGCGCTCAAAGTACGTGGGCGGCGGTTGGAGCCGTCGTTTCCCTACGCCGGACCGCCCTGCGAGCACGACTGCGCGACGTGCAAAGTGGAAATTATTCGCCGCACCCGCGACAACGGAAATCCCATCGTGTTCATCGGTGACGGCCTTTCCGACCGCTTCGCGGCGCAGGCGGCAGATATAGTTTTTGCCAAGCGGCAGTTGCTTACCTTCTGCCGTGAAAACGACATCGCGTGTACACCGTTCGAAACTTTTGCAGAAATTGAAGCAAAGCTGGCACCGCTTGTCGAAAGGGCCGCCGACCTGGGGAAAGAGAAATCGCGACGGTCCAGGCTGAGGGCTCGCAAGCTGAAAGTGGAATTAGCAGTTTAAGCGTAGGTCGCAAAACCGCACCCGCATTTCATCCTGACGACTCCCGCAAGGTGGGGCGACGAAAAATCCCGGAGGAATAATCCCCTTGTCCATTTCTGATACCACAACTAGAACGGCGGAACTGCTCGAACTGGAGCGCAAATACTGTTCCTTTGGCGACACAGTCCACTACCTCGAGCCGCCCAAAGTTTTTGTGAATTGCGAAGGCAGCACTTTGTACGACGAGCACGGCACGCCCTACCTCGACTTGCAGATGTGGTACTCAGCGGCGAATTTTGGCTACAAAAACACCCGGCTGAACGACGCCCTCAAGCGCCAGATCGACCGCCTGCCTCAACTGGCCTGCCAGTATCTGCACGCCGAAAAGGTGGAAGTGGCGGCGCGCATCGCGCAGTATTGCGAAAAGCGATTTGGCGTGAAGGGCCGCGTGCATTTCAACGTCGGCGGGTCGCAGGCCATCGAGGACTCGTTGAAAATCGTCCGCATGGTAACCGGCAAGAATCTGATGTTCGCCTTTATGGGCGGGTATCACGGCCGGACGCTGGGCGCCTCCGCCATCACCTCGAGTTACCGCTACCGCCGGCGCTACGGACATTTTGGAGAGCGCGCGAACTTTGTTTTTTACCCTTATTGTTTCCGCTGCATGTACGGGTTGAAGCGCGAGACCTGCGAACTCTATTGCCATGACCAGTTCGCGAAACTGTTTGATACCGAATACAACGGGGTGTGGGATCCCAAGGCGCAGTCCTCGGAGTACGGCGCGTTCTACATCGAGCCGGTGCAGGGCACGGGCGGATATGTGATTCCTCCCAAGGAATATTTCCAGCGGCTCAAGGAAACGTGCGACAAGCACAAAATTCTGATCGTCGACGATGAAATTCAGATGGGCTTTTATCGCACCGGAAAATTCTGGGCGATCGAGCATTTGGGCATCACGCCGGACATCATCGTTTTCGGCAAGGCGCTGACCAACGGCCTGAATCCGATTTCCGGCATCTGGGCGCGCGAAGAGCTGATCGCTCCCGAACTTTTCCCCCCAGGCTCGACCCATTCCACATTCTCATCCAACACTTTGGGAACGGCGGTGGCGCTCGAAACCCTCAAAATGCTCGAAGAGGGGGATTACGAAACGCTGGTGAACGAGAAGGGTGCGTACATGCTCGCCGGCCTGCGTGAGCTTCAGAAGAAGCATCCCACATCAATTGGCCAGGTGGATGGCCTTGGCCTCGCGCTGCGCATCGAGGTCTGCAAAGAGGATGGCATCACACCTGACCGCGAATTGACCGACCGGATTTTTGCCGAAGGTTTGAAGGGCGAGTTGGACGGCCCCGGTCGCAAGTACGGCCTAGTCCTCGACGTCGGCGGGTATTACAAGAACTGTTTCACCCTGGCGCCTTCATTCACAATAACTCGCGACGAGATGGACCTGGCGCTCAATTTGTTGGACCAACTTTTCTGCCGCTGCGCAATCCGGTAGCACGAATCCATTCTTTGGGGCCTCGGGTTGTCATCTTTGATGATCCGCGGCCCTGACCTAAATTGGACCCACCCTCGCGAACTTATCCCAACACACATCCTCGATGAATGAACTCGTAACGCACTAGGGGCGCTTAATAGCGGCCCAGCACGATGCAATGATTTATTCTTGTTTCGCAGAGGCTTTCGCGAGGTAGGTTTGGACGTATTCCTGGAAGATCTTTTCCATCGCCACGGTGATTTTTCCCGGGGCTGGATATTTCCAGGATGGTTTGATGGACTCGATGGCTGCGACTTCGCGCGTGGTGGAACTGATAAAGACCTCTTCGGCGGAGGCCAGGTCTGCGGTGGTCAATTCCTTTTCGACGATAGGGATGTGGGATGGCGGGCCGATCTCAAACAGAATCTCGCGCGTGATGCCTCCAAGGCATCCGGATGATAGGGCAGGCGTCAGGATTTCGCTGCGGCGCACCAGGAAGATGTTGGCCGAAGTGCACTCCGCGAGCTTATCTTTTTCATTGATGAGCAGCGCGTCGTCAAATCCTTTCGCGTGGGCCCTTTCGAGCACGGCGGCGTGCGAAACCCAGGAAAGCATTTTCGCGCCCGCATAAGGCCCGGCGGAAAATATCCCGTGAGGCTCAATGGTCAGATGCTGCACAGCCGGCCACGCCACTAGTTCGCGGATAAAGATCAGCAAGTCTGTTTCGGGTCCACTGGGTGGTCCGGCCCAGAGCCCGCCCGAGTTTTTCACGAACGAAACTCGTGCCGTACTTTCCGGATGCTGATTGGCGCGCACTAACTCGATGATCGCCAGCCGAACCGCTTCCTGCTCGTAACAAAGGGGGACGCCCAGTAACTCGGCGTCGCGCTTCATGCGCGCCCAGTGCCGCTCAAACGCAAAAGGGAGACCTTGATAAACGCGCAGGGTGGTGAAAACGCCCCAGCCAGTCAGCAAGCCCACCTGGCCGGGCGAAAGGCGCGCTTCTTCCAGGGGAAGAATGCGGTCATTGTGATAAATCAGGTGATCCATCAGATTGGAGAGTAACGCGAGCGCGCCTGCAGGTTTGCCGCCCAAAAGCACGCTGAATGTTAGAGAATCCGGCCAGTACCTTTACCAACCGATGCGTACGGTGACGGGATAATTCAAGCGGATTCGGCAGCGTGTGTCCGGCGGGACATTCACATCGTTGCCCTTCGGGAACAACGCGGCATAGCCGAGAACTGCCGCCCCGCCCACCGGCAGGAAAGTCCCCACCGTGGAAGATGCAGCTAGTGCGACCTTGCCAAATCCCAAAGCGCCCACTCCGGCCAGTCCGCCCATCAACGCCTTCATAGAAAAGCCGCGAGTGCCCTTCAGGTAGCCCTCCGAGTCGAGGCGCGCCTTGGCGAGGCCTGGCGTGTCCAGCGAGGAAAGAACAGCGGAAATGGGTTCGGTTTCTCCACTAGGGAGGGTGATGGTTTCAAACCGGAAGCCCAACTCAGCGGGACGGTGCATCCGCCCGGCGAGTTGCACGCGCGTTACCCGGCCATTCAAAATGCTTCCAGGTGGCAACGCGATTTGCCCGTCCACGTACACCGCCTGTTGAAGGCGTGCCGTGACCGGATCATCCACACGGCTGATGCGAGAATGCAGGCCGGAAAGCATGGTTACTGCGGCTTCTGTATCGGCAGGGACGGTAAGGGTTTCGACCGGCGGAGTGCCGATGGCCGGGGCCAGGCTGAATCCAGCGCGCGGCGTGAGCACCAAGGAAGGCGGATTGTCCTGAGCGACGGCAGCAGTGGCAAGTATTATGAAAACAGTGATCGCCGAAATAGTCTTCCCCAACATAAAACACCTCCTGCTAAATGGAAAGCGCCCGACCAAGCCATCAAAATACAATTTCGCATAGTACTAGACGTTTGATTGTCGCCTATTGGAAAGCGGAAAGCAAGCGCCTATTTCTGGGGGGACAACAGACAGGAACAAGAAAAGGCCCAACCTGTAGGTTGGGCCTAGTGAAAACTAAAGCGGAGTCTGACGATTACGCTCCCACTTTTACGACCTTGTCTGCTTGGGGTCCTTTCTGGCCTTGCGTGACCTCAAATTCGACAGTGTCGCCCTCTTGCAGGGTCTTGAAACCCTCACCCTGGATGGCTGAATAATGGACGAATACGTCGGCTCCGCCGTCCTGACCGATGAAGCCGTACCCTTTACTGTTGTTGAACCACTTTACTTTTCCTTGAAGTCTTGCCACTTACGTGCCTCCTTAAGATCTGCGTTAGAGGGTTTGCTTTCGGTAGGTCCCAAACAAAAACAGCCGCGAACCCTAATGGGCCCCCGGCTCCCGATTCAAACATACTCTCCCGATACGACCACCGTGCAAGCTCCCACACAATACATATAGAACCCGACTGGGGGTTGTCAAGAACATTTTCGCCTCGAGTCTGAAAAGGCCGAGATTACTCAACGTAATGAAGTACAGTGACAAAAAAGCCAGTAGAGCCCAATTAGCGTCTTGCCGTCTTTGATTTTCCCGGAGCGAAGTATTTGGCGGATTTGTCGCATTGTAAACCGGCCGAGGCGAATTCGCTCGTCGGCCTCAGGGTGGGCTTTCGAGAGTGTGAGGCCGGTTGCTTCCACCAGGTGCATCTTCTCTGAAAGGATTCCCGGGCTGGGGAAAAAATCAAACAGGGGTGAGAGGTGGGTGCAGGAATAGCCCGTTTCTTCCATCATTTCGCGCCGCGCCGCTTGCCGGGGCGTCTCGCCGCGCTCGATCCCTCCCGCTACGAGTTCCCAAAGTGATTGCCCGGCGGCATAGCGGAACTGGCGCACCAGTATCAGGCGTCCATCCGGTAGCCTGGGCAGAACTACAACCGAGCCGGGATGGCAGACCACCTCGCGCTCAGCCCTGACATTGCCGGGCTCCGTCACTTGGTCTACTTTGACGCTGATCAACCTGCCTTTGAAAACCGTCCTGCTTTTCAAAACACGATAGCCTGCACTCACAACCCAAATCCTCCCCAGGTGATTCCGGGCAATTCTTGCCCGGCTCCTCAACTGGAAAAATTGAATTTTTCGATCAGCGCCTTGGCTTCTTTGGGATCGTCGGTAGCCTTCAGTTTCTTCCGATATCCCTCCACCTTGTCTTTGAGCTTGGTGTAGGCGTCGAGTTTTGTCTTGTTTGCATCAGCCTGTTCTTTGGTCGCTGTTGAGTCCGCCACCGCCTTTTCCAAGCAGCTCACCAATTCGTTCAGCATGCTGAGACTGAGGGTGAGTTTGGTGAGGCAGGTTTTCTGGTGGAACCCTTTTTCGAAATCCGCCAGGCTTTCCTTTCGCGTATTTTCCACCAACTGAGTGAGATCCTTTTTATAGTCGGTTACCATCGATTCATCATCATCACACTGTTGCGCGATCGTCCTGTCGAGGCTGACTAAGCATAGCGAAACAACTCCCAGGAAAAAAAATGTTGAGATGGCAGTTTTCATCGCACGACCTCCTGGTGTGGATGGCATTCCGAGTGAAGAGGAAGGCGTTCATCGCTCCCGAACTCCAAACTTGCCGATTGGGGCGCCATGGTATCACAAGGCCGGGGGGAACTCATCACGAGATCGAGGGGCAGCGGGAAAGCCGCCGTGCTTCTGGCATCGAGAATGGCGGCTATGTTATCGTGGATTGAGGGGGGACTTCCGTCCCGGTGAGGTTGATTGAGCGGAATGAGCATTAAGGCGCTGATTGTGGATGACGAACAGCCGGCTCGCGACGAGTTGGCGTTCCTGCTGAAAGGCTTTCCCGACGTCGAGGTGGTGGGGCAGGGGAAGAACGGCCCGGAGGCCGTAAACCTGATCCGCGACTTGTCGCCGCAACTGGTGTTCCTGGACGTGCAGATGCCCGGACTGGATGGGTTTGGGGTCATCAAGAAACTACTCGAAAAGAAACTCCCGCTCCCCCTCTTCGTCTTCGCCACGGCTTACGACCATTATGCCGTACACGCATTCGAGGTAAGCGCGATCGACTATCTCCTGAAGCCCATCGCGCGCGCCCGCGTGGAAAAAGCCATCGCCAAGGTCCGGCGCATGATTGAATCCTCTGATTTGACTCACCAGAAGCTCGATAAGCTGGTGCAGATGGCAGAAGAGCGGCCGGCGGGGCAGAAAACCAAGTTGATGGTGCGTAGTGGCGGCCGCCTTTATCCGGTGAATTCAGAAGACATCATTTTTGCCAGCATCATCGATGGCGTCATCAGCCTGGTGACCAAGGAGATGGAAGGCGAGTCCATCTTCCGAACCGTGGAAGACCTGCAGGCCAATCTGGATGAGAGGACTTTCTGGCGGGTCCACCGGTCTTACGTTGTCAACATTCATCGCATCAAGGAAGTGATCCCCTGGTTCAAGGGCTCCTACCAACTGAAGATGGAAGACCGGAAGCAGACCGAAATCCCCGTTAGCCGCGGGCAGGCACGCCGGTTGCGTGAACTATTCAATTTTTAATTGAGTCGTGCAGGAATTATCGGGCGCGGGTGGCGAAATGTTCCGTCAGAGCGCGGACCAGTCCGGGAATGGTCGATTCCTTCGCCTCCACAACAACGGTGAGTCCAAGCTTGCGAAGCGTGTCGGAGGTAATGGGGCCGATGGAGGCAATCGCAACCCCGGCCAGGGTTTCGCTGAGAGAGCGCGGGCCCAGCAGCTTGGCGAAATTTCCGGCCGTCGAAGAACTTGTGAAAGTGATGGCGTCAGGGGTGGGACTCAGAAGGCGGTCCATTTCGCCTTCGGGATAATCAGGAGCCGCAGTTTCGTAGGCCGTCACAACTTCCACGCGCGCCCCGCGTTCTTCAAGAACACGGGGGATCAGGTCCCGGGCGACTTTCGCGCGCGGGATGAGAAAGGCTTTGCCCTTGAGGTCGCGATCCGCGAGAACTTCCAGCAAACCCTCGGCCCGATATTCCATGGGCTTAAAATCAACCCTCACTCCGGTCTTGGCGAATTCGGCAGCCGTAGCTGGCCCAATGGCGCCAATGGTCAATCCACCAAGGTCCCGAACGTCATGCCCGCACGCCGCGAGGCGGCTGAGAAAATTCCGCACGCCGTTGGGCGAGGTAACGAGTAAATAGTTGAATTCTTCTAGCCGGCCGATGGCCGCGTCGAGCGGCTCCCAGGAAGCCGGGTCCCGGATTTCGATGGTCGGAATCTCGATTGTATCCGCCCCCAATTCCTCCAACGCTTCGCACAACACGCCCGCTTGCTCGCGGGCTCGAGTAACGACAATTCGCTTTCCGAAAAGTGGAAGGCGCTCAAACCATTGCAGGCGCTCGCGCAGATTGACCACGTCGCCCACGATGGTGATGGAGGGCGGCCCGAGCGCGGCCGATTTGGCCGCGACGTCGGCCAACGTGCCTACAACCACTTGTTGTCCGGCCTTGGTTCCCCAGCGAATCACCGCGACGGGTGTCTCGGGTTTCCGCCCGTGCTTGATCAACGCCGCGGTAAGGGCGGCCAGATTCCGCGAGCTCATAAAAAACACCAGAGTGTTTCCACTGGCGGCTATATTTGGCCAATCGAGCGTCCCGCCCTCTGTCTCCGGATCCTCGTGGCCCGTGATAAAGGAAACGCCCGGAACAAATTTTCGATGAGTCACGGGAATGCCCGCGTATGCCGGCGCTGCATACCCCGCCGAGATTCCTGGGATCACTTCGAAGGGAATTCCGGCGTTCACCAATTCTTCCGCCTCTTCGCCGCCACGGCCGAAGATGAAAGGGTCTCCGCCTTTCAACCGCACCACCACGCGGCCCTCGCGCGCTCTGGCCACCATCAGGCGGTTCACCTCCAATTGACGGACGGTCGGGCGCGGCCCGAGATTCCCTACAAATATGAGCTCACAACCAGGGTGCGCAAAACGCAGCAGCTTGCGATTGGCGAGAATGTCGTAGATGACGCAGTCTGCGCGCTCCAGGGCTGCCTTGCCCTTCAGCGTGAACAGCCCGGGATCGCCTGGCCCCGCACCTACGAGAAAGACTTTGCCTTTCATAAATCGCTCTCAGTTTCTTAAGCCATGGCACGGGACGATTAATTCGATTGCAGAATTTCGTGGGCGCCCTGCTTGATCAATGATTCCGCTACTGCGGCTCCCAGACTTTCCGGATCATCCATCAAACCTGAAGCCGCGGCACGAATCAGCCGCTTGCCGTCTGGGCTGGCGACCACGCCGTGCAAGCGCAGGCACTCATCTTCCGGTAAGGCGTGAGCTGCGATGGGGAGTTGGCAGCCGCCTCCCAATTGGCGCAAAGTTGCGCGTTCGGCTCGAATGGCCTGATGCGTCAAGGCGTGGTCTAGTGGAGCGACCGCATTTTCCAGTCTTTCGTCGCCCCGACGGATCTCGATAGCCAACGCGCCCTGGCCGACAGCGGGACAAACCTCATCGACCCTGAAGTACTGGGCAATGCGTTCCCGAAGTCCGAGGCGATGGGCGCCGGCCGCCGCCAAAATTAAGGCGTCAAATTCGCCCCGGTCAAGTTTCCTGAATCGCGTGTCCACGTTGCCACGCACGGGAACGATTTCCAGGTCAGGCCGCAGATGTGCGATCTGGGACTGCCGGCGCAGGCTGCTGGTGCCAACACGCGCGCCAGCCGGAAGGTCCGCAAATTTCTTGCCGGCTACCGAAACCAAAACGTCTCGAGCGTCTTCGCGTTCCGGCACCGCAGCCACGTAGAGCCCCTCCGGCTGATCGTTGGGTAAATCCTTATGGCTGTGGACAGCCAGGTCAACCGTTCCCGAGAGCACCGCCTCCTCAATTTCTTTGATGAAAAGTCCTTTGACGCCCGACTGTGCTAGCGGAACGTCCACGAGTTTGTCGCCGGTGGTCTTGATGATCTG
>JBGPCF010000078.1:0-30123 GCA_041481635.1 Terriglobia bacterium | reverse complement strand
GGGCCAGGCCAACGACAAAAGCAAGAACCAAAACAAAATGAAAGGCAAAAACCAAAAACAAGAAAAGGGGACACTTCTAACGAGGTAAGAAAGGGGACATTTCTAAAGAGCTTTGACACCCGTTGACAGTCGCAATTGTCAAAAACGCTCGTCAATAGTACATTGGGCTGTGCCATCGGGCAAAGGTTTAGCACAGTGGATGCCGTCCATTGGAACCACCAATATGATCCTCGATTATCTCACCATGGGCATTGTCAGCGGCGTATTCGGAATTATGGCCATAAATTTCTCATTGAGCGGAAATCTGAAGGTCTACCGAGGCAGGCACCAATGGCTGCGCATCCACCGAAAACCCCTCCAGCCAATTGCCGAATACCGGCTGGGCTTCACAATCAGAGTAATTGTGGCAATCTTCGGTGTGGGGCTTCTAGTCTGGTCCGTGGTCAATCTAAGACATGGCTTGATACCTTGGATCGCAGAGATGGGCGCAACACACAATTAGCCCAGCACTGTGATTCACCGTCAGTGCTGATACACCCTTTTGCCCGGCATAAACGCATGGATTTCCCCGAACTCATTCGAAAGAAGCGCGATGGATCCACCCTTTCGCGGGATGAAATCTTTGAATTCATCGGCCGGTACACGCGCGGCGAAATTGCGGACTACCAGTGTTCCGCGCTGCTCATGGCGATTTTCTTTCGCGGCCTGACCCGTGAGGAAACCGCCGACCTCACCGAAGCCATGATGAAGTCGGGCCAGGTGCTTGACCTTTCGGAATTCCCCCAACCCAAAGTCGACAAGCACTCGACGGGCGGAGTGGGTGATAAAACTTCGCTGGTCATCGCGCCGGTGGCGGCCGCGGGCGGCCTGATTGTTCCGATGATCTCGGGCCGTGGGCTCGGGCATACGGGCGGAACGCTCGACAAGCTGGAGTCGATTCCCGGCTTCAACACGCGCCTGTCGCTCCCCGAATTCCGGCGGATTCTCGGCGCGCACGGCATGGGGCTCATCGGGCAGACCAATGACATCGCGCCCGCAGACCGCAAGCTCTATTCGCTGCGCGATGTCACGGCGACGGTCGAATCCATCCCATTGATTTCCGCTTCGATCATGAGCAAGAAACTGGCCGAGGGGATCGACGGCTTGGTGCTCGACGTCAAGACCGGCTCAGGAGCGTTCATGAAGAAGTTGGAGGATTCACGCGAGTTGGCCACGCGAATGGTGGAAATCGGGAAGTCATGCGGGAAGCGCGTGACGGCCCTCATCACGGAGATGAGTCAACCCCTGGGCCATGCGGTGGGGAATTCACTCGAAGTGATCGAGTGTATTGAAGTTTTGAAAGGCCACGGGCCCGGAGATTTGGCGAATCTTTCACGCGAACTTACCGCCCACATGTTTCTGGTCGGTGGCACAGAAAAGTCCATTGAAGCCGCGCGCACCACGTATGACTCGCTTCTGGCCGGCGGCAAGCCCCTGGAAATCTTTGCGCGTGTCATTGCGGAACAAGGCGGCGATCCGAAGGTGATCGACGACTATTCGCGACTGCCCTCGGCCAAGCAGGAAGATTCTATTGTCGCCACTGAAGACGGCTGGGTGGCGGGGCTCGAGGCTTTTGCCATCGGGCGTGCCTGCATGGTTTTGGGCGCGGGCCGTGAGCGTTTGGACTCCGTCATCGACCCCGGAGTGGGATTAGTATTTGAGAAGAAAGTGGGCGACCGCGTCAGTGTAGGCGAGCGCATTTGCGTTGTCTATAGCAACGATTCCACGCGTATGCAGCGGGCTCGTGATATGTTACGCAGGGCCATTTCAGTGTCATCCGAGTCAGTCAGCGCGCCCCCACTGGTTCACGGAACGCTGTAGAAAGCAGAAAGCAGAAAGCAGAAATACTCCTGCTGTGATATTTTTACTTTGGTCGGGTCAATCTCGTTAAACGGACAGAGTCAGTAATAGCGTGTTGCGAGAGAAAGTTGAGAGTTCGGCTCCCAAATTCCATTTTCTAAGCAAAAACCATGTCTCGACTCGTTCCACTCCTCGGTATCATCACCATCCTTGCAGTGGCATTCCTGATGTCAAAGAATCGTCGCGCGATCCGCTGGAGGATTGTCGGTTGGGGTCTCGGGCTGCAATTGGCGGTGGCGCTCTTTGTATTGCGAACTGACGCGGGTTACTGGCTGCTGGGCAAGGTTTCCTCGGGGGTGACCCAATTCCTCAATTATTCCTTCGAGGGCTCGAAGTTCGTCTTTGGGGCTTTGGGAGATCCCAAGGGACAGTTTGGTTTCGTCTTCGCTTTTCAAGCTCTTCCTTTGATCATCTATGTGGCCTCCGTTTTCTCGCTGCTCTACTATTTGCGCATCCTGCCCATTCTCGTCGAGCTGGTGGGCAAACTGATGTTCAAGCTTATGGGGACTAGCGGCGCCGAGTCCCTGGAGGTGGCGGCAAGCATCCTGATGGGGCAGACCGAAGCGCCCCTGGTGATCCGTCCATATCTCGCCGACCTGACCGAGTCCGAGTTGATGACCATCATGACGGCCGGTATGGCCCACATCGCGGGGTCGGTGATGGGTGCGTACATCCTTTTTGGTGCGGAGGCTCGGCACCTCCTGACGGCCGTGGTGATGACGGCTCCGGGAACAATTCTGATCTCCAAGATGCTCATTCCGGAAACGGAAAAAGCCAAGACGGCCGGCGAAGTCAAGCTGGTGGTGGAAAAAAGGGATGTGAACGTCCTCGATGCCCTCTCCAAGGGCGTAGGCGATGGGCTCTTCCTGTCGCTCAATGTGGCCGCTGTCCTGGTGGCATTTGTGGCATTGGTCTACCTGTCCAACGGCATCCTCGGAATTGCGCACTTGAAGCTCGAAACGCTGTTCGGATACGCGCTGGCGCCCATCGCCTGGCTGCTGGGAGTCCCCTGGCAGGATGCGCCCAAGATTGGGTACCTGATGGGCACCAAAGTGGTAATCAACGAATTTGTGGCTTTTTCGTTGCTGGGCCCCATGAAGGGCCAAATTGCCGAGAGATCGTTTACTATCGCCACCTATGCTCTGTGCGGGTTCGCCAATTTTTCTTCAATAGGAATTCAAATCGGAGGAATTGGGTCCCTCGCGCCCACTCGCAAGCAGGATTTGGCCCGACTCGGGTTCAGAGCTCTGCTGGGCGGAACTCTGGCCAATTATTTGGCTGCGGCAATGGCGGGGCTTTTGCTATGAATCAGAAATCAGAAATTAGAAATTAGAAGGCAGACCACTTCGATGGTTTCTCATTTGCTCCTGCTAACTCCATCAAAACTGCAAGATGGAAAATTAAATATTCAAATTGATGACATTCTTTCAATTTCAGGTTTCCGATTTCTAACTTCTGATTTCTGATTTTCCTTATGAAAAGACTACCCGGGTTCTCTGAGGCAGCAAGAGCGGTGCGCTATTTAAAGTCGCGCTGGCCAGTGTCGCCACGTGTTGGCATCATCCTCGGTTCAGGCTTGGGAGACGTGGTGAATCGAGTGCAGGCGGCAAAGAAAATTCCATATAAATCGATTCCTTTTTTCCCGCGGCCCAGCGTTCAAGGCCATTCCGGCATATTGCATGTGGGCACTTGGGGGGATACTCCCGTCGCACTGTTAGAAGGAAGAATGCACCTCTATGAGGGCTACACGCCTGCCGAGGTTGTTTTTCCGACCCGCGTCCTGACTTTGGCAGGAATTAAAACCCTCGTGGTGACCTGCGCGGCGGGCGGCATCGCGCCCCAAGCCGCTCCCGGAAGCTTCATGTTTCTTTCCGACCACCTGAACTTTCAAGGTTTGAACCCACTCGCCGGTCCGCACGACTCGCGTTGGGGACAGCGCTTTGTGGATCTCACCGAGGCTTATGATCCGGAGTTGCGGCGAAAGGCGATGAAGGCCATGCGAGCCCTCAGGCTAAAATGCTTTGAGGGCGTCTATGTAGCGCTTCTCGGACCGAACTATGAAACTCCAGCGGAAATCCGCGCCTTGAAGCGATTGGGGGCTGGTGCCGTGGGCATGTCGACGGTCCCGGAAGTGATGGCGGCGCGGCAGATGGGAGCTCGAGTGCTTTCGATCGCCACCATTTCCAACCGTGCTGCCGGCCTCAGCGGCCGGCCCTTGAGCCACCAGGAAGTCCTTGAGGTGGGGAAAAAGTCCGCGAGCAATCTGGTCGGGCTCCTCGATGCCCTGATGCCGGAAATGTGATCGTCAGGGCGAATTATTAACCACAGCAGTAATCAAGCCTCCCGGCAGCGCCTTTTGCCGAAGAGCTCCATTCTTGAATCCAGCCGCTTTCCCTCTGATGTGCGATGGGTTTTCTTGCAGGGCTTCTTTATTTTTGGGGGAGCTTGGGTTTGTTGGCTTCCTCTTTTTGTTTAATCATTTTCAATGCCATGCCGCGCACGACTTCGGCGATGTTCTTGTTCAGCATTAGTCCCTTCAGGTCCCGGTCGTTTATGCGATGAAGCAAGGACATACCGACGTCAATCGGTGTGCGCGGGTTATTAATGAGCTGCCGCACCACGGCGTAGGTCCTCATGAATTTGCGATTCATGGAGATCAGGCGCAGCACCTCTTCAGTCACATTCTTCATTGAGGCGATATTTTCGATTTCCTGATCGGTTAATTTGGGTGATCCCAGGACGGCGCGGGCCACCAGCTTGTTTGAGTCGCGTATCAAGAGAAGGCGTTCTTCCATGTTCCCCGTCAAGGCGCACTTGATTTTCTCCGAGGGGGTCATGGCGCCTATCTTCTGGAGGAGCGTCTGTTTCTTGACATCTTTTTTGTCGTCTTCAAACAAATCAAGGGCGGCGGGTGACTCGACTAGCCCTGGCGAAGCGGGTGGTGGCGGCGGCGCTGCGTTGGCTGGATCGGCGAGAATCTCCCGGATCAGTGTGGCGAGGTCGTCAGGGAGAGAAGGGTTCTGGAGCACGGCCACCGCAAGGTCCCTGCGTTCGTGGGCAAGGTAGGTGGTGACAAAATCCAGGACTGATGTGGGTGTTGCTCCGTTGGAAAGGACTTGTTCAAGTTCCTCCGGATTCCAGCCCACCAGCGTGGAGTACGCGGCGTTGCGCGTCGTCTCGTCAGCATCCTTGGAAAGCAGCACCAGGATTTCGATTTTTTCCTCTACTGAAACTGGGAGATCGCCGCAAGCCCCTTTGCGCCGAATAACAGGAGGGGCAGTGCCATCGCGAATAGTGTCAATCACTCGTCCAGGAATGGTCGGCTCCTTAGGGGGTGAGAGTTTTCAAATCATTTTGAGTCAGGTGAACCTTCTTGAATTCCCCATGGCGTCCAAGAGGCCTTAAAGTTTCGCCATTCAACGTCAGGATGATGCCTTGAGCGTTGCCCGTTCGAAGGTCAAAAGAGTCTTTCGCCTTAAACGTTTGAATCTCGTTCGGTTTGAGAATGCCTTGCAGGGCTGTTTTCCCGTCTGCGTCCACGGCGACCCACGTTTGCTCTGTGGCGGCCACCTGCAGGGTTAACCCTGAATCCGCCGGTGAGCCATTGGCGCCCGTTGCCGGCGCAGAGGTGGCAGGCGCCGACTTGGACAAGTCCCCCGGGTTGGATGCTGCCATAGCGGTCCCTGATTCGGTCCCGCCCGGAGCGGGGGTCTTCTCCGTTGCGGGGATTGTTGCCGCAGGCGACGTCTGGGGCGGAGTGGAAACTTGTGCTGGGGCGGAGGATACCGGCCCTGCGCTCGTGCTCTTTGCTGGCGGTCCGACTGCGCGGCGCAAAAAGTTGTGATAGAGGGTGTATCCTCCCGCCAGTAGAGCAACACCAAGCAGCAAACTCACCAGAGGGGCCCTCGATTTTGGCTGGGGTTCCTTGGTCTTGCCGGGGGCCAGGCGGCTGAGGTCCGCCTCCTCAATGCGTGGCGCCAAAACTTGAAACTCGGCCATCACCTTCTCTTCGTCCAAGCCCAGGTATTTCGCATAGGCGCGGATAAAGCTGCGGGTGAAGATCCCCCCAGGCAGTTTGGAGAACTGTTCTGCTTCCAGTGCCTGAAGACACCGGACGCTGATTTTGGTCGCCTCGGAAATCTCTTCCAGCGGGACGCCCCGCATCTCTCGTTCTCGCCGTAGGTTAGCGCCAAAGGAAGCCATGGGGACGCGTATGGTGCTCGACAAAATGGGGTACATCATCATAATATTTCCCAGTCCCGAGGGGTGTCAAATGAATTGCAACGGTGCCCGCCCTCTTGGTACATCAATCGCCACTAATGAGCCGAGACTTACGCGAGTGTGTCGCCTGAAAAATTAGGTTGTATTAGTGGGCAGAATAGTTTAAAAGGTGAAGAAACCAATGGTGGCGTAGTCCAGGGCAAGCTATGGATCGAGAAACGGAAATTGCCGAACTGAAAAGTCAGATTGAGCGGCTTTCGCTTTTCCATGAAGTCGGGAAGACGCTGGCCTCGACTCTTGACCATCAGAAAATCCTCCAGACGATTATGGAGAAGATCAGCGATTTTCTGCGTCCCGACACCTGGTCCCTCCTCCTGTTGGACGAGAAGACCCAGGAGCTTTACTTCGAGATTGCCATTGGGGCGGGGGCCAACAGCCTGAAGGACGTTCGGCTTAAAGTAGGTGAAGGCATTGCCGGATGGGTGGCCGAGCACGGTGAGCCAGTGCTCGTGGAGGACGTGAAAAACGATCCACGCTTCTCGTCCAAGTTCGACGAGTTGACCCAAATCAACACCCAATCCGTGGTCGTCGTCCCCATCAAGAGCCGGGAAAAAGTTCTCGGCGTCATTGAGTTGGTCAACTATCTGGGCAAGGAGAGCTTTCGCAAAGAAGACATCCCCATTCTCAAGAACCTCGCCGACTATGCGGCGATTGCCTTGGACAATGCGCGTTACGTTCAGCGCATCCAAGAACTGACCATCACCGACGATTGCACCGCGCTCTATAATGCCCGCCATCTCCACTTTGTTCTGGACGCCGAGATCTACCGCTCCACTCGATACAATTACCAGTTCTCGGTCATCTTCATTGACCTGGATCACTTCAAGCAAGTGAACGACACGTACGGCCACCTGATCGGTTCAAAACTGCTTTGGATGATTGGAGAGATCATCAAGGGTCACCTGCGCTTGATTGACTACGCCTTCCGCTATGGCGGTGACGAGTTTGTGGTGCTGCTCCCGCAAACCCCCAAGGAAAATGCCTTGATGGTGGTTCGCCGCATCAAGGACTTGCTGAACGCGAGGGTATTCTTCACCGAAGAGAATTTGAACATCAAGGTGACGGCAAGTTTTGGAGTGGCGGCGTTCCCGGGCGATGCCCGAACGCGCAAAGACATCCTGCGCATGGCCGATGAAGCCATGTACCTCGTCAAGAACACCACGCGCAACAGTATTGCCCTGGCCGGCGAAGGCATCCGGGCCTAGGCCGCTTGCGCGGCTTTACCATTCATGTTAGTTTCTACCGCGTTCGTTTCTTCCGGAAAGGGGAGGGTGCATGTCGCTTGAGGCGTTGGGAATGATTGAGACTAAAGGATTGGTGGGCGCAATCGAGGCCGCAGACGCAATGGTGAAGGCCGCCAACGTGGTGCTGATTGGCAAGGAATATATTGGCGCCGGTTACGTGACCGTGATGGTGCGCGGCGACGTGGGCGCCGTGAAGGCCGCGACGGACGCAGGCGCGGCGGCAGCGCGGCGCGTGGGCGAATTGGTGAGCGTGCACGTGATTCCTCGTCCTCACAGCGAGGCGGAAAAAATCCTGCCCGGGGGCCAGCTCTCCGGCAAGAAATCCTCTACCGGATGAAGTCATTGAGTGATTGTGTGAATGAACCATTGGGCCATTTAATGAAAAGCGCCTTCAATGTCTCAATGACCCGATAACTCAATGAAGCAATTTTCCCCAAAGACTCAAACGCCCGATGACTCAATTTTCCCATGCCTTACGATCAGGACCTCCAGTCCATTCAGGAAGCTCGCCGGTTAGTTGAGAAGGCTGCGGAAGCCCAGAAGATCCTCGAAAACTTTTCCCAGGAGCAGACTGACGCCGTGGTAGCGGCCTGTGCCGAAGCGGCTCGCCAAAACGCCGAGCCGTTGGCGCGTTTGGCGGTGGAGGAAACCACCTACGGTGTGGTTGCGGACAAAATTGAGAAAAACCTCTTTGCCGCGCGCGACGTATATAACGCCATCAAAGGCATGAAGACGGTGGGCGTCCTGCGCGAAGACAAAGACACCGGCGTGGTTGAAATCGCCGTGCCGGCAGGCGTGGTCGTTGCTATTATCCCAACCACAAATCCCACCTCCACGGCCATCTGCAAAACTCTGTTTGCGCTGAAAGCCCGGAACGCAATCGTAATGAGCCCACACCCGTCGGCGGTGGGTTGCATCCGGGAAAGTGTGCGCGTGATGTACGAGGCTGCCTTGAAGGCGGGCGCGCCGGAAGGCTCGATGGGCTGCCTGAGCGCGCCCACCAATCAGGCGACCGAAGAATTGATGCGCCACCGCCTGACCTCCATCATTCTGGCGACCGGCGGGACTGGCTTGGTGCGCGCCGCGTATAGTTCGGGCAAACCCGCGCTGGGCGTCGGCCCGGGCAACGTGCCCAGTTACATTCATCGCTCGGCCAACATCCGCAAAGCCGTGGCTGACGTGCTGACTGGAAAGTGTTTTGACAACGGCACCCTCTGCTCTTCAGAGCAGCACATGGTGGTGGATTCGGACATTGCGGCACAAGTGAAAGCCGAAACCGAACGCCGAGGCGGGTTCTTCCTCACCAAAGAACAGGCCGCGGCTGTGGCTCGCGTGCTCATCCTCCCCAACTTTCGCGTGAACTCCAAAATGGTGGGCCAGTCGGCGGAGAAGATTGCCAAAGCAGCGGGGTTTGAAATTCCCAACGGAACACGCGCACTGGTGGCGCCGCTCGACGGTGTAGGGAAGGAGTATCCACTCTCGGCGGAAAAACTATCTCCCGTCCTGTCGTTCTATGTGGTCAAGGATTCGAGTGAGGGAAGGGCCGTGTGCAATCGCTTCCTGAGATTCGGAGGCATGGGCCATACCATGTCCATCCATGCGAGCGACGAGAACGTGATTCGCGAGTTCGCGCTCAGCTTGCCCGCCTTCCGCATGGTGGTGAATTCCCCGGCATCGCACGGGTCGGTGGGCTACACCACGGGACTCTTTCCCTCCATGTCTCTGGGCTGCGGCACGCCGGGAGGGAACATCACCACAGACAATATCTCACCCATGAATTTGCTGAATATCAAGCGCCTGGCGTACGAGCGCAGTCCTGTGAATCGTGCCGATGGAACCGCGGAGCCGCCACGCGGAGCCAGCCAGTCCGGTCCTATTCACCGCGCTCCCGAGTTGCCGTCTCTGCCCACCCCCGTCAGCGTTGCGTCCGCATCACCCGCTTCGCCTCCCAAGTCAAGCGATCGAGCGGACATTGCACGCATCGTCCAGCGCTTCATAGGCGCGGCGAACAAGCCGCCGGCTCCGGTTTCCATTGCGGCACCCGAATCTGGCACCGCGGCGAAAACGACTGCAAGTGGCGCGCCACGCCCTGTGGACTTTGTGAGTGAAGACGATGTCCGCATCGCCATGAAGAAGGGCGAAAAGATTCACGTTGGCCCGCGCACCATCATCACACCTTCTGCCCGCGACCTGGGCGAACCCAATGAGGTTTTTGTGAAGATTTCATAGGCCCGGCAGATTTGACTGTTGACGTCGAGCACTCCTTGTACGACAGTTCTGTCATATGAGTCGCACACTGACAATCCGTCTTACCGAGGAACTGGCCGAATGGCTTTCGGAGAGGGCCCGTAAAACCGGCGAGCCCGCGGGGCGCATCATCCGTCGTCAATTGGAAAAGGCAAAAACGGAGGGTGGGAAGCAACGATTTCTGCGGCACGCGGGCAAGATCGACGGGCCGGTTGATTTGTCGATGCGGAAGGGTTTTGCACGACGATGAAGGGCATCGCAGATACGGGATTGATTGTTGCCTTCGGAAACCGGAATGATCGCTACCACGCTTGGGCGCTGGAGATTGCCAGAGGAATTACAGAACTACTGCTCACCTGCGAGGCAGTACTAGCCGAAGCGGCGTTTCATCTCGATTCGAGTTCCTATGTGCTCTCGCTGGTTCGCGATGGGATGCTGGGAGTTGCTTTCGATTGTGCGCGTAACCTGGAGCAATTGGCCAGGCTTGCGGAACGATGCGACGACAGGCACCCCGACTTGGCCGATTTGTGCGTCATTCGGATGAGTGAGCTGTATCCCCGGCACGTGGTGGTGACGATAGACGAAAATGATTTCCGCGTTTACCGCCGCAACAAGCGCGAGGCCATTCCTCTGCTTTGCCCGCCCAACCGTTCCCGCTTGTGAAGTTGTTGGGATTTTTCGGTTCGCAGGGAACTACGAACCGCGGGGCCGCCGAAGTCGCTTCGCATGATACCCCTGCCGCATTGTTCCAGCGTCAGGCACCGGCAGCGCTTGATCATGCTGTCGAGCAGCTTCTGCATCACCCGCATCTCGCAAATTATTCCTTCAATTTCAGAGAGCTTCTTGCGGCAAAGTTTCTGCCAGCGGCGCGAGGCGGGAGTATTTTCCTTGAAGCCGAAGAAAAGCATGCGGATCTCTTCCAGGGTGAATCCGGTGCGCCTCGCGCGCTGAATTACGGCCAGCTTCATCAGGATGCCTTCGTCGTAGCGCCGTTTGCCGCCCGCCCGCTCCGGCGCCGGCAAAAGTCCAATACGCTCGTAATACCGGATGGCGGAGGGTTCGAGTCCC
Organism: Terriglobia bacterium; assembly: GCA_041481635.1. Classification (GTDB taxonomy): domain Bacteria; phylum Acidobacteriota; class Terriglobia; order UBA7540; family UBA7540; genus DASYXZ01. Next base: position 19,384 of record JBGPCF010000078.1, on the reverse strand, counting down.
ACGCGCGTTGCAACCTCAGAAATGGCCAGTCTCATGAGATCCATTCTAGGCCCGGTCAGCCCCGACCGCTCGTAAAAATATCTTTTCGAAAGGGGCTTGACTTAAAGTCAACTTTAAGTCGTAGGCTGGGAGGGTACCGCGGGAATCGATCCGACACTCGCGGCGTGTAAAAGGAATGGAGGAATACCATGACCAAGTTTACGCTCGGCGGATTCGGGATATGTGTACTGATGGGCGCGCTTCTGCAACCTCAGGAACTATTATGTTGTGCGCCTTCAGCCAAGGACGAAGCCGGGCCACCGCGCAGCGAGAAGATGGTAACCACGCAATCCCCCTTCTATTGCAATATGGGCGTCTACACCCCCGAACAAAGAAAGAGGAAGAATGAACTCGACACAGCCTTCCGAACGACGGCCCAGGGTTACCGCGAACTGGAGAACGGATACGAGTTTCAATTCCCGACCGAGGCAAAATCAATTCAGACCATTGCGGAATGGAGCGCCATGGAGCGTTTCTGTTGCCCGTTTTTTGATATTCAACTGAGGCTGGATCGAGAGGGCGGCCCGTTCTGGATCCGTCTGACCGGAAGGGAAGGAGTGAAGCAATTCATCCAGGCGGATTTCAAAGTGATTACGGACCACCTGGCGCCGCAGAAATGAAACGCCGGTAGGGGGGTAGGTCGGATGTCGGCAAAGCAAGAACTGGGAGCGCGGAGTCCCAATCTGATCGGGACTCCGCGGGCTATTTGAACATTGAACTTTCCAGTCGCCAGTGGTTCAAGTGGGCCAAGGCCTGCCTCGTCCAGTTCGGGACAGGCCACCAGCCCTGCCTTGCCTGGTCAGCGTTTCGGCGGGTTTAAGAGTCTCTCGTAGGCGGCCTTGTAACTCGGTTCCTTCGGGTTTGATTCGTAGGCGATCCGGTATTGTGCGAGCGCTCCCGCAGAGTCGCCCTTCCGTTCGAGCGACCACCCGAGGTTATAGCGGGCGGAAGGGAGATCGGGCTTCAGCCGAAGAACCTGGTTGTACTCGCCAATTGCTCCATCGTAGTCACGTTTTTCACCGAGGGCGATGCCCAGATTGAAATGTGAGGTAACGTCATTTGGATTCAATCGAAGGGCGATGCGATACTCGGCGATGGCTCCGTCCAAGTCTTTGGCCTGATAAAACGCATAGCCCAGGCTGGCGTGCGCGTAGGAGAAGTCAGGTTTTATCTGGATCGCTTGGCGGAACTCCGCGATGGCCCCGGACGAATCTTTTTTCTGGTTGAGGGTTCGGCCCAGTTCGTAGTGACCCTCGGGAGCGTCCGGCTTAACTCGAACTGCTTCACGGCACGCCGCCACGGCCCCATCCAGATCGCCCTTATCCCGGAGCGTGACACACAGGTTGGTATACGGGTAAACGAAATCAGGCTTCTGGCGAATCGCTTCGCGGAATTCCGCCACGGCGCCGTCCCAATCGTGCTTCAGGTAAAGCGCGTAGCCCAGCCCATTGCGCCCCTCGGGGTAGTCCGGCTTCAGGCGAGTGCCCACGCGGAACTCCCCTATCGCCGCATCCAAATCGCCCTTGCTTTCGAGTGCCCAGCCCAGATTGGAGTGGGCGAATGGGAAGTTTGGGTCGATGCGGATGGCAGTTCGATACTCGGCTATGGCGCCATCGACGTCATGCTTTTGATTGAGGGTCCATCCCAGGATATTGTGAAATTCGGCCGAGTCGGGTTGCAGACGAATCGCTTCCCGAAACTCGGCAAGGGCGGAGTCAAGGTCGTGTTTATCCAGGAAGGCATAACCCAGGTTGCGGTGGGGCAGTGCAAAATCGGGTTTCAACCGCATGGACTCGCGGAACTCCGCCACGGCGCCGTCGAGATCGCCCTTGCTTCTGAGCGCGCCGCCCAGATTGTTGTGGGCTTCGGAGTAGTCAGGTTTGAGGCGAAGCGCGGTGTGATATTCCGCAATAGCCTCGTCGAAATTTTTCTTCTGAACCAGCGCGTTACCCAGGCTATTGTATGCGCCGGCAAAGTCCGGCTTGATCCGGATGGCTTCCCGCAATTCGGAGATGTTCTCATCCACTTTGCCCTGCGTGCCCAGCGCAAAAGCAAGAATGAAGTGTAGAACGGGATTGTTTGGGTCTTCTTGGAGCGCGCCCCGATAGTCCTCCACTGCTTGGGTCGCTTGTTTCGACTCGTAGCCAGGTTCGGCGTTTGTGAGTCTCTTGCGTGGGGCGCTTTTCAGGGCGTCGAGAAGGACATCCTCGGCGCCGGCTTCCCGCAACGTTCGGAGGAATCCAGGAGATGGCTCGAAATCGATCCCGCGCTCCTGAGAGAGTGCTGCCATGCGCGACCCAGGGACCCCGCCCGCCAGCAGTCGCAAGATTTGGTACATGCCCAGCGGCTGTTCAGCTTCAGTCTGGGCTCGAGCGAAAGAGACGGGACTGACGCTGGCAATGAAAAGCACGCCGATGAGCAGTTTGAGTTTCATTGTGCAAACCTTGAGGCAAACATTTATAGGGTAACCTCGCCGGCCCTTTTGTTCAATGAGTTCCCACAGGACGAACGCGCAGGAACAAAACAACACCCTTGGGCTGCGACCCGTAAACGGGAACAAGGGAATTGGGAATTCCGTACAAAGTAATTTGACCGCCCAGCGCCAATGCCAGGTGAATAATGACCTCGAACTCGCGATCGTATCCTAAAGTGTAAGCCTGGACGCGGGCCAGGAAATGCTCTTGAAATCCCTGGGGCACTGGCTGTTGGCCGAGCAAGAGTTCGTTGGTTCTGTCCACGTCTTCCGCCCGGCCCCAAACATAATTCCGAGATTTAAAATTCAGAGTCGATTCGGCCTGGTAGCCGTTAAAAACTTCGCCTTCAGGCAAGGTCCGATTGCGGCCCCAAATCAGCGTGCTGGCCCAATTCCCCTGGCTAAACGGGCGATTGTACATGAGTGAAGCCGTCATGCGCAGGACGTCCTCCTGGGGATTCAGTTGCTCCGGGCTCTTGAGCCGGCCGATGGAGTACTGTGCGCTCCAATTCGGGCGCGGGCTCAAAGTAAGGCGTGTGGACCACGAATCAATCCGCCCCGAGTCGATGTCCCAGCGGTATTCATCCGGCTCGCGACCGTGAAAGCCGGAGAATTCCAAACGCGCAATCTCGTAGGTCAATCCTGCGGTCAGCACGTCGTTGGCGATATGCGTAGAGTCCTCGAGGTGATGTCCCAGCGTGGCCAGAGGGTCTTCACTGGCTGAGGCGCGGTGTGGATAGGCGGTCGGGCCCATGGCAGGGTCGCCGACGGGTGCGGCATAGAACGAGACCAGCGCATTGCTTCTGAGTTTCACATCGTACAACGCCGCCAATTCCATAAAAAAGTCGTGCGGGTGTTGGCCATCGACAATCGGCCGTCCGAAAGATGTTTCGCCCAGTTGAAAGAGCTCAGGATATTCGCGACGGCTCACCGTGGCCGGCTCGAGGCTCAGCATCGTGCGCAGGGTCAATGTGCCTGGCCCCACTTCGCGCTGGGCCATGGGCATCACCCAATTGGTGGAAAAAATCTTATCAGCGCCGCGTGGTCCGCTCTGTTGGGTGGAACTCAAGAAGCCCTCGCCATGGAGCATGAACATCCAATCGTCCTTCATCGCCATGGTCATGTCGTGCGGCGTGGATTCGGGCTCGGCGCTGGTTCCGGATGACGCATGTTGCACGATGGCGTCAATAAACGAGTTTGGCTGGCCCATGCTCATTCCGTGATGGCGCTTTTCGCCCATATTCATCCCCAGCATTTCCTGGTCTGGCGATTGGTCTGACGTTTTCTCTGGGGAGTGTTCCTGCGGCGTCGAATCCGCTTGGCGGGCGGGTTGCGAGTTTGTCGGTTCCGTGTCTTGCGCGATCGCGGGACGGCAGACACCTATGGCCACTACGAACGCGGCCAGGAGCAATCTACAGATTGGCAAAAGTCGCCCACTCGAATCCATGCAGCTCCAGTGTTCAGGATGAGTGTCCGGGCTTGCCAGGAAACTCTTCCTCTGTCACCATGAAGTGTAATTCATGCGCTGGTTAGTCGCCACGGCCAATCTCGAAACGGTTCAGCACCTCGTTCGCCGACTGAATATTCCGCCCTTGGTGGCACGCCTACTGGTCCTGAGGGGCATTGATTCGCCCGAAGCGGCCGACCGTTTTCTGAACCCAACTCTCCAGCATCTTCACAACCCTTATTTGATGGCAGGAATGGACGCTGCGGTGCAGCGGTTGCGTCGCGCGATTGATCGCCGTGAAAAAATCCTGATTTACGGCGATTATGACGTGGACGGAACCATGGCCGTGGTGGTTCTCCTGACCGCGCTGCGCTCGCTCGGAGCCAATGTTGACGCGCACATTCCTCACCGGTTGACCGACGGTTATGGGATGCGCAAGGGTGTGATTGAGCAGGCAGCCGCGCAGTCCTTTGCTGTAGTGCTGAGCGTGGACACGGGCATTCGAGAGCACGAGGTGATTGGGCGCGCCCGGGAACTGGGTATCGATTGCATTGTGACCGACCACCACCTTCCCGATGATCACTTGCCACCTGCTTTTGCTCTCCTCAACCCGCGCCGGACGGACTGCACTTATCCCGAAAAGAATCTGTCAGGGGTTGGTGTGGCGTTCAAGCTTGCACAGGCGCTGTTCAGCGAGAACGGAGTTTGCGTTTCAGACAGGCTGCTCAAGTCATATCTCAAGATTGTGGCCATCGGCACGATTGCTGACGTTGTGCCGCTGACTGGCGAGAATCGCGTCATCGCGCATTTTGGGTTGGAGGGGCTGCGGGCGCCCGTCCACCCGGGGCTGGACGCTTTGCTGACAGCATGCGGGCTCGCCGGCCAGGCGATCACGGCGGGTGACGTCGGCTTTCGAATCGCTCCGCGTTTGAATGCGGCCGGGCGGATGGAAAACGCGCGCGACGTGATTGATCTGTTCACCACTACCGACTCGGCGCGGGCTCGCGAAATTGCCGAGCGCCTGGAAAGTCTGAATCGCGAACGGCAGCGCGTGGAAACGGAAATCCTTGGCGAAATCGCCGCTTTCATGGAAAAGCATCCGGAAAAGGCCCGAAGTTATTCCCTGGTTCTCTCGGGCGACGGCTGGCACCGGGGCGTCATCGGCATTGTCGCGGCGCGCGTAGTGGACCAGTACCATCGCCCTACCCTGATCATCGGAGTAGAGGACGGTATCGGACAGGGGTCAGGAAGATCCATTGAGCGGTTTCACCTTCTGAACGCATTAAGCCGGTCAAGTGACCTCTTCGACCGTTTCGGAGGTCACGCGCAGGCGGCGGGCTTCACCCTTCCGGCCGATCGTATCGGGGAGCTCGAAAGGCGCCTGGAACATTATTGCCGGAGCGTTCTCGAACCGGAGGATCTTGAGCAGGTACTGCGCGTGGATGCTGAGACTAATCTGGACGAAGTTGATGACAGCTTGTGGGCCCAATTGCAAAGGCTTAATCCGTATGGTTACGGCAATCCGACGCCCACCTTGGTGGCCCGCAATGTGCGGCTTCTCGAGATGCCACGTATCCTCAAGGAGAAGCATCTAAAATTCAGGGTGGCTCAAGGGGCCAAATCGTTCGACGCTCTGGCTTGGGGCTGGGCTGGCAAGTGCGCCTCCCCCAACAGCGGCCGCCCGGTGGACTTGGCTTTCGCGTTGGATGAAAATGTCTACCTCGGCAGGACCTCACTGCAATTGATTCTGAAAGACCTGCAGGTGAATGGTGTAAGTTGCGTGCAGTCGATGAAGAGTGCATGAGGCATCGTTCGGGGCGGATGGACAGGTCGAGGTGAGCACTATTGGGGACGGCGAGTCTAAGCCAACTATCTAATGCGCGACGCAAGCGTATCGCCGCGATGGTCGCGGGGGCGCTTGCCCTCGCCATCTTGACGGTTGCGGGTGCGTATTGGCGTGGATTCGCTCGTAAGGAAAAGCCACTTCCACCGGCAGAACCACTGCCCAAAAATGTCGACCAACAGCTCTCGGGGTACACGTACACGCGCACGGAAGGGGAGCGTCAGGTCTTCACAGTCCACGCGGCACGGACCGTGTCGTTTACGCAAGGCGGTTCAACAGTTTTGCAGGACGTCTTAGTGGAAATATTCGGCCCGGCGGGAAACCGTCACGACCTCTTGCGTACCCAACAGTGCGAATACAACCCTAGTTCCGGAGAGCTCTTTGCCGGCGGTGACGTAAAAATCGAGCTCAATAACCTGGGCAGCAATCCACCCAGTGCTGGCCCGGCGCGGGCGGGCCGCGACCCGGTGTTGATCGAAACCTCGAAAGTTCATTTCACACAACAAGCCACGATTGCCGAGACTGACCAGCCGGTGAAATTTCAAACCCAGCACGCTTCAGGCACTTCGCGCGGGATGACTTACAGCACGAAGACGGGTGCGGTGGAACTCCTCAACGATGTGTTCGTGAACCTGCCCCCACGGGGCGGGCCGAAGCCAATGCCGGAAGTGAACCTCACCGCGAGCCGGCTGCGTTTTGATAAAGAAAAACGAAAGGTCGATCTTTGGGGGCCAATTGAAATTACCCAGGCAGCCCGCCGCGTTTTCGGTGGGCGGGGGATTATTGTCCTGGACGACCGCAACCGGGTTAAGCAGGCATTTCTCCAAGAGGGAGTTCGAGGCGTAGACAAGACCCCGCCGCGCGCCATGGGCATCAATGCCGAGACTTTCCGAGCGGACTTTGACCCTGGGAATGGGAATTTGCGGACGGTGCACGCTGAAGGCCACGTGGAAGGGGAGATGTGGCGTAACGACAAAGTTTCCCGTCTCTCATCGCAAAGTCTCGATATGGCCTTTTCAGGAGTTCATCCCCAGCCATTGAATGGGACCGCGTCTGGAAATGTCAAGGTGACCATCCAACCTGCGCCGGGCACCACCCCCTCCTCGCAGACCCCCGCGAATAAAAGCAGCCTTGCTGATGCAAACCAGGAACTCACGGCGGCTGAAATCCGGTTCGCATTTCGACCCCAGCAACAATCGCTCCAGAGCGCCCAGACCGCCGGGGTGGGCCATGTGATTCTGGTGCCTACCAATCCCCAATCAGGAAGCCGCGAAATATTCGCCGAGCCTTTGGTAATGGAATTCGATTCCAAGAGTCGACTGGAAACCCTGCGGGGTCTTTCTCACGCCAAAGTGACTTTCCACCCTTCAAAACTAGCGCCAGCGGGAAGTTTGACCCAGGAAAGCACCTCAGACCGCTTGAAGGCGACGTTTGACCCCGAGACCGGAGAGCTGGTGGCGGCAAACCAGACGGGACACTTTCATTTTCGCGAAGGAGACCGAAACGCTACCGCAGACCAATCGGATTACGCTGCCCGAACCCAGCTTATGACGCTGATCGGCAGCCCCAGGTTTTGGGACACGGAGACACGAGTTCACGCTGACCGTATCTTGGTGGATCAGGGAAAGGACACCGCGGAGGGAGTGGGGCACGTTCAATCCACTCACTTGAATTTGACGAACCCGGGACAAGGGTCCGATAAGCCCGTCCCCACCAACGTGGTGGCGGATAGAATATTGGCCGAAAAGGCCAGCCAGTTTGTTCACTACGAAGGACACGTCCGCTCGTGGCACGGGCTGGATGTAGTGGAGTCCTCCGCCTTGAATGTCTACAAGAAAGAGCGACGGGTCAGCACGGCGTCCAGGGTTTTGACTTCATATATTCAGGCTCCCCAGGCAAGTTCGCCAGGTGCTGCGGCTCACGGAGATCCCAAGGAGGGGCCCAACCCCATTACCATCGGTGCCGACGGACTTGATTATTCCGAAGACGGGCGCGTTGCCACCTACTGCGGGAATGTCATCCTGCAAACTGACAACACCACGCTTCGCGCTGACCGATTGGTTGCCTACTTTTCGCGAACCGCCACGGCGGAATCTTCGGAGATCGATCACGCCGTGGCCGCCGGCAACGTTTCGGTGGTCCAACCGACCCGCCGGACGACAGGAGAACACGCGGAATATTTTGCGGCGGCGGAGAAAATTATAATGACAGGCGGCCCGCCCAGTGTTTATGACGCTGTAAACGGGCTCACCACGGGCCGCAGTTTGACTTTGTTTATTCACGATGATACGATTCTTGTGGACGGAGGTGAAAAGTCGCCCACAATCTCCAAGCACCGCATCTCCCGTTAAGCGGCCATGCAGATCCTCTCCACAGTCGACCTCACAAAGTCCTACAAAGGTAGAAAGGTAGTCGACGACATCAACTTAGAAATCGCCCAGGGCGAGGTCGTGGGCTTGCTTGGCCCCAACGGCGCGGGCAAAACGACCACTTTTTACATCCTGGTCGGGCTTGCCTCGCCTGACTCCGGCCAGGTGCTGCTCAACGGCGATGACATCACCGGCCTGCCCATGTATCTTCGGGCGAGAAGCGGGATCAGCTACCTTCCTCAAGAGCCTTCCATTTTCAGAAAATTGACGGTCGAAGAAAACATTCTGGCCGTGCTTGAGACTTTGCCACTCACGGCGCATGAACGAAGGGAGCGCCTGGAAGAGCTGATGGAGGAGCTAGGCCTGCAACATGTCCGGCGGAATTATGGATATGTTCTTTCGGGGGGAGAACGGCGGCGCGTCGAAATTGCGCGTGCGCTCGTGATTTCGCCCTTTTTTATCCTGTTGGACGAGCCATTTTCCGGGATCGATCCACTAACTGTGCTGGACATTCAGAAAATTATAGTGCAGCTTAAGGAATCCGGAATCGGTGTCCTTGTGACGGACCACAATGTGCGAGAAACTCTCCGTGTCACCGATCGGGCGTATATAATCAACAATGGCCGAATCTTCCGGTCGGGAACGCCCGAGGAATTGGGGAACGATCTTGAGGTGAAGAAGGTCTATCTGGGCGATAATTTCCAGTGGGCAATCTGATGGGCGGACAACAATCCAGGCTCGGACTCAACCTGAAAGTGGCGCAAAGGCAGATTCTCACGCCGGGCCTCGTCCAAATGGTGAGCGTCCTCGCGCTGAACCGGATTGAGTTGCGCGAGATGATCACTCAGGAAGTGACCGCCAACCCCGTCCTGGAAGAGCTGCCTGACGACGCCCCAACCTTTGAAGAAATCTCACAGAAGACCGAAGCGGAGAAGCCGGTTGGCGCGCCCCCCGATGGGGAGGTCCACTCCGGTGAAAACCAGGATTCCTTCCAGGAAATCGACTTCGGGAGTTTCTTCGACGATTACTTGGATCCCGGATACAAGTCCCCCGCAGCCGAGGTTTCCGAAAAGCCCTCATTTGAAAATTTTCTCTCCCAGCCCTCGTCGCTCGCCGACCATCTGGAATGGCAATTGAATCTTTCCGTGTGCGCTGAGGAGGTTCGCAACGCCGGCATCTCCATCATCGGTAATCTCAATGAGGACGGTTACCTGCCCACAAGCCTGGAGGAGATCGCAGCCACGGGGAACCATAAAGTTGAAGACGTCGAAAAATCTCTGAAGCTGATTCAGGAATTCGACCCTTTGGGCGTGGGCGCGCGCGATTTGGGCGAATGTCTCTTAATACAACTCCGCGTGCTTACGCCGGATAACACCTTGGCTCAGCGCATTGTTTCCGAGCATCTCAAACAGCTCGAAAACAAGCAGTACAAAGAAATCGCCCGGGCGCTCGACCGCCCCATTCAATCGGTGGAACGCTGCGTGGAGCTCATACGGAAACTCGACCCGCGGCCGGGCCAGCGATACAACAGCACCCAGGCTCACTTGATTGAGCCCGACGTGGCGATTGTGAAGAACAGCGACGGCTACCGGGTGGTGGTCAACGAGGACGGTCTTCCCCAGTTGCGCCTCAGCCGCCATTACCGCCGGATGTTGGAGGGCAACGACACCTCGCGTGACGTACGGAGTTACGTCAAGGAACGGTTCACCTCCGCCATCCAGCTCATCCGGAACATTGAGCAACGCAAGCAGACGATCATCAAGGTCTGCGAAGCGATCGTGCGCCGACAAGGCGATTTTCTGGACCAAGGCATCGACGCGTTGAAGCCCATGATGATCAAGGACGTGGCGGAGGAAGTAGGCGTGCACCCTTCCACTGTCAGCCGGGCTGTAGCCCACAAGTATGCCCACACGCCCCAGGGTGTCTTCGAACTCCGCTACTTTTTTTCCGAAGCGGTCCAGGGACCCTCCGGCAGTGAGACCTCGCTGGTCAATCTCAAGAGGCTGGTCAAGAAGATGATCGAGGAAGAGAATTCAGCCCAGCCACTTACTGACGAAAACATCACGGCGCGCCTGCGCGAGCAAGGCATCTGTGTGACGCGCCGGACGGTGGCCAAATATCGAGAGGACATGAGGATTCCCAGCACGCACCAACGTAGGGTGAAAGCATGAAGAACGGGTTTCGGGTTTACTCTCTTGATGTGAGATTCGAGGAGGTTGAACCATGCGCATTGATTTCACCGGTCGGCAGATGGAAGTCACTTCAGAACTTCGCAAATACACCGAAGAACGCTTGCAACCTTTCGCTCGTATTCTCCATGATGGTTGGCATGTCCACGTAATCCTTACCGCTGAAAAACACCGGCGGACAGCAGAAATCAGCCTTAAAATTCGCGATCATATTCTGGTGGGGATAGCAGAAACACCCGACGTTCGCACATCCATTTGTGGCGCGCTGGATAAGATCAAACGCCAGGCCGTGCGCCTGGCGGATCGCCGCCGGTCTCGCAAACGGCGGGTACGGTCAACCGCCGCCGTCATGTTGAATGTTTTCGGGGCGGGGAACACCGATCACGAAGAACGACAGGTCCTGGAGAAAGAAAGAATCGCTATCAAGCCGTTGTCGGTGGAAGAAGCGGTGAGCGCCATAAATTCCAAGCGCAGTGGGCTTGTTGTTTTCCGTAACCTGGAAACGGAGCGCATCAACGTTCTCTACCGGCGGGACGACGGGAACCTGGGGCTAATCGAACCCGAGCAGTAGGGAGATGCCGCCGACAGACCGGAGCGGGCGGATGTGCAAGCTCGAATCGCGCGTCCTGCGGATTCCCGGGGCAAGACCCCAGGAACATTAGACTGTCCTGCCCAAGCCGATTTCAGAAATATTTTTCCTTTGAGTTAAACCCCGCGGCCAAATAGCGTATGCTGTGGGCCTCAAGGAGGCTTGTTTCGCATCCCTGGGGCGAATTGTTCGGCGAGACTAAACATGATTTGTTCCGGTGGGCGCGATCGGCGCGTCGCCACACGCTTGCTCGTGATTCAACTCTCCCATGAAGACCGCGACCCCCAAAAGTCCCGCACGCCAGTTCGTCGTCATCACCGGGTTGAGTGGTTCAGGCAAGGGATCCGTCCTAAAAGCCTTTGAGGACCTGGGCTATTATTGCGTGGACAACCTGCCCATCGGCCTGATCCCCAAGTTTGCCGAACTCTGCCAATTGCCCGATAGCCATATCGAGCGTGCCGCCGTGGTCGCGGACATTCGTGAAGGCGAAGCCCTCAGCCAGCTCCCCGCGATGTACCAAAGCCTGGACCGCGCCAATACCAGGATCTCCCTCGTGTTTCTCGAATCGACCGATCAGGCGTTGATTCGCCGCTTCGGGGAGACTCGCCGGCCGCACCCCCTGGGGCGCGATTTGCCCGTCAGGGAAGGGATTCGCTTGGAGCGCATGCTCCTGAAGCCCATGCGCAAGCTCGCCGACGTCGTGATCGATACGACGCGGATGAATGTTCACGAGCTCCGCGACTTCATTCAACTCCGCTTTGGGGGCATGAAAGCTCGCGGGGCCGTCTACATTACGGTCATTTCATTCGGCTTTCGATTTGGCGTTCCCGCTGATGCGGAATTGGTGTTTGACGTCCGGTTTCTCCCCAACCCCAACTATGTCCCTCAACTCAAACACAAGACGGGGCGGGACGATGCCGTCCAACGCTTTATGGACTCTTATCCGCAGACCAAGGAGTTCATGGATCGGTTAAAAGACTTTTTGCTATACCTTCTGCCACATTACGTGCGCGAGGGGAAGAGTTATTTGACAATCGCCATTGGATGCACGGGTGGCAGGCACCGGTCGGTGGCGCTCACCGAACGTCTGAGCGCTCTGCTTGCCGCAGAGGGTTATAAGACCAAAGCCGTCCATCGTGATATTGGGCGCGCCGCTTCATAGCCAGTCGCGCCAAATGGGGTTAGAATTGATTATCGATTTGCCCGGGGGAAAGAGAGCCGAGTGAGCAACGTCATTGCTGTAGACATCGGTGGAACGCATTTTCGCACCGGCTTGTTTGATCCAGAAGGGCGGCCATTGCACATCCTTTCAGGCAACACGTTACGCCCGGGCGGCCGGGAGTGGATGCTGCAACAAATCCGCGAGCAGTGCCGGACGTTACTGCAGAAGTCCGAGGGGGCAGTCAGGGCTTGTGGAGTCAGTTTTGGCGGCCCGGTGGATTATGAGCGCCAGCGCGTGCGCTCGATGCACGCTCCCGGTTGGGAGAATTTTCCCCTCGCGGAATGGGTTCGCGACACCCTCGGTTTATCCTGCCGTGTCGATAATGACGCCAACTGCGGTGCCTTGGGTGAATACCTTTATGGCGCCGGGCGTGATACCGATTCCCTTGTCTTCATCACTATCAGCACGGGCATCGGCGGAGGGATTGTCTGGGGTGGTCAGGTCTTTCGCGGCAAGGACGGTTTGGCGGGTGAATTCGGCCACATGCCCATGGCGGATTCGCCTATTCATTGTTCGTGTGGGGCCCGGGGATGTTTGGAGATTTATTGCTCAGGTCCCGCGATAGCCAGTCGGGCCAGGGAACTCGCCGACCGTCGGCCGGAATCGCACGCGCGCATGGTCGAGCTTAGCGGGAGTCCCGAGGACATCACCGCTAAGGGCGTGTTTGAGGCGGCGGCAAACGGGGACATGGCCGCCACGCAGATTGTCGACGAGGCCGCGCGCTGGTTTGCACGCGGCCTGCTGATGCTTATCCGCGTCGTGAACCCTGACAAGATAATCTTGGGTGGAGGCGTTACTCTTTCCGGGAACACATTCCTGAGTCCCGTGAAAAGGTTTATGAAAGAAATGGGCTCTCCGGCGATCTCCTACACGACTGAGGTTCAACTGGCGGAGCTGGGACAGAATTCTCCCTTACATGGTGCAGCGGCCCTGGCCCTTGGATTCTCTTAAGCCACGTCGCCAGTAAAATCTTAGTAACTATCCCATCAAAAGAAATAACTTGCCATAACCCTTGGCATTTCAGTTGTTTGCGGTCATGGTTGGGGGCTTGTCCCAATCGTCCGCCGCCTTATTGCTTGACCTTCGAGTTGACAGGGAACTAGGATTAAGGGTGCCGGGCCTCTTGGGAAGACACCTTCGAGGCCGCACTTTGAATGAGTCCAGTCAAACGCCTACTCGGTTTCATTCGACCTTACCTTGCGCGGTTTTTCGCCGCTGTGTTTCTCATGGCCGTGGTGGGGCTTTGCGAAGCGCTCACCGCCCTCCTCATCAAACCCGTTTTCGATAACGTTTTGACAACCACACCGCAAGGCAGCTCGATTCTGCTCTTCACTTGGCCATTCAGTTTACGTGGGGTCTATCTGCAGGATCTTCTCCCCTTTCATATGCACAATGTTTGGGCGATGGTGGCGTTCGCCATGATCGCCGTCACCATCATCAAGGGACTGGCAGAGTTTCTGGCCACGTACTTCACGAATTTCGTCGGCCACTCGGCCGTGAGGGACCTGCGCAATCTGCTCTACTCCCGGCTGATCAAACAGTCCCTGGCCTTCTTCACCTCAAACCCGACGGGGCGATTGATGTCGGCCATTACGAGCGACATCGAAAAAATACAGAACGCCGTATCGTCTGTCTCGGCGGATTTTCTGAAGCAATCTTTTACCCTGGTCGCTTTGTTGGCCATCATCTTCAAGGTGGACTGGCGCCTGGCCTTGATATCGCTCGCCCTGGTGCCGCTGGTGGTTTACCCCTCCGCGAACATCGGGCGCTACATCCGCCGGTCGAGCGCCTCCAGCCAGGACCGGATGGGCGAAATCAATAACGTACTTCAGGAGACTTTCAGCGGTATCCGCATCGTGAAGGCGTTTGGGATGGAGCTGTTCGAGGTGGCGAAATTCAAAGCGGCCACCAAGCGGCTGCTCAAGATCAACCTGCGCTGGGTCCGCGCCCAGGCGGCGACTTCCCCCATGATGGAAGTGCTGGGCGCATTTACGGTGGCGGGGCTATTGCTATACGCGCACAACGAAATCGTGCATCACGCTCAAACTACGGGCGGCTTCGCTGCGTTCCTTTACGCGCTGATTAAAATGTACGAGCCCATCAAGCGGCTGACGGGCGTTAATAATTCCTACCAGCAGGCCGTGGGATCCTCCGAACAGGTTTTCCGATATCTCGAGATTAATTCTGAGGTGGTCGAGAAGCCGGGCGGAATCACCCTGACACCTTTTCAGGAAGAAATTGATTTTGAGGGCGTCGATTTTGAGTATGAGGAAGGCATCCCGTTGCTCCACGACGTCAATTTGAGAATCCGCAAAGGCGAGGTGGTGGCGATTGTGGGCTCGAGCGGTGCAGGCAAGACCACTCTTGCCAACCTGATACCCAGATTCTTCGATGTGACGCGGGGAAGCATTCTGATGGACGGCCACGACCTCCGAGACGTGACTCTGGCCTCGCTGCGCGCTCAGATTGGCATCGTCACGCAGGAGACCATCCTGTTCAATGATACAGTGCTGAACAATATTTGTTACGGTCGCCCGGCTCAAAGCGAAACGGAAGTTATTAAGGCCGCGCAGGCTGCGCTAGCCCACGAATTCATCACCGAAATGCCTCAGGGCTATAAAACCATGATCGGCGAGCGTGGACAGCGTCTTTCGGGGGGGCAGCGCCAGCGAATTGCCATTGCGCGAGCCATCTTGAAAAACCCGCCGTTATTGATTTTGGATGAGGCCACGTCGGAACTTGATACCGAATCGGAAATGCTGGTGCAGAAAGCCTTGGGCAATTTAATGGCTGGCCGGACCGTGTTGGTGATCGCTCATCGCCTCTCCACGGTTCGCCGCGCAGACCGCATCGTGGTCCTCGACCGCGGCAGCATCTCGGAAGTGGGCACGCATGAGGACCTGGTGAATCGCGGCGGAATTTACCAGCGATTGCACGAGTTGCAGTTTGTGGACGCGGAAGGTTAGCGAATCCCGCGCGCCACGGCCTTTGCCGGCCGAGGGGGCTTCGCAGAATGGGTTCTGAATTATGATTCGAAGCATGACGGGTTACAGCAGCGTGCGGACTGAAGAAGCGGGCTTCTCGCTCTCGGTCAATGTGAAGAGCACGAACCACCGAAACCTGGACCTGCAATTGCGCATGCCGGGCATGCTCGAGCCATTTGAAATATTGGTGCGGCGGCTGGTGAAGGATCATGTCGCTCGCGGGCACGTCGAGGTAACCATCAGCTTGGATCGAGTAGGCGCGACGGCGATCCAAGTGGACCGCAAACTGGTCGGCGCTTACCTGGCCGCTTTCCGCGAGTTGCGCAGCGAATTTGGGACGAACTCCGAGCCTGACTTGCTGGCGTTGCTGCGCGTTCCGGGCGTGGTCGTTGCCGGAAACGGTGACGTGTCGCCAGACGAGGCCGGGCGTATCCAACAGGTTCTGGAACGGGTGATAGCAGAAGTTCTGACGCGCTTGAACGAAATGCGCGCGCGCGAAGGGGATGCCTTGGAGCGCGACCTGCGCAGCCGCCTGGCGCGACTCGGGGAGTTGGCGGGAAGCATTGAGAAAGTCTCGCGTGGGATATCCCGGCTCTACTCCCGGCGCTTGGAGACCCGGATGCGCGACCTGCTGTCGGAAGGACCCGGGAGTTCCGGAGTGGACGCGGCACGCCTGGCCCAGGAAGTTGCCTACCTGGCGTCGCGCTCCGACATCGAGGAAGAGTTGACGCGCTTTCGCAGCCACCTCGAGCAGACCACGCATTTGCTCGACAAGAGCACGGAGGCGGGCAAGAAACTGGATTTCCTTCTGCAGGAAATGAATCGTGAAGCCAATACCCTGCTCTCGAAAACGACGGATGTGCCCGAGGTGGGCCTGGAAATTGGCCGGCACGCGATTGAGTTGAAGACGGAAATTGAAAAAATGCGCGAGCAGGCGCAGAACATCGAATAAGAGTGGCCGAGAAGAAAAAATTCGCGAAACGCCGGGGCAGCATCATCATCATTTCCGCGCCCTCGGGGTCGGGCAAGTCGACCCTGGTGAAGCAACTGCTGGCCTCCGTCCCGCACCTGGTGTTTTCGGTGTCGCACACCACGCGGCCGGAGCGCCAGGGCGAGAAAGACGGGCGCGAGTATTTTTTTGTCACTCCGGCACGCTTCAAGCGGATGATCGCCGCGCGCCAATTTGCCGAATGGGCGAACGTATTCGGCAATCTCTACGGAACATCCTGGAAGCAGGTCCGGAAAGCCCAGGCGGCGGGCCAGGACGTCCTGCTGGATATTGACGTTCAAGGCCACCAGCAGGTGCGGCGGCGGTTGCCGGAAGCGGTAAGCGTTTTTGTCATGCCCCCGTCTTTCCGGGAATTGGAACGCCGTTTACGGCACCGGCACTCCGACGCCCCGGAAGTGATTGTCCGGAGGCTCAAGGCGGCGCGCGCGGAAATGCTTCGCTGGAGGGAGTACGACTATCTGGTTGTGAATGACCATCTGGATCGCGCCACGCAGGCGTTGACCTTCGTGGTCAAAGCCGCGGGCCTTCGGCGTCACAATCTGGAGGGCCGGGCGCGAGAAATTCAAAAGTCCTTTGGAGGAAAAATCGGATGACCTTACCCCAGACGATCGACAGTAAGTTTCGTTTTATCCTGGTGGCGGCCAAGCGGGCGCGCCAATTGCAGGCCGGCGGGCGGCCGCTGGTTCAAAGCAACTCGAAGAAGCTGACCCGCGTCGCCCAGCAGGAAGTGGAGGCCGGCTTGGTCCCATTTGAATTGGGGCCACTCATTGGAAAAAACCACGAAACGGCGAAGTCGGCCAAGGGTTCCAAGTAGCGTTTTGAGCCGGGTGTAGAATAGGGAGAGGCCCGCGCCCATCGATGCGGGTCACGAGGGTAAGATGCGAGTGGCACTGGGAGTTTCCGGCGGGATCGCCGCTTACAAGGCGGTTGAGCTGGTGCGACTGCTCCAGGACCGAGGTTTGGAAGTCCAGGTGGTGATGACGCGCGCGGCGTGTGAGTTCGTCACACCCCTTACCTTTGCCGCCCTCTCCGGTCGCAAAGTGATCACGGAAATGTTTGAGGCCGCGGCGGGGTTGGCGCCCAACGTGGAAAGCGCCATTGAACATATCGCCGTCGCCCAATCCATCGATGCTCTGGTGATCGCACCTGCTACGGCGAACGTCCTGGCCAAGATGGCCCACGGCCTTGCGGATGATTTCCTCACCACACTTTGCCTGGCGACCAAGGCGCCGTTGATTGTCGCTCCGGCGATGAATGTGAACTTGTGGGAACACGCGGCCACGCAAAAAAATCTGGAAATCCTGCGCGAGCGTGGTGTGAAAGTTCTGAATCCCGATGAAGGTTACCTGGCCTGCGGCATGACGGGTGCTGGGCGCCTTACCAGTATTGAGCTGATCGCCCAAGCTGTCTTCCACACGCTCGGACTTCGAGACGACCTTAAAGATGAAACGGTGGTCGTGACGGCCGGGCCCACTGAAGAGCCGCTTGACGCGGTGCGTTATATCAGCAACCGGTCCTCTGGAAAAATGGGCTACGCGCTGGCGGAAGCTGCGCACCGTCGCGGCGCGCGTGTGGTCCTGGTGAGCGGACCCACTCATCTCGAGCCGCCCTCGGGTGTGATGATCGAGCGGGTACGCACCGCAGACGAGATGGCTGAGGCCGTCCGCCAGCACGCGAGCCAGGCCAGCGTGATTCTAATGGCAGCGGCCGTGGCGGATTTTCGTCCCGCCGAAGTGCATGCGCAAAAGATCAAGAAGCAAAACGGAATTCCCCAAGTTAAACTGGAACCGACCCACGACATTCTGGCCGAAATCGCGAGTGGAAGGCGGGCAGACCAGGTGGTGGTGGGCTTTGCCGCGGAGACGGAGCGCGTGGCCGAAAACGCTGCCGCCAAACTGCGCAGCAAGCGGCTGGACCTTGTGGTGGCCAACGATGTCACCCAGGACGGCGCCGGTTTTGATGTGGACACGAACATCGTAACGCTGGTATCTTCCGATGGCCGGCAAGTGTCCGTGCCCAAGATGAGCAAGCTGGACGTGGCCCATCGGATACTTGATGAAGTTTTGCAGCTGAGAAAAGCGAAGAATCAAGCGCAGGTCGCGCGGTGATTTATCAACGACCAATCTGAAAAGTGAGCCCCAGCCTTTCGATTCCTTCCCGGCGCTGCTGCGGCTCAACTCGATTACATGGAAGACAATTTCAACGAGGAATTAAAGGCCTGGTTTGAGTTTTACCAGGAGCTGGGCATCGAGAATTTCTACCGCCGTACTCCCGCTCCGAAATCCGAAACTCTCCTCCCTCCTAAACCTCACGTCGAGCCAAAAGGCGCCACGGCGCCCAGCCTTGCGGACCAGAAGGCAACTCTTGAAACGGTAAGAACACCACTTCAAATTCCAAAGCCAATCATGCCAACCCTCAAACTGAGTTTGTTTGAACCAGTGGCCCCGGCCCCGGCTCGCCGCGAACGCGAGACCCTGGAACAAATCCGCGAAGACCTGGGGGATTGTCAACGCTGCCGCTTGGCGAAGACGCGTAAGACGATTGTGTTCGGGCAAGGTAATCCGCACGCCGAGCTTGTGTTTGTGGGTGAGGGGCCAGGGGCCGACGAAGATGAGCAGGGCCTTCCTTTTGTCGGGCGCGCCGGGAAGCTCTTGAACAGAATGATTGAACTCGTAGGCATGAAGCGCGAGGAAGTTTACATCTGCAACATTGTGAAATGCCGGCCGCCGCTCAATCGCGTGCCGGAAAAGGACGAGATCGAAGCCTGCTCGCCCTACCTCTTCCGCCAGATTGCCGCCATCCAGCCGCGACTCATCTGCTGCCTGGGCGCCCCGGCGGTGCGAACCCTGCTGGGCATCAAAGAAGGCATCACCAAGATTCGTGGACAGTTTTACGATTTTGCCGGCACGCAAGCCCTGGCCACCGTCCATCCCGCCTATATCTTGCGCAACCCTCGCGAAGAGAAAATCCTGCGCGAGGATTTTGAGAAAATCCGCGATTTTCTGAAGGCACCGCGTTAGGAAGAACTCGCCATTAAGCGAAGTAGCGCGGAGTTCAAGCTTTTCGAACCCCGCGGCCCTTCATCAGAGCGTAAGCCGCGGGCTAGAGCGTTTTTAATTTAAGTGTATACAATATATGCTATGATGCCTCTGCCGGTAGAGGGGAGGCGGAGATGCAATCCTATTCACAGGACTTGCGGGATCGGGTGTTATGGGCATTG
>JBGPCF010000077.1:0-30176 GCA_041481635.1 Terriglobia bacterium | reverse complement strand
CGGCAATTGCTCACCCTCGCCGGCCCGCCAGTTCCCCGCCGTGGACACGACCTTAGCGAACTGGGCATCATCGAAGACGGCGCCGTCTTGGCGCAGGGCGCAGAAATTCTTCGTATCGGGCGGACGTCAGACCTCGAGCCGGAAGCTGTGAGGTGCAATGCGGAGGCCATCGACTGCCGGGGGCACGTGGTGATACCAGGATTTGTGGATTGCCACACTCACCTCGTGTTTGCGGGGAATCGACTTGACGACTATGAAGCGCGCCTGCGTGGAAAAACTCCCCAAGAAATCGCGCAGCGGGGCGGCGGCATTCAATATTCGGCCAAATTGCTCCGCCGGGCCGCTCCGGAAACTCTCGCGGCCCAGGCCGGCCGCTTCCTAAAGGAATTTGCCGCCCACGGTACCACCACAATAGAGGTGAAATCCGGATACGGGCTCGATGTGGCCAACGAAATCAAAATCCTCGATGTAGTGCGCCAACTCAGCCGAGATTCGGTGCTTGAGCTTGTCCCCACGCTGATGGCCGCGCACGCGCTGCCGTCGGATTTTGCGAACCGGCGTGAAGCTTACCTGAAGTTAATGGAAGAGAAATTGATTCCACAAGTGGCGCGGAAGAAGCTGGCGGAATTCGTGGATTGTTTCTGCGACCGCGGCGCGTTTACCCTGGAGGAGTGCTGCACTCTTCTGGTTGCCGGGGCTAAGCACGGTTTGATTCCCCGAATCCATGCCGAACAGATTGTCCACACAGGCGCGGCCCGCCTGGCGGTGGAATTAGGCGCGGCATCCGCCGATCACCTCGACCACATCACCGGGGCGGATATTCGCGCCCTGGCCAGGTCCAACGTGGCTGCCGTATTGCTCCCGGGATCTAATTTCCACACACAGTCCCACCACCTGGCGCCGGCTCGTCGGCTGATTGAGAGAGGGGCGGTGGTGGCGCTCGCCACTGATTTCAATCCCGGAACCAGCCCCACCCTCAACATGCAATTCATCCTTTCCTTGGCCTGCGCTGAATTGCGCATGACGCCCGCCGAAGCGATTGCCGCGGCCACCATCAACGCGGCCTATTCGCTGCGCCGTGCCGACCGTTGCGGATCGCTCGAGCCAGGCAAGCAGGCCGATCTCGCCGTAATGGATGTCGACGATTACCGCATGTTGCCCTACTACTTCGCCTGGAATCACTGCGTGATGACGGTGAAGCGGGGCAAAATTATATACGCGCGTGAGAATTAGAGAATGTTCCCAAATGGTGAAGCCTGCTTAAAGCAGTTTTCATTATTCGCTCGTCATTCATGTTAAATTCATCCCATGCAAACCCTAGTTGAGTCCGTCCCCAATTTCAGCGAAGGGCGCGACGCAAATATTGTTGACGCGATCATTCAGGCGCTGCTCGCCGGGCCGGAGGTCTATCTCCTTGACAAAGAAATGGACGCGGACCACAACCGTTCCGTGATCACCCTGGTGGGCTCGCGCGAGCAGATTGGCGAGGCGGCGCTGCGCGGCATCGGCAGGGCGCTTGAGTTGATCGACCTCACCCGCCACAAGGGCGCCCACCCGCGACTAGGCGCGACGGACGTCGTGCCATTTATTCCCATCACCGGCGTCACCCTGCAGGACTGCGTGCGAATCGCGGAGCACGTGGCGGAGGAAACTTGGCGGCGCTTCAAGATTCCCACCTACCTCTACGAAGAGGCGGCGCGCAAGCCGGAGCGAAAGAATTTGGAGAACATCCGCCGTGGACAGTTTGAAGGCGTGCGCGAAGAAGTGCGGACCAATCCTGAGCGCCTACCCGATTTCGGCCCGCCCTTTGCCGAAGCGCATCTGCACGCGACCGCCGGCGCCACGGTAGTGGGAGCGCGCAAATTCCTGATCGCCTACAACATCAACCTGAACGCGCCCGACGTCGCGGTGGCAAAAGGAATCGCCAAAAAGATCCGTGCATCGAGCGGCGGCTTCTCGTGCGTCAAGGCGATGGGTGTCGACCTGAAGGCACGTAACCTCGCACAAGTCTCCATGAACCTCACGGATTTTGAGACCACGCCCATCGGCACGGTGTTTGACGCAGTCAGCCAGGAAGCAGCCGCCCAAGGCATTCAGGTAGCCGGCAGCGAGATCGTGGGTCTGATCCCGCGACGCGCGCTTGAAGCTGCCGCCGTCCATTACTTGAAGGTTGAGAATTACCACTCCGACCTAATTGTTGAAAACCGTTTGGCGCTCGTACTTGAAGAACAGCTCAAGAGCTCCGCGGGCACGACTGCCCCGGCACTCAGCGGATTGGCCGAAGAGTTCGTGGAGGCGCTGGCTGCAGACACGCCGACCCCCGGGGGGGGAAGCGCTTCAGCGCTCGCGGGCGCGATGGCGGCGGCGCTGGGCGAAATGGTTTGCGGCATTACGCTGAAGAAGAAAACCCTGGCGGCCCATCACCCGGCCGTTCAGGAAGCGCGCCACAAATTGGCCGGACTACGCACGCGATTGATGGAAGCCGTGGACCGCGACGCGGCCAGCTACGAAATCGTTCTCGCAGCATACAAGCTCCCCAAATCGACTGAGGCTGAACAAGCGGCGCGCGCCGAGGCAATCGAGTTGGCGGGCAAGAAGGCCGCAGAGGTGCCCCTCGAAACCGCGCAACTGGCGGTGGAGGCCTCGCGACTCGTCGATTCCCTTCGCCCCATCACCGCCCCACTCGCTGCGTCGGACCTGACCGTCGCCCATCACCTGGCGGATGCGGCACTCGAGGGCGCCTTGGCCAACGTTCGCGCCAATCTGCCGTCCATTCACGACTCGGTTTGGGTCAGGCAAGTGGAAACTGAAATCCAAGCCCTAACTCCGGGGCAATAGAGTTGCCTGTCCGGGACGCCTTGACCCTGACCGGCCCAGTGCCGTACTCTGAACCTTGACTGTCTTCCATGAGAAATTCAAATCGCGTCGTCATTAGAACAATCAACGCGTAGCCAGGCCTGCATTCGCTGTTAGCCTATGGAAGACGAAGTTTGAATTATTTTTCTCGATCTCTCTCATTTCTGAAGGGCGTGTCGATGGGGAAATCAGAACAGTATCGGACCAACGACCAGCCAGCCGAACTGGACACGGGGGTAGTAGACGAAGTTGCCCATAAATCCTCCAGCGCCGGCCTTTCACTGGAGGGGATGCACGGCACCGTGGCTGTGCCGCACCATCAGACCGGCTTCTGGCAACAGTGGCGGGCGTTCGTCGGACCAGCCATTCTCGTCAGTGTTGGCTACATGGACCCGGGCAACTGGGGCACAGATCTCGCAGCTGGGGCGCAGTTTAAGTACGCGCTGCTGTGGGTGGTTGGGCTCGCCAGTTTGATGGCCATCTTCATGCAGGTCATCGCTGCCCGGCTGGGGGTGGTCACCGGAAAGGACCTTGCCCAATGCTGTCGCGACTGGTATCCGAGTTGGACTCGCAAGCCCAACTGGTTGTTCTGCGAACTTGCCATTGGCGCTTGCGATCTCGCGGAAGTGCTGGGCAGCGCCGTAGCCCTCAATCTTCTGTTCCGGATTCCGCTGCTATGGGCGGTAATCATCACAGGACTGGACGTATTACTTCTCCTCGGCCTGCAACGGTTCGGCATACGGACCATTGAGGCGGTGGTCCTGCTCCTGGTGATTACTATCGGCGTGTGCTATTTCATTGAGGTTTTTGTCCTTCCCCAAACCCGTCCAAGCTTTGTAGAAATGGGAGCCTCGCTCATCCGGCCCGGATTCGCTCAGAGCGGCATGGTAGTTGTGGCGATCGGCATTATCGGTGCGACCGTTATGCCTCATAACCTATACCTGCATTCAGCCCTCGTGCAGAGCCGCAGGCTGCAGAAAGATGAACCCTCCATTCGAAGTGGGATTCTGTTTAACACCATTGACGCGACAGCCGCCCTGACCATCGCTTTCTTTGTAAACGCTGCAATTCTCGTGCTGGCAGCACTGGTGTTCTACGGAAAGGCGAGCGTGACAGTACCAGGCGGGCAAGTTATAAATTTCAGCCCTGATAGCGATTGGATCCGCGTCGCCTACCTCACCTTGGCCCCGCTGCTGGGAACCACTCTGGCCGGCACGTTGTTCGCGGTGGCTCTCCTGGCAAGCGGACAAAGCAGTACGATCACCGGCACCCTGGCCGGGCAAGTGGTGATGGAAGGGTTTATGCATTGGCGAATCCGCCCGTGGCTGCGACGGCTTATCACCCGCACTCTGGCGATTATCCCGGCGGTCCTGATCATCGGGATTCGCGGCAACGGCAGCGTGACTGACCTGTTGGTTCTCAGCCAAGTGGTGCTGGCCCTGCAGCTTCCTTTTGCCATGTTCCCACTCCTGCAATTCACGAGTTCGCGAAAGCGCATGGGGAAGTGGCGGAACGGCTGGTTTCTCATGGTGACCGGCTGGGGCAGCGCCTTGCTCATAACAGTCATGGACATTTACAGCTTGCCAGACGCGCTCAAGCAGGCTTGGGTAGTCATCGTCGGCCACTGAAGGGCAATGGGCGAGGCACGTTCGCCGGAGAGGACAGTATGTATAACAAGATTCTGGTGACTTTGGACGCGACGCCCACCGACCGGCGAATCATTGAGCACATCAAGGCTTTGGCCAAGATCATGCACAGCTCCATAGTGCTCCTGCACGTCGCCGATGGCTGGGCAGCACGGATGTACGGCGCTGACGCCGTGAGCCCCGAGGTGACTCAGGATAAAGCTTACTTGGAAAAGATTCAGGCCGAGTTCCAATCCGAAGGCATTGCCGCAGAGTCGTCGCTGGCGTTCGGGGATCCGGCCAGCGAGATCATCAAATGGGTTCAGGAAAAGGGCTGCGATCTGGTGGCCATGAGCACCCACGGACATCGCTTCATGGGGGATTTATTTCTTGGGACAACCGCGCCCAAGGTGCAGCACAACGTCAGCGTCCCTGTGCTTTTGCTCCGAGCCAAGTGAGTGAATTGCCGCGATCCTTCATTGAATAGCGGAACGCATTATCGAGCGAACATGTTTTCTTTCGTGTGATAGGGCGTACTTGGGCGAATCATCACCGCCTTGCGTTGGCAACCCAATCGGGATAGATAAAGATAGGAAACGACAACCATGGACAGTACCTCATGCTAATTCCGGGCTTCGCCACGGCGGAAGGAACAGCGCGCTGTCGCGACCGCTTCGCTCCCAAAATGCCGGGGCATTTTCGCCACGCTCTGGGCCTGCAGTTGTCTTCCATCGGCCTCGGAACTTATCTTGGCGAGCCAACCTCGGCATACGACGCGCTCTATCGCGGGGCCATTACTCGCGCCGTGGAGCTGGGCACAAACGTCGTGGACTCGGCCATCAACTACCGCCACCAGCGCAGCGAGCGCGCCATCGGCGCAGCGCTCACCGCGATGATCGCCGAAGGCCGGCTTAAGCGCGACGAAATATTTGTGGCCACTAAGGGTGGTTTCCTCACTTTTGATGGCGACGAGCCTGACGACCCATCAGCCTATTTCTTTGAAAAACTAATTGAGCCGGGATTGATCAGGCCCGAGGAGGTGGCGGCCGGGTGCCACGTGATTTCCCCCAAATACCTGGAAAACCAGATCGACACCAGCCGCAAGAATCTGGGACTGGAAACCATCGATCTCTACTATGTCCACAATCCCGAGACTCAACTGAACGAGGTTTCCCACGACGAATTTTTTCGCCGCCTGGGCGCGGCGTTTGGCGCGCTTGAAATGGCAGTGGGCGAAGGGAAAATCCGTTGCTACGGGACGGCCACTTGGAATGCCTATCGCGTGGGACGGGATTCTCGCGAGGCGATATCACTGGAGGAAATTCTGCGGCTGGCGGAGGGCGTCGGCGGAAAGGACCATCATTTCCGCGCCATCCAGCTTCCCTTCAATATTGCTATGCCGGAAGCGCTGACTTCAAATACCCAGCCGCTGGAAGCGGACCGAGTGCCCGTCCTGCAATTGGCGCGCGCCCGCGGGCTGGCCGTCTTCGCGAGCGCCAGCCTCTTGCAGAGCCAGCTAACGCGCGGCATTCCTCCGGAAATACAAAAATGGTTGCCGGGCTTGACCAAGGATTCTCAGCGCGCCATCCAGTTTGTGCGCTCGGCCCCGGGCATTACCTGCGCGCTGGTGGGCATGAGCAAGACTCAGCACGTGGAAGAGAATCTTGCCACAGCAGCCGTCGCCCCTCTCGACATGGAACAGTTTCGGAAACTCTTTGCATAGGCGGAGAACCACAGGACGCTTTCACCATAAATTGAGGGCACGCGCATGGATTCATCTTCACAACAAAACCTGCTGGACTTCAAACCGCAGCACGAATTCTTTGTAGGCATCGATTCGGACGGCTGCGTGTTTGACTCGATGGAGATCAAGCACAAGGAATGTTTTATTCCCAACATCATCCACCACTGGAAATTGCAGGCGATTTCGAAATACGCACGTGCGGCGTCGGAATTCGTGAATCTTTACTCCAAATGGCGGGGCGTGAATCGCTTCCCTGCCCTGATTAAAACGTTTGAACTGCTGCGCGATTGGCCGGAACCCATGCGGCGCGGCGTGAAGATTCCGCAGGTTCCGTCACTCGAAGCTTGGATTAATTCCGGCCAGGCACTTGGGAATCCCTCGCTCGAAGCCGAAGCCGCAAGGACCGGCGATCCTGTTCTCAAACAAACCCTGGAGTGGAGCAAGGCCGTCAACCGCTCCATCGCCGAGGTGGTGGAGGGTGTCCCGCCATTTCCTCTTTTCCGCGAGTGCGCCGAGCAGATTCGCCCTCGTGCCGACATCGTTTGCGTTTCAGCGACTCCCGGCGAAGCCTTGCAGCGGGAGTGGGAGGAGCACGACATCGCAAAATACGCAGCGGTGATCGCAGGGCAGGAAATGGGAAGCAAGATGGAGCACCTTCGCCTGACCGCGGCGGGCAAGTACGCCAGAGATTGCGTTTTGATGATTGGCGACGCTCCCGGCGACCTCGCCGCCGGCCGCTCCAACCAGACTTTGTTCTTTCCCGTTAATCCCGGCCACGAAGAAGAATCCTGGGACCGCCTGCATCGCGAGGGCCTGGCCAAGTTCTTAAATCACACCTACGCTGGGGACTACGAAGCGCAACTGATTGCGGAATTTGAAAAACTCCTGCCGGAAAAACCGCCGTGGAAGTGATTCTGAAACATCCTACTCAAAACGGAGACTCCGATTGATGATGAGACAACTGGTCCTGTTTTTCGTAAGTTCAATTATCGCCATTGCTGCTCACCCGCAAGCGCAGTCCCAAACTCAGTTCGACGGAAAATCCTGGTGGGACTATGTGAAGGTGCTGGCGGACGACAAGATGGAGGGGCGCGAGACAGGCAGCGAGGGATTGCGGAAGGCTGAGGCCTACGTTGTGGATCGAATCCAGGCGGCAGGCCTCGAGCCCGCCGGAACCGACGGCTTTTATCAGAGCGTGAAATTTAGGTCCAGGCAAATCGTCGAGAGCGACTCGAGTGCCGCGCTGGTCCGCAACGGGAAAGCTAAGAAGCTCAAGTTGGGTGAGGACGCTTTTTTCAGCACGCGCGTGGATCTGGCTCCGGAGGTTTCCGCCCCATTGGTGTTCGTCGGCTATGGATTGAGCATTCCGGAAAAGAACTATGACGATTTCAAAGACCTCGACCTGGCGGACAAAGTAGCCGTGATTTTCACGGGGTCGCCGGCCGATATCCCCGGCGCTCTCGCGTCGCACGCTCAAACAGCGGGCGAACGTTGGAAAGCCCTGCATCAGGCAGGAGCCATCGGCGTCATCACGTTGCCCAATCCTGCCGCGATGGATATCCCGTGGGCGCGCATGAGGCTCAGCCGCACGCGACCCACCATGTCATTGGCTGATCCTCAATTCGATGAAACTGCCGGCGAGAAACTGGCACTCGTTTTCAATCCGGCCAAGGCAGAGGCGCTCTTTGCCGGCTCCGGCCACAAGTTCAAAGAAATTGTAAAACTGGGCAAGGACCGCAAGCCTCTACCGCGCTTCCCGCTTGCCGTGACCATCCAGGCCAAAACCAGGACAGAGACAAACGAGTTGGAATCGAGCAACGTAATCGCCCGCCTGACGGGCAGTGACCCCCAACTCAAAAACGATTACGTGGTGCTCACAGCGCACATCGACCACCTGGGCATCGGGGAGCCCATCAACGGCGATCGGATTTACAACGGAGCGATGGACAACGCTTCCGGCAGCGCGGTCCTTCTCGACGTGGCCTCCTCGTTGAAGAAATCGCCCGCACCGCTCAAGCGGTCACTGCTGTTCGTTTTTGTGACCGGAGAAGAAAAAGGTTTGCTCGGCTCGCGGCACTTTGTCGCAAACCCCACCGTCTCCGCGCAATCCATAGTCGCAGACATCAACATTGATATGTTCCTGCCCATTGTTCCTTTAAAAGTCCTCACCGTGTACGGCTTGGCTGAATCCGATCTGGGCGAGTCGGTCCGCGCAGTGGCGCAATCGCTGGGCGTGGGGGTGCAGCCCGATCCCGAGCCGCTGCGCAACAGTTTCATTCGCAGCGATCAGTACAGTTTTATTCGGGCGGGAATTCCGGCGCTCGCCATGAAGGTGGGATTTGCGCCCGGATCGCGAGAGCAGAAGATTTTCAAGGACTGGCTGACCCAGCGCTACCACGCGCCCTCCGATGATGTGAACCAGCCGGTGAATTTGGAGGCAGCGGCGCGATATGAGGACGTCATTCGCGAGCTGATGATTTCCGTGGCCAACAGCGGCCAGAGACCGCAGTGGGCGCCCGGCAGCTTCTTCCGCAGGTACGCGCGTTCGGCAGTAGAGTAGTGAAGTGCCACTCTAAGTTTCCCGGCGCCGGTCTACCCTAAGCGCGAGATGAGAAGCCGCCCAGGTCACCCGGTCACATTTTTCTGCGTCTTAACGATCGGGGAAGGTGTTAGACTACCGTGATGAAGCGCCCGCTCGCCATCGCCGTAATTTTGGCGGGTCTCGTTATCCCGCAGCCACTCCGAGCACAAGTTCGTTCCGCGCCGCACGCCTTCGCTTCAAGGCCCATGGGAATGGCACCAGCAATGATATCTCCTGTGAAGGTTGCGCCGGTCAGAATGTCGGCGGGTGTTTCGCGGCTGCATCCGGCGCCCATTAGACCCCGGAGAATTGCGCCAGCCAGTGTGGGGCTGGATCTTTCCGGCCAACAATTCACCCCGTTTGGAAACATGCCCAACTTGCCTCCGGGTTATTTTGCCGGAATGCCTTGTCTGACTAATCCTTCCTACGCGGGCTCGTTCTATTGCAGCCAATTTTTGCCAAGCCATCGCGGATCTTTCGGTGCGGCGGCATTTGCACCCATTTATTGGTACCCATCGATGGAATATTCCACCCTCCAGGAAACCTCAACACCGAACCAGCCACCCGAAGAAGACACTACTCTGGCCAATAAGGTGGACGCCCTGACGGAGCAAGTGGAATTGCTGCGTGATGAGCAGATTGAGCGCGAGCTTACCCACCCTGTCGCCACGGCAACTCAGCCCAGTCAACCGGCGGTCCAGGAAAAGACAATTCCAACGATCCTCGCCTATCGCGACGGCCGCCAAGCTGAAGTGCAGAACTACGCCATTCTCGGCAAGACTCTCTGGGTTTTTGCCGGACAGACGACCCGCAAGGTTCCGCTCGCCGATCTCGATCTGGATGTGACCAGGAAACTGAACGAAGACCGTGGGATCGAATTCGTTGCCGAGGGCTCCATCTGACTTCCCTATTCGCACGCAATTCTGTTTCAAATTCATTTTCCTCACGATCTCATAACCTCGAACTTCCAACTCACCCTTGTACCCTGCGTGGATGCTGAGTAGAATGCGGGCCACCATGATCAAGAGTCGTGATAACAAAACTTCAGCGCCTGTGTCCTGGGAACCGCTTATGAAGAAAGTCTTGTGTCAATTGTTGCTGGCAACTCTGGTTGCCGTATTCCCGAATCTTCAAAACACGTTCGCGCAGACCAAACCTCGTGCGCGCGACCTGGGAATCCATTTTGACGGCAAGTCCGGCCCGCTCGACGCCATCACGGACGTCAAGGGAGTGAAAGTGGGCCACGTCACGCTCATTTCCGGCAGCGGCAAACTGGTGGTTGGCCAGGGCCCGGTGAGAACCGGCGTGACGGCCATCCTCCCGCGTGGCAAGGGCTCGGACGACCAGGTTTTTGCCGGATGGTTCACCCTGAACGGCAATGGCGAAATGACTGGAACCACCTGGGTGGAGGAATCCGGATTTCTGGAAGGCCCGGTGATGATCACCAACACGCACAGCGTGGGCGTGGTGCGCGACAGTGTGATTGGCTGGCGCGTCGACCACGGCCAGCCCGCAGATTCCGAATACTGGTGGTCGCTGCCGGTCGTCGCCGAAACCTACGACGGCTACTTGAACGACACCAATGGATTTCACGTCAAGAAAGAGCACGTGTACAAAGCTCTGGAGAGCGCCGCCTCCGGCCCGGTGCCTGAAGGCAACGTGGGTGGCGGCACGGGCATGATCTGCTACGAATTTAAAGGGGGCATCGGAACCGCGTCGAGAAAGCTTGATGAAAAAGCGGGCGGCTACACGGTGGGTGTTCTGGTGCAATGCAATTGTGGGTCGCGGGAATACCTGCGCATTGCGGGCGTCCCGGTGGGCCAGGAAATCCCCGAAAATAAAGTGTGGGCCAATGCGGTGGGCGCGGACAAGTCAGATACGGGCTCCATCATCATTGTGGTGGCGACCGATGCGCCTCTTCTGCCTCACCAATTGAAGCGCCTGGCGCGGCGCGCCTCATTGGGCCTGGCGCGGACGGGCAGCGTATCGGGCAACGGCTCGGGCGACATCTTCATCGCTTTTTCCACGGCCAATCCGGGCGCCAGCAAGCCTTCCGGCCTGCGCCCTCTGACCATGAAGCCCAACGACGAGTTGGGTCCGGTGTTTGAAGCCACTGTCGAAGCGACGGAAGAAGCCATCGTCAACGCGCTGGTGGCCGCCGAAACCATGACGGGGATCGACGACCACAAAGTGGACGCCATCCCGCACGATCGCCTGCAGCAGATTCTTAAAAAGTACAACCGGCTGGAAATCAAATAGAGTCTGAAGGTTGAGTTGGCTTGTACGTCCGGCGCGTTCACTCACCCCATTACTAATTTGCCCCTGCCCCGCTGGACTTTCCGATTTTTTGGGCATATTCTGAGCAAGGGTTGTAAACCATACTTCCCTGCGTTGCCGGCGTCGCGACGAACGTTGGGACGGCGCGGCCATCTCGCCCGCCACTTAACGCACCGGCCCACACCAGCCCCGTACCCCCGTGGGGCGCCGCGTGCCACATTTGATTTGACCTTGGAACAAGGCCAGAGAGGTCACTATGCCTGCCATCATGGAAAAACTCCATTTAGCCAGCCGCATGTCACTGTTGGGAACGGAGAGCGCGTTTGAGGTTTTGGTCCGGGCGCGGGAATTGGAAGCGCGCGGTAAGGAAATTATTCACCTGGAAATCGGCGAGCCCGATTTCCCCACCGCGTCCCACATCGTTGAGGCCGCCTCGGGCGCCCTGCACAGTGGGTGGACGCACTACGGCCCTCCGGCGGGGCTGCCGCAGCTTCGCGAGGCGGTTGCCGAAGACGTCTCCAAGCGCCGCGGCATCTCTGTAGATCCCGCCGAAGTTGTCATCACTCCCGGGGCCAAGCCCATCATGTTTTACGTCATCCTGGCGCTCATCGATAAAGACGACGAGGTCCTTTATCCGAACCCCGGCTTTCCCATTTATGAATCGATGATCAATTTTGCCGGAGGGTGCCCCGTTCCCTACTCGCTGCCCGAGAAATGTGAATTTGAACCAGACGTGACGGAAATCGTGGGCAAGATTACCGACCGCACCCGGCTGCTGATTCTGAATTCGCCGCACAACCCCACGGGTGGCGTGCTTAGCCACGGACAACTGGCCAGCCTGGCCGAATCACTCTCCGCGCCCCGCGCCCAGGACGTCACCATCCTCTCCGATGAGATTTACAGCCGCCTGATTTACGAGGGCGAACATTCCAGCATCACGCAGTTCCCCGGATTCAAAGACCGCACCATTATTCTGGACGGCTTCTCCAAGACCTACGCCATGACCGGCTGGCGGCTCGGCTACGGCGTAATGCGCCTTGATCTGGCCCAGAAAGTCGCCCAGCTCCAGACCAACTCGAATTCCTGCACGGCCAGCTTCACCCAGATCGCGGTCGTGGCGGCGCTGCGAGGCGATCAGTCGTGCGTGGACCACATCCGCGAGGAGTTCCGCAAGCGCCGGACCGTGATCGTCAACGGCCTGAACGCGATCCCCGGCTTCCGCTGCCGCATGCCGCACGGCGCCTTTTATGTGTACCCCAACATCACCGGCACCAAGCGCGACTCCAAAACGCTCGCCAACGCTATCCTCAATGAAGCGGGCGTGGCGTGTCTTTCCGGCACAGCTTTTGGCGCGTGGGGCGAGGGCTACTTGCGATTCTCCTTCGCCAACTCAGTCGAAAATATCCAGAAGGCTCTCGACCGCATCGCAGACTGGACCAGGAAGAATCTTTAAATGAAGTAAACAGTAGACAGGGGGAAGGGCGCCTGAGTGCACGGTCGGGTCCTTCAGTGTTTTTTTCCTGCCTACCCTCCACAATCTACTGTCTACTTTCTGCGGTATACTGTTCCCCGCCAGGACCATGCCAACCGACAAACCCCTTTATCGTGTTTTTGCCACCTGTGATATTGGCCGCGAGGCACTCGATTTGCTGCGCCAGCGCGGGTACGAGCTCGAAGTTTACGATCAAATGGAGCCCCCGCCCAAGAGCCTGATTGTCGAGAAGGTGCGCTCGGGCATCGATGGCCTTATCACCACGCTGCGCGACCAAATCGATGCGGAAGTATTTGAGGCGGGACGCGGCACGCTTAAGGTGGTGGCGCAGGACGCGGTGGGCTTTGACAACATCAACCGTACCGACGCCAACCGCTTCAAAATCCCTTTCACCCACACCGCCGACGTGCTCACCGAAGCCACGGCCGAGTTCGCCCTGTTCATTTTGGGCAATGTGGCGCGCCGGCTCTGTCCGGCAGAACACGTGGTGCGCGATCACCACTGGGGCACGTGGCACCCTTACCTGCCCTTCCTCGGCGACGAGGTGACGGGCAAAACTATTTCCGTTATTGGGGTGGGGCGCATTGGGTTGGCGTTCATAAAGAAGGCCGTGGGCCTCGATACAAACTTCCTGTGCTACGACGCTGGCACAGCACCCACTGACTTCTTCGGCAAAATCCAGGAAATGATGGATGTCCGCTTTCGCAACGGGTTTTCACCTGAGCGGCGAACCATTCGCTACGTGAGCCTGGAAGAAGCACTGGCGGGTGGCGATTTTGTCAGCTTACACGTCCCGCTGGTTCGCCCGGGCGAAGGCCCGGTGCCCACCTACCACATGATCAACGAGAAGACATTGAAAATGATGAAGCCCACGGCATTTCTGGTGAACACCTCACGCGGGCCGGTGGTCGATGAAATTGCGCTGGCCGCTGCCATCAAGGGGGGCGTAATCGCGGGCGCGGCGCTGGACGTCTTCGAGGTGGAGCCTCTGCCCGCCGACTCTCCTTTGCGCGACTCGGTGATTGAAGACCGCGTGCGGCTCTTCCCTCATTTTGCCAGCGCTGGACGAGTCACCCGCCTCTCCACCAACCCCAACCTGGGCATGGCGGGCCGCTGCGTGCACGGGCTAATCGATGTCCTGGAAGCCCGCTATGGGGGCAATCCCGCCAACATGCCTTACGTGGTGAACAAGGAAGCTTTTCGGTGAGACGAAGGAGACAGAAGTCAGGTCCGATTTCAGGACTCCGATGGAATCCATCGGACTCCGGCTATCGGAGAGTCAGGAGTCAGAATGAAAGTTACAATCAAGTGAACCTCTGATATTGGGCTAGTGTCCGGCGTTACGCGGCGGCGACGGCCTTCTGCTGCTGCGCACGGCGCGCTTGCAGCCGCAAGACGCGCTCGGCGAGATGCTCGGCGCAGAGCCCGAACTCGCGCATCAGGTCCCAGGGTTTCCCGGAGAGTCCGAAGCGATCATTCACGCCCACCATATCGAAGAACAGCGGTTGTGCGCCGTGCCAGCGGTTTTGGAGAATGGCTCCGGAGATGATATTGCCGAAACCGCCCACTTGGTGCTCTTCCGCGGTGAGTATAAGTTGGGTTTGGTCGGCCGCCTCAACCAGCGCCTCTACGTCCAGCGGCTTGATGGTATGCATATTGAGGATTCGAGTTTCGATCCCGCGTTCCTTCTTCAGTATCCATGCGGCACGCATCGCTTCCGGCACCATCGGCCCGCAGGCCACAATAGTGACTTCCTCGCCCTCACTGACATATTCGGAAGAGAGGAAAGTTTCAAAGGCATCCATGAAGCGAGGCTTCTCCCCGCGAAAACGAATCACGTTGGCCACCCCGTATTGAAACGGTGTCGATTCGCTGGTCACCACAGGCGTGGATTCGCGCGCGAAGCGGATATACACCGGCCCATTCACTTGCAGCAGCGAGTGGAGCGTGGCACGCTCGGTCTCCAGGGAATCGCACGGCGCCACCAGGTGCATGTTGGGGAGAATGCTCATCAGAGAAATTTCTTCCAGCGACTGGTGCGTGGCGCCATCCTGTCCGACCGAAATGCCGGCGTGCGCGCCCGCAATTTTCACATTCATGTTGGAATAGCACAGAGTGGTCCGAATCTGGTCCCAGCAGCGCCCCGAAGCGAAGACGCCGTACGTCCCGGTGACCGGAATCAAGCCTTCCTTTGCCAGCCCGGCGGCCACCACCATCATGTTTTGCTCCGCGATCCCCACGCTGAACACGCGCTTTTGGCGCTCGGGATGCTTGGCTTCAAAATCCGTAATTTTGATGGAGCCGGAAATGTCGGCATGCAAGGTGACCACGCGCTCGTCCTCGCCCGCCTTCGCCAAGCCACGCCCGAAACCCATGCGCGTCGGGTCCATATCCACCCGCATGGTCTCGCCTTCGTTCCACCAATAATTGGCTCTACACTTGGGGAGATCGGCCCTCGTCGCGTTCTCTACGGCCACCGCATTCTCGGCAGCACGAGCCAGCATGGCGTCAACGCGGGTGCGCGGGACGGCGGAGGTTCGCAGGTCTACCATCGCTTTCTCGAATTGCTCGCGGTTGGGCGCCACTCCGTGCCAACCCGCTTCGTTTTCCATAAAAGAGACTCCGTGGCCCTTTACGGTCCGCGCCAATATAACAGTGGGACGGCCCTTGGTGCTGGCGGCGCTTTCAAAGGCCTCAAGGATATGCAGCATGTTGTGACCCACAATCTCGACGACATTCCATCCGAAGGCTTTGTATTTCTCGCCCAGCGGCTCGACATTCATCACATCGTGGACCCACCCATCGATCTGGAGTTCGTTACAGTCCACCACGCCGCAAAGATTATCCAGGTGGTAGTGGCCTGCCGACATCACCGACTCCCAAATGTTGCCTTCCTGCTGCTCGCCATCGCCCATCAGGCAATAAACACGATAAGGCTTGCCGAGCAGTTTGCCCGCCAAAGCGTTTCCCACGGCGATGCCCAGCCCTTGTCCAAGCGAGCCGGAAGAGATTTCCACTCCCGGCACTTTCAACCAATTGGGATGGCCCTCATAGCCGGAGCCAAGCTGGCGCAGCAGCACCGTGTCGTCCAGCGGAAAGTAACCCGCCTTGCCCAGCGCGACGTAAAGCGCCGGAGCCTTGTGGCCGGTGGACCAGATGACACGGTCGCGGTCGGGCCACTCCGGATTCTTTGGATCGTGGTTCAGCACGCGCAGATAGAGCGCCGCCGCAATGTCCATAATGGAAAGCGTGCCTCCCGGATGGCCGGACCCCGCCGCAAAAATGTCCACTATATTAATGGCGCGCATTTCAGCCGCCGCTTCGCGCAATTCTTCCACGCTCAGCCGGGGACCCCGCTCTTCGTGCGTTGCATCCATGGCTCATCCTCCTGAATAGTTTGGCCGAATCCCTCGTGACAGAGACACACTCCTAGACCGATAGGCGTATGGTGAGTGAAAACCCGGCAGGACAATAGGACGGGCGTCACAAGTGTTTGTGACGAGTGTCACAGCCGGAGGGGAGGGACCCCGCAATGCCCATGCCGTGGGGTGCCATGGGCAATGCGGGGTGGGTGGTGGGGCTCTCGAAAACTGGCCGAAAAATCTTTATTTCGCGGCAAAAGGCAGGGGCATTTGGGGTTGTCCCCAGCGCGGTGGCGTCTGGTCGCGGCGATTGCCGTCCAGCCCGTAGCGCGTCCTCAGGCCAGCGATCAGCTTGGAGATTTGCTCTTTGTACTCCCCGTTCAAGTACGCCGAACGCCCGTAGAGCTTGCGATAGCGCTTCACCATTTTCGGGAACTCGTGCTCCAGAAAGGGCATGAATTGCCTCATCGCGCTGGGCATCAGGAAAAGGATGTTGCCGTAAAGGAATTTGGCGCCAGCTTCCGCCGAACAGCGCGCCACGCCAGTAAGTGCCCGCTCCGAATCATTGAGCCCGGGCAGGATGGGCATGAGGTTCACGCCCATGGGCACGCCGGCGCGGGCCAACTCGCCTAAAGCCTCCAGGCGTTTGGAGGGAGGAGGCGCTTTCGGCTCGAGCAAACGCGCCAGGCGCTCATCGGTGGTGGTGACAGTCATGTGGACGCTGAACCGGTGTCGGGAGGAAATCGTCTTGAGCAAATCCAGGTCGCGAAGAATCAGGGTACCTTTGGTAGTGATGGATAAATCAAGACCTTCGAACTCCGCGAACACTTCGAGCAGGCGACGAGTGATTTCGAATTGCCTTTCGGCGGGTTGGTAAGGGTCAGTGGCTGTTCCCATCGCGATGGGCAGTCCCTTGTCGCGCGCCCGGCGCAATTCATCACGCAGAAGCTCGGGGGCATTCACCTTGGCAAAGATTTTGCGCTCGAAATCGCGCCCGTCATACATTTCCATGAACTCGTGGGAATATCGCGCGTAGCAGTAATGGCAGCCAAACTCGCACCCGCGGTAGGGATTGAGCGTCCAGTCAAAGGGCATGCGTCCGCTCGACTCGCGATTCAGCACGGAGCGCGATTGCAGCGCAAAATACTCCGTATCCGCCCGCTTGCGAACCTGGGGACTCTCCGCGGCCATCCGAGCGATGCCCACCAAGCCTGATTTAGGACCGAGCGGTGCTAATCCAGCCAAATTAGCCGATGAAATTGAGACGAGCGCGGTAGCCATTGGATCCCTCTTCCCCAGCGTGTTTTCGGGGCAAACCGACTTTCGCTTTTTATTCGCCTTTTGTCAAGGGAATTTTTCGATGGGCACATGTCAGCCCACCTAAGTTATTTTGTGGAATGGATTTACGGTTGCGCGACGGGGCTAGGAATTCTTACGGGTCTGGACGCGGCAAACGCAGATTCGGACCTGATTAGTGGAGGCGACTCCTTCCTAGTAGTGCTCCCAGACAATGGTCCAGTGCTCGTCTGACCGCGAAGATTTGAGGATTAGCTGCCGGCCCGAGAGACTGTATACCCGAATCAGGTCTTTCCCAATAAGTGATCGCACCAGGGCGCCCTCAACATGGTGTGTGACCGTGTGCGCCGTTTCATCCACTTTGAAGGAGCCGAAATAGGCTTCAAATCCGCCCTCCGAGTATTTGACCGGGCCTGTGTCGGCGGCCGCTCCGGGCGCATCCATAATCTCGACAGCCATGTGTCCATCGCGGCTATAAATCAGGACGCCCGTTTGGTTCAACTTGATCATTTTGCCATCCGGCCCCTGGACCTCGTCCGAAACCAATCGCCATGCGCCCAACAGCTTATCGCGCACGCTGCCGGCCTGGTCAGCACTCGACATGGGCCGGCTCAAGCCCAAGACCGCCACAGCCAATATTGCCAATCGTAGCCCTTTTTTGATCATTGGGTTTCTCCCTTTCACCTAAACGGCGGCAGGTAATTTACACCGTCGCGTTTGTGAATGCAATTGGCCTCCTTCAAACAAGGCTGCTTAGAGGTTAATCTCGAAAAGGGGTTTTGTGACTCTTCGCCTGAGTTTTCACTCCGAAAGCCAACCACCATTTAAGGTTCGCTGGTAAAATGGTTTCAAGAAACGTCGTCAAATCTTTTTGGGGGAAACCAAATGAAAGTCGCTGCGGTACAGTTGGACATCACGATATTTGAGAAGGAAAAGAATCTGGAAAACATTCTGGCGAATCTGGAGACGGCCGCGCGTGCGGGTGCCGAGCTCGCGGTGTTTCCCGAGTGCGCGCTTTCCGGCTACTGCTTCACGAGCAAAGAGGAAGCGTGGCCGGTGACGGAGACGGTGCCGGGTCCATCCACTGAGCGCATTCTGGCAGAAACTCGGCGGCTGAACATCAGCGCGGTGGTGGGCTTGCTCGAGCGAGCGGGCGACGTGATTTACAATTCCGCCGCCATCATCAGCCCGCGCGGGATTCTCGGCACGCACCGCAAAATCCATCTGCTTTGTTTGGGCATCGACCGCTTCGACGCGCCCGGCGACAAGCCCTTCCCAGTTTTTGAAATTCCCGACCGCGCGCAAAATCCCTTCGCAAGGATTGGTGTGAACATTTGCTACGACTGCAGCTTTCCCGAGTCGGGCCGCGTTCTGAAGTTAAAGGGCGCGCAGCTACTGGCGATCCCCACCAACTGGCCCATCATGTCAGACTCCTGGCAGCACACGCCCAAGGTTCGCGCCACCGAAAACCACATGGTGGTGGTCGCCTCGGACCGGGTGGGCGAAGAACGTGGATTCCGCTTTTCCGGGCACTCGCAGATCATCGATTTTGGCGGGCAGGTGCTCGGCGAGGCGGGCGAGACCGAGGAAACCATTATCTATGGTGACGTCAACCTTGCCGCCGCGGATGACAATCAAGTGGTACGCGTCCCCGGCCAGTGGGAATTCAATCGCATGGCCGCCAGGAGACCTGAAATGTACACCGAGATCACAAAGCAGAAGGCAGCCAGCAGTAAGCAGTAATAAATTCCATTCAGAGATTCCGCCCCTGTTTACTGTCTACGGTTTACTGCCTACTTGCTTCTTGCCCGTCTGCCGCCACAGCAGGGCAAATACGAAAAACGGCAGGACGGTGAAGCGCAGAATATAGCGCAGGGCGGCGATGGCGCTGTCGCGCGTCAAGAAACCCTGGGCGAGACGCAACGAGACGACTCCACCGAGAAAAACCAAAAGAAGAATCAGGAGGACCACGCTGACCAGGGATATGGGCTTGTGTGCGGGGACAGGCTTGGCGCTGGGTCGCCGTAGTCGAGCCACCAAGACCCCGAGAACATCCGGATAGGCCAGCATGATACCCATCATCGCGTACACCCATACGCGGGGTGACAGTTGATCGGGAGCGTAGACGGAAAACAGAATGGGCCGCGCGTAGGCCAGCACGTATCCATCGGCCAGGTCGAGCAGATGGCGAGGAGCAAATTCGGGAAACCAGAATAGATACCGGGGAGTATGAATGTAAAACGGAATGTTGTTGGCCAGGAAGGTGACCAGCAAACTCGCCCAAAGAATCAATCCCACCCGCCAGCCAAATCGCCAAGTACGCCGGTAGGTTTCCGGATCGAGCGAGCAAAGCAATCCGGAGAGCAGCACCATTACAGCGAGGTCGAAGACCGCGACAGTGGCCTGAATGAATTCGGGCCCGCGCACCCGGCTGAGGAGAATCATACCCAACAGGGCGAGCGCCACAGCGCCGCGCAAAATCCAAATCCGGTTGGGCCGGTCGCGTGCCAGGCTCCGCAAAGCCAGAAGGGCGCCAGTCAGCGCCGCCGCCCAGGCAAGCATCACCAGCAGGCCGCGGGTTTCCATCCACAAATGCCGCGTTTGGGCAGGCAGTCCAACCGCCTGGCGGAACCAGTCGAGCACCATGCGGTGTATTTCGCGGTCCTGCAATTCACTGAAATGATCGGAGGAGGGGGAAACGCTCAGTCGGCGCGCGGTGCCCTGGGCAAAATCGCCCACTGTAGTTTCTTCGAGCGCGTCCGTGCCCGTGCTTTCCTTCAAGACCGCGCGCATGCGTTCGAGGCCGCGGAATTCGTCGTAAAGTCCGAGAGCCCACAAGAGGTTTTTGGGATACTGCGGCGAGACATCGGCCTCCATCCCCACCGAGGCCACGGCCGCGAGGGTAGGGTCTTCCATGCCCGCCTCGAGGGCCATCGACCCACCCACCGAATGGCCGGCCACCACCACTTTTTTCGGATCGACTTCAGGGCGCGAGCGGATATACGCAATGGCCGCCGCCACGTCAGAGCGGACCGTTTCCTGGGTGCGCACTCGAAGCAACTGGCGGTTTTCCTCCGGCGTTCGCCCGCGCCAATCGAAGGCGAGCACCACGAATCCGTCGTTAACCAGCTCGAGGTCCATCATCCGGCTGTATTCGGGAGAATCGTTCAGGGGCTGGCACACCACCGCGGCAGGGGCGCGCGGAAATTTGGCCGGCTGGGGGAGATATACAATCACCCAAAGCGGCATGCCTGTGCGATTCTTGATGCGCGTGTATTCCAGGCGGAAGCCAGGCTCAGGAATGTTAAGGGCCAGCAAGGCGAAAAGAACGGCCAGACTCCAGGCGATGGCCCAGGTGGGTGGACGATGTCGCAGCTCTACCATCTCGCGCCTTCATTCGAGCGCGTTGGCTGCAACGATAAAAAGGTCACCGGGAAGATTGAATTCCCTCCGCCGAAATTCGTCAACCGTGGGGATTATCGGTTATCATCCGCAGAGCGTCAATCACCGAGGAGGGCAAGTTGAGTCCGGTCCAACACCTTCAGTATGGCTGGTGGTTCGCACATTGGATGCAAACCAACCGGCGCGAACGCGCCGCCATCGCTCTGGCGGGCGCCGGCCCGGACCTCGACGGGCTTTCGCTCTTCGGCGGCGGCGATGCCTACTACCACTACCACCACATCCTTTTCCATAATGTAGGGACCACCCTCGCCGTAATTCCCCTGGCCGGGATTTTTTTCTGGCGCCGGCCCGTGGTTTGGTTCATGGTTGTGTTTGCGTTTGGTATGCACGTGGTGGAGGATTATTTCACTGTCTCCTGGAATTTAACGCCGTGGGCGCCCTTTGACGCGACGGTGGTGAACCTGTCCACGCATTTTCAAAGCTGGGTGGTCCAAGGGCTTTTTCAAAGCATTGCCATCGTCTTTGTCCTGAGCATGACCATTTGGATTTACATTCGCTATCACCGCACTCCGCTGGAAATTATTTCGCCCGCTTTCGACCGTCTGATCATGGACTACGCGGTCCTGCCCTTCCGCAATCGCTGCGCGGATTGCAACAATCGCGCGCATTTCCGGTGTGATCGCTGCCGCCGCACAATTTGCGCGAATCACGGGAACGTCGGAAAAGGCTTCGCCGTGGTTTGTAAGACGTGTCCGGATACCCCGCTTGCAACGATGGCGCCCAGCTCCGACAGGGTCCACTGAAAGCGGCTACTGCAGGCTCACCGCTTTCAGGATCGCCTCGGTCACTTCCTGTGTGCTATTGCTTCCACCCAAGTCCGGCGTCCGCACGCGCCCTTCTTGAAGCAGGCGCCGTACGGCGCCGTCCAGCGCCTTCGCCGCCTCGGCCTGCTCCAGGTGCTCGAGCATCATTGCCGCAGATAGAAATGTAGCAAGGGGATTCGCTTTGCCCTGCCCCGCGATATCAGGAGCCGAGCCGTGCACGGGCTCGAACATTGAGGGGAAGCGGCGGAGCGGGTCGAGATTGGCGCTGGGCGCCAGCCCGATGCTCCCGGTAATCGCGGCAGAAAGGTCGCTGAGTATGTCGCCGAACAGGTTTGAGGCCACAATCACATCAAAGGTCTGGGGGCGCTTCAGGAAATGGACGGTAGCGGCGTCAACCAACAGGGACTCAGTTTGAACTTGGGGATATTGAGTCTTGATTTCCTCAAAAACGCGATCCCACAACACCATTCCGTAGGCCTGCGCGTTCGACTTGGTGATGGAAGCCACGCGTTTCTGCCCGTTGCGCTTCACCGCCAACTCGAAGGCGTAGCGGATCACCCGCTCGACTCCCGTCCGCGTAAAGACTGAGGTTTGGACGGCCACTTCCTTTGCGTCAAAGTGGTGCACAAACCCGCCCACCTGTGCGTACTCGCCTTCGGTGTTCTCGCGCACCACCACCATGTCAATCTCCCCAGACTTCACTCCGGCCAGGGGCGATTGAACTCCTGGATACAAAATCGCTGGGCGGACATTCACAAACTGGTCAAAGGCGCGGCGAATGGGGAGCAGGAGACCGTTGAGTGTGATGTTGTCCTGGATCTTGGGATGGCCGATGGCGCCCAGTAGAATCGCGTCCGAAGCGCGCAGAATATCGAGTGCGTCCGCAGGCATCATTCGCCCGTGCTGGAAATAATAATCGGAGCCCCAATCGAGTTCAACAAAAGTAAACCGGATGCCGAACCGCTCGCCGAGTTGCTTGAGAACCGAGACAGTGGCCGGAACCACCTCGCGCCCGATGCCGTCCCCGGGAATGACTGCTATAGAAAAGATCTTGGTATTTCCTTGTGGCATAGACTCACCTCTGCTTTTGTAGATGTAATTCCCGGACGGCCGCGTTCCCTTCAGCGCTGCACAAGGCCGCATTCCACGGCCCGCACGTTCCCGTATCAGCCGCTAAACGACCTCGGCCCCCACCGGCTCGCGGTGGAAGCTCTTCCCTTTCCGCTCCGGCCCAAGCGCAAAAACCACAATGAGGGCGAGGAGCGTGAAGCCCTCGAAAGTGGTCAGCGCCCATTGGTAGCCGAGCCGGTCCCGCAGTGCGTACTCGATCGAATTGGTCTGCGAACCGAACAACACTCCGAGTTGGTAGACAAACCCGGGAAACAAACTGCGCACCGCATCGGGAGAAAGCTCATTGAGGTGAGCCGGGATTACTCCCCAAGCACCCTGGACGCCCAATTGCATCATAAAAGCCCCGGCGCCGAGCATCAGCAGCGAATGGCCAAACGCCCAGGCGGGAATCGTCAGAAGGCACAGACACAGCGCACTGATAATAGTCCAGCGCCTGCCTAGCTTTTCCGAGGTGTGCCCAAAGCAGAGCGTGCCGAGAATCGCTCCCACGTTATAAATCATGGCCAGGTAGGTCACGACGTTGGAGGGAATGCTGTGCGCGGTCTTGAGAAAATCGGGGTAGAGATCCTGCGTGCCGTGGGAAAGAAAGATCATCAAGGTAACCGTGAGCACCAGGTAGGCAAAACTGTCGCGATGTTCCCAGACCACCTTGAAAATTCCGGCGAAGCTGGGGATTTGGTGTTGCTTCCAAGCCTCCGACTCGGGCGCCTTGTAGGCCACAAACATGGTGAGTGCCGCCGGAATGACTCCCGCCCAAAACATCGGACGCCAGCCCCATACTGGCAGGATAGCCCGCGCCGCCACGGCGGCGAGTAAGTAGCCAAGAGGGTAGCCGCCTTGCAGCAGGCCAGAGAGCAGGCCGCGCCACCGGCTCGGAGCGCTTTCCAGTGTCAGCGAGGCGCCCACTCCCCAGAAACCTCCCATGCCGATTCCATAGAGCGCACGAAGCACAAAGAAGATCGTGTAGCTGGGGGCGAGGCCGCTGAAGATTTCAATGACGGAAAAATAGGCGACGACAGCCATCAGAGGTTTGCGGCGGCCGTAGCGATCGGCGAGCATGCCAAACAGCAGCGCCCCGACGGGCCGCATGGCCAGCGTGGCGCCCAGAGTAAGGATGATCGAACCTTTGCCCACACCGAAATTTTCGGCCAGCGTGTCCACCATGAACACGACGACAAAGAAATCGAAGGCGTCCAGCGCCCAACCCAGGATGCCAGCGGCCACCGCATAACCGCGCCCCTTCTGGGAAAAACCCTGTGCCTGCAGGACAGCGCCAGACTCGGAACTCAGCATAGGATTACTCGGGATTCAGACAAGCGTGGCGCCCACGCATTTTCCTTCACGCGCATTCTCGCCGCACAAAGTGAGCGCAATATTTATCATCATCTTTCAAACTCGCGCATCTGCGCAAGTTAATCCGGCACCCCCGTTTGGGCAATTAGTCATTTTACCCGGGTGGATCAATGTACATAATCTGATGTTTTATTCCAAGTCAGCGGTGCCGAGCAGTGAGGCGCACCTCCCGAGTTTCGGCTCCTGGAGCGTAAACCTAAAATTCTCACCTTGTTGCAGCTCCGCCAGCCTCGGGTTTTAACTATAAGGTAATATAT
This sequence comes from Terriglobia bacterium, assembly GCA_041481635.1. Classification (GTDB taxonomy): domain Bacteria; phylum Acidobacteriota; class Terriglobia; order UBA7540; family UBA7540; genus DASYXZ01. The sequence goes on along the minus strand of JBGPCF010000077.1, from coordinate 5,976 downwards.
TATTTGACTATTTCCCGAAGACTGTTCCATTTTGGAACAGTAAACGCAAAACTGCGACACCGCGAGCAAAAATGCGGCAGGCCGTTATCAGCCGCGCAAGGGCTTAACTCCCTACAGTTTCCTAGATATGCAGTCGCTGGACCGATTAGACCGCGCGTGGGGATTCAAGTGCATATTGGTTATGCGAGAACGGTCGCTAGTACACTGAGTGATGCTGGAAACCCACCTCATAATTTGTCTCAAGGAGATAGGAAACCCATGAAGGAAATGAAACGAGTTAGCTTTTTGTTAGGGATTTTCCTCGTTGCTTCAGTCGCCAGTTTTGCCTCTAACACCGCAACAAGCGATATGACAGTTACCGCAAGTGTGACCAACAACTGCACGATTTCGGCAAACACTCTTGCCTTTGGCGCGTACGACCCCGTCGTGACCAATCAAACCAGCCCCCTTGACCAATCGACCACCGTCAATGTGGCTTGCACGAATGGAACCAGTGCCAAGATCACCTTTGGTCAAGGCGCCAATGCGGACATCGGTGGCGGCTCGACCGACTCCGCCCCACTCCGCCGCTTGTCAGACGGCACAAATTTTCTGAATTACAACCTCTACAAGGCAGCCGACAGGTTGACGGTGTGGGGAAACGATGACGCGACGAGCGTGACGTACACCGGAATCGGTTCTGGCGAAAGTGTTAGCGTCTTCGGGCGGATCGCGGGTGGCCAAAACAAGCCCGCCGGCAGCGGATATACCGATACTGTTGTTGCCACGATTACCTTCTAGCTCATCTCACGGCATGGGAAGTCAGCAAATGCCAGACCCAAAAGGTACGGGCTATTAATCGCCTGCGAGCCACTCAGTAGAGAGGCTCGCAGGCGGAAGGCCCCGACGAGGACACAACCATGACATTCAATAACCGCTGGAAATCACGGATGCTAGGTTTGGTGCTCGCGGCCATCGCAACCACGCCTCTCCGAGCTGGCACATTCAGCGTTTCTCCGGTCCGAATAGAAATCTCCTTGAAGCGGCCATACATGAACTTTCAAGTTCTAAATCAATCGGACGAATCCACCCTCATCCAGGTGCACGTGGTTAAATGGGATGTTAGAGATAATCAAGATGTTTACGCACAAACGGATGAGTTTCTCCTGAATCCGCCTATCTTTACGCTGGGGCCGCAACAGAAGCAGTTTATTCGACTAGGCCTCCTCAAGCCATTGAGCGAGGCGGGCGAAAACACTTATCGACTAATCCTGGAAGAGGTTCCTCGACCCCTCCCCACCGGATCCACAGGGCTGCGAACAGTCCTCCGCATCAGCATCCCGATCTTCTACAACGCGGGGAAGGCAACTCAACCGCAAGTCTCGTGGCAGGTAGATATCACCACGCAAGGTCTTCAAATCAAAGCGTTCAACCAGGGAAGCGTGCATGTCCAGATCAAGTCCCTTGAGATCGTTCCGGACGCAACTGAGGGAACTCCTCTGCGCATAACACGCTCTGAGTATATTCTGCCGGGTCAATACCGAACCTGGCTTATCCACGACGAACGAATCAAGGCGGCCGTGCGTCTCAAGTTAGTCGCTGTCACCGATTCAGGCGAATTCCATGCCGTTCTCGAACCTAAAGCTCCGTAGTTGGTTTGGCCTTCTGGCGTTTTGCCTGTGGACTCCCTTCACCCATGGACAAGTAATGCTCGCCTCGGTTCAACCTTCTCCATCTTCGACCAACTCCGCGGCGAGCAAATCTCTTGATGCCGCATTAGCCCAAAGCTCTTCCCATGACAATCATCCGCCGGTGGAAGTCCTGGCGGAAATCAAAATCAATGGCAGGCAGGTAGGTGAGTTCGAGCGGGTCGCGTTACTTTCCGGCCAATTCTTTGCAACCGCAGAGCAGTTCGCCAAATGGCACCTGAGGCTGCCGGAAGCCCCGCCGGTGCGCATAGGCGAAGCAGACTACTATCCGCTCCGCGTGAATGGCATGAGCGCCCGCTTGAATCCAGGTGATCAGGCTCTGTGGATAACCGCCCCGCCATTGGCCTTTGTGGGAGGAGATGTAGACTTTTCGGGCCGGCAGTCGGCGCAACTGACTCCATCGGAGATGGGCATTTTCGTGAATCACGACTTTCAAATCACCGGGGCGCATGGCAAATATCAAGTCGCGGGGCTCGTTGAGCTCGGTGTTTTCAGCAAGGCGGGATTTCTAACAACACGTTTCGCTGAACGGGACGTGTTTGGATCTGCGATCCCAATCCGCCTTGAAACTCAATTCGTTCATGATTTCCCCGGGCGCATGAGCTCGTTGACCATTGGCGATTCCGTGAGCGCATTTGCGCCCTGGGCTCGCCAGGCCTACTACGGCGGTGTGCGCTATGCGAGCAAATTCTCGACCCAGCCTGGCTTTCTTCCTTTCGTTTTGCCCAGCCTGTCTGGGCTGGCTTCGGAACCTTCCACAGTGGACGTATATGTGAACAATGTCCGGGCTGCCCACTCTAATATTGATCCCGGACCGTTTGCGATTCACAACGTGCCGGTGATCAGCGGGCAAGGCAACGTGCAAATGGTGGTTACCGATATTCTGGGCCGCCAGCAAGTGATCAGCCAGCCCTACATCTACTCTCAGCAACTCCTGCGGATGGGCATCAATGAGTACACGGTCGAAGGCGGAAGTTTGCGTCACGACATTGGGACCAAAAGCTTGGGATACGGACAGGCGTTTCTTGCGGGTACGTTGCGTCGAGGAATCTCCAACTCTTTGACGCTGGATTTTCGCGGGGAAGCCCTGGCCCGCAACCAGACCATCGGGATTGGCGCGGACCTTCCGTTGCTTCCGGTAGGGCTCGTATCCGGAGGAGTCGCCATCAGTCACTCGGGCTTGGGCGGAGGCGGATTGGTATATGGACAAGTGGGCCACCAGGCCCGGTCTTTGGGAATCTCTGCCATGGCCCAGGTTGCGAGCAGCAGTTTTCAGCAACTCGGCATGCTGGCGGGCGAACGAGCGCCAAGGATCATCGCGCAGGCACAAGTCACGCGCACCATTGGGAATCGGACTTCCTTCTCACTGGGCTTCCTGGATCAGCAACGCCGCCACGACACCCTTCGGCAGGACAACATGCGCTTCCGGGCAGTGACTTCCTCCCTGGGTATTCGTCTGCCGGGCGGTGCCTATCTCAGCTTGTACGTGAGCTACTCACCGGACCTCAGCCGGAAAATGACAGGGGCATTAACGGTCACCATTCCTTTGTCGCCCCGCCGCATGATGGTTACCACAACCAATTTCGAGGGCGGCCGGCTGGCTTCGACGATTGATATGTCACAGCAACTCCCGGTGGGGAACGGTTACGGGTATCGTGCCCGCTTTAATACTACAGGACCTCAGCATGCCGGAGCGGAATTTGACCTGCAGAACAATTTTGGGCGCTATACGCTGGAGTCAGAGCAGAACAAGGGAGGAGTCGATCTCCGCTTCGAGGAAACCGGAAGCTTTGTCTTGATGCACAAGCACATCGTTCTATCCCGCTGGCTAAACGACAGCTTTGCGATTGTCGAAGTGCCTGGCAGCCCAAAGGTGCGCGTCTACGCGAACAACCAGTTTAGCGCTACCACGAGCAGGCGCGGAATCGCCCTCATCCCCAATCTCGTCCCCTACGACAGGAATACCCTCTATCTCGACGATTCAGGAGTGCCCGTCCAGATGCAAATGGATTTCAGCGAGAAGACGGTTGCCCCCATGCCCCGCACGGGCGTCATGGTCCGCTTCGAGGCGTCCAAAATCACAGGCGCTCTATTTATCTTAACCACATCGAACGGCGAACCGGTCCCTCTTGGCGCTGAGGTCAAAGTGGGCAGCGACCCGCAACTCTATCTCGTGGCCTTTCGCGGCGAGGTCTTTGTTTCCTCACTTTCGTTTCCAGTGCATCTCCTGGTAAGTTGGGGGAGGTCAAGGTGCGAAGCCACAATTCCTGCCCCTCTCAAGGCAACACCGTTGCCCCGCATCGGGCCGATCACATGCAGGGAGGTTACCTTATGAATAGAGTGGTCAACTTCATCCTCCTGATGGTTCTCTCCGCCGTCTCAGCGGGATTTGCCGCCGCGGCAACCTGTGATGTCTCAGCCAATGGCGTGGCGTTTGGCGCCTATGATTCGATTGGAAACGCTCAGAGGGACACCAGCGGCACGATCTCCGTCACTTGCTCCGGTACTCTTGGAGACAACGTGAGCTACTCGATTCAATTAAATGCGGGAGCCGGAACGTATGCCAATCGCCGGATCAGTACGGGAGCGGTCAACTTGAATTACAATTTGTATGTCGACTCAAGCCGGTCTCAAATATGGGGCGATGGCAGCGGAGGGACTTCCGTTGTAAATGACAGTTACGCGCTCACGCAAACCTCCGTGACTCGCCAATCCACGATCTACGGGCGCATCCCGACGGGCCAAAATCAGGCAAACGCGGGAAGCTATCTCGAGAATATTATCGTAACATTGAGCTATTAGTTGCCGGGAAAAGGCTCATATCAACTATACAGATCCTTCGGCCCTTCCGGGCAAAGTGGTAAATTCTCAGTCGGATCTTCGGTAAACTCTCGCTACATCTTCTTTTAAACGCGCGCTCTTGCGCAAGTTAATCCACCGCCGCATCCCGCGAGAATTGTCCGTGATGAACCTCAGCCTATTGTTTTTTCGCCGGGGAGTTCCCGCGCCGTGGATTTATTTTGATTGCGTCGATTTCGCAGGCTCAGTGGGTTGGGTTAAGGGAGCCGGCGCCCCAGCCAGGGCCTGCTGGACTGATGCAGGAAGCTTATCCGCGTTAGCCAGCAAAATACTTACTTGCCACAGCTGCACCTCTGTCAATGACCCTTTGAAACCTGGCATGCCGGTCAGGCGGATCCCATTTTTGGCTTTCCAAAAAGTCTCGCCAGCTGGATCATCGGCCACCCCTCCGCCCTCCTTAAAGAGTTGCGGAGCAGTGGGGAACATACCCTTGGCTATGATCGGAGCGGGCTGTTTTGGCAGGCCGTGGCACATGGCGCAATTCACTCGATATTGGTTGGCGCCCTCCATGAGGTTTGCTTCATTGACTGGGATCGCCACAGTGGCGGGCATTTCCTTACTGATTTTCGCGCCAAGGGCCGCTCTCGCAATTGTTTTTTCAAACGGCATGGGCGGGTCAGAGGCAGCCGCGGGCGCGTAACCCGAAATCAAATATAGAATCACAGCCACGGGAACCAAGATGATGCCTAAGATCAATCCAAGGATAAATTTTGCCATTTCAGTGCGCCTCCCTCGGCAGATTAAGCGATCCGCATTGAGTTTACCTTGAATCGACTCCAAACTCGGCAGTCGCTTGTAGAAAATGGTAAGGATGGTGGCCACCGAAGGCAGGGGCTATGATGGAACGGAGTATTGGGTCTAACATCGAACGTGGACTTAAACAAACTTATCTGGCAGGGAGATTCAGGGAGGACTTAAAGGAATTAGCGAGAGGTGGCTCCTCGGCCAGGACTCGAACCTGGACCCCTTCGGTTAACAGCCATCGACTAACTTTACGAAATCTTCCAGGAGCTGGCGCCGACCGAAGGAAATCAGCAAGTTGTGACAGAACTGGCCATTTCACTTCCCCCTTACTCTTTTCTCCCTTTGTCCACTTTTTGGCGCGATTTACCGCAATGAGTTTGACATTTCTATGACAGGCCCCGGAGTCGGATAAACGTCCACCTTTGCGTTGCAAAAGGGCGGGCATCAACAAAACTATCTGACGATCAGCGAGAGGAAAACTCAGGACGATAATAGTAGGTCAGCATTCCGCCCAGCCGCTGAGGCACTGGGTCGGTCAGTCGGTGCGGGCGTCGTTGCAAGTAGTGCTGTTGTGCCTCGATGATAATGTCCCCTTTTGTGCTCGATAGAAATGTCCCCTAATGGGACCTCCGAGGGGAGGTTTGATTGGGGAGAACCGAGATGAGCAAGAGGGAGTTGGCAAGGG